>NZ_CP107968.1:4922500-5593750 GCF_036084755.1 Streptomyces sp. NBC_00370
TAGGCGATGGGCCCTACCGGGTTACTGACCTTAGCCAAACTCCGAATGCCGGTAAGTGAGAGCGCGGCAGTGAGACTGTGGGGGATAAGCTCCATGGTCGAGAGGGAAACAGCCCAGAGCATCGACTAAGGCCCCTAAGCGTACGCTAAGTGGGAAAGGATGTGGAGTCGCAGAGACAACCAGGAGGTTGGCTTAGAAGCAGCCACCCTTGAAAGAGTGCGTAATAGCTCACTGGTCAAGTGATTCCGCGCCGACAATGTAGCGGGGCTCAAGCGTACCGCCGAAGTCGTGTCATTCCAGCATGAGGGCCAACGCCCGTTGGGATGGGTAGGGGAGCGTCGTGTGCCGGGTGAAGCCTCCGCGGAAGCGAGGGGTGGACGGTTCACGAGTGAGAATGCAGGCATGAGTAGCGATACACACGTGGGAAACGTGTGCGCCGATTGACTAAGGGTTCCTGGGTCAAGCTGATCTGCCCAGGGTAAGTCGGGACCTAAGGCGAGGCCGACAGGCGTAGTCGATGGATAACCGGTTGATATTCCGGTACCCGCTTTGAAACGCCCAGTACTGAACCCATTAATGCTAAGGCCGTGAAGCCGTCCTGGAGCCTTCGGGCAAAGGGGAGTGGTGGAGCCGCCGGTCCAAGGTGGTAGTAGGTAAGCGATGGGGTGACGCAGGAAGGTAGTCCAGCCCGGGCGGTGGTTGTCCCGGGGTAAGGGTGTAGGGCGTTGTGTAGGTAAATCCGCACAACATTAAGTCTGAGACCTGATGCCGAGCCGATTGTGGTGAAGTGGATGATCCTATGCTGTCGAGAAAAGCCTCTAGCGAGTTTCATGGCGGCCCGTACCCTAAACCGACTCAGGTGGTCAGGTAGAGAATACCGAGGCGTTCGGGTGAACTATGGTTAAGGAACTCGGCAAAATGCCCCCGTAACTTCGGGAGAAGGGGGCCATTCCTGGTGATCATCTTTACGGTGTGAGCTTGGGGTGGCCGCAGAGACCAGCGAGAAGCGACTGTTTACTAAAAACACAGGTCCGTGCGAAGCCGTAAGGCGATGTATACGGACTGACGCCTGCCCGGTGCTGGAACGTTAAGGGGACCGGTTAGTCACATTTCGGTGTGGCGAAGCTGAGAACTTAAGCGCCAGTAAACGGCGGTGGTAACTATAACCATCCTAAGGTAGCGAAATTCCTTGTCGGGTAAGTTCCGACCTGCACGAATGGCGTAACGACTTCTCGACTGTCTCAACCATAGGCCCGGTGAAATTGCACTACGAGTAAAGATGCTCGTTTCGCGCAGCAGGACGGAAAGACCCCGGGACCTTTACTACAGTTTGATATTGGTGTTCGGTTCGGCTTGTGTAGGATAGGTGGGAGACTGTGAAGCTTGGACGCCAGTTCAGGTGGAGTCGTCGTTGAAATACCACTCTGGTCGTGCTGGATGTCTAACCTGGGTCCGTGATCCGGATCAGGGACAGTGTCTGATGGGTAGTTTAACTGGGGCGGTTGCCTCCTAAAGAGTAACGGAGGCGCCCAAAGGTTCCCTCAGCCTGGTTGGTAATCAGGTGTTGAGTGTAAGTGCACAAGGGAGCTTGACTGTGAGACCGACGGGTCGAGCAGGGACGAAAGTCGGGACTAGTGATCCGGCGGTGGCTTGTGGAAGCGCCGTCGCTCAACGGATAAAAGGTACCCCGGGGATAACAGGCTGATCTTCCCCAAGAGTCCATATCGACGGGATGGTTTGGCACCTCGATGTCGGCTCGTCGCATCCTGGGGCTGGAGTCGGTCCCAAGGGTTGGGCTGTTCGCCCATTAAAGCGGTACGCGAGCTGGGTTTAGAACGTCGTGAGACAGTTCGGTCCCTATCCGCTGTGCGCGTAGGAGTCTTGAGAAGGGCTGTCCCTAGTACGAGAGGACCGGGACGGACGAACCTCTGGTGTGCCAGTTGTCCTGCCAAGGGCATGGCTGGTTGGCTACGTTCGGGAGGGATAACCGCTGAAAGCATCTAAGCGGGAAGCCTGCTTCGAGATGAGGACTCCCACCCCCTTGAGGGGTTAAGGCTCCCAGTAGACGACTGGGTTGATAGGCCAGATGTGGAAGACCGGTAACGGTTGGAGCTGACTGGTACTAATAGGCCGAGGGCTTGTCCTCAGTTGCTCGCGTCCACTGTGTTAGTTCTGAAGTAACGAACAGCTGTGTCCATATCCGGTGTAGTTCGACATCTTCATAGTGTTTCGGTGGTCATTGCGTGAGGGAAACGCCCGGTTACATTCCGAACCCGGAAGCTAAGCCTCATTGCGCCGATGGTACTGCAGGGGGGACCCTGTGGGAGAGTAGGACGCCGCCGAACAATTCTTCAGTTAGACCAGGGAAGCCCCTGCACCCACGTGGTGTAGGGGCTTTTCTGCGTTCACGGTCATGTGCCGTTTAAGGTCGACGTATGCGCTACGAACTGATCATCTTCGACAACGACGGCGTGCTGGTCGACAGCGAACCGATCTCCAACACCATTCTCGCCGGCTATCTCACCGAGCTGGGACATCCCACCTCCTACGAGGACTCCCTGCGGGACTACATGGGCGCTGCGGTGCATCGCGTCCACGACCTCATCGGTGCCCGTACCGGGCGTCTGCTACCCGACGACTTCGACGAGACCCTGCACTCCCGCGTCTTCGCCGCCTTCGAGCGCGAGTTGACGCCGGTCGACGGCGTCGCGGATGTTCTGGAGAAGCTTGCCGCCGACGGGGTGCCGTACTGCGTGGCGTCCTCCGGGAGCCATGAGCGGATCAGGGTCGGGCATCGTAAGACCGGGCTCGACCGGTGGTTCGACGACCGGGTCATCTTCAGCGCGCAGGACGTCGGCAGGGGCAAGCCCGAGCCGGATCTCTTCCTTTATGCCGCCGAGCAGATGGGAGTCGCCCCCGACGTCTGCGCCGTCGTCGAGGATTCGCCGCTGGGTGTCGCGGCGGCCAGGGCCGCCGGGATGGATGTGTACGCGTTCGCTGCCATGACGCCCGCCGAGAAGCTGGCCGGGGCCAACGGGTACTTCGGCGGGATGAACGAACTGCTGGGATTGCTCGCCTGATCCATCTACCCATGGGTAGCGCGGCGTCATACGCTTTCCGGCCATGACAGATGTGCGGTTGCGGCACGGTCGGGCCTCCCTTGCGGTGAGCTTCTTCGCCCAGGGCGTGGCCTTCGCTCTCCTCGTCACCCGTATCCCCGCGATCCAGGACCGGTACGGGATATCCGACGGGCTGCTGCCGGTGTTCCTCGCCGCCGTACCCATTCTCGCGGGTGTCGGGAGTGTCGTCACCGAGAAGCTGGTCGCGAAGGTGCGGCCGAGCATGGTGCTGCGGTGTGCGCAGCCCGTGGTGCTGCTCGCTCTGCTCGGGGTCGGTGCCGGGGACGCGCTGTGGCAGATCGCCGTCTCCCTCGCTGCCTTCGGTCTTGCGGTGGGGGCGCTCGACGCGTCGATGAACATGCTCGGGGTGAGTCTCCAGCGGGCCTACGGGCGCAGCATCATGCTCGGGTTCCATGCCGCGTACAGCCTCGGTGGGATAGCCGGGGCCTCGCTGGCCTGGGCGGGGGCGCACTGGGATCTGTCGCTGCTGGTGTCGTATCTCCCGGTGGTGGTCGTGCTGCTGCCGCTGACGCTGATCGGCAGCCGGTGGTACGCCGATGCGACACCGGACGCGGTCGAGGCAGCCGCCGGGTCGGGGGACAAGCCCGTAACCGCGGGCAGCAAGCCCGTCGTCTTCAAGCTGCTGCTGCCCCTGTGTCTGGTGATGGCCTTCGCCTACATCGGTGACTCCACCGTCTCGAACTGGAGCGCCAAGTACCTCCAGGACGTGCTGCACAGCTCGGAGGAGCTGGCGACCGTTCCGTACAACGCCTACATGGTGACGACCCTGCTGGGCCGCGCCGTCGGGGACTTCGGCGTGCGGCGCTTCGGTGCTGTGGCTGTCGTGCGGTGCGGGACGGTGCTCGCCGCCGCCGGGTTCGGGGTGGTCGCCATCGCTTCGGGGCCCTGGGTGGGGATTCTCGGGTTCACGATGCTGGGTCTTGGGCTGTGTGTGATCGTGCCGCAGACCTTCGCCGCCGCCGGCCGGCTGTTTCCCGCCGCGAGTGACGCGGCGGTGGCGCGGCTCAACATCTTCAACTATGTGGGCTTTCTGATCGGGTCGCCGCTGGTGGGTGCCCTGGGTGACGCGTGGAGCTACCGGGGCGCGATGCTCGTGCCGATGGTGATGGTTCTGGTGACCCTCGTGTACGCCCGCTCGTTCGGGACGGACCCGGCCGGATACGGTGGCGGGCATGAGCGGCCGCGCACTGTTGATGTGGGATGACGCAGTTTCGGGATACGACTTCGGACCCAGCCACCCGATGGATCCGGTACGGCTGGCGCTGACCATGGGGTTGGTCCGGGCGTACGGGCTGGACAGAGCGGTGGATGTGGTGGCGGCGCCGGCGGCGGGTGATTCGACGCTGCGGCTGGTGCACCAGGCCGAGTACGTCGAGGCCGTACGGCGGCTGTCGCTGGACCCGGGGTCCGCCGACGGGTCGTACGGTCTGGGGACGGCGGACGATCCGGCGTTCGCGGGGATGCACGAGGCGTCGGCGCTGATCGCCGGGCAGTCGGTCGGTGCGGCGGAGGCGGTGTGGCGGGGCGAGGCCGCGCACGCGGTGAACTTCGCGGGTGGTCTGCATCATGCGATGCCGGGTGCCGCTTCGGGTTTCTGCATCTACAACGACGCGGCGCTGGCGATTGCCCGGCTGCTGGAGCTGGGTGCCGAGCGGGTGGCGTACATCGACGTCGACGTGCATCACGGCGACGGGGTCCAGGCGGCGTTCTGGGAGGACCCGCGGGTGCTGACCGTTTCGTTGCACGAGCATCCGCGGACGTTGTTCCCGGGGACGGGGTGGGCCGAGGAGACCGGGGCCGGTGCGGGGGAGGGTGGTGCGGTGAATGTGCCGCTGCCCGCGGGGACCGGGGACGAGGGCTGGTTGCGGGCGTTCCACGCCGTGGTGCCCGAGCTGGTGGCGGACTTCCGGCCGCAGGTGCTGGTGACGCAGCACGGCGCCGATACGCATATCGAGGATCCGCTGGCGCATCTCGCGGTGTCGCTGGACGCGCAGCGCGCGGTGCAGGCCGCCTGCCATGACCTGGCGCACGAGTACGCGGACGGGGGCCGCTGGCTGGCGCTGGGCGGTGGTGGTTACGCGGTGGTCGACGTGGTGCCCCGGTCCTGGGCGCATCTGGTGGGGATCGCCGCGCACGCGCCGGTCGACCCGCAGTCGGCTGTGCCGGCGTCGTGGCGGGACGAGGTGTACGCGCGGACGCGTCAGCCGGGTCCGGTGCGGATGACGGACGGGCGTACGGCGCAGTGGCAGCCGTGGGACGCGGGGTACGATCCGGCGGACCGGCTGGACCAGGCGGTGCTGGCGACGCGTAAGGCGGTGTTCCCGCTGCGGGGGCTGCTCGCCTGAGCCGTCCGCCGGTTGGGCCGTGGCGGTGCGGGCACATGCGGGGGCGGCGCAGGCACGTTACGCCAACTGTGGGGTGTATACCGGGTTCCGGCCCCTCGCCGGTCCTGGTGCGCGAGCATCGGTGGTGTGTTGAGCACCGGAGCGTTGCGTGCGCATCTGCTGGCGGCCAGGCTGGCCGGTCCTGTGGCGACGTCGCGGGAGGAGAGTCTGCGCAGTTACCGGCTCTTCGCCGCCCGTGATCCGCGGGTGATGCTCGGCCTGGACCCCGAATGGGCCTGGGGGGAGCGGGACTTGCTCAGTCTCATGGCCGACAAGTGCGGGGTCTCCGCCGATCCCGGTCATGTGTCGGGGCAGGACGTGATCGATCCCGAGCGGACGCTCGGTGCGCTGGAGGCGTTCGCGGGGCGGCTGCGGCAGGCGGTGGCGGAGCGGGCGCCTGTGCTGTTCGGGACGGGCCATCCGCATCGGCTGCTGGGTTTCTACGCAGGTCTCGCAGACGCTTTGTCGGCGGCGGGATGTGTTGTTCTCACACCTTCGCAGGGGCGATGTATCGACATAACGACCCGGTTCGGGGTACGCACGTACCGTCTTGACTACGTACGGGGCGTCGCGTTGGTGCGCGAACCGGGTGTTCGGTGCGCCGGGAGTGAGCCGGGCGCACACACCCATTCGCCGCTGCCCGTGCGGGTCGCGCTCGACGGTCTCGCGGAGGCCGGCCGGCCGCTGCCCGAGTTGGTGGTGGGGGACCACGGCTGGGTCTGCGGGGCAGGTCAGCTCGGCATTGAGGCGATCGGGCTGGCGGACACGG
This sequence comes from Streptomyces sp. NBC_00370, assembly GCF_036084755.1. Classification (NCBI taxonomy): domain Bacteria; kingdom Bacillati; phylum Actinomycetota; class Actinomycetes; order Kitasatosporales; family Streptomycetaceae; genus Streptomyces; species Streptomyces sp. NBC_00370. The sequence continues at coordinate 4,928,794 of NZ_CP107968.1, forward strand.
ACGATCCGGCGCTGTTCGTCGGTGAGGCGGAGGGCCGGGTGTCCGTGGTGGTGCCACTTGATGACGCGGTGCGCTCCGATTACTACCGCCCGCTTACTCGCTATGTACTCAATCGGGCGTGTCTGTCACAGTAATCAGCCGGAGGTTGCTCCTCTTCCCCACTCGTATCACCCGCCCCTAGTCTGGTGTGTGAGCGCACAGCGACGAAGAGTTACCGGAGGGGAAGCCGGTGGCCGTCGGGTGCGGAAGGTACAGGTGGGTCATGGCTGCTGGCAGCGAGAGGCCTCTCAACGAGGTCAAGTTCCTTACCGTGGCGGAGGTCGCCTCGGTGATGCGAGTGTCGAAGATGACCGTGTACCGGTTGGTGCACAGCGGTCATCTGCCGGCGATCCGGGTGGGCAGGTCTTTCCGGGTTCCGGAGCAAGCGGTTCACGAGTACCTCCGCGAGTCCTTTGTGGGGGTTGAGTCGGCCTGAGCTGAGCCGGCGGCATCCCCTCGGATTACGTCCCTCACTCGCTGACGGGTAGGCTAGGCCGACGTAGGTCGTGTGGGCCCAGACGCCCCGCACCGAGTGAAGAGAAGTGAGCGAGGGTAGTCGTGGGCTCTGTTATCAAGAAGCGGCGTAAGCGGATGGCCAAGAAGAAGCACCGCAAGCTGCTCAAGCGCACCCGCGTTCAGCGCCGCAACAAGAAGTAAGCGGCAGCTGTTCGTACATCCGCGGCCCTTCCACCAGCACGGTGGGAGGGCCGCGGTGTCATCCCCGGGCAATCGTGAACCGCTACGGTGACGCGTAGACGCAGTTCTAGGGGAAGGCAGTTGATCTTGGGCAAGGTCGTGCTCGTGACCGGAGTGGCCAGACAGCTGGGCGGCCGTTTCGTACGGCGCGTTCAACGCGACCCCGGTGTGGAGCGGGTGATCGCGGTCGACGCGGTTCCTCCCGAGCACCATTTGGGCGAGGCGGAATTCGTCCGGGCCGATATCCGTCAGCCGGCCATAGCGAGAGTTCTCGCCGAACACAGTGTCGACACCGTGGTTCATCTGGATGTGACGGGTACCGCGCTGGGCGGTACGGGCAGCCGTGCGTCGGTGAAGGAAAACAACGTCATCGGCACGATGCAGCTGCTCGGCGCCTGTCAGAAATCGCCGACGGTCCGCCGCCTCGTCGTCAAGTCCAGTACCAGCGTGTACGGTTCGGCGCCGCGCGATCCTGCCGTGTTCACCGAGACGATGCCGGCGAAGTCGCTGCCGAGCGGCGGATTCGCGAAGGACGCCGTCGAGGTCGAGGGGTACGTGCGCGGATTCGCGCGCCGCAGGCCCGATGTGGCTGTTTGCGTGCTGCGCTTCGCGAACATCCTGGGGCCCGCGGCCGATTCGCCGCTCGCCGAGTATCTGTCGCTGCCCGTGCTGCCGACGGTCTTCGGGTACGACCCGCGGCTGCAGTTCGTCCACGAGGACGACGTGATCGACGTCCTGCTGATCGCCGCGGCCGAGGCCAGGCGCGGGACGCTCAACAGCGGGACCTTCAACGTCGCCGGCGAGGGCGTGCTGCTGCTGTCGCAGTGCTCGCGGCGGCTGGGGCGGCCCACCGTGCCCGTGCTGCTGCCGGCGGTGACCTGGGTCGGCTCGGCGCTGCGTACGGCGGGGATGACGGACTTCTCGCCGGAGCAGATCCGGCTGCTGACCCACGGCAGGGTGGTCAGTACGGACCAGATGCGCGAGACACTGGGATTCGTGCCCACGTATTCGACCGCGCAGACCTTCGCCGATTTCGCGCGGAGCCGTGGCGCGGGGCTGCTGCCGCCGCAGACGGTGGCTCTCGCGGTCGACAGGCTGTCCCAATTCGTCAGCTCCCAACTCGTCGGCAAGGAGGGCATCTGACATGGCGGATGCCAAGGTCATCCCTTTCGGTGACGATCCGCGGTCCAGGCGGGGCGCGGCCGGCCGGCAGAAGCAGGCCAAGGACGCGGCCACGAAGCGTTCACAGGGCCGCACACGCAAACCGGGTGGACTGATCCCCGTACCGGAGGAAGAGCCGCTCCAGCAGCCCGCGGCGGACGAGCGGTCCGCCGCCGGGCCGGAGCCGGCGGTGGCCGCGGCGGCGGAGCCCGAGCCGCGCGGCGACAGCTGGGAGCGCCGGCTGGCCGGCGGGCTGGCGTTCCTGCGGCGGCGGGTCACCGGGGATTACGAGGTCGACGAGTTCGGGTACGACAAGGAGCTGACCGACCAGGTCCTGATGTCGCTGATTCGGCCGCTGTACGAGAAGTACTTCCGCGTCGAGGTGAAGGGCATCGAGAACATCCCGGCGGAGGGCGGGGCGCTCGTGGTGGCCAACCACTCGGGGACGCTGCCGTGGGACGGGCTGATGATGCAGGTCGCCGTCCATGACAACCATCCCGCCGAGCGGCATCTGCGGCTGCTGGCCGCCGATCTGGTCTTCATGATGCCGGTCGTCAACGAGCTGGCGCGCAAGGCCGGGCACACCCTGGCGTGCGCGGAGGACGCGGAGCGGCTTCTGCAGCGCGGCGAGGTCGTCGGGGTGATGCCGGAGGGCTTCAAGGGCATCGGCAAGCCGTTCAGCGAGCGTTACAAGCTGCAGCGGTTCGGCCGGGGCGGGTTCGTGTCGACGGCGCTGCGCGCGGGGGCGCCGATCGTGCCGTGCTCGATCGTCGGGGCCGAGGAGATCTATCCGATGCTCGGCAACGCGAAGACGGTCGCGCGGCTGCTGGGGATCCCGTACTTCCCGCTGACGCCGACGTTTCCGTGGCTGGGGCCGCTCGGGGCGGTGCCGCTGCCGACGAAGTGGACGATCCAGTTCGGTGAGCCGATCCCCACGGACGGCTACCCGCCGGAGGCGGCGGAGGATCCGATGCTGATGTTCAACCTGACGGACCAGGTGCGGGAGCAGATCCAGCACACGCTGTACAAGCTGCTGGTGCAGCGGCGGTCCGTGTTCTTCTGAGGTCTTCTGAGTTCTTCTGAGGTCGGCCGCCGGGACATGGCTGAGGCGCGGCGCTCCCTTTCGGGTGCGCCGCGCCTCAGCCGTGATCAGTCGGCGTCTTCCGCGTTCAGGCCGAGGCCCGGCAGCAGATCCGGCAGCAGGGGCGGGATCGTGACGTCCGGACCGGGGTTGCCGTTGTCCTGCTTGTCGGGCGGGGACGACGGTTCGTCGCTGTCCGACGGGGGGTCGAGCAGTCCGCCCGCACCGCCGTCGAGGAGGCCCTTGTCCGGCGTGCTGCCGGAGTGCGAGCGGGATCCCGACGGTGAGGGGGTGCCGCTCTCGTGGTGCGGGCCGCCGCTCTCGCTCTTGTGCGGTGAGGAGGGCGAGGGACTGTCCTTGTGGGCGGAGCCGCCGGCGTCCTGGGTGGAGCCAGGGCTGGTGGAGGTGGAGCGGTGGCGCTTCTCCGGGGTGGGTGGCAGCAGGGACTGGAGCGGGGCGACCTCTTCGTCTATGGCGTCGAAGACCGAACTGACCTGGTTTCCGACGTCGGTGAGCTGTACGGGCAGCCGGTCACGCACCCCGTTCCACGCCTGGCGGTGCGAGGCGGAGAACGACGAGAGCGTGGCGATCGGGCCGAGCGAGCCGTCCCGTTCGTACGCCTGGTGGAGCAGCCGGTGGCCTTGCGTGGCGTCGTACTTCATCCCGCTCAGCGCGCGCCGGATCTCGTTCAGCTGCTCGTGGTCGAGCTGGCCCGCGCGGTCGCGTTCGAGGAGCCGGCGGGCTTCGTTGAGGCGGGTCGAGGCGTGGTCGAGGTAGATCCCGCCCCGGGCGGAGTCGTCCCCCGCCATGCCGAGCTTGAAGTCCTCCATGCCGCGTTTGAGCCCGTAGAGCGAGTCACCCGGCAGTGCGTTGTTGCTTGCCGCTGCCACGCCGCCGAACGCGCCGGCTGCCACGCCGACCGTGAGTCCGCCGGCGGCGAGACTCTTCGACCAGCGGGACCGCGGGCGCAGCTTCCGGAGCGGGGAGGCCCGGTGGGCACCCCTGCCTGCCGTCCGCTGCTCGGGCACCGTGGGGCCCGACGTCACACCTCCGCCGATTGTGCCTTCCCGCAGCATGGTCTCCATGGCTGCCACGAGCTGTGCTCGTTGCACCACTTTGACCTCGGGGTCCAGCGTCGGTCTCGGCAGTTCGCCGAGCCCGCTCGCCAGGGCCAACAGCCGCCCCTGTTCGGCCGGTTCGGCCGAATCGGCGGGCTGTTCGGCCGCCGCGCCCTGGACCGTCTGGTCTTCCAGGGCCTGGGCGAAGGCGTTCGCCCGCCGGTGTGACGAAACGTTCGCGATCACTGGCGGCACCTCCTCTCGTCATGACGATCGACTCCCCTGGGGGTCCGGAAGGTTGCACGCCTTGAGCGCAGCCACACGATCGAGTGAGTGGCTGCGAGCACGGCGTGACCGCAGGGAGCCTGCATCCCGCACAACGAGCGGCGCGGCACTTGGGTTACGCGCGACGGATGATCGGACCAGTGCGTCATCGAGGCGTCACCGACTGTGAGTTGGGTCTTCGGCCGGACAGGGCCCACCAGGGGTGGGCGGGGGTCGAGGGTGGTTCGGTCAGCGGGCGTCTTCCGGGAGCAGCCGGGCCAGGGTGCGGACGGCCCGGTACTGCAAGGTCTTGATCGCTCCTTCGTTCTTGCCCATGACCCTGGCCGTTTCGGCGACCGAGAGGCCCTGCAGGAAGCGCAGTGTCACGCACTCCTGCTGCTGGGGGTTGAGCTTGCGTACGGCTTCGAGCAGCGCCGCGTTGGAGAGGGACTCCAGGACGGAGTCCTCCGGGCTGCGTGCCACCTCGTTGGCGTCGAGCATCTCGCCCGTGGTCACTTCCAGTCGGAAGCGGCTCGACTTGAAATGGTCGGCGACCAGGTTCCGGGCGATCGTGACCAGCCAGGCGCCGAAGTCGCGCCCTTGCCAGGTGAAGGTGGAGATCCGGCGCAGGGCGCGCAGGAACGTCTCGCTGGTGAGGTCTTCCGCGGTCGCCTTTCCGCCCACGCGGTAATAGATGTAGCGGTAGACGGTGTCGCTGTACTGGTCGTACAGCCGGCCGAACGCGTCGGCCTCACCGGCCTGGGCGCGCTCGACGAGATCCATCATGCGCGCGCTGTCGCTGTCGGCGCTGGGCCGGCGAGCGGTGGTCGATGCGGCGGCGCTGCTTCGGCTTCCCCGTCTGCCGACTGCCGCACCGCCGCTCGCCAGGGCATAACAAGGTCCGATAGGGCCGCTCACGGCAGGGGCCGGTGCGGCGAAGGCGGGGACGGCGTACGCGGTGGGGACGAAGCCGCGCAAGTGGTCGAGGACCGTTGCGCGCAGCGTAGCCAGGCCCGAGGCGTCAACCCCGACGTGTGGGTACACGGGACTCCCAGAGGCAGAGCTTCCATCACGTGCAGTGCGGGACCGTTCACTCGTCGTGGCGACGTGTGGGGTCCGGTATGCGTCTGAGGAGAATAACGCTTCGTACAGGCAGCGCTACACCCAGTTGCTCAAATCACCGATTAGGTCGCTTCTGTGGCGTCTGGGTAGCGCTTTAAGTCGCACATCGTGATCGCTAATTGATCAGATTGCGTCAAGATCTGTCCGCGGCCGGACCGCTCCGGGGGTGTGGCGGATACCTGTCAGCGGTAGCGGCGGCGCAGCGCCACGGCGGCTGCCGTACCGCCCGCGAGGGCGCCCACTCCGGCGGCGGCCGGGATGCCGACCTTGGCCGCCTTGCGGCCGGTGCGGTAGTCGCGCAGGCGCCAGTCCAGCTGCCGCGCGTGCTTGCGGAGTTTGGTGTCCGGGTTGATCGCGTACGGGTGCCCGACGAGCGAGAGCATCGGGATGTCGTTGTGGGAGTCGCTGTACGCGGCGCAGCGTTCGAGGTCGAACCCCTCGGCCGCGGCGAGCGCCCGTACGGCCTCGGCCTTGGCCGGGCCGTGCAGCGGCTCGCCGACGAGCTTGCCCGTGTACACGCCGTCGACGGATTCGGCGACGGTGCCCAGCGCGCCGGTCAGGCCGAGCCTGCGGGCGATGATGGTCGCCGTCTCGACGGGCGCCGCCGTGACGAGCCAGACCTGCTGGCCGGCGTCGAGGTGGGCCTGGGCGAGGGCGCGGGTGCCCGGCCAGATGCGGTCGGCCATGTATTCGTCGTAGATCTCCTCGCCGATCGACATCAGCTCGGAGACGCGGTGGCCCTTGACGATGGACAGGGCGCTGTCGCGCGCGTCCTGCATGTGTTCCGGGTCCTCGACGCCTGCCAGCCTGAACCACGCCTGCTGCCAGGCGAACCTGGCCAGCTCGCGGCGCTGGAAGAACTTCCGCTTGTAGAGGCCGCGGCCGAAGTGGAAGATCGCGGCGCCCTGCATCACGGTGTTGTCGAGGTCGAAGAAGGCGGCTGCCCGCTCGTCGCCGATGACGGGGAAGTCGGGCGTCCGCCCGGGGTCTTCGTCCGCGCCCCGCGCTGCCGGGTCCTGCTGGTCCAGCAGGTCCGGCAGGACCTGGGAGCCTTGCGAGGACTTGCGTGCTGCCTCGGCTGCGGCTTCGCCTGCCAGCACGCTCCGGGGTGTCGCGGAGCGCCTACGGGGGGTGAGCCATCCCAGTGCGGCCATATCGTGAGCATAGCCAGTCTGTCTGTCAGTTCCTGACGTGTCGTGGCGCCGGGGGCGTGAACTCTCCACGACCGGTGTGTTAATCGGGAGATCCTGGGCGGCTGTGGATGACCGGCGGCTTCTCGCGCCGGTCGGGCGGAGAATGGGGTCCATGAGTCCTCTGTTGCGGCGTGGCGTGAAGAAGAAGGATGCGGCCGAGCGTGTTGTGACGCTCATCTCCAAACCGGGGTGTCATCTCTGCGACGACGCGCGCTCGGTCGTCGAGGCCGTGTGCGCCGAGACGGGTGCGGTCTGGGAGGAGAAGGACATCTCGCGGGACGAGGCGCTGCACCGGGAGTACTGGGAGCAGATTCCGGTGGTCCTGGTCGACGGCGAGCAGCACACGTTCTGGCGGGTGGACGCCGATCGGCTCCGTCGCGAACTGGGGGCCTGACCGAAAAGGCGGTTACCATCGTGGGCGCTTTGCTGGTGTTTTCTCAGGTCCCGGGGGCGTATTCGTGAGGAGTGTGTGCGGCTTTGCCCCCTTCGTGTGTGCAACGGGCTGACGTGGCCGGCGGTTCCTCCGGCGGTCGATCGGGACGCGTGACCCCGGTCACTTTGCTCGGACAAAGCGGACACCATCTTTGTGCACGCGTTCACAAAGACATAGCCTGCATTCGACGGGGCGGTCCTGGGACATACGGCCGCCTGCAGCCCCGCTCATCCCGCAGGAGCACCGTGGCAACTGGCCGAACTCACCGACCGGCGACCCGTAGCCGAGGAATCCCCGAGGCAACCGTCGCCCGGCTTCCGCTGTATCTGCGAGCGCTCACCGGACTTTCGGAGCGCTCGGTCCCCACGGTCTCGTCCGAGGAACTGGCCGCGGCCGCCGGGGTCAACTCCGCGAAGCTGCGCAAGGACTTCTCGTACCTCGGCTCCTACGGGACCCGCGGTGTGGGCTACGACGTCGAGTATCTCGTGTACCAGATCTCGCGTGAGCTCGGCCTCACCCAGGACTGGCCGGTCGTGATCGTCGGTATCGGTAACCTCGGCGCGGCGCTCGCCAATTACGGCGGGTTCGCCTCGCGCGGCTTCCGGGTCGCGGCCCTGATAGACGCCGATCCCGCGATGGCCGGCAAGCCGGTCGCCGGGATGCCCGTCCAGCACTCGGACGAGCTGGAGAAGATCATCAGTGACAACGGTGTCTCGATCGGTGTCATCGCCACCCCCGCGGGAGCGGCGCAGGCCGTCTGTGAACGGCTCGTCGCCGCCGGTGTCACGTCCATCCTCAACTTCGCGCCGACCGTCCTGACCGTTCCCGACGGTGTCGACGTGCGCAAGGTCGATCTCTCCATCGAGCTGCAGATCCTCGCCTTCCACGAGCAGCGCAAGGCCGGCGAGGACGCCGCTGCCGAGGCGGCGGAAGCAGCGGCGGCGCCGCCGCCCGTCGCGCCCCCGGCACCGCCCGCCGAACCCGCCGCCGATCCTGCGGCCGAGGCTTCGGCCGCGCAGGACGGCACCGCCCCCGGCCGGAAGGGACCCGACGGGGACGTCCCCGCGGTGATGCCGGCATGAGTCTTCTGGTCGTCGGACTGAGCCACCGCAGCGCGCCGGTGAGTGTGCTGGAGCGCGCGTCGCTCGACTCCGACTCTCAGGTGAAACTGCTGCGGGACTCGCTGGCCGCCGAGCCGGCGACGGAGGCGGCCGTCCTCGCCACCTGCAACCGCATCGAGCTCTACGCCGACGTGGACAAGTTCCACGCGGGCGTCGCCGAGCTGTCGACGCTGCTCGCGCAGCACAGCTCCGTCGGCCTGGACGAGCTCACTCCTTATCTTTATGTGCACTACGAGGACCGCGCCGTCCACCACCTGCTGTCGGTGGCGTGCGGACTCGACTCGATGGTCGTCGGCGAGGGCCAGATCCTCGGCCAGATCAAGGACGCGCTCGCCCTCGGCCAGGAGCTGCACACCGCGGGACGGCTGCTCAACGACCTCTTCCAGCAGGCCCTGCGGGTCGGCAAGCGCGCGCACAGCGAGACCGGTATCGACAGGGCGGGACAGTCGCTCGTCACCTTCGGCCTCGAACAGCTCGCGGCCGGCCCGGCGGGCGGCGCCGTGGACGTATGGGCCAAGGGCAAGAGTGCGCTCGTCATCGGCGCCGGCTCGATGTCCTCGCTCGCCGCGGCCACGCTGGCCAGGGCCGGTGTCGCCGAGATCGTCGTCGCCAACCGCACGGCGGCTCGCGCCGACCGGCTCGTGGAGATCCTCACCGGGCCCGGCGGTACGGGCGTCGCGGCGCGCGCCGTCGACATGGCGGCCGTCGGCGACGAGCTGAAGCGCGCCGACATCGCCGTGTCCTGTACGGGTTCGACCGGGCTCGTGCTGAGCGTCGTCGCCGTCGAGGCCGCGCTGGCGGGGCGCACCGACCGTACCGACCGGCTCGCCCTGCTCGACCTGGCCATGCCGCGCGACATCGACGCCGCCGTGCACCGGCTGGGCGGGGTCCGCTTCGTGGACATCGAGTCCCTTGCCGAGGCCTCGGCCGACGCGCCGATGGCGGCCGACGTCGACCAGGTACGCACCATCGTCTCCGACGAGGTGGCCGCCTTCGGGGCGGCTCAGCGCGCCGCGCACATCACTCCGACCGTGGTCGCGCTGCGCGCGATGGCGGCCGACGTGGTGAGCAGCGAGGTCGCGCGGCTCGAAGGCAGGCTGCCGGGGCTCGACGACAGGCAGCGCGCCGAGATCACCAGGACCGTACGCCGCGTCGTCGACAAACTGCTGCACGCGCCCACCGTGCGCGTGAAGCAGCTGGCCAGCGAACCCGGCGGCGCCGGGTACGCGGACGCCCTGCGGGAACTTTTCGACATCGACCCGCAGACGGTCGCCGCCGTCAGCAGGGCCGACCTGAATGACACCACTGACGGTGTAGGCAGAGGGCAGGTATGACCGAGGCACACAGGCCCCTGAGGCCGGACAAGGCCCTGACACCGGAGAGCACGCCGGGCAGCACGCCGGAGAACACGCCGGACAACAGGCCACTGAGGCTGGGAACGCGGCGCAGCAAGCTCGCCAAGGCCCAGTCCGCACTGGTGGCCCGAGCGGTGACCGAGCTGACCGGCAGGCCGGTCGAGCTGGTCGAGATCACCACGTACGGGGACACGTCCCGTGAGCTGCTGGCGCAGATCGGCGGCACCGGCGTGTTCGCCACCGCGCTGCGCGATGCACTGCTGCGCGGCGAGGTCGACTTCGCCGTGCACTCCCTGAAGGACCTGCCGACGGCCCAGCCCGACGAGCTGGTGATCGCGGCCGTGCCGCCGCGCGCCGACCCGAGGGACGTCCTGGTCGCACGGGACGGGCTGACGTTCGAGCAGTTGCCCGACGGCGCCCGGGTCGGTACGGGTTCGGCGCGCAGGTCCGCGCAGCTCAACGCGTACGCGCGCGGCCACGGCCGCCGGATAGAAACCGTGCCGATCCGGGGGAACATCGACACCCGCGTCGGATACGTCCACAGCGGGGAGTTCGACGCCGTCGTACTCGCCGCGGCGGGGCTCCACCGGATAGGCATGACCGGCGAGGTGACCGACGTCCTGTCGGCCGACACCGTCCTGCCCGCCCCCGGTCAAGGGGCTCTCGCAGTAGAGTGCGCCGCGGTCAACGTAGATCTCGCCGCTTTGCTCGCCGGACTCGACGACCCGGGCACCCGGGCCGCCGTGACCGCCGAGCGTTCCCTGCTCGCCGCCCTGGAGGCCGGCTGCAGCGCACCTGTGGGTGCTCTGGCCGACCTGCTGGACGACGGACAGGCTGTCAACGAAATGCGCCTGCGGGGGGTCGTCGGGACAACCGACGGTTCGACGCTGGTGCAGCTGTCCACCACCGGTCCTGTACCCACGTCGCATGGCGACGCCGTCGCGCTCGGTCGCGAACTCGCGTCCGAGATGCTCGCCAAGGGTGCGGCCGGTCTTATGGGGGAGCGAGCACTTTGAGCGCCACCGCCACTGACCTTCCGGCCTACTCCACATCAGGGCACGTCACCTTCCTCGGTGCCGGACCCGGAGACCCGGGTCTGCTGACACTCCGCGCCGTCGAGGCGCTCGCGGGGGCGGATGTACTGATTGCCGAGCCGGATGTGCTCGATGTTGTACGCAGCCATGCCCGTGCGAGTGTGAGCACGCCTGCTCTGACGGTCGTTGACGATGTGTCAACAGCCGCCGGGATCCCCGCGATCAGGGATGCGGCCAATCTTGTCATGGAGGCCGCGCGGGGCGGCAAGCGGGTCGTCCGTGCCGTCACGGGCGATCCCGGTCTCGACGGCGACGCCGGCGCCGAGATGCTCGCCTGCGCGACCGCCGGCATCCCCTTCGAGGTGGTGCCCGGTATCGCGGCCGCGGTCGGCGTGCCGGCCTACGCCGGGGTGCCGCTGCGCGACGCGCAGGGCACGGACGTGCGCTTCGTGGACGCCAGGACCGCCAGCGAGCGCTGCTGGACCGAGGTCGGCGCGAGCGACGGCACGGCCGTCGTCTCCACGACGCTCGACGCCGTCGGCGCCACCGCCGGTGAACTCGTCGCGGCCGGCCGCAAGCCGGACACCCCGATGACCGTCACCGTCGCCGGTACGACGACCCGGCAGCGCACCTGGACCGCCACGCTCGGCACGATCGCGCAGACGCTCAAGCAGGCCAAGGTGCTGCCGTCCCCGGACGGACACCAGCCCGTCATAGCCGTGGTCGGCGAACGCAGTTCGGCCGCCCAGCGTGACCAGCTCGCCTGGTTCGAGTCCAAGCCGCTGTTCGGCTGGAAGGTGCTCGTGCCGCGCACGAAGGAGCAGGCCGCCTCGCTCTCCGACCAGCTCAGGTCGTACGGCGCGGTGCCGCACGAGGTGCCGACCATCGCCGTCGAACCGCCGCGTACGCCCCAGCAGATGGAGCGCGCGGTCAAGGGCCTGGTGACGGGCCGCTACGAGTGGATCGCGTTCACCTCGGTCAACGCGGTCAAGGCCGTGCGGGAGAAGTTCGAGGAGTACGGGCTCGACGCCCGAGCCTTCGCCGGGATCAAGGTCGCCGCCGTCGGCGACCAGACGGCGGCCTCGCTGGTCGACTTCGGCGTCAAGCCGGACCTGGTGCCCAGCGGCGAGCAGTCGGCCGCCGGACTCCTGGAGGACTGGCCGCCGTACGATCCGGTCTTCGACCCGATCGACCGGGTGTTCCTGCCGCGCGCCGACATCGCGACCGAGACCCTGGTCGCCGGCCTCATCGAGCTGGGCTGGGAGGTGGACGACGTCACGGCGTACCGCACCGTGCGCGCGTCGCCGCCGCCGGCCGAGACCCGTGAGGCGATCAAGGGCGGCGGTTTCGACGCCGTGCTGTTCACGTCGTCCTCGACCGTGCGCAACCTGGTCGGGATCGCGGGCAAGCCGCACAACGTGACGGTGATCGCCTGTATCGGCCCGGCGACGGCGAAGACGGCCGAGGAGCACGGGCTGCGGGTCGACGTCCTCTCACCGGAGCCGTCGGTCCACAAGCTGGCCGAGGCGCTCGCCGCGTTCGGTACGCGGCGCCGCGAGTCGGCGCGGGAGGCGGGCGAGACGGTCACCCGGCCGAGCGAGCGCCGTCCGGGCGGCCGGCGGCGGCGCACCACCTGAGCACACCCGCCCCGCTGCGGGACGACCCTCACGACGCAAGAGGCGATGGACGATGAGTGAGTACGGATCCTTTCCCGGCGCGCGCCCGCGCAGGCTCAGGGTCAACCCGACGGTGCGGCGGATGGTGGCCGGGACACGGCTGCATCCGGCGGACCTGATCCTGCCCGCGTTCGTACGGGAGGGCGCGGCCGAGCCCGTCGCCATCTCGGCGATGCCCGGGGTCGTCCAGCACTCGCTGGACTCGCTGCGCAAGGCGGCGGCCGACGCGGTCGCCGCCGGCGTCTCCGGGTTCATGATCTACGGGGTCCCGGACGACGACAAGAAGGACGCGACGGGCACGGCAGGCACCGACCCGCAGGGCATCCTGCAGGTCGCGATCCGCGCCGTGAAGGCCGAGGTCGGCGACGACCTCGTCATCATGTCGGACCTGTGCCTGGACGAGTACACCGACCACGGCCACTGCGGTGTCCTGGACGACCAGGGCCGGGTCGACAACGACGCGACGCTGGTGCGGTACGCCGAGATGGCCCGCGTCCAGGCCGACGCCGGAGTCCATATGGTGGGCCCGAGCGGCATGATGGACGGTCAGGTGCGGGTGGTCCGCGAGGCCCTGGACGGCGCGGGCCACGAGGACGTCGCGATCCTCGCGTACACGGCGAAGTACTCGTCGGCGTTCTACGGCCCGTTCCGCGAGGCCGTCGCCTCGTCGCTGAGCGGCGACCGCAAGACGTACCAGCAGGACCCGGCCAACGCCCGCGAGGCCCTGCGCGAGCTGGCGCTCGACCTCGAAGAGGGCGCCGACATGGTGATGGTCAAGCCGGCCCTGCCGTACCTGGACATCGTCGCGCGCGTCGCGGCCGAGTCGGACGTGCCGGTGGCGGCGTACCAGATCTCCGGCGAGTACGCGATGATCGAGGCGGCGGCGGAGAAGGGCTGGATCAACCGCGACGCGGCGATCATGGAGACCCTCACCGGGATCAAGCGGGCGGGCGCGGGCACGATCCTGACGTACTGGGCGACGGAGGTCGCGCAGAAGCTGGGTCGCTGAGGGGTTCAGTTTCCGGTCGGCCTCGGTGCCGGTGCCGCTGCCGAGGCCGGTGCCGGTGCTGGCGCCGGTGCCAGGACGCGGGCGAGTGCCCGGTGGCCCACCGGCCCCCAGCCGGGTTTGCCGCCGGGCAGGCCGAGTTCGCCGTTGCGGCCCATCTGGATGAGGAAGAGGCACTTCGCTGCGGCCAGGCCACGGGCGCGGCGGATCAGCGCGTCGTCCGTGTGCGGATACGCGTCGAAGAGGCGCGCCGCGGCCCCTTCGGGGAGCAGCACCCACGCCGCCGCGAGATCGACCGCCGGGTCGCCCGCGCACAGGTCGCCGAAGTCGATCACGCCGGCGAGTGTGCCGTCGCTGACCACGACGTTGGCCGGGTGAAGGTCGCCGTGCAGCCACAGCGGGGGGCCGTGCCACTCGGGGGCGGTGACGGCCTGCTGCCAGATGTCGCGAAGTCCGGGGAACTCGGGGAAGTCGTCGAGCGACCTCGTCATACCGTCGGAGAGCTGGGTCAGCGGAACGCCTCGGTCCGCACTGACCGGTGCGTCGGCGGGTGCCTTTTCGTGGAGCGCGGTGAGGAAGGCGGCCAGGGTGTCGGCGGCGCCGGCGTCGCTGATCGGGGCGCGGTCGGCCGGTTCGCCGTGCACCCAGGTGGCGACGGTCCAGGTCTTGGGGAAGCGTGCGGACGGCTCACCGATCCGTACGGGGGTGGGGACCGGCAGCGGAAGGCGCGGCGCCAGCGTGGGCAGCCAGCGGTGTTCGGTGCGCAGGAGGGCGGGCGCGCGCTCGGTGCGTGGCATGCGTACGGCCAAGTCGTTGCCGAGCCGCCACAGTTGGTTGTCCCAGCCGCCGGGCACCTCGCGTACGTCGAGGTGGGCGAGGTCGGGATGCTGGTCGCGTACCAGGGCGCGGACGAGGTCCGCGTCGATCGTGAGGGCGTCCACGGCCCCAGTCAACCAGTGTCCGATTCGTACAAGACGCCGAGCGCCGCACTTTCCTACCGTGACCTGTATGAACGACTTCGCAGGCCCGGTGTTCCGGCCGGACGACGCCGCGTACGACACCGAGCGCGCAGGACTGAACCTCGCGGCCGAGCACCGGCCGGCTCTCGTGGTGGGCGCGGTCGGTGCCGACGATGTGGTTGCCGCCGTACGGGGGGCGGCGGCAACCGGCCGGGCGGTCGGGGTGCTGGCGACCGGGCACGGTCCTGCGGTGGCGGCGGGGGACGACGGGGTGCTGATCGCCACGCGGCGGATGGACCAGGTACGGGTCGACCCGGCGCGGCGGACGGCGGTGGTCGCCGCCGGGGCGCGGTGGCGGCATGTGCTGGCCGCGACGACGCCGTACGGTCTTGCCCCGCTCAACGGATCGAGTCCGAGCGTCGGCGCGGTCGGCTACACGCTCGGCGGCGGAGCGGGGCTGCTGGGACGGCGGTACGGGTATGCGGCGGACCATGTGCGCAGGCTCGAAGTGGTCACCGCCGAGGGCGAGTTGCGCCGGGTGACGGCCGACAGCGATCCCGAGCTGTTCTGGGCGCTGCGCGGCGGCAAGGACAACTTCGGTGTGGTCGCGGAGATGGAGATGGACCTGTTCCCCGTCGGCAGGCTGTACGGCGGCGGCCTGTACTTCCCCGGCGAAGCGACCGCCGACGTCCTGCACGCGTACGCGCAGTGGACGCGCACGGTGCCCGAGGAGATGGCGTCGTCCGTACTGCTGCTCCGCTACCCGGACATGGACCTGCCGGGCCAACTGGCGGCGCTGCGCGGCCACTTCGTGACGCACGTACGGATCGCGTACTCGCCGGACACCCCAACCCGGACGGCGGACGGCGAGCGCCTGATCCACCCGCTGCGGGCGCTGGGCCCCCGACTGCTCGACACGGTACGGGACATGCCGTACGCCGACGTCGGAACGATCCACCACGAGCCGGTGAACGCGTCCTACGTCAGCTACGACCGCAACCTCCTGCTCCACCACCCGGACCCGGCCGCCACAGACACCCTCCTGACCCTGGCAGGCCCGGACGCGGGAGCCCCGTTCCTGGCGGAACTACGCCACTTCGGCGGCGCGTACGCCCGTCCCCCGGAGACCCCCAACGCGGTGGGCGGCCGGGACGCGGCCTTCTCCCTCTTCACGGGAACGGGCGCCGCGACCACCGACAGAGCAGCCCGAGACACCCTGCACCGCAAACTGACCCCGTGGGCCACGGGAGGCGCGAACCTCAACTTCCTGGGCGTGGAAGACGCGACCCCCGCCGGCGTCCGTACCGCCTACACGGATGACGCCTTCACCCGCCTGCGGCGGACGAAGTCGACCTGGGACCCGAACAACACGTTCCGCCTGAACCACAACATCCCCCCGGCATGACGCCGACCGGGGGGACGTCAGCGCTCGTCGCCGACACGGTCGGCGCCACGCCGTGGTGTTACAGGCGCTCGGGGGCGCGGATGCCCAGGAGGGTGAGGCCCTGTTTGAGGGTGCGGGCTGTCAGGTCGCAGAGGAAGAGGCGGTTCTCGACCTGGGCCGGGGTGTCTGCCTTCAGGACCGGGCACTGTTCGAAGAACGTCGCGTAGTGCGAGGCCAGTTGGTAGAGGTACGCCGTCAGCTTGTGCGGTTCGTACGCCGTAGCCACCTCGGCGAGGGTCGCCGCGAACGCGTCCAGGTGGAGGCCCAGGGCGCGTTCTGCCGGGGCCAGTTCCAGCTCCGGGTGGGGGGTGGGGACGGTGTCGCCCGCCTTGCGGAGGATGGAGCGGTTCCTGGCGTACGCGTACTGGAGGTAGACCGACGTGTCGCCGGTCAGCGAGACCATCTGGTCCAGGTCGAACTTGTAGTCCCGGACGGCCGACGTCGACAGGTCCGCGTACTTCACGGCGCCGATGCCCACGTACCGGCCGTTCTCGATGATCTCCCGCTCGTCGAGGCCCGCCCGCTCGGCCTTCTCGCGGACGACCGCCGTCGCCCGCTCCACGGCCTCGTCCAGCAGGTCCTCCAGCCGGACCGTCTCGCCCTCACGGGTCTTGAACGGCTTGCCGTCCTTGCCGAGGACCGTGCCGAACGCGAGCTGGACCGCCTGGACGTCGTCGTTCAGCCAGCCCGCCCTGCGGGCCGTCTCGAAGACCATCTTGAAGTGCAGCGACTGCCGTACGTCCACCACGTAGAGGAGCGTCGACGCGCCGATGCCCTGGACCCGGTCCCTGATGGCCGACAGGTCCGTGGCCGCGTAGCCGTACCCGCCGTTCGACTTCTTGACGATCAGCGGGACCTTGTTGCCGTCCGGGCCCTTCACGTCGTCGAAGAAGACACAGAGCGCGCCCTCGGACCGCACGGCGACACCCGACTCCTCAAGGAGCCGGCACGTCTCGTCCAGCATGTCGTTGTACGCGGACTCACCGACGATGTCGGGGTCGCTGATCTCCATGTCCAGCTTGTTGAAGACCGAGTAGAAGTAGATCTTCGACTCGTCCACGAACTGCTGCCACAGCGCCCTGGTCTCCGGGTCCCCCGACTGCAGGGCCACCACCCGGTCCCGTGCCCGGTCCTTGAACTCCTCGTCGGAGTCGAAGACGGCCCGCGAGGCCTTGTAGATGCGGTTCAGTGCGGACATCGCGGCTTCGCCGTCGACCTCGTCGCCCTCGTGGTCCAGCTCGTGCGGGTGCTCGATCAGGTACTGGATGAGCATGCCGTACTGGGTGCCCCAGTCGCCGATGTGATGCCGCCGGATCACCTTCTCGCCGGTGAACTCCAGGATCTCGACCATCGCGGCGCCGATCACCGCCGACCGCAGATGCCCGACGTGCATCTCCTTCGCCACGTTCGGCTGGGCGTAGTCGATGACGGTCGTGCCGGGGTGCTCCGTGTACGGCACGCCGAGCCGGTCGTCGGCGGCGCGGGCGGCCAGCGTCTCGATGATCGCCCGGTCCGCGACCGTGATGTTGAGGAAGCCCGGCCCTGAGACCTCGACCTCCTTGATCAGACTGGAGGGGGAGGCGTCGGCGGATGTCAGATCCGTTACCACCTTCGTCGCCAGCTCCCTCGGGTTCCCCTTCAGCTTCTTCGCCAGCGCCAGGATGCCGTTGGCCTGGAAATCCGCCCGGTCGCTGCGTCGCAGCAGGACATCCGCGGAACCGGCCTCCGGCAGGGCAGCCGAGAGGGCGTCCGCGATGCGCTGATCGACGGTCGAAGCGAGGGAGGGGACCGAGGCCATGGGCCGGCTTCCATTCCTGTTGAGGGGTGGGGAAATCGTCGGGGAGTCGTGTCCCCAGTATCCCATGGGCCATCAACCCGTTTTCGCTCTGTCGGTGGTACCTGGGAGAATGGCCTTCGCCCGTTGCCGACGCGGCCGAGGCGTACGAGAAAGAAGGACGTGCCGATCGTGGCTCAGAGCACCGAGACCGACTGGGTCTCCCGTTTCGCGGACGATGTCATCGCCGAGTCGGAGCGACGTGCGCCTGGCAAACCGGTCGTCGTCGCGTCCGGAATCTCTCCCTCCGGCCCGGTCCACCTGGGCAACCTCCGCGAGGTCATGACCCCGCACCTGGTCGCCGACGAGATCCGCAGGCGCGGCTACGAGGTCCGGCATCTGATCTCCTGGGACGACTACGACCGCTACCGCAAGGTCCCGGCCGGCGTCGCGGGGGTCGACGAGTCCTGGGCCGAGCACATCGGCAAGCCGCTGACCTCGGTGCCCGCCCCGGCCGGCTCCCCGTACCCGAACTGGGCCGAGCACTTCAAGGCCGCCCTGACCGAGTCCCTGGCCGAGCTGGGCGTCACGTACGACGGCATCAGCCAGACCGCGCAGTACACCGCCGGGGTCTACCGCGAGCAGGTGCTGCACGCGATGCGGCATCGCGCCGACATCGACGCGATCCTCGACCGGTACCGCACCAAGGACAAGCCCAAGCAGGACGGTCAGGGCAAGGGCAAGCAGCAGCAGAAGAAGCCCGAGGAGGCCGAGCTCGAAGCCGCCGAAGGCTCCGGCGCCGCCGCCGAGGACGACGGCAGCGGCGGCTCCGCCGGCTACTTCCCGTACAAGCCGTACTGCGGCGACTGCGGCAAGGACCTCACCACCGTCACGTCGTACGACGACGCGACGACGGAGCTGACCTACACCTGCGCGGCCTGCGGCTTCAGCGAGACGGTGCTGCTGAGTGAGTTCAACCGCGGCAAGCTGGTCTGGAAGGTCGACTGGCCGATGCGCTGGGCGTACGAGGGCGTGATCTTCGAGCCGTCCGGTGTCGACCACTCCTCGCCCGGCTCCTCGTTCGTCGTCGGCGGCCAGATCGTCCGGGAGATCTTCGACGGCGTGCAGCCGATCGGCCCGATGTACGCCTTCGTCGGGATCTCCGGCATGGCCAAGATGTCGTCCAGCAAGGGCGGAGTGCCCACCCCGGCCGACGCCCTGAAGATCATGGAGGCGCCGCTGCTGCGCTGGCTGTACGCGCGCCGCAGGCCCAACCAGTCCTTCAAGATCGCCTTCGACCAGGAGATCCAGCGGCTGTACGACGAGTGGGACGCCCTGGAGCGCAAGGTCGCCGACGGGTCCGTGCTGCCGGCCGACGCCGCCGCGTACGCGCGCGCCGCGTCCACCGCCGACGGCGAGCTGCCCCGCACGCCGCACCCGCTGCCGTACCGGACGCTCGCGTCCGTCGTGGACGTCACGGCGGGGGCCGAGGAGCAGACGCTGCGCATCCTCAGCGAGCTGGACCCCGCGCACCCGCTGGCCACGCTCGACGAGGCGCGCCCCCGGCTGGACCGCGCCGAGAACTGGATCACGAGCCAGGTGCCCGCCGAGGCCCGGACGATCGTCAGGTCCGAGCCCGACGAGGAGCTGCTCGGCTCGCTGGACGAGCAGGCGCGCGAGGCGCTGCGGCTGCTGCTGGCGGGTCTGGACAGCCACTGGTCGCTGGACGGGCTGACGACGCTCGTCTACGGCGTACCGAAGACGCTGGCGGGCCTGGAGCCGGACGCCAAGCCGACGGCCGAGCTGAAGACCGCGCAGCGGTCGTTCTTCGCGCTGCTCTACCGGCTGCTGGTCGGCAGGGACACCGGGCCCCGGCTGCCCACGCTGCTGCTGGCGGTGGGCGCCGACCGGGTGCGCAAGCTGCTGGGCGCCTGACCCCCGCCTGACCCCCGGCTGATCCTCGTCGGCTCCGGGTGCGTCGCGTGCTACGCGATGTGCTCGGAGTCGTCGGCGTCCGCGTCCAGCTCCGCCTGATAGCGGTGGCGGAACTCGCGCAGCGGGCCCCGTAGCGTGCTCTCGCTGAGCGGGCCGCCGCTGCGCCCCTTGAAGCCGTACAGATCCTGCAAGTACAGCCCGAACTGGCGCGCGTTGGGGAAGTCACCGTGCTCGCTGACGTACTTCCGGAAGGCGGTGAAGTACGTCTCCTCCCGCGACGAGAGGTCGTCGGGCGGGGTGGGGGCGGGCAGTTGCTCCGGTTCCGGCTGCTGCTCCGGTACGGGCTGCTGCTCGTACTGCTCCTCCGACCGCTGGCCCGGCACCCGCAGGGGGCGGCGGCCGTTTCCCTCGGGGCCCTCGGGCTGAGGAATCATCACCGGGGTCGGTTCCAGGCCCTCGACGTACGTCGGGTTGTACGCGCCCTCGTAGGCGCCCTCAGGGACCTGCGGCGCGGCGAACCAAGGGCTGCCCTGGTTCTCCTGGGCGAACTCCTGCTCCTGGGGCCAGTCTTGCTCCTGGGACCACTCCTGGTCCCGGGCCCAGTCCTGCTGCGGGACGGGCTGTTGCTGCGGAAGCGGTTGTTGCTGTTGCTGCTGCGGGAGCTGTTGTTGCTGCTGGCCCGGCAGTTGCGGCTGCGGCATCTGCGGCTGCGGCTGCGGCATCTGCGGCTGCCCCTGCGGCAGTTCCGCCACCACCGGCACCACCGGGGTCACCGGGGCCGCCGGCAGCAGCATCGGGTCGATGCCGGCCGCCGCGAGGCCCGACGGCGCGGTGTCGGCCAGCGGCACCCCGTACTTCGCCAGCCGCAGCGGCATCAGCGACTCGATGGGCGCCTTGCGCCGCCAGTTGCGGCCGAAGCGCGCCTGGAGGCGCGACTGGTAGATGAGCCGGTCCTGTTCGAGCTTGATGACCTGCTCGTACGACCGCAGCTCCCACAGCTTCATCCGGCGCCACAGCTTGAACGTCGGTACGGGCGACAGCACCCAGCGGGTGAGCCGCACGCCCTCCATGTGCTTGTCGGCCGTGATGTCCGCGATCCGGCCGACCGCGTGGCGCGCCGCCTCGACGGCGACGATGAACAGCAGCGGGATCACGGCGTGCATGCCGACGCCCAGCGGGTCCGGCCAGGCCGCGGCGCCGTTGAAGGCGATCGTGGCGGCCGTCAGGACCCAGGCCGCCTGGCGGAGCAGCGGGAACGGGATCCGGATCCAGGTGAGGAGGAGGTCCAGCGACAGCAGGACGCAGATACCCGCGTCGATGCCTATGGGGAAGAAGTACGAGAAGTTCCCGAAGCCTTTTTCCACGGCGAGTTCGCGCACCGCCGCGTAGGAACCCGCGAAACCGATCCCGGCGATGATCACCGCACCGGCGATCACAACGCCGATGAGTATGCGGTGCGTGCGTGTCAGCTGCATCGCGGCCACCCGCGATCCCCTCCCCGTACTCGAATCAGGGCTCGACTGCCCGACATCTGGCGGGCACAGCCTGGCACATGTGTGCGGTCGCCGCTTCGCTGGGCGGTGAGCCCGGCCGTACGCGCGGGGCCGGGCTCAGCGGAAAGGACCGGCCAAGGACCGGACAAAGACCGGAAAACGGCCGGTCCGGCGGCTACGCGTCGCCGGTCGACGACTTCGGCTTCGGGGAGGTGGACGAGGACGGCTTCGAGGGCTTCTCCGACGACGACTTGCCGGGTGCGGGCGAATGTCCCGAACCGGAACCCGTCCCCGAACCCGAGCCCGAGTCAGCCGCGGCGCTGCCGCCCGAGATCGAAGCGACCGCCTCCTTCGCGGCCTTCGCCGCGTCCTTCGACACGTCCGCGACGCTCGGCGACTTCGCGCCCGCGTACCCCGCGCCGTTGTACGTCAGCGTGACCACGACGTTCTCCGTACGGGCGACGACCGTCGCGTACGAGAAGTCCTCGCCGGTCTTCTTCAGGGTGTACGTGACCGTGGACGCCTGGTCGCCGATACCGGCCGCCGCCGCCGTCTTCACGCTCTTGGCGCCGACCGTCCCCTGCGCGTCCGCGATCTCCTCGGCGTAGAACTTCCCCGCGCGCGAAGCGCCGCTGCCGACCGTCACGTCCGAGTCGTAGCGCATGAGGGAGACGTCCAGCCAGCGGTACTGCGAGCCCTTGACGCCGTTGTCGTCCAGGCCGTTCCACGAGCAGGCGCCGCGCGTGGCCACGTCCGTGGACTTGCCCTGCGTGCCGGTCTTCGACTTGGCCTTCGGTACGAGCGAGCCGATCGTCTTGGCGCCCACGGTCTTGCACGCGTCGGGCAGCGTGCTGAACTTGGCGGGGGCGACCGAGGGTGACGGCTGCGAAGAAGAGGTCTTGCTCGGTCCGTCCGCGTCGCTCTTGTCGTCCGACCCGGACGAGCAGCCGGCGACGACGAGCATCACCGGAACGGCTGCGCAGGCGAGAATGCGGGGGAGTCGCGAAGCTGATCGGCGCATGGTTCCTTCAGTCATTGGTCGTACGGTCCGATCGGCCACGGTAACCGCCCTGGCACGTCCGCGTGCCGGGGAACCGGACTCCGCCGCTCCAGGGCGGCGGACCCGTGCGGGGGCCACGGACCGCTATTCGTTGAACTGGCCGGCCAGCGTTTTGGCCAGTCCCCGCGCCTTTTCCTGCAGTTCTTTGCGGTCGGGGACCTCGCCGACGCGGCCGGGCTGCTCGGTGTAGCCGATCGTCACGATGACGTTGGATGTGCGGAAGACCACGCTCACCTTGCGCGACTGGACGGTCGAACCGCTGCCGCCGAGGACATCGTTCAGGAACGCCACGTCACCGAGACCGTCCAGCCGGCGCGGTTCGAGATCGTCGCTCTCCTCCTCCGGCCCGCCGGGCGGTGTGGAGGAGGAAGGCGAGTCGGTCACCGAGGCGGAGGCCGATCCGGAGGCCGAGCCCGAAACGGCACCCGGGGCCGCCCCCGTCAGCGCCGTGCTGCCGCCCGCCGCGCCGCTCGCGGGGGGCGTGGTGGTGTTGCTCGCGTCCGGCGCCGGGGAGGTGCTGGGCGAGGGCAGGTGAGCGGTGTCCTGCTTCTTGGCGTAGATCTCCTGCGCCTGGTCCGCGTCACTCACCGTCGGGTCGTACGAGACGACGCGCTCGACGTCGACGGACAGCTGGTACGACTCGTCGGGGGAGTCGGACTTCCAGGAGCAGCCGACCCTGCGGTCCGTGTCGTACGTCACGGCCGGGGTGCCCTGGTACGCCTTCTCCTGCTGGTCCTTGGGCAGGGTCGCGATACCGGGCAGCAGGGTCTTCAGCGTCGAGCGCGGCACGGAACCGCACGGCTCACGCAGCGTGCGGTACTTGCCGGGCGCCGCCGCCGACACGGTCGGGCCGCCCGCCTTGGCGTCGGTGGCGGTCCCGTCGGTGCCGCCGCCGGACGAACAGCCGGCGGCGAGTGCCACGAGCAGCACCGCCGCGCCGGGTACGTACGCCTTTCGCGCCTTTCGCTGCACGGTCCCGGGCTCCCTTGCGTGCGGGGGTTCCGCGCGGGGCCCCGCGCGAAAACGGCTTGCCGTCGTACGACAGCCGATGGACACAATGTCTATCGCACGCGATGCCGTCGACGCTGGTCGGCTGTCCCTTTGCACAGCCATCGTTCCGGTTTTTGCGTTTCAAGAATTTTCGGGGGAATCGAGGAAATTATGTCGTACGTGGAGCTGCCCGGAGCGAAGGTTCCGATCCGTATGTGGGCCGATCCCGCGTCGGTCGAGGACGTCGCGATGCGCCAGCTGGAGAACGTGGCCACACTGCCCTGGATCAAGGGCCTGGCCGTGATGCCGGACGTCCACTACGGCAAGGGCGCGACGGTCGGTTCCGTCATCGCCATGCACGGCGCTGTCTGCCCTGCGGCGGTGGGCGTCGACATCGGCTGCGGGATGTCCGCGGTCCGTACGTCACTGACGGCGAACGACCTGCCGGGCGACCTGTCCCGGCTCCGCTCCAAGATCGAGCAGGCCATCCCGGTGGGCCGAGGTATGCACGCTGATCCGGTGGAACCCGGCCGGCTGTACGGGCTGCCGGGGGTGGCGGCGGGCTGGGACGGGTTCTGGGACCGGTTCGACGGGGTCGCGGACTCGGTCAAGTTCCGTCAGGAGCGCGCCACGAAGCAGATGGGGACGCTGGGCTCGGGGAACCACTTCTGGGAGCTGTGCGTCGACTCCGACGATGACGTGTGGATCATGCTGCACTCGGGATCGCGGAACATCGGCAAGGAGCTGGCCGACCACCACATCGGCACGGCGCAGTCCCTGCCGCACAACCAGGGACTGGTCGACCGCGATCTCGCGGTGTTCGTCGCCGACACCCCGCAGATGGCGGCGTACCGCAACGACCTGTTCTGGGCGCAGGAGTACGCGAAGCACAACCGCGCGATCATGATGGCGCTCTCCCAGGAAGTGATCCGGCGGGAGTTCAGGAAGGCGAAGGTGACCTTCGGCGAGGTGATCTCCTGCCACCACAACTACGTCAGCGAGGAGCGCTACGACGGGATGGACCTGCTGGTCACCCGCAAGGGCGCCATCCGCGCCGGCTCGGGCGAGTACGGGATCATCCCGGGCTCGATGGGGACAGGGTCGTACATCGTGAAGGGCCTGGGGAACGCGGCGGCGTTCAACTCGGCCTCGCACGGCGCGGGACGCCGGATGAGCCGTAACGCGGCGAAGCGGCGCTTCTCGACGCGGGACCTGGAGGACCAGACGCGCGGGGTGGAGTGCCGGAAGGACTCCGGTGTGGTGGACGAGATACCGGCGGCCTACAAGCCGATCGAGCAGGTCATCGAGCAGCAGCGCGACCTGGTCGAGGTCGTCGCGAAGCTGAAGCAGGTCATCTGCGTGAAGGGCTGAGCCGCGCGCCCTGCGGGCCTCAGAGTTCCCTGTGCACCTTGGAGTTGGACGCCTGGGCGCGCGGCCTGACCACCAGCAGGTCGATGTTGACGTGGCTGGGACGGGTCACCGCCCAGGTGACCGTCTCGGCCACGTCGTCGGACGTGAGGGGCTCCGCCACCCCCGCGTAGACCTTCGCGGCCTTCTCCGTGTCGCCGTGGAAGCGGGTGACGGCGAAGCCCTCGGTCTTGACCATGCCGGGGGCGATCTCGATCACCCGCACCGGTGTGCCGACGATTTCGAGCCGGAGCGTCTCCGCGAGGACGTGCGCGCCGTGCTTGGCCGCGACGTAACCGGCGCCGCCCTCGTACGTGGCGAGGCCCGCCGTGGAGGAGATGACGACCACCGTGCCGTCCCCGCTCGCGGTGAGGGCGGGGAGCAGGGCCTGGGTGACGTTGAGGGTGCCGATGACGTTCGTCTCGTACATCTGGCGCCATTCGGCCGGGCTGCCGTCGGCCACCGGATCGGCGCCGAGCGCGCCGCCCGCGTTGTTCACGAGCACGTCCACGGACGGGAAGCCGCCGAGGTCGGCCGCGAACGCGTCGACAGCGGCGCGGTCCGTGACGTCGAGGACGTACGCGGTGGCCTGCCCGCCGCCGTCGGTGATCTCGGCGGCCAGCGCCTCGATACGGTCCTTACGGCGCGCGGTGACGACGACGTGATACCCGGCGGAGGAGAGTTGCCGGGCCGTGGCGGCGCCGATACCGCTGCTCGCTCCGGTGACGACGGCGATGCGGGTACCGGCGGCGGTCATGGCGTGCTCCTCGCGCGTGGGGGTGATGTGCTGGCCGTGGGCTGTGCCGACCAGGATAAACGGGCGGTCCGGTACGGGAATTCAGTGCCCTCGGGGGGCGAACATGATCAGTCCCATGCCGAGCAGACAGACCATGGCGCCGCCGATGTCCCAGCGGTCCGGCCGGTAGCCGTCGGCGACCACGCCCCAGAGGATCGAGCCGGCCACGAAGACCCCGCCGTAGGCGGCGAGGATCCGGCCGAACTGGCCGTCCGGCTGGAGCGTCGCGACGAAGCCGTACGCGCCGAGGGCGATGACCCCCGCGCCGATCCAGACCCAGCCACGCCCGCCGCTGTTGCCGTCGCCGCGCACGCCCTGCCAGACGAGCCAGGCGCCGCCGATCTCGAAGAGGGCGGCGACGACGAACAAGGCGGCGGACCGGAGGACGTACATGGGCACAGCGTGCCATGCGGGTGATCGCGGGCGCGCCGGGCTGACGGATGGTCAGGGTTGCGGTGTGATCATCTGTACCTTTCCGCCATGACTCCAATGCGTAAGTCGCTGCTGGTGGTGGTGTCCGCGATGACCGTGGTGGTGCTGGGCGCCGGGGCGGCGGCCGAGGCCGACTCGGGCGCTGGTGCCGCTGCCGCTACGGGTACGGGTGTGATCGCGCCCGAGGCCGATGTGGCGCACCACGGGCGGTTGTCGCTGTGGAGCGGCGAGCTGAGCGTCCGGGTCGCCTCCGAGAACCACGGCCCTTCGGCGGTCGCCGACGCGACGGTACGGCTGGACTTCTCGGTGCCGCTGGTGCGCGGCCAGGAGCTGCCCGCGAACTGTCTGTGGGGCGGCGACCGGACCGTACTGTGCCGCACCGGGCAGCTGCGGGCCGTCGGGCGGGGCGGCGAGACGGCCATCGCGCTGCGGACCGTGGGCGATCCGGACGAGGCGGTCGTGCAGATCGACACGGTGTGGAACGGCGGTGCCAGCGACCGCAACCCCGACAACAACCGGCACCGGGTACTCGTGCCGGCCACGGGCGACGCGTACGCCTACTGAGGCCGTACGCCTGCTGAGCGGCGGCGGGCGGCTGTCGTCTGCGCCGTACACTCTCTGCATGCCGCAGCGGAACACCCCTGAGCGCCCCGGGCTGCTGGCCGAGCTGGCCGACACCTCGCGGCTCTACATGGCGTCGTACGCGCTGTTCAACCAGGCCGTCGCCGATCACCTGTCGCTCCATCCGACCGACGTCCAGTGCCTCAACCTGCTCAGCCTGGAGCCGGGCCCCGTCACCACCGGGCGCATCGCCGAACTCACCGGTCTCACCACCGGGTCGGCCACCCGGCTCGTCGACCGGCTGGAGCGTGCCGGTTACGTGTCGCGCCGCCGCGACACCGGGGACCGGCGGAAGGTGCTCGTCGCGACCGTGCCCGAGCGGATGGCGCGGTTCGGCGAGGTCTGGGACACGCTGCGCGCGCCCTGGGGTGCGATGTTCGACGCGTACGACGACGCCGAGATCGCGCTGCTCATCACGCACATGCGGCGCACGATCGAACTCAGCGCGGCCCAGATCCAGCGCCTGCGCACCCCCGGCAGCCCCTAGCGCGCCTCAGTCAGCGAACGCGGCCGCGTGGTCCCTTGCCCAGGTCGTGAACGTGCGGGCGGGGTGGCCGGTCAGGTGCTGGATCGCGTCCGTGACCTCGCTGCGTACGCCGTCCTGTGCCGCCCAGTACTGCAGCAGGGCCTTGGCGACCGGCGGAGGCATGAAGGCGGAGGTGGCTTCCCGCCAGGCTTCCGGCGTGCGGGCGTTGACCGCGATCTCCCGGCCGGTGATCTCCGCCAGGACGGCGATCTGGTCGGCGAAGGTCAGCGACTCGGGGCCGGTCAGCAGGAACGCCCCGCCGCGATGGCGGGCCTCGGTCAGGGCCGCGAACGCCGCGTCGGCGATGTCCGCCTCGTGGATCGGGCTGGTGTACGCCCGCGGGTACGGCAGGTCCACGGCGCCCGTTGTCCGCACCGCACCCGCCCATTGGTACGCGTTGGTCGCGAAGGCGTCGGGGCGCAGGAAGGTCGCCTCGACCGGCGAGGCGGTCAGGGCGCGTTCGACGTCGAGATGGGCGACGGCGATCGGATTGTCGTCGGCGCGGGGGAGGACGACGGAGCTGGAGGAGAGCAGCACGATGTGCGTCACTCCCGCCGTCCGGGCCTGCCGGACGAACTCCCCGATATGTGCGGGCTCGGCGTAGAGGAAGACGGAGTCGACGCCGTCGAGTGCGGCGGCGAACGTGCCGGGATCCCCCAGATCGCACGCCACCACCTCGACGCCCGGCACGGGGCTCAGCCGTTCCGGGCGACGGGAGGCCGCGCGTACGTCATGGCCCGCGCCGTGCAGGAGGGGAACGAGGGCGGCGCCGACGCGGCCGCTGCTACCGGTGACGAGAATGGTCATGATGTGCAGCGTAGCGCAGAAGCTGCGTCGCGCAGATAAATTTCTACGGGACGAACCTGAAGTGCGTGGTGACGGGGCCGCCCTCGCCCACGACATGGAACGCGACGGCGGGCGGTGCCGCGCGGTCCGTGAACTCCGTGCCGCTCTCCCACGGCAGCCGCAGCGTCGAGATCACGCCCGGCGCCACCAGGAGCGGCCTTCCGGCGAACGTCGTGGCAGCGGGGGAGTGCGCGTGTCCGGTCAGCACCGCCGGTACGTTGCCGTGCGCCGCGAGGATCCCGGCCAGCCGGTCCGCCTCGGCCAGGCCCATGCCGTCGACCGCGTCGTGATGCATCAGGCCAGCGGGCGGGTGGTGGAAGGCGGGCAGGGCGGGGGTGTCCCCCAGTTCGTCCAGCGTGCTCGCCAGCCACTCCAGGGTCTCGTCGGCCAGCAGTCCTTCGTCCTCGCCCGGGATCGTCGAATCGCAGAGCAGCAGCGCGTGACCAGCCACGTGGTGCAGCCGGTTGACCGGTCGGCCCGCGGTCTCGGGAGTGGGCTGCGGGGCGGGCTGCTCGCCGAGCAGGAAGCCGCGGTAGGTGGCGCGGTCGTCGTGGTTTCCCGGGCAGGGGAAGGCGGGTGCTTCGAGTTCGGCGAGGAACTTCGCCGCCTCCGCGTACTCGTCGGGTGCGCCGTGGTCCGCGATGTCTCCGGTGACGAGGACAGCGTCCGGCCGACGGGTCAGGCCGTTCAGATACGCGACGACGCGCGCGGTGCGGTCGGTCGCCCGCTCCGTGCCGTCCAGATGCAGATCGCTGATATGGGCGAGCAGCATGAAGCCCCCTCCATTGCGCTAATGGTAGATGGAGGCTATCCCATTAGTCAGGAGGCGGTGAGGTCGAGGCGCCAGTTGTTGCAGCGCATCGGGTGGCCCACCGGGTACTCGAAGTCCACCTCTCCCCGGAGCGTGAAACCCGCCTTGCGGCACACCGCGTTCGACGGGGCGTTGTCGACGGACGGGAACGCGTGCAGGAAGCGGTGCTTGCCGGCCGTGCGGGCCTCGTGCACGACGGCCGTCGTCGCTGCCGGGGCGATGCCCCGGCCGTGGTACGCCGTGAGGACGCCCCAGCCCGACTCGTACACGGCCTCGCCGTTCCAGGTCTGCTCCCAGAAGCCGACCGTGCCGACCGGCTGCTCCGCTTCGCCGTCCCCGGGGAGCAGCACGACGCGGAACATCCTGCCCTTGCCCGTACGGTCGGCGCTCAGCTCCACGTACCGCCGGTGCCGCTTCAGCACCTGCTCGTCCGTCTCGGGGCCGCCGAGATGCGCCATCAGCTCAGGGGCGTTCATCCCGCGCAGCAGGTCGAGATCGCCCTCGGACCATGGATCAAGCCGTACTCGCGGTGCTTTGATCTCCATGTCACGGAACTCTAGGTGGGGGGTCTGACATATGAGCCGGACCGGCTTCCGAACCGGCGTCTGGACCGTCGGGGTTGTGCCGGACGGTGAAGTCGCCGCCCTGCCGCTGCGGTTCTCCGGGGCCGAAGGCGCCTGGAGCGTGCCGCCCGGGTACGCCGACGATCTGCGGTGGTGGCTCGAAGGCGGCGACCGCGAACCGTACTTCACGCCGGGTCCGACCGCGGCGGCCCGCCGGTTCGACGCGTTCGCGCGCAGCGGCGGGCCCACCGCTCCGGCGGTCGCCGCCATGAAGGAAGCCGGTCTGGAGCTGCTGCGGGACGCGGGTACCGGGGTGGGTCCTGACGCGCACTTCGTCGTCTCCGTCCCCGACGGGGATCCCGCCACCGCGCTCTACCACGGTCTCGGCGCCGAGGCCGCCGCCCAACTGCCCGGTTCCTTCGGGGACTTCCTGCTGCGAGCCGACGAGGTACGTGGCGTGCTGCCGCACGCGGAGGCCGTCCTCGCCGTCACGGGGCCACGGCGTACCGAAGTGCTCGCCAGGATCGACGCCTGGCTGTCGGCCATGTCGGCGGCGCCCGCCGGCTTCGACTCCGCCGAGCTGCTGGCGGGTCCGCTGCGCGTCCTGCGCCACGCGGCGGCGACCGGGGCGGGCGCCCTCGGAGTCACCGGCGGCGGCGCCGGCGGTCAGCGCGCGTAGGCCGTCGGGGGCACCCCGACCGTCGCCGTGAAGTCCCGTACGAGATGGGCCTGGTCGCTGTAGCCGAGTTCGGCCGCCAGCTCGGCCCAGTCCACCTCGGCGCCCTCGCTCGACTCGGCCCGCTCCAGCGCCTCATGGATGCGGTAGCGCAGGATGACCCACTTGGGGC
Organism: Streptomyces sp. NBC_00370; assembly: GCF_036084755.1. Classification (NCBI taxonomy): domain Bacteria; kingdom Bacillati; phylum Actinomycetota; class Actinomycetes; order Kitasatosporales; family Streptomycetaceae; genus Streptomyces; species Streptomyces sp. NBC_00370. The sequence goes on from NZ_CP107968.1 coordinate 4,958,538, forward strand.
CCACCCCCACGTACGTCGCGAACAGCCGTTGCAGCGAGCGCGCCGAGATCCCCTCCGTCTCCGCGAGTGACGCCACCCGGCGCACCGTGCGGTCGGTCCTGATCCGGTCGGCCAGCCGCATCGCCATCGCGACCTGCGGGTCGGGCTCGGCCGGCCCGCCGGGCTCGCCGAGATCAGCGACGCCCAGCAGATACGTGTCGAGCGCCGCCACCGCCGCGTCGTCGGCCCCCGCACCCGCACCCGTACCCGCGTCCGCGCCCGCCGGGGCCAGGATCGTCGCGATCTCCGCCTCCGTCGTCGGCAGCGCCTCCGCCACCGGCAGCCGCTGCCCCGTCCACCGCGACACCGGCCACTGCGGCGCGAACGGCCGGAAACCGCCCGGCCTGAACTGCACCCCGCGCACCAGGCCGCGCCCCTCCAGCTTCTGCGTGAACAGTTCGAGGCCGATGCCGGCGACCTCCCCGAACGGCTCCTGCTCCCCGAAGCGCTGGAAGACCACGTTCACCGACGGATGCGGGACGAGATGGGAGACGTACGGCCGGGTCAGATCCCAGTCGATCAGCCAGTAGTGCTCCAGGTACGGCCGCAGCGCTGCGGCGGGCTCGCGGCGGCGGAACCGCACCTGCGCGAAGAGCTCCGGGGCGTCGATGATGCCCCGGGTGTCACGCCGTGGACCAGCCATGGAACCGATCCTATGTCGCGTTTCTTCAATACGCCGGGGCTGCCGGATTCCTAGGGCCTGTCGTTTGGATCTTGCCGGGCTCGCGGGGGCCGGCACCGCGCCTCGCGGCGTTGTCGTCGGTCGGCGACGCTCCGCGTCGCCTCCCTCCTCCGCCTTGCGATCCACGGCACCAGCTCCCGCTCCCTGATCCGGCCTGATCCAAACGACAGACCCTAGGCTCGTGCCCATGACCGAGAAGATCAGCGAGCTGCTGCGCTCGGCGGCCGGCCGGACCGTCCCCGTCGTCCGCCGCATCACCGATGACCAGCTCACGGCGCCCACCCCGTGCGGTGAGTACGACGTCCGCGCGCTCGCCGCGCATCTCCTCCAGGTCGTGGTCGGCTTCCAGGCGCTCGCCGCCAAGGAGCAGGCCGATCTCAGCTCGCCACCGCCGCCGCTGACGGGGGACTGGCGCGAGCGGTTCGCCGAGGAGACGGACCGGCTCGTGCGGGCCTGGGAGGAGCCCGGCGCCGAGGAGGGCGTCTCGCAGGGGATGGGGCTGCCGTCGCGCACGATCGGCGCCATGGGGCTTGGCGACCTGATGGTCCACGGGTGGGACCTGGCCCGCGCGACGGGACAGCCGTACGAGCTGGATCCGGCGCTCGTGGACGTACTCTGCGCCGAGTACGCGGCGCTGGCACCGACCGCCCGCAGGATGGGGGTCTTCGGGGAAGAGGTGCCGGTGCCGGCCGACGCGGGCCCGTTCGCCGCGCTGCTGGGCCTGACGGGCCGCGACCCGGCCTGGGCGGGCCGGTAGGCGGAGCACGGCCTCCGTCGTCCGTCGGGGGTTCCTTCCGCCTGCGCCCCGGTCCGGGTCATGATGGTTACGTATCTCGCTACGTAGGCGGAGGACCGGGGATGACTGAGCGCAAGCCACCGGGTGTGAGCTTCGAGAGCTGGGCGGACCGGCAGATCAGGGAGGCCGAGGAGCGCGGCGCCTTCGCCGACCTGCCGGGTCTTGGCAAGCCGCTGGCCTCGGCGAACGCGCCGTACGACGAGCTGTGGTGGGTCAAGGACAAGATGCGGCGGGAGAACCTGTCCTACCTCCCGCCCACGCTCATGCTGCGCAAGGAGGCGGAGGACGCCCTCGTCGGCGCGCGGGCGGCCCGCTCGGAGCGGCAGGTCAGACAGATCCTGGCGGAGATCAACGAGAAGATCGCCGCGTGCCTGGCGAAACCGCCGCCGGGGCCCGTGCTGGGCATCAGGCCGTACGACGTCGAAGAGGTCGTACGGGACTGGCGGGAGCGCCGAGCCTCGTAACGCGCGCCCTCCCAACGCGCCCCCGCCCCGCGCCCGCTGACTGAATCCACGTTCAGCGGGCACACGTTCGCATGCACGCCACCGCGCGTTGCGGGTGCGGCGAAGAGGGAGCGGACATGGAGATTTCCGGCATCATCGCAGCCGTCATCATCGGCATCATCATCGGTGTTCTGGGACGGCTGGTCGTACCGGGCCGTCAGCACATCGGGGTGATCTGGACGATCATCATCGGCATCGTCGCGGCGCTGATCGGCTCCGCCATCGCGAGCGGTATCGGCGTCGCCGACACGGACGGACCCGACTGGATCGAGTGGATCATCCAGATCGTCCTGGCGGCGGTCGGTGTGGCCGCGCTGGACCGTGCGAAGTCCCCGAGCCGCCGCCGCTGACCAGCGGCAGAGCGGCGTCACCCATCAGTCAACAGTCAGTCATCAGTCATCAGTCAGAGGACAGAGAACGGCCGCTGAGCAGGTTCCAGCGGCCGTTCCGTCCGCTCAGCTCCGTCGCGGTCAGCGGCCGTACGTCGATCCGCCAGAACGCCGACGCGGGTGCGCCGACGGCGAGCGCGACGGCCGCGCGTACGACGTCCGGCTCCGCCACGACGACGACCCGGCCGCCCTCCGGTGCCAGGTCCCGCAGCCACGCGCCGACCCGCTCGTGCAGCGCCGCCAGCGACTCCCCGCCGTGCGGCGCCGCCGCCGGGTCGGCCAGCCACGCGGCCACCGACTCCGGTTCGGCGGCGGCGACTTCGTCCAGGGTGCTGCCCTGCCACCGGCCCGTCGCGCACGGCGCGAGCGCGGGCAGGGGCGTCGCATCCAGGCCGAGCGCCTCGGCCGTACGGACACAGCGCGGCGACGGGGACGCGTAGACCTCGGCGCGGCCCGCGGGGAAGGGGCCGGCAGCCGCCACGGCCGCCGCGTCGAACCCGGCGTCGTCCGTGCTGAAGCGCGCCTCGCGCAGCGCCGTCGTCATGGCGGGGGAGACCAGCGTCAGTCGAGTGGTCATCCGCCGTCCCCCGCCCTCCGCCGCCGCCGTCAGTTGCTGACGCCGACCGCGTGGCCGACCGTCTCCGGAACCGTAACGAAGTCCAGCATGGCCCGTGCGACATCCGCGCGGCTGATCGCCGAACCGGCGGGGCCCGCCTCGACGGCGTGCCGGTACGTGCCCTTCCCCGCCGCGTTCGTCAGCCGGGGCGGCCGGACCGACGTCCAGTCGAGTCCGCTGTCCCGCAGGATCCGCTCCATCGACTCAAGGTCGGTGTAAAGCTCCCTGAGCGCCGCCCACATGACCGGCACGACGAGCTTGTGCGTGAACCACGGCTGTCCGGCTCCCGTACGGTTCAGCGGCGCCGCGCTGACCACCACCAGACGGCGGGCGCCGGTCGCGCGCATCGCGTCGACCACGGCGCGCGCCGAGGCCGAGGCGGGCTTGAGCGGGTCCGTGCGCCCCGCCTGGCCCATCCCGGACAACACGGCCTCGGCCCCGTCGACCACGCCCCGCAGGGACGCGGCGTCGAGCGCGTCGGCCCGTACGACGTCGAGGTTCGCGTGCTCGACGCCGAGCCGTGCGGGATCCCGTACGGCGGCCGTCACCTTGTGTCCGTCCGCCAGCGCGTGCGTGACGATCTGCCGCCCGACACCGCCGGTGGCTCCCAGGACCGTGAGCTTCATGGCGTTGCCCTTCTCGGGGGACGTGGGTGAGTGAATACTTACTCCCTCCAGTGTGAGTGAATACTCACCCACCTGTCAAAGCTAGACTCCGTCCCATGGCCGCTGACACCTCTCCGCCCGCCCTGACCGGGGGCGCCCTCACCCGCTCGCGCATCCTCGACGCCGCGGCCCGGCTGATGACCAGCGTGGGGCTGACGCGGATGACGACGAAGGAGATCGCTCGCGAGGCCGGCTGCTCGGAGGCCACGCTCTACAAGCACTTCAGCGACAAGGAAGAGATCTTCGTCCGCGTCCTGCACGAGCGTGCCCCGCGTTTTCCCGAAGCCCTCGCGGGACTGCCGTCACGCGTCGGCCTGGGCGAGGTGGCGGACCACCTGGAGGAGGTGGTGCGGATGGGCGTGCCCTTCTACCGCAAGACGTTCCCGATGGGTGCCTCCCTCTTCGCCAGCCCCGGTCTGCTGGCGGCCCACCGCAGGCGGATCGCCGAGGAGAACTCGGGCCCGCACGCCGCCTCCCGGTCGCTCGCCGGGTATCTGGCGGCGGAGCAGGCCCTGTCCCGGATCGCCCAGGACGTCGACCCGGACGCGGCGGCGATGCTCCTCGTCGGCGCCTGCTTCCACCGCGCCTTCCTTGAGCTGTTCTACGCACCGGACCCGCCGCCGGGCGTGCTGCTCCCGGCGGGCGAGGAGGAGTTCGCGAAGGAGACGGTCCGCGCGCTGCTGGCGGGCATCGCGCCACCCGACAGGCCCTCACCCCCCTCACGTTAGAGTTCGCAGGTGAGCCGCCCACCGACCACCGCCGATGCCCACGCCGACCCCGCAGCCGACGCCGTGACCGTCGTCGGCATCGGCGCCGACGGCTGGCACGGACTGTCCGGCCCGGCGCGGGCGGCGTTGCGCGGCGCGGACGTACTGATCGGCGGACCGCGTCAGCTCGACCTGCTCCCCGAGGAGTGCGCGGGCGAACGGGTCCCGTGGCCCTCGCCGCTGCGGCCCGCGGTGCCCGGCCTGCTCGCGGCCCACGCGGGGCGCGCCGTCTGCGTCCTGGCCAGCGGCGACCCGATGTTCTACGGCATCGGCCGCGCGCTGACCGAGACCGTCGGCGCCGCCGCGCTGCGGATCCTGCCGCACCCGTCGTCGGTGTCGTACGCCTGCGCCCGGCTCGGCTGGCCGGTGGAGGACACCGACGTCGTCACCCTGGTCGGCCGCCCCGCCGACCGGCTCACCGCCGCGCTGCACGACGGGCGCCGGGTCCTGGTGCTGAGCGCCGGCGCGGCGACGCCCGCCGAGGTGGCGGCGCTGCTGCGGGAGCGCGGTTACGGGCCGAGCCGGCTGCGGGTGCTCGAACAGCTCGGCGGGGCGGACGAGCGGTGCGTCGAGGGAACCGCCGCCAACTGGTCGGCGGCCGAAGGCGATCCGCTGAACGTCGTCGCCGTGGAGTGCCGCCGCGACCCGGAAGCGCTGCGGCTCGGCGCTGTGCCGGGGCTGCCGGACTCCGCGTACGAACACGACGGCCAGCTCACCAAGCGCCATGTGCGCGCGGCGACGCTGGCCGCGCTGGCACCCGCGCCCGGCGAGTCGCTGTGGGACGTGGGCGGCGGCTCGGGGTCGATCGCCGTCGAGTGGATGCGTACGCACCCGTCCTGCCGCGCGGTCTCGGTGGAGCGCGATCCGGCGCGCGCGGAGCGCATCGGCCGCAACGCGCGGGCGCTCGGGGTGCCGGACCTGCGGGTCGTCACCGGAGCCGCGCCCGAGGCGCTGGCCGAACTGCCCGCGCCGGACGCGGTGTTCATCGGCGGCGGGCTGACCGCGCCGGGAATGCTGGAGAGCTGCTGGGAGGCTCTGCGGGTCGGCGGCCGGCTGGTCGCCAACACCGTGACGCTGGAGTCCGAGGCGCTGCTGGCCGACTGGTACCGGCGCCACGGCGGGGAGTTGACCCGGCTCGCCGTCGCCCACGCCGTGCCGGTGGGCGGCTTCACCGGGTGGCGGCAGGCGATGCCGGTCACCCAGTGGGCGGTCACGAAATCCGCGGCCACGAAATCCGTGAGCGACACGGCCCCAGGAGGCCAACGATGACGGTGTACTTCATCGGCGCGGGCCCCGGCGCCGCCGACCTGATCACGGTGCGCGGCGCCCGCAGGCTCGCCGCGTGCGCGGTGTGTCTGTACGCCGGCAGCCTCGTCCCGCGCGAACTGCTCGCCGAATGCCCGCCGGACGCACGGCTGGTGGACACCGCGCGGATGGATCTGGACGGTATTACGGCCGAGTTGGTCCGCGCCCACGAGAACGGCCAGGACGTGGCCCGGCTGCACTCCGGCGACCCGTCGGTCTTCAGCGCGGTCGCCGAGCAGATGCGACGGCTCGACGCGCTCGGCGTCCCGTACGAAGTCGTCCCCGGCGTACCGGCGTTCGCGGCGGCGGCTGCCGCGCTGAAGCGGGAGTTGACCGTGCCGACCGTCGGCCAGACGGTCATCCTCACCCGCGTCGCCCAGCAGGCCACCCCGATGCCGCCCGGCGAAGACCTCGCCACGCTCGGCCGCAGCGGCGCCCTGCTGGTCCTGCACCTCGCGGCCCGCTACACCGACCGCGTGGTGGCCGAACTCCTCCCGCACTACGGCCCCGACTGCCCGGCGGCGGTGGTGGCGATGGCCAGCCGCCCGGACGAACTGATCCTGCGCGGCACCCTCGCCGACATCGCCGGCCAGGTGAAGGCGGCGGGCGTGGTCCGCACGGCGGTGATCCTGGTCGGCCGCACCCTGGCGGCCACCCAGTTCCGCGACAGCCACCTGTACTCGACGGAACGCGACCGCGACCACGACAGCGGCGAAGCCTGAGCCGTGCGGATCAGCTGACCGGAACGGCCGGGGCGTCGAGCAGCGAGCGGTCGCCGTCGAAGCCGTGGCTCAGCGCCGCCGCGACGTCCTCGTGCGGGGTGCCCATCCGGACCGCGCTGACCTCGTCCAGCAGCCGGTAGTGCTCGTCGCCGAGTTCGAGCTGGAGCGACGCGAGATATTCCGCCAGGTGCGTCAGTGAGCGGGGGCCGACGATCGGGACCAGGGCGGTGTGCGCCTGCGCGCCCCGGCGGCGGAGCCAGGCCAGCGAGACCTGGACGGGGCTCGTGCCGAGCTCGTCGGCGACCGCCAGTACGGCATCGACGGTGGCGCGCTGCGCGGCGCCCTCGACCGCGTCGCCGCGCGCGGACAGCCGACCCTGTCCGCCCTGCCGGTACTTGCCGGTGAGCAGCCCTCCGGCCAGCGGCGAGTAGAGGAACGCGCCCAGGCCGTGGGCCTGCACCATCGGCAGCAGTTCCCGCTCGGCCGACCGCTCGGCCAGGCTGTACTCGGTCTGGATGCCGACCAGCGGGGCCAGGCCGCGCAGGTCCGCACGGGCCGCGGCGCCGGCCACCCGCCAGGCCGGGAAGTTGGAGAGTCCGCCGTGCAGGATCTTGCCGGAGCGGATCAGGTCGTCGAAGCCGGCCAGGATCTCCTCGACCGGGGTGGTGCCGTCGGGGAAATGCGGCATGAAGACGTCCACGTGGTCGGTGTTCAGGCGGCGCAGACTCGCCTCCAGGGAACGGACCATGATCTTGCGGCTGTTTCCGGTGGTGCCGGGGCGGGGCTTGTCCTGCCGGGTCCCGCTGTACTTGGTGAGCACCACGAAGTCGTCCCGCCGGCGGCCGAGCAGCTCGCCCAGCACGGTTTCGGCCGCTCCGTCCTGGTAGAGGTTGGAGGTGTCGAACGTGGTGCCGCCCGCGGCGACGAAGGCCTCGAAGATCTGCCGCGAGGCCTCGGGTCCCGCACTGGTGGCCGAGGTGCCGAAGTTCGCGGTCCCCAGCGCGTACTCCGACACCCGTAGCCCGGTCAGTCGGCCGAACGTCTGATAGCGCATGACAACTCCTGAAAATTGGTGGTGCGATAAGCTCCACCACCGTACCAAGAAAAACGAGGGGTCACTCTTTTTATGCCCAAGGTCAGTCAGGCGCACCTCGACGCCCGCCGTCAGCAGATCGTGGACGCCGCCCGCGCCCGGTTCGCCAGTCATGGCTTCGCCCGCACGTCCATGGCCGACATCGTCACCGAGTCCGGACTCTCCAACGGGGCCATCTACCGGTACTTCAAGAGCAAGGACGAGATCGTCGTCGCCGTCTGCGAGGAGGGGACCGAAGCCCTGCCGGAGGCGCTCACCGCCGAGGCCGTCGCGGGCTTCCTCGCCTTCGTACGGGCCCGTGCGCGCGAGAGCGACCACGGGCGGCTGGTCGCCCAGATCTACGCCGAAGCCGCGGTGTCGCCGCCGCTGGCGGCCGTCGTCCAGCGACAGCTCGCCGCCATGCGGGACGCGGTCGCCGGGCTGGTGCCCGAAAGCCGCCGGCCGCAGGCCGCGCAGATCGCCGAAGGGTTCGTCGCGCTCTGCATGAGCTACAGCCAGCAGCTCGCCATCCGCGGTGACCTGGACCCCGCGCCCTTCACCGCGGCACTGATGTCGGTCATCGACGGATAGCGGGGGACAAGCCGGGGGCCGGAGGTTACGGGGCCAGCCGGGCGACCGCGCCCGTTTCGAGGGCGGCCCAGAGCGCGCCGGCAAGTCCTCGGCAGACGCGTCGGGCGGTGACCCACGCACCCTGTCTGCCGGAGGACGGCTCGTGCAATCGCTTTTTCCGGGTGGGACGCGTTCGCGGCTCAGGTGGGGAGCTGCGTGCCCGACTGCTCGCGCACCATGTAGTCCGCGTACCAGTCGGGCCAGTTGATGTCCTCCTCGCCCGTCCGCTTCTCGTGCTCGCCGTGGGCCGCCGCCGCGCGGCGCAGCGCGCTCGCCAGGTCCGGGGTCGAGGTGAACGTCGTCCCCGCGGAGTCGACACGGCCCGGCAGCCGGGAGGTGATCTCCTGGAGCAGCCAGGTGTTGCCGTCGGGGTCGGCGAAGGTGGCGAGGGACGAGTAGCTGTTGTGCCCGGGGTCGGGGCCCGCCTCCGGGCCTGCGACCGGGCCGTTCTCACCGAGGTGGAAGATCTCGCCCACGTTCACACCGGCGGCCAGCAGGTCGTCGCGCGTCGCAGCGAGGTCCGAGACGATCAAGTACAGCCGCTGGGCCGACCCGGGCGCGCCTGTCGTCAGGCCCTCACCGAACTGGACCGAGCACCACGAGCCGGGCGGCGTCAACTGGACGACCCACGGAGGAGTTGCGTCCAGCCGCCAGCCGAGCTTCTGGTAGAACTCCCGCGCCCGGTCGACGTCCGAGACGGGCAGGGTGACCACTTCAAGTTTCATGTCAGCACGCATCGTGACCTCCTCACGTCGTACCCGCCGCCGCGATGGCGGCCCGTACCTGCTGGGCGAACCCGGCCACGGTGAAATCGGGGGCCACGCCCTCGATGAAGACCAAGTCGCTGATGGCGCTGTTGATCCGCAGGTGCCGGATCGCCCGGTACTCCGGCGAGTCGTACCACTCGCGGGCGGCGTCCATGGTCGGGAACTCCATCAGTACGGCGGAGTCCGGCCAGGCGCCTTCGACGACCTCCACAGGGCCTTGAGCCAGCCACCGGCCGCCGAACGGCTTTGCGGTGCCTTCCACTTGCTCCAGATACGACAGTCCCTCCTCGGTGGGAACACCGCCGGGGATGCGCAAATGGTTGATCAGGTACGCCGTCATGGGACTCCGTCCCTTGCGCGTATGGCAGGGTTTAGCACATTTTGACCAGCGTACTGCGGGCGGCGGCCGCTTGCCGGTCGGGGGCAGGCGGGCGGGGAATTCGTCACGTGGCACGACGCCGGCACTGCTCATTCGTGTGAGTAATGCGGCCCGGCAGTTTCGGTCCTCGGTAAGGGCGTTGCGGTCGCGTGGAGTTCGGCAAGGAACGCCTCACGGTCGTGATGGGCCGCTATGAAAAGGCGAATCGTGGAGCTGCGGACGAGTTTCTGTTTCGGCGTGCGCCGGCGCATCCGAAAATGTGCTCGGATGCGCCGCCCCAGCCACCTCACGCACCGGGGCCGGCGTCCTCGGCGGTCTTGCGGTCGGGGCACTTCGGGTGGCCGCACTCGCACGGTGGCCAGTCCAGCGCCGACTTGGGCGCAAGCTCCGCCCCCTCGTCCTCGACCCAGGCACCAGGGGCTTTGCGGACGACGAGGATGCCGTCCTGACCGAACTCCTCCGTCATCTCCGACAGCATCCTGCGGGCCTCGCTCGGGCCGTGAACAATGCTGGATTCGGGGGTCATTGATTCCGCCATGGGTCGGGTACCTTTCACCGGGTCACGTGCTCTTCACGCTTTTCTCTCTCCACCATCGGCCCAACCGCGTACCGTGAGAAGCGTTTTGAGTCCCGAGCCCATCCATGGGAGCTTTGGAGGCAGTGTTATGGCCCGCCCTTCGCGCGAATTAACCCCCGACCTGTCAGCCCGACACTTGTTCGGTGCGAAGATGCGGGTCTTCAGGGAACGGCACGGAATGACGCTGGAGTCGTTGGCGTCCGTCGTGCACATGAGTAAGAGTCATCTGTCGCGCATCGAGATCGCCGACTACGTGCCACCGCCGGGGCTGGCGGCCCAGTTGGACGCCTGCTTCGGGACGGACGGGATCTTCCAGGAGCTGTACGCGCTGGCTCGGAAGGAGATCCATCCGGACAGGTACCGGCGCCGAATGGAGCTTGAGGCTCGGGCCCGGACCATTGACCAGTACGCCGGGCAGATCGTTCCTGGGCTGGTGCAGACGGAGGCGTACGCCCGGGACATCTTCCGCGAGACCTATCCGCAGGCCACTGAGGACAAGATCGAGGAGCTGGTGGTCGCTCGCATGAGCCGTCAGTTGCTGCTCAACGGCACCCCGGCGTTGGATCTGTTCATGATCCTTGACGAGGCAGTGATCCGGCGGCCCGTCGGAGGTTCGGACGCGATGAGAGCGCAGCTCGCCCGTCTGATAGATCTCTCGAACGGCCCCAACACCACCGTGCAGGTGCTCCCGTTTTCCCACGGGGCGCATGCGCTTATGGGCGGCTCGTTGACGCTAATGACTCTGGACGACAAACAGGTTGTGTCCTACGAGGAGAGCATTGGCACCGGCACGCTGCTTGAAGACCCGGAAAGCGTCAGGGCCCATTGTCGGGCCTACCATCTGATGAGGGCCTACGCCCTGCCGCCCCGCGACTCGGCGGCACTCATCCGATCGGTCATGGAGGCACTACCGACATGAGCACCACCCTGGACCTCTCCCTCGCGGAGTGGGTCAAGTCCACCTACAGCAACGGCAATGGTGGCGACTGTGTGGAGTGGGCGCCGAAGATCGCCGCGTTCGGTGTCGTACCCGTACGGGACAGCAAGGTCCCCGCAGGTCCGGTCCTCTTCGTCAACGCCGACGGTTGGGCCGCGTTCGTCCACGCTCTGAACGACGAGGGTTTTCCCATAGCCTGAGCCACAACAACGGACGGCCGGAACCTGCCTGGTGCAGGGTCCGGCCGTCCGTTCTTATGGGCTGCATGTGGATCAAATCCAGTTACAGCAACGGCGGCGGCGGCGACTGCCTTGAGTGGGACCCGACCTCCGCCGCCGCGTCCGGCGTCGTCCCCGTACGCGACAGCAAGCGCCCCGCCGGGCCCGTCCTTCGCCTCAAGACCGCGAGCTGGTCCGCGTTCGTTCAAGGGGTGAACGACTTGGCCCGGCCTTGAACATTCCGCTGCCCCACGTATGGCGACGGCCTGTTGGGATGGCATCAACTCCCTTAGGAACGGGGGAGGTTGCCATTCCGCATGCTTGACCACATGTGAAGGATGTAGCTGACACCATGCGCATCAACAGAACGGCCGCAGTCGCCGTAGCGGCGATCGGACTTGTCGGGACGGGGCTGGCCATGGCGCCCGTCGCGTCCGCCGCACCGAGCAAACCCGCCGCAGCAGCCAAGCCCGCCGTCGTGCCGCCCGGTCACGACTGCACCGCGGGCTGGGTCTGCCTCTACTACAACTCCTCGGCGTACGGCTGGGGGGCCGTCTTCGCCACCGCCGCGCCGATCGCGGACTACCAGAACTGGCAGTTCTACGCGGGCAAGAACGGCAGCGCCGGCGCGGGCCTGAGCGTGAAGAACCACGCCGCTGCCGTGGACAGTTGGGGCAACTCGACGTTCCGCATCTACTACAACCGCAACTACAACTGCTCCGTGGCCTGCCAGGACATCCCCGCGCAGGGCAGCGCGGACCTGAACTCCTCGCTCAAGAACAACAACGCGTCCGGCAAGTTCCTGTGATGCGCGGGCCGGGGAGGGCAGCCGCCCTCCCCGGCTCCGTTCCTCCGTTCACCTCAAGGAACCGGGACTCATGACCGTGCGTCGCCTGCCCGCCCTGTTCGCCCTCGGGTGTGCCGTCCTCCTGCTGCCGGGGTGCTCCTCCTCGTCCCCTTCGGCGTCCCCTTCGGCGTCGCCCTCGTCCTCGTCATCCACAGGCGCCTCACCACAGGCGCTGGACGGCCTGTCGGGCGTCCCGGTGCTCACCGACGCCAACCACCGGGCCATGCCGCTGGATCCGTACCTGCTCAACCCGAAGCAGTTCCAGACGATCAGCCAGGCCTCCGCGACCCTGGTCTCCCGGTGTATGCGACGGCTGCGCTTCGACTACGCCCCGCCTGCGCAGAGCGGCGATACCACCGGCATCGGCGCCGACGCGCCCACCACCCGCATGGACGGCTATTTCGGGTTCCAGACCATGGCGCACGCGAAGACCTTCGGCTATCACCCCGAGGGCGCGTCTCCGCAGGCCGGAGCCCAGGCCGGAGCGGCAGCCGGAGGTCAGGCCCCTTCGCTGACGGCCGGCGAGAACACCGCACTGACCGGTACGGCCGACCCGAAGCGCAAGAACGGCCCCGGCGGCATGACGCTCAACGGCCGCACCGTCCCGGATCACGGCTGCGTCGGTGAGGCGAACCGGATCCTGACCGGCAGCGTCACGGGCAGCGCGGGTAACCCCGACTTCGTCGTGTCACTCAAGTTCGACACGCTGGCCAAGGGGCAGCGGGACCCGCGGACCCGCGCGGTGTTCGCCTCCTGGGCGGACTGCATGCAGCGCAAGGGCCACCCGTACGCCGACCCGCTCGCGGCCTCGGGCGACGCCCGCTGGTCCTCGGGACCTGCCCCGACCGCCGAGGAACTGCGGGTGGCGGTGGCCGATCAGGAGTGCCGTCACGACGCCAACGTCGTCGGCGTGTGGTTCACGGCCGATTTCGGCTACCAGCAGGCGGCCGTGAAGCAGTACGGCGCGCGTCTGGACGGCGTACGCCGGGCGATGACGGACCATCTCGCTGCGGCGCGGAAGGCGCTCGCCGGTTCGTAGCGGGCTGGGCCCTGTCCGGTCGGACAGGGCCTAGGCGGGGTCGCTGCGGCCCACCATCGCGCCCGCTCGGTCGATGCAGATGACGTCGACCGTCACCGGCGCCCCGCGCAGGACCCGTAGCGCTTCCTCGCGGGCCTTCAGCGCGACCGCGTCACCCAGGGGGACCCCTGCCGACTGGCAGAGGCGCAGCGCGGCCAGGCCGGTGTTGGCTTCCGCCACCTGCGCCGCCAGCTCGGCCGAGGCGCCCGCCGCCACCGCCAGCTCCGCGAGGAAGGCTTTGTCGACCTGGGAGCGGGCCGAGTGCAGGTCCAGATGGCCCGCCGCCAGCTTGGAGAGCTTGGCGAAGCCGCCGCAGATCGTCAGCCGGTCGACCGGATGGCGGCGGATGTACTTGAGCACCGCGCCCGCGAAGTCGCCCATGTCGAGCAGCGCCAGCTCCGGGAGGTCATAGGCCGCGCGGACCGTCTTCTCCGACGTGGAGCCCGTACAGCCCGCGACATGCGTCAGGCCCGCCGCGCGTGCCACGTCCACGCCACGGCGGATCGAGTCGATCCAGGCCGAGCAGGAGTACGGGACGACGATGCCCGTGGTGCCGAGGATCGACAGGCCGCCGAGGATGCCCAGCCGCGGGTTCCACGTGGAGCGGGCGATCTCCTCGCCGTCGTCCACGGAGACCGTCACCTCCACGTCACCCGTCCCGCCGTGCCGGGCCGCCACCGCTTCGATGTGTTCGCGGATAAGGCGGCGCGGTACGGGGTTGATGGCGGGTTCGCCGACGTCCAGCGGCAGACCGGGCAGGGTGACCGTCCCGACGCCGGGGCCCGCGCGGAAGACGACGCCCGCGCCGGGGCGCAGCTGCCGTACCGTCGCGCGGATCAGCGCGCCGTGCGTGACGTCCGGGTCGTCGCCCGCGTCCTTGATCACCCCGGCCGTCGCCTGCCCGGCGGTGCGCTCCTCCGTCGCGAGGGCGAAGGACGGGGTATGGCCCTTGGGCAGGGTGATGCTGACCGGGTCCGGGAAATCGCCGGTCAGGAGGGCGGTGTACGCGGCGGTCGCCGCCGCCGTCGCGCACGCGCCGGTGGTCCAGCCGGCCCGCAGTCCGGTGTGTTCGAGTTGGGCCGCGCGCCCACCCCTGGCAGGCTCAGTCATGGCACGACCCGTGCGGGCCGCGGGCGAAGGGGGAACACGTGAAGGGATTGCCGGTGCTCCATGTGTTGATCCTCGGCGGTACGACCGAGGCGCGCGCCCTCGCCGGGCTCCTGCACGGGCGGCCGGAGCTGCGCGTCACGACGTCGCTGGCCGGGCGGGTCGCCCGGCCCGTACCGCCGCCGGGCGAGGTGCGGATCGGCGGGTTCGGCGGGGTGACAGGGCTCGCCGACTGGCTGCGTGAGCACCGTGTGGACGCGCTCATCGACGCCACCCATCCTTTCGCCGAGATCATCAGCTTCAACGCGGCCCGTGCGGCCACCGCCGACCATGTTCCCCTGCTGGCCCTGCGCCGGCCGTCCTGGGTCCCGGCCGAGGGCGACGACTGGCACCCGGTCGGCTCATTGGACGAGGCGGCGGAAGCGCTGCCCGGCCTCGGGGCGCGGCGGGTCTTTCTCACGACCGGCCGAACGGGGCTGGCCGCCTTCGCCGGCCTGGACGACGTGTGGTTCCTCGCCCGGTCCGTGGACCCGCCCGAGCCGCCGCACCCGGCCCGTATGAAGCCGCTGCTCGACCGGGGGCCCTTCACGCTCGACGGGGAGCGGAAGCTGCTGCGGCGGCACAAGATCGACGTCGTGGTGACGAAGGACAGCGGCGGCGCCGCCACGGCCCCGAAGCTCGCCGCCGCCCGGGAGGCCGGGCTGCCGGTCGTCGTCGTGCGGCGGCCCGCCATGCCGGCGGGGGTGGCGGTGGTGTCGACGGCGGACGAGGCGGCGGCGTGGCTGGAGCAGCTGTCGGTGCGGCTGGGGGAGTGACGGACGGGATCTACCGTTCCGGATAGCGGCGGGGCGTCCACACGACCTGGTCGCCGTCGCCTCCCTTGCCGTCGCCGCGTCGTACCGTCACCGTCTGGGACGAGCCCACCAGCAGGATCGTCCGCATGTCGACCTGTGCCGGATCGAGGTCGGCGAGCCGGACGATCCGTACCCGCTCCTCCGGACCGCCCACGTCGCGCGCCAGCACCACCGGGGTGTCGGGGGCGCGGTGTTCGAGCAGCAGCTCGCGTGCCTTGCCGACCTGCCAGGTGCGGCTGCGGGAGCCCGGGTTGTAGAGGGCGAGGACGAGATCGGCTGCCGCTGCCGCGTGCAGCCGCTCCGCGATGACCTCCCACGGCTTGAGCCGGTCGGAGAGCGAGATGACCGCGTAGTCGTGGCCCAGCGGGGCGCCCACCCGGGAGGCGGCGGCGTTGGCCGCCGTCAGGCCCGGCAGGATCCGTACGGGCACGTCGCGGTACGCGTCGGTCGAGGCGACCTCCAGGACCGCCGTGGCCATGGCGAAGACGCCCGGATCGCCCGAGGAGACGACCGCCACGCGCCGGCCGCGCTTCGCGAGGTCCAGGGCGAACTCGGCGCGCTCCGACTCGACCTTGTTGTCGGACGGGTGGCGCCGCTGGCCCGCCCGTACCGGTACCCGGTCGAGATACGTCGTGTAGCCGACCAGATCCTCGGCCGCCGCCAGCTCGCCGCGCGCCTCGGGCGTCAGCCACATCGGGCCTGCGGGGCCGGTGCCGATGACGACGACCTCGCCGCGTTCGCGGTTTTGTCTTGGTGCCGCGTCGACCCGGCTGGGCAGGACGGCGACGGCGAAGTACGGCACGGAGTCCGGGTCGGCGTCGGCGAGGGGCAGGGTGCGTTCGCCGCTCATCGTGGCGCGCTCGACGTACTGGGCGTCGGGGAGCCGGCCCGCGCGTTCGATGGCGCGCCGCACGGCGGGGAAGGTGCGGCCGAGCTTCATCACCACCGCCGAGTCGGCCGACGCGAGGCGGGCCGTCAGCTCCTCCTCGGGCAGGGTGCCCGGCAAGACCGTCAGCACCTCCTCGCCCTCGACCAGCGGCGTACCGAGCCGGGCCGCAGCGGCGCTCACGGACGTGACGCCCGGGACGACCTCGGTGGGATACCGGTCGGCGAGCCGCTTGTGCATGTGCATGTACGAGCCATAGAAGAGCGGATCGCCCTCGGCGATCACGGCGACCGTGCGGCCCGCGTCCAGATGCGCGGCGAGCCGGGCGGCGGACTCGGCGTAGAAGTCCTCCATGGCGCCCTGGTAGCCGCCGGGGTGGTCGGTCGTCCCGGTGGTGACCGGGTAGACCAGCCGCTCCTCGACGTGGTCGGGGCGCAGGTGTTCGGCGGCGATGGAGCGGGCGATGGACCGGCCGTGCTGGGCGCAGTGGTACGCGACGACGTCGGCCTCGGCGATGACCTGGACGGCGCGGACGGTCATGAGGGAGGGGTCGCCGGGGCCGAGGCCCACGCCGTACAGCCTGCCGGTTCCTGCGGTGTTCTCGGTCACTACTCTTCCTCGCTCGCGATCGCGTTGATGGCCGCCGCCGCTATCGCGCTGCCGCCGCGCCTGCCCCGTACGACGAGGTGTTCCAGACCCGAGGGGTGCGCGGCGAGCGCGTCCTTCGACTCGGCGGCGCCGATGAAACCGACCGGGACGCCGATGACGGCGGCCGGGCGGGGTGCGCCGTCCTCGATCATCTCCAGCAGCCGGAACAGCGAGGTCGGCGCGTTGCCCACGGCGATCACCGCGCCGCCCATCCGCTCCCGCCACAGCTCCATGGCCGCCGCGCTGCGCGTCGTGCCCAGCTCGGCGGCGAGGGCGGGGACGGACGGGTCGGACAGGGTGCAGACGACGTCGTTGCCGGCGGGCAGCCGCTTGCGGGTGACGCCGCTGGCGACCATCGAGACGTCGCACAGGATCGGCGCGCCGGCCCGCAGCGCCTCGCGGGCGCGGGCCACCACGCCGGTGGTGAAGCCGAGGTCCGCGACCAGGTCGACCATGCCGCAGGCGTGGATCATCCGGACGGCGACCTGCGCGACATCGGCGGGGAGTCCGGTCAGGTCCGCCTCGGCGCGGATCGTGGCGAACGAGCGGCGGTAGATCGCCGCGCCGTCCTTCTCGTAGTCGAACGCTGTGGACACAGGGGTCTCGCTCATCTCGTCTGTCGCCATGGTTGGTAGATGCCTTCGCCCGTCGCGACGAGGTCGACCCAGCTCCGCCCGGCCGGATGGCCGCAGCGGCGGGCGCAGCCCGACCAGTGGACGGGCGGGTCGTCCGGGTGCCGGCGCGGGGCCGCGTCGGACCGTACGTCCGAGAGCGCCTTCGCACAGCCGGGCCGGCCGGTGCACGCGCTCACGCCGTACCAGGGGGAGGTGACGTCGGTGATCAGGCCCGCCGTGCGGAGGCGGGCCAGCAGGTCACGCGCGGCGGCGGGGGCGAGGCCGGGGATCACGACGCCACGCCAGGGGGTGACGCGCAGCTCACCCGTTCCGCTGCGGGTGTCCTGCAACAGCCGCCACTGCGCGACGCTGAGGCGGCCGAGCGGCGCGTAGACGGAGACGGCGGTGGTGCCGTCGCGGGGGGAGTGGATGAGACCGGGCGGGGGCTGCGCGCCGGGGACGTGAGGGCGGGCAGTGCCGGCGTCGGGCGACGGGGGTATCGCGGTGGAGTCCGGCCCGGGTGTGCTGCCCGGCCCGGCGGTGGCCTCCGGCAGGGGGGTGGCCTCGGGGTCCGGCCCTGCCGTGAACTCCGGCCCCGGCGTGGGGTCCGGCCCAGCCGTGAACTCCGGCCCCGGCGTGGGGTCCGGCCCAGCCGTGAACTCCGGCCCCGGCGCCAGCGTGCTGCAGGGCGCGGCGGTGGCCTCCGGCCCCGCATTGCCCGGCTCCGCCGTGGCGTCCGGGTTGGCGAGCGTTTCCGGTCCTGCGGACTGGTTGCGCCCTGCCTGGATCGCCCGCTCTGTGGTGGTGTCGGGCGCCTGGACGGTGTCCCGGTCTGCGGCGGCACCGGGCCCTGCCGTGTCGCCCGGCTCCGCCGTGGCGCCCCCGGTCGCCAGGAGGCCCGCCGCGCGCAGCGCGCCCTCCACCGCCCCGGCCAAGCCGTGGCCGTCCGGCAACTCCCTTACGCGCCAGGCGCCCGAGCCGGTCGCCTCCGCCAGCGTGAGGAACGTCTCCGCCGCCACCAGTGCCGCCTTCGGGGCGTTCGCGGCCAGGACGACCGGGCCGCCTGTCCTGTTCGTGCCGGTACGTACCGTCGCCGATCCGTCGGGCCGTGCGAGCAACGTCACATCGGCGCCCAGCTCAGCGACATCGCCCCGGCCGTCGTCCAGCGCGAACAGGAAGCGGCCGGAAAGTCCCGTCGCCGCCGGGCTCGCGCAGAGCAGCCCGTCCAGTTCGCGGGCCCACAACTGGACGTCCGTGTACGGGACTTCGTCCAGTCCGGCCAGCGGTGACGCGACGATGTTGCGGACCCGCTCGTGCTCCTCCGACGGCAGCAGACCGGCGTCGTACAGCAGCCGCGCCAGCTCGCCGCCGCAGCTCTCGCCCAGACCGCGCAGCTGGACGTTGCCTCGGGACGTGAGGTCGAGATGGCCGTCGCCAAGACGCTCCGCGGCCGACGCCAGCACCTCCGCCTGACGGAACGTCAGGAGTCCGGCGGGCAGCCGAAGTCGCGCGAGGCGGCCGTCGTCGGCCGGATGCAGCCGCAGCGCGCCGGGGCACGCGTCGCCGCGCTCGCGTACGGCGGGGCCGCGCTCCCGTGCGGGAGCTTCGTCCCGGTTCACGGGTGTTGGCGAGGTCGGCGGCATGGCGGCGAGCATACCCACGTGCGCCTCTTCGCTCCCCTGCCGGACGCCGGGGCCCCTTCAGGCGCTCTCCCGGCCGATGACCTGCACCACCTACTATGCAGAGCGGCGGGCCGCCGGATCCCGGGCCCGCCATCGCCAGGACGGCGATCAGGGAGGAAGCCCGGTGCGAAGCCGGCGCGGTCCCGCCACTGTGAGCCGGGCGAAAGCCGGGCGAGCCAGGAACTCCCGCCGTCCGACCTACCGCCCGGGGCGCGGACCCCGAGGAAGGCCAGCCGGCTCATGATCCTGCTCCTGTCCACGTCCGACACCGACCTGCTCAGCGCGCGCGCCGCCAACGCGGCGGAGAGCCCCGTGCCGTACCGCTTCGCCAACCCGGCGCGGCTGCCGCTCGACGAGCTGCCCGCGCTGCTCGACGGCGCGGACCTCGTCGTCGTACGGCTCCTCGGCGGTCTGCGCGCCTGGCAGGACGGCATCGACCTGCTCCTCGCGCGCGACCTGCCTGTGGTGGTCCTCACAGGCGAGCAGGCGCCCGACGCGCAGTTGATGGAGGCGTCGACCGTCCCGATCGGGATCGCGGCCGAGGCGCACGCGTATCTCGCGCACGGCGGCCCGGCCAACCTGGACCAGCTCGCGCGGTTCCTCTCCGACACGGTCCTGCTGACCGGGCACGGCTTCGAGCCGCCGGCCCCCGCTCCGACCTGGGGCGAGCTGGAGCGCACCGCGTCGCCCTCCGCTGAAGGGCCGCTGATCGCGGTGCTCTACTACCGCGCCCACCACATGAGCGGCAACACCGCCTTCGTCGACACCCTCTGCTCCGCGATCGAGAACGCGGGCGGCCGGGCCCTGCCGCTGTACGTGGCGTCCCTGCGCGCCCCCGAACCCGAGCTGCTGGCCGCGCTGGGCGCCGCCGACGCGCTCGTCACGACCGTGCTCGCCGCGGGCGGTACGAAGCCCGCGCAGGCGTCGGCGGGCGAGGACGACGAGTCGTGGGACGCGGGCGCGCTCGCCGCGCTCGGCGTGCCGATCCTCCAGGCGCTGTGCCTGACCGGGTCGCGCGCCGCGTGGGAGGAGAGCGACGAGGGCCTTTCGCCGCTGGACGCGGCCGGGCAGGTCGCCGTACCGGAGTTCGACGGGCGGCTGATCACCGTGCCGTTCTCCTTCAAGGAGATCGACGAGGACGGGCTGCCCGCCTACGTCGCCGACCCGGAGCGGGCCGCGCGGGTGGCCGGGATCGCCGTACGGCACGCGCGGCTGCGCCATATCCCCAACCCCGACAAGCGGTTGGCGCTCGTCCTCTCCGCGTACCCGACGAAGCACTCGCGGATCGGCAACGCCGTCGGGCTCGACACCCCGGCGAGCGCGGTCGCGCTGCTGCGCCGACTGGCCGCCGAGGGCTACGACTTCGGCGACGAGCCCGTACCCGGCCTTGAGTCCGGCGACGGTGACGAGCTGATCTACGCCCTGATCGAGGCCGGCGGGCACGACCAGGAATGGCTCACCGAGGAGCAGCTGGCCCGTAACCCGGTGCGGATACCGGCCGCCGACTACCGGCGCTGGTACGGGCAACTGCCCGCCGTGCTGCGGGAGTCGGTCGAGCGGCACTGGGGGCCGCCGCCGGGCGAGATGTTCCTGGACCGCAGCCGGACCGCCAACGGCGGTGACCCGGACGGCGACATCGTCCTGGCCGCGCTGCGCCGGGGCAATCTGCTGATCCTCATCCAGCCGCCGCGCGGCTTCGGCGAGAACCCCATCGCGATCTACCACGACCCCGATCTGCCGCCTTCGCACCACTACTTGGCCGCCTACCGGTGGATCCAGGCGGCGCGCGAGGACGGCGGTTTCGGCGCCGACGCGATGATCCACCTCGGCAAGCACGGCAACCTGGAATGGCTGCCCGGCAAGAACGCCGGCCTGTCCGCCGCCTGCGCGCCGGACGCGGCCCTCGGCGATCTGCCGCTGATCTACCCGTTCCTCGTCAACGACCCGGGCGAGGGCACCCAGGCCAAGCGCCGGGTGCACGCGACGCTCGTGGACCACCTCGTACCGCCGATGGCCCGCGCCGAGTCGTACGGCGACATCGCGCGCCTTGAGCAACTGCTCGACGAGCACGCGGCCATCGCGTCGATGGACCCGGCGAAGCTGCCCGCGATCCGCGCCCAGATCTGGACGCTGATCCAGGCGGCCAAGCTCGACCACGACCTCGGCCTTGAGGACCGGCCCGACGACGACGGCTTCGACGAGTTCATCCTCCATGTCGACGGCTGGCTCTGCGAGATCAAGGACGCGCAGATCCGCGACGGGCTGCACGTCCTGGGCGGCGCCCCGGCCGGCGACGCGCGCGTCAGTCTCGTCCTGGCGATCCTGCGCGCCCGGCAGATCTGGGGCGGTACGACCTCGCTGCCCGGACTGCGCGAGGCGCTCGGCCTGGACGAGTCGGCGGCGACCCGCACCACGGCCGACGAGGCGGAGGAGCGGGCGCGTGCGCTCGTCCAGGCGATGGAGGACGCGGACTGGGACCCGGCCGCCGTCGCCGGCGTAACGGCCGGGCACGGCAAGGCCGTTGCCGACATCCTGGAGTTCGCGGCCCGCGAGGTCGTGCCGCGGCTCGCCGCGACGACGGACGAGATCGACCACGCCGTCCTCGCGCTGAACGGCGGCTTCGTACCGTCGGGTCCCTCCGGATCGCCGCTGCGCGGCCTGGTCAACGTCCTGCCGACGGGCCGCAACTTCTACTCCGTCGACCCCAAGGCCGTACCGTCCAGGCTCGCCTGGGAGACCGGCCAGGCGCTCGCCGAATCCCTCCTGGAGCGCTACCGCACCGACAACGGCGACTGGCCGACCTCGGTCGGGCTCTCGCTGTGGGGCACGAGCGCGATGCGCACCTCGGGCGACGACATCGCCGAGGCGCTGGCGCTGCTGGGGATCCGGCCGGTCTGGGACGACGCTTCGCGGCGCGTGACAGGCCTTGAGCCGGTCTCCGCAACCGAGTTGGGCCGCCCCCGCATCGACGTCACGCTGCGCATCAGCGGCTTCTTCCGCGACGCCTTCCCGCACGCCATCGGGCTGCTGGACGACGCCGTACGGCTCGCCGCCTCACTGGACGAGCCCGCCGACGCCAACTACATCCGCGCGCACGCCCAGGCCGACCTCGCGGAGCACGGCGACGAACGCCGCGCCACGACCCGTATCTTCGGCTCCCGGCCAGGCACGTACGGCGCGGGCATCCTCCAGCTCATCGACAGCCGGGACTGGCGCACCGACGCCGACCTGGCCGAGGTCTACACGGTGTGGGGCGGGTACGCGTACGGCCGCGAACTCGACGGGCGGCCCGCGCGCGGGGAGATGGAGACGGCGTACAAGCGCATCGCCGTCGCCGCGAAGAACACCGACACCCGCGAGCACGACATCGCGGACTCCGACGACTACTTCCAGTACCACGGCGGCATGGTCGCGACCGTGCGCGCGCTCAAGGGCACGGCGCCCGAGGCGTACATCGGCGACTCGACCCGGCCCGAGACGGTCCGCACCCGCACCCTGGTCGAGGAGACGTCGCGGGTCTTCCGCGCCCGGGTGGTCAACCCCCGCTGGATCGCGGCGATGCGGCGGCACGGCTACAAGGGCGCCTTCGAACTGGCGGCGACCGTCGACTACCTCTTCGGGTACGACGCGACGACGGGCGTCGTGGCCGACTGGATGTACGACAAGCTCACCGAGACGTACGTACTGGACCCGGAGAACCGGGAGTTCCTGCAAGAGGCCAACCCCTGGGCGCTGCACGGCATCGCGGAGCGGCTGCTGGAGGCGGAGTCGCGCGGGATGTGGGCGAAGCCGGACCCGGCGGTGCTGGACGCGCTGCGGGCGGCGTTCCTGGAGACCGAGGGGGAGTTGGAGGGCTCGTCGGAGGGCTCGGCGGAGGGGTCCTAGGAGGGGTCTTAGAAGGCTCGTCGGGGGGCGGGGACGCATAACGGCTCCGCCACCCCGTCAGCCACCGGCCACCCCACGTTCACCGTGCGGTACTTCATGCGCGCCTATGGTCCTGGCGATGCCTTGCCGATGCCTTGGCAAAGCCGGGTAAAGACTCACTAGGAGCTGTTGTGAACACACGCGTGCGTAATACACGGATGTGGGGTGCGTCGGGGGCGGCAGCGGCGGCCGCGGTCGTGGCGACCATGGTGATCAGCCCGACGTTCGGAGCCTCGGCGAGCGCCCCGCAGGTCGCGGCGAAGGCCAAGGCCCCGAAGGCGAAGAACGTCATCTTCATCAACGGCGACGGCATGGGCGCCGCCGCACGCGAGGCCGCCCGGCTGAACCTGACCGGTCTGTACGGTCAGCTCAACATGGACAAGCTGACCAACTCCGGCCAGCTGACCACCACTCCGGACGACCCGAAGGCCGTCATCACGGACTCGGCCGCCGTCGCCACCGCCTGGGCGACGGGCGAGAAGACGTACAACGGCGCGATCAGCGTCGACGTCGACGGCAACCGTCTCGCCACGCTCGGCCAGCAGGCCAAGTCGGCGGGCAAGGCAACAGGTCTCGTCACCACGGCGCAGGTCACCGACGCCTCGCCCGCCGCCTTCTTCGCCAACAGCGCGGACCGCAGCAAGCAGGACGACATCGCGCGCCAGTACCTCGACGTCAGCAAGCCCGACGTGATCCTGGGCGGCGGCGAGGACTGGTGGCTGCCGAAGGGCACCCCGGGCGCGTTCAAGGACAAGCCCGCCGAGGACCCGGCCGAGGGCAGCGTCGGCACCCAGGGCAACCTCATCAACAAGGCCAAGAAGGCCGGTTACTCGTACGTCTCCAGCGCCAAGCAGCTCGACAAGGCCAAGAACGGCAAGATCCTGGGCCTGTTCAGCAACGAGGAGATGTTCCAGCAGCGCCCCGAGGGCCAGGGCGACATCTACGACCCGGTCGTCGACCTGCCGACCATGACGACCAAGGCCCTGGGCAGCCTGGAGAAGAACAAGAAGGGCTTCTTCCTCATGGTCGAGGAGGAGGGCACCGACGAGTTCGCGCACTCCAACAACGGTGCCAAGCTGCTGCAGTCGATGCGGCAGCTGGAGAAGACGGTCGCGGTCGCCCGCGCGTACGTGGCGACGCACCCGGACACCCTGCTCGTCGTCACCGCCGACCACGAGACGGGCGGCCTGGCGGTCGAGGAGACCGACACGGCCGACGAGTCGGGCGACGGGATCTCGGCCGAGGACGGGCCGTTCTCGATCCGGGGCAGCGAGAAGAAGTTCTACCTCGACTGGACGACGTCGGGCCACACGAGCGTGGACGTCGCGGTGACGGCGAGCGGCCCGCTCTCGGACCGCTTCTCGGGCAAGCACCCGAACACGTACGTGCACGACGTGCTGTCGGAGGTCCTGGCGCCGCGCCGCTGACCGCGTACGACCTGCACGCCGGCCCCGGGAAACGCGCGAGCGGTCCCGGGGCCGGCCGGTCTAGGCTGACCGGAATGACCGCGAACACATCCGAGGCCGGCCCCGGGACGAGACCCTTCCTGTACGTGGTCGTCTGCGCGTCCGGGATCGCCGGCGGCGTCGGCGAACTCATCACCGCCGCCCAGCGACAGGGCTGGGACGTGGGCGTGGTGGCGACCCCGCAGGGCCTGGGCTTCATCGACGCGAAGGCGATCGAGGCGCAGACGGGCTACCCGATCCGCTCGGCCTGGCGCCGCCCCGGCGACCCACGCCCCCTGCCGGACCCGGACGCCATCGCGGTCGCCCCCGCCACGTTCAACACGATCAACAAGTGGGCGGCGGGCATCTCCGACACCCTGGCCCTCGGCATCCTCTGCGAGGCCCACGGCCTGCGCGTCCCCACGGCGGCCCTCCCGTGCGTGAACGCGGCGCAGGCAGCCCACCCGGCCTACCGCCAAAGCCTCACCCGCCTGCGGGAGATGAACGTCCGCATCGGCACGTACGAACCACACGTCACGACGCCGGGCGTCTTCAACTGGACGGAGGCGCTGGACCTGTTGACCCCGAAGGCGCCGGACACCGACACGTACACGTACACCTGGCGGGGCGAGTTCGAGAACAAGGCCCTCAACGACCTCCACGCGGAAGGCTTCGGCCACCCGGCCGAGTTCACCGACTGGCGCACCCAACTGACCCGCCACAGCCTCGGCTGGGTCTGCGCCCGCCGGCACGACACCCTCGTCGGCTTCGTCAACGTCGCCTGGGACGGCGGCTCCCACGCCTTCGTCCTGGACACGGTCGTCTCCACCGTGGCCCGCTCCCAGGGCATCGGCGCGGCCCTGATCAAGGCAGCGGCCGAGGGCGCCCGCGCGGCGGGCTGCGAATGGCTGCACGTCGACTTCGAGGAACACCTCCGCCCGTTCTACTTCGAAGCCTGCGGCTTCCGCCCCACGGAGGCGGGCCTCATCGCCCTGTGACGCGGTGGAGTAGCGTCGCCCCGACGTGGAGCCGCCGGCCGCGGCGGACAGTGACGAGAGGGCGCCGACCACATGGCCGATCAGACCGACCCGACCCAGCCCGCCATGCCGGACCTGCCGGACCTGCCGGACCTGCCGGACAACTGGGGGCGGTGGGGGGCCGAGGACGAACTGGGCACGCTCAACCTGATCACCGACGACGTACGCGCGGCGGCCGCAGCTGAGGTACGGACCGGGCGATGGGCCTCGCTGGCGCAGCCGATCATTCCCCAGCCGATGCTCAGCACCCCGTTCTCGCCCACGACGGTGGAGACCTCGCCCGTCCAGCACATGATGGCCTACACCGGGGTGGGCGTCGCGGCCGATGTGATGCTGGTCGCGAACCACCACGGCAAGTCCACGCACATCGACGCGCTCGCGCACTGGTCGAGCGACGACGAGGTCTACCCCGGCCGGCCGAGGGCCGAGGTCGTGACGGCCGGAGGTGTCACGGCGGCGTCGACCACGGCCTTCGCCGCCGGCATCGTCACGCGGGGAGTGCTGCTCGACCTGGCCCCCGAAGAGCCCCTTCCGTCCGGACACCCCGTGTCGTCCACCGATTTCGAGGCGGCCGAGAAGCGTCAGAGCGTCGAAGTACGGTCGGGAGACGCGCTGGTGGTCCGCTTCGGCTGGCCGGCCCACCCCCTGCTCGCCGACCGTCCGACGCCGGGAATCAGCGTCGACGCGGTGCGCTGGATGCACAGCCGGGGCGTCTCGGTCTTCGCCGGCGACCGCGGAGACGCGTATCCGCCCCTGGACCCCGGCGGACCGTCCCCGCTGCACGGCGTCGCGCTGGGGCGGCTGGCGATGCCCCTGATCGACGTGGCCGAACTGGACGACCTGGCGGCACTGTGCGCGGAGCTGAACCGCTACAGCTTCATGCTGACGGTCGCCCCGCCCCGCATCCACGGCATGACGGGAGCCCCGGTCAACCCGATAGCCACGTTCTGAGCGGCGCGACCGGCGCACCGACACTACGAGCCGCCCGTACCGTCGCCACGAGCCGCCCGTACCGGCGCCGCGAGCGGGCGGCCTGGCGCAACTACGGTCCGCCCGACGGGGATGTTCGCAATTCCGTTGATGTCGTTCATCTGACGAAAGCCCGCGCAGGTGTCTCACGGGATACATACTCCATGTCCGCCAGGAACTGGTCAGCTTTGAATGGCGAATCAAGAGCTAAGACATCAGCGACGAACTCAGCTTCCCCGATTTTGAGCAGCCGCGTCCTCGCGT
Source organism: Streptomyces sp. NBC_00370 (assembly GCF_036084755.1). NCBI lineage: Bacteria > Bacillati > Actinomycetota > Actinomycetes > Kitasatosporales > Streptomycetaceae > Streptomyces > Streptomyces sp. NBC_00370. The sequence continues at coordinate 4,984,957 of NZ_CP107968.1, forward strand.
CCTTTACGTGGGTGAGATACCAGGGCATTACCTGGTGCCGGATCCACGAGGAGTGACATACCTGCTCGTTGTTCACCGGGAAAATCACCGGCCGGATGAATTTTTTCTTGATGTAGCCGGTGATAGAGAAGAGCTCCTGGCACCCTGAGTGCAGTTCGTTGAGGTTGTGCCGGTCGAGGAAGATTTTGATCAGTGAGCTGAAGACGTACTTGAACTCTTCCTGGAAGTCGGAAATTTGTGGGTCGCCGGCGGTATGCAGGGTGCGTGTCAGTTGCGCGCATTGGGTGTACCACTGGCCCTGTCGCAGCGAGAAACCCAGAAGATCTTCCACTTCGCGGGGGATGACACGTGGATGCAGATTCAGACCAGTCACCGCCAGGAGAATGTCCTCGATCGCGCCTGTGAGAGCGTCGGCGAAAAGAACAATCCTGCCCTCGTGCGAGAGGGCCGCAGGGTCTTTCTCGTGAATTCTTCGAAGATCGAGCACATCCTCAGCAGTCAGGTCCGTGTCGGCGGAGAAATACTCCGCCACATTGTCGGCCTGATCGAAAAAACCTCGCTCGGCGTTGTGCGCGAACGGCCATCTGTTGAGATCATGAAGCCAGACGAGCTTGTCGACCCGCTCGACCTTTCCGGCATCGGTGATGCCGGACATCATTTTGGTGACCAGTGCCACCCGCTCGACATGCCACAGCCGTGCGAATACCGAAACGCGGGGATCAGTTTCCTCCCCGTACACCGTGACGAAACCGGTGATCTGGCGCAATCGATCGATGCGCGCGCTGTACTCCGCGGGCGGGGCGGTGGCGGTACTGCTCGGTAGGAGCTCACTCATCAGGGCATCACACTTCGGAAGGGCGCCGTCGGGTCGTCGCCCGCGCGCCGCCTGGCCTCTGTCGACCATGCGCTTTTCCATGCCCTGCGCCACTCGGTCGACTGTACGACCGGTACGTAGCGCCCGCGCATGGCGTGCATAATCGTGTTGTAATCAAACTCTGACACGGCAGCCTCAATATATAGGTATTTCTTGACTTCATTGATGGAGATGCGATCGCTGTTTATCTTCAAGAAGCGCCCCAGTCTCTCACACAGTTCAGTTGGATTGTGCCCTTCTTCATGATTCGGAGGGCGAATGGGTAAGCATCTACGGCGCTGGTCCGCAGGACAGAAACAGGGAGTGCAGCGGTCGGCGAACACGGCCGGGTTCCACGTGCCGAGCTGCTCCCTGGCCTCACTGACCAGCGCCAAGGCGCACGAGCTGTTCCGGTAGACGGGGTAGCCGACGTGCCGTCCGGCCCGGGTTGCCTCTTTCCAGCTCTCCTGATCGAACATCTGCGTCGTTCGCAGTCCCGCTCGCATCGAATCGGGTAAATGGGTGTGCAGCCGAGGATCGTCGTCGGGAACCCCGGGGCCGAGCCGTAAGCCCGTCAGTACGGAGCAGCGCATGCCGGAATTTTTCAGGGATGCGACCCAGAAAGGCATGTCGGCGGGCGCCGGCGTCAGCTCCTGGACAAAAGGGCGCCAAAAATGAACAGCCTGCTGATTCTTCGAGGCGCTGATCAGGCGTGCATTCGCAAGAGTGTCTTCGAAGTGGGAGATCCTGCCCCGTTCCAGGGGTATTCCGGCATTTCGAGCGAAAGATTGGCTGAAGAACCACACCACAGGCCATTCGAGCTCATCGATCTCGGCGACGGTTTCCTCTCGCAGTATTGATTTGGTGATGAGTATGGTGGTTCTCGGCCGTATGGTCCGGGATATTTCCCGCAGTGTCTCGACCGTCGCCCGTCTGTTCTCCGGAGTCATCAGCATATCGGTGTAGTTTCCGAGACACAGTGGTGTGGGGTCTTCGAGTGGGTCAATCAGTTCGGCCCGTCGGCCGTGCAGAAACTTGTGCACTTCTTCAGCCGTGCGGCGCGGTGTGATGCGCGGGACCGGCCTGGTGGCGCGCAGACCGAGAGGGCCGAGGTAGCAGTATGCGCAGTCCGCAGGGCAGCCTGTCACCGGATCGACGCTTATCCAGGTGTCATGCTCCGCTATCAGCGGGGGTAAGTGCTGGGCCGCACTCGTCTCGGCGGTCACGGCCAGAGGTCCAGAAACGCTTCGCGGAGGGCTTCGTACCCGCTCAACCTGTTCTTGGCCTCCAGTACCGGGTCGGAATTCCTCCAATGGAAGGCGAACGTCTCCTCCATCAGGCTTCTGCTGTGCAGTCCCGAGCTATCGAATTGGAGCTCGAACGAATCGAAGAGGAGCCTCTGCCGCTTGGCGCGCTGCGTCCTGAAGTACGGCTCGTAAAATGATGTCTCGTCGGTGATGAGGACGGTCGCACCGACGCCGAATCTGCACAGTCTGACTTCGATCAGGGGTCCGAACTCCCGGTGCAGGATTTCGAAGCCGCCGATGCTCTCGTCCGTTTTCCTGAGTAGATCGGCGTTGAGCGTGTAGGAACGCTCGTCATGTTCTTCGTAGGATTTGGAGAGTCCGAAGTACTCGGGTACGTAGGGACTGCAAATTGCTACCTGCACGCCGCCCCCGGCACTCAGTACGTCGCGGATTTCGCCGATGAACTGCCCTCTCGCCGAGAGATATGACTGTCCCGTCTCGGCAAGGAGGCGGACCGTCGAGATTCTGGTCGCCGCTTCTTCGAGTGCCGCCTTCTTCGCGGCGTTCCGCTGCTGGTTCACCACGCGTTCCGATCCACGTGTCGGGACGAACGCGGCCCGGCAGCGCAGGGAGGCGGCGAGAACTTGGGGGGCGGTGGAGATCCGGGTGCCGACCTCACCCGCTCCGGACAGCCGGCGGCGCAGGGCGCAGATGGTGTAGATCAGTGATGCCGAATCCGGCTCGTCGTGGCCCAATGAGATCCCGGCCGTCCACCGCGTTCTCTTGAGGCATTCCCGCAGTAGGAACCATCGGTACATCATCAGGGCCCCCGGGAGGGTCATCTTGGGGAGGGCTTGATACATGACCTGACGCCATTGGCTGATGCATTTGACCTGCCGACTGCTGTCGTTCCTGTTCCCTTCCCCCAGACTGACCTCGTCCCGCAGCAGATACTGGACCGCCTCGAAAAGCTTCGACTGGTCCAGTCCTTCACTGCCTTCGATCCGAGGAGTGGTACGGAAGAGCAGATCTGTCTCGAATCGAGCAAAGTCCTCGAAGATGTGTCCCCGGCGGCCGTTCCCGAAGTCGATCAGATGGACTTCTGAATGAACTGAGTCCACCAGAATGTTGGCGAACCGTACATCGCCGTGCAACAGGCGGTCGTCGTGCACAGGTGCCACGCGGATGGAGGCGATGCCCTCCTCCCACCATTCCCGGAAGCCCACCAGTTCGGGGAGGTCGGGACAGAAAGACCGCGCAGTGTTGATAGCTGCCATAATCCCCGCGTCCCATCGGAGAGGCGGGATGTACTTGAGCAGAGGCTGGGCGACGTTCGATTCACGGACGCTCTTGTTGTCCGCGAGGTTTAGGGCGATGGTGCGGAAACACTCGCGCAGCGTCGCTTCGGACGGGGATTCGTCGCGATTCGTGTTCCACAGATAAGACCGGATGAGCGCCTCGAAGTCACCGTAGTTGTCAATCTCCTCGAAGGTCTTTCCGCCGATGTACCGGTATACCAACGCCGACCAGAGGTCCGGCCGGCCGTCGATCTCTACCTCCACCGGTCCGTAGATCCCGTCAACGCCGTATTCGGTCAGCCAGGGGTCGCCCCCTGTGAAGACCGCTCTGTGATCGTGCTCCGCCGTGATCTGTTCGCCCGGACCAGCTTTGAGTACGACGGGGTCCAAGTGGGCTGTCCAGATCAGTGCGACGAGCGAACCGGTATAACCGCCCGGAAGCAGACGTATCAGCGGCTCACCCGCAGATGTCGCATCGGAGAGCGCCGGGACACTTCCGATGAGGCGTCTAATGTCGCCGGCGGACAGATGCGTATGGTGGCCGACAATCTGCAACACATCCCCCTCTGGTCACAGTTGCCACACTCCGTACCACGCGTGCACGAAGGTAAGGCTTTGGTAAGCGAGCCAGGGTTTCCACCATACGCACGATCTGAGTGCGTGTCAGCCGAGCTGTTGGACCGGAGTTAGTGCTGCGTTCAGTTGAGGTGCGTGGTTCCCGAGCCGCGTGCTTGACTTCCTGGGTGGACTCTTATGTGGCGGCGGCGATAGCGATCTTAGGGACCTTGTCCGGATCTGTGGTGAACCACATGCTGCAGAGTCGCTCGACGTCCCGGTCCGAGATGTTCGCGCGGTCCGAGCGGCTGAGAGAGCAGCGACTGGCTGTATATGGTGAGTTCGCAAAGGTGATCATGACTTATCGGAGGGCGGAGTTCGTGCGTTGGGACTCCGCGCATCGCCAACTCCCCGAGGCTGCCCGCCTAGAGGCTAAGGCAGAGTGCTACCGCATTCGGGCATCGGCCTGGCATTGTCTCTACCAGGTCGATTTTCTGTCCGACGACCCGCGACTGGTCGATGCCGCGACGAGGGTGCTGGACATCACTGCGGATCTCCATCACGCGGCGGACGACGAAGATCTGCGCGTTCGAGGTGTGCGGGTCCGCGAAGAGCTCCGCCGGTTCGTCGAGTTCGGCTCCGCGCAGGTGCTCTGAAGCGAGCGCGGCGAGCGGCGCTGCGAATGGTGTGGAGACCCCGTCCTGGCTCGGCAGAATTGGCGGAGTTACGGGAGTTCGGCGAGCAGGGTGTGGACGCGTCGCTCGATCTCGTCGCGGATGGGCCGTACCGCTTCGATGCCCTGGCCTGCGGGGTCGTCGAGTTGCCAGTCGAGGTACCGCTTGCCGGGGAAGACGGGGCAGGTGTCGCCGCAGCCCATGGTGATGACCACGTCGGACGCCTGAACGGCCGCCGCCGTCAGCACCTTCGGCGTCTCGGCGGACAGGTCGATGCCGACCTCGGCCATGGCCCGCACGGCTGCCGGGTTCACGGTATCGGCTGGTACGGATCCGGCGGAGCGGACCTCGATCCGGCCCTCGGCGAGGCGGGTGAGGAAGGCCGCGGCCATCTGCGAGCGGCCGGCGTTGTGGACGCACACGAACAGGACGGACGGCTTGGTCCCGGACGCGGGCGGGTTCGGGTCAGGCATGGGCGGGACCGGTGCCTTCCGGGAAGAAGCGGCGGGCGGCCAGGGCCACGTGGACCAGGCCGATGAGGACGGGAACCTCGACGAGCGGGCCGACGACTCCGGCGAGCGCCTGGCCCGAGGTGGCGCCGAAGGTGGCGATCGCGACCGCGATGGCGAGTTCGAAGTTGTTGCCCGCCGCCGTGAACGCCAGGGTCGTCGCCTTCGGGTAACCCAGCCCGACCGCGCGGCCGGTGGCCATGGAACCGGCCCACATCACGGCGAAGTACACCAGCAGCGGCAGGGCGATCCGTACGACGTCCAGCGGCCGGGAGGTGACGGCGTCGCCCTGGAGGGCGAAGAGGACGACGACGGTGAACAGCAGCCCGTACAGGGCGAAGGGCCCGATGCGCGGGACGAGCCTCGTCTCGTACCAGCCGCGGCCCTTGGCCTTCTCGCCCAGGCGGCGGGTGAGGAATCCGGCGAGCAGCGGGATGCCGAGGAAGACGAGGACGGAGCGGGCGATCTCCCAGACCGACACGTTCAGGGCGGTCTGTTCGAGACCGAGCCAGCCGGGGAGCACGGTCAGGTAGAACCAGCCCAGCGCGGCGAACGCGACGACCTGGAACACCGAGTTCAGCGCGACGAGCACGGCGGCGGCCTCGCGGTCGCCGCAGGCGAGGTCGTTCCAGATGATGACCATGGCGATGCAGCGGGCGAGGCCGACGATGATCAGGCCGGTGCGGTACGCGGGCAGGTCCGGCAGGAAGGCCCAGGCGAGGGCGAACATCAGGGCCGGGCCGACGAGCCAGTTCAGGACGAGGGAGGGGACGAGCAGGCGGCGGTCGCGGGTGACGGTGTCCAGGCGGTCGTAGCGGACCTTCGCGAGGACCGGGTACATCATGACGAGCAGGCCGACCGCGATCGGCAGTGAGACCCCGGTGACGGTGACCTTCGCGAGTGCGTTCCCCAGGCCGGGGACGAGGCGGCCCAGACCCAGGCCGGTGGCCATCGCGAGCAGGATCCAGACGGTGAGGAACCGGTCGAGGAACGGGAGTTGACGACCGGCCGTGATCGTTGCCGGCGTTGCCGGCGCTGCCGGCGTCGCTGTGGCGGTGTCGCTCACCACGCGGTCCCGGCCGGCTGCTGCCCGGCGGGGCGGGTGAGGATCGCGGCGAGCCGGTCCGTCATCTGCGGCAGCAGCCGGTAGTAGACCCACGTCCCGCGCCGCTCGGAGTCGATGAGCCCGGCCTGCTTCAGCAGCTTGAGGTGGTGGGAGATGGTCGGCTGGGAGACGTCGAAGGCCGGGGTCAGGTCACAGACGCAGACCTCACCGCCCGCGCGGGAGGCGATCATCGACAGCAGCCGCAGCCGCACCGGGTCACCCAGGGCCTTGAACACCTTGGCCAGATCGGCGGCCTGCTCCTCGTCCAGCGGCGCGGTGAGGAGGGTGGGGCAGCAGCCGTCACCGTCGTCGTCCTGGCCGAGGACCACCAGCTCTTGTTTCGACATGCGTCTATGTTGACGGCTGTCGATACAAGACGCAAGCTTGCATCGACGGTCATCGACAGTCATCGATGCAGGATGTCAGAGAGATCCGGGGAGACAGCCATGTCCCGTGCCCAACTCGCCCTCAACGTGGGCGACCTCGAAGCGTCGGTCGCCTTCTACTCCAAGCTGTTCGGCGTCGAACCGGCCAAGCGCCGGCCCGGCTACGCGAACTTCGCGATCAGCACCCCGCCGCTCAAACTCGTCCTCATCGAGGGCGAACCGGGTCAGGAGACCCGGCTGGACCACCTCGGCGTCGAGGTCGAGACCGCAGAGCAGGTCACCGCCGCCACCACCCGCCTCAAGGACGCCGGGCTCGCCACGTTCGAGGAGAACGACACGTCCTGCTGCTACGCCGTCCAGGACAAGGTGTGGGTCCACGGCCCCGGCAGGGAGCCCTGGGAGGTCTACGTCGTCAAGGCGGACGCCGACCGGATGGGCGCCGCCCCCGGCGAAGTCCTCGTCAGTGGCCGGGTGTCGACGACTTCTTCCGGGGTTCCCGGCCCTTGCTGCTCTGCTCGTTCTTCTGAGGGCGTCGGGTGAGGACCAGCGGGCCGGACTCCGTCACCGCGACCGTGTGTTCGGAGTGAGCGGTGCGTGAGCCGTCGGCCGAGCGGATCGTCCAGCCGTCCGGGTCGAAGACGATCTTGTTGGTGCCGGCGGCGAACCAGGGCTCGATCGCGATCGTCAGGCCCGGGCGCAGCTTCCAGCCTCGGCCGGGGCGGCCGTCGTTGGGGATGTGCAGGTCTTCGTGCATCGTGCGGCCGATCCCGTGGCCGCCGAACTCCAGGTTGACCGGGTAGCCGTACTCGGCGGCGACGCCACCGATGGCCGCCGAGATGTCGCCGAGCCTGTTGTCCGGCACGGCGACCTTGATCGCGGCCTCCAGGGCGACCTCGGTGGCCTCGATCAGCCGCAGGTCCTCCTCGGCCGGGGTGCCGACGACGACGGAGTGGGCCGAGTCGGCGGCCCAGCCGTCGACGGTCACCGCCATGTCCATCGTCAGCAGGTCGCCGTCGCGCAGCTTGTAGCTGTGCGGCAGGCCGTGCAGCACGGCGTCGTTCACCGAGAGGCATACGACGTTGCGGAACGGGCCCCTGCCGAAGGAGGGCGCGTAGTCCCAGTAGCACGACTCCGCGCCGCGCTCCTTGATCCGGCGGCGCGCGTGGTGCTCCAGGTCCATCAGGTTGACTCCGACCGCCGCCAGGTCGCCCAGCTCGGCCAGCACCTCGCCGACGAACTGGCCGGTGACGTGCATACGCTCGATGTCCTGCGGAGTTTTGTGCACGATCACTGCGATCCTCGATTCCCGGGGCGGCCGACAGGTATATTTATACCAGAGGGGCGGAGGGTGCGATGGTTGCCGCCGTACACCCACGCCTCTAGCATGTGGGCATGGTTCGCCATCCGCTCGCCCCCGAACAGATCGAGGCGGGCCGACGCCTCGGGGCCGCGCTGCGGACCGCCCGAGCCGGACGCAGCCCCGCCGAAGTGGCCCTGGCTGCGGAGATCTCGCCCGAGACGCTGCGCAAGATCGAGACCGGCCGGCTGCCCACGCCCGCGTTCGGCACCGTCGTCCGGCTCAGCGAGGTACTTGGCGTACCGCTGTCCGACCTCGCCGCGATCTGGCGCACCGACCCGGCGCTGAGCCAGGCCTCCTAGGCGCTCCGGCCGTCTTAGCCCTCCTAGCCGCTCTGGCGGGGGCGCGGACCCGGTTGCCCCTGCGGGGCGGCCGCCGCACGCTGGAATCATGACCACTGCCGGTTCCGTCCCGGAGACACCGCACAGCTGGGCCGTCGAGCGGCCGGGCCCCATGGACACCGGCCCGCTGGTACGGGTCCGGCGGCGACCGGCCGCGCCGGGCCCGGGGGAGTTGTCGCTACGCGTCGAGGCGTGCGGCGTCTGCCGTACGGATCTGCATCTGGCCGAGGGGGATCTCGCGCCCCGGCACCCCTCGACCGTCCCCGGCCACGAGATCGTCGGGCGTGTGATCGCCGTGGGTGAAGGGGTGACGACATTCGGTGTCGGCGACCGCGCCGGGGGTGCCTGGCTGCGGGGCACCTGCGGGACGTGCCGCTACTGCCGGGCGGGGCAGGAGAACCTCTGCCCCCGGTCCGTCTACACGGGCTGGGACGAGGACGGCGGCTTCGCCGACCTGGCGCTGGTTCCGGCCGCCTTCGCCTACCCGCTGCCGCAGGACCAGGACGCCGCCTCGCTCGCGCCGCTGCTGTGCGCCGGGATCATCGGCTACCGCGCGCTGCGCCGCAGCGCACTGCCCGAGGGTGGGCGGCTCGGCATCTACGGCTTCGGCGCCTCGGCGCATCTGGCGGCGCAGGTGGCCCTGGCCGAGGGCGCCACCGTCCATGTGCTGACCAGGTCGGCGCGGGCACGTGAACTGGCGCTCAGCCTCGGCGCCGCGTCGGCGGGCGACGCGTACGACCGGCCGCCCGAACTGCTGGACTCGGCCGTCCTGTTCGCCCCCGTCGGCGACCTGGTCCCGGTGGCCCTGGAGGCACTGGACCGCTCCGGCACGCTCGCGGTCGCCGGCATCCACCTCTCCGACATCCCCTCGCTGAACTATCAGCGCCATCTCTTCCAGGAGCGCGACCTGCGCAGCGTCACCTCCAACACCCGCCAGGACGGCCGGGAGTTCCTGGCCCTCGCCGGTCGCATCGGGATTCAGGTCACCGTCACCCCGTACCCGATGAGCCGCGCGGACCAGGCGCTGACCGACCTGGCGGCCGACCGCGTCAACGGCGCGGCCGTACTCGTACCGGACACGACCTAGGGTTCCGCCTACGCGCGGTCGAGCCGCAGGGTGGACGCCGCAGCCGTGGCCGTCACCATCGAACCGTCGTCACCACCGCCGTACTTGGCGCGGTACGCGGCGTCGACCTCGCCCGTGACCTCGGCCGACGCGTCGCCGATGTCCTCGACGGTGACGTCGGCCTCCAGACCCGGCACGCGGACACGGGCCCGGCGCGACCGCAGAGCGGCACCGAACCAGCCGGTGTCCCGCCGGTACCAGGTCCGCACGTACGTCTGCCCACCCGCGCAGACGACCCAGATCGGCACCCACTGCCGCAGCGTGTCGTCGGAGCGTCTGACCGCGATCTCCAGCTCCCCGGCCTCGCTCAGGAGTCGCAGATCGTCCGAAGACCATGGGTCAGTCATGATCGAGGCCCTCCTCGGCAGTCGGCTTCCACCACGTCGTCAGCAAGCCTGTCACAGCTGTCACCACACAAACCTGGGATCGTCCGGTGGACGTCATCGACATGCCGGGCCCGACATCACGGTGCCGGCCAACGGCTGGGACAACTTGGTCCGCCGGCTCGGCGGCGACCACCTGGTACGCGCGCCCCGACGCGCCCTGGCCGCCGACCTCGTCGCCGCCGGCACGACGTCCCAACTGACCCACCTGGCCCACCCCCGCAGAACGGTCCGCCGCGCAACAGGTGTGGCACGACGCCCTCGCCGCGCCCGCATGGGACGGCCGCCGCGCCTCCGCCCGAGCCGACGACAACACCTGGAACCGGGCCTGCGGCTGGGCCCTGGCACTGGCCCTGGTTTTCCTGACCCACTCGGCGGACAACCCCCTGATGGCCAAGATCGGCCGCCGCACCCTGAACGCGGTGCTGAAAGAGGAACAGCCCCGTCCGAGCACCGCTCCCGCCGCGCGGGCAGCCCTCCCCCTCCGAGCCGGGCTGTTTGTCGTCGTCACCGCAGTCCTCTGGCTTCTGGCGCTGGCCGCAGATCCGGCCGCGGCGGTGATCGAGTTGCTGGTGGCGCTCGGCGCGGGCCTGACCGTGGCTCACTTCGGCCGCCCGTGGTGGTACCAGGACCGGCAGCTGAAGGCCGCAAATCGTGAACTCTACGTCGCACAGACAGGTGATCCCGCCGCTGCCGGCGACGGGTTCACCAAGCGCGTCCGTCATTCGTTCGATCATTACTTCGCCATCCGCACGCCTTACGGGTTCGCCTCGCACGAATGGCTCGGTCACACCTTCCACGTCCGCAATGGCCTCGCCACCGAGATCGCGTATCTGTACCGCGAGAGCCGAATCAGCGTGGACCGGGTCAACTGGCTGATCCGCCATCTCGCCGAGGACGCCCGCGACCGGTTCAACAAAGGCACTCTGTTCGATCAACGCCACCAGAACAAGACGCCGGTGGTCACGAAGGTCCTGTGTGTGGTCGCCGTCATCATTCTCGGCATCTCGACCCTTGCCCTGCTCGCGACAGTGGCCGCAGGCGCGGACGCGTCGCGGGTGCTGCTGGCCATCCTGGCGGTGGTCGGTGCGGTCTGGTCGGGACGCGAGGCCGCGTCCCTGTGGCTGGAGGCCTGGGGTGAGGAGCGTCGAACGGCCGAGGAAACACATCTGTACCAAGAGCGGCTGTACGGGCGGCAAGTCGCGTACCAGAACTGGAAGTCGTTCCTGGACGCCACGCGACCCAGTGAGCTGGAGATGGAGACCTGGCTCACCTGCGACAAGACGCTGTTCGTCGACGAAGCACTCCGCCACTACCAGCTCACCTGGCGCGACCTGATCACCCACACCATCCTGCTGACGCCCGCGCGCCCCTACAAGCGAGGGCGGGTAAAGGGCGGTCCTTGGCGGTACTCGCGCTACAGCATCCGTCTTTTCCTGGTCACACAGGACGGCGTGCGTGAAATCAGCACAGAATTCGATTTCACCGACGCGAAGCGTGGGGACGAGCAGCGAAGCAACTACCGGTTCGACGCGCTGTCCTCCGTACAGGTCACGGAACGCACCCGTACCGGCTACGACCTGGAGCTCGTCCTCACCAACGGGCCGGCCAGGAACATTCGCGTCAAAGACGCCGACACCCATCAACTGGCGCCGGACGAAAACGCCCAGGACATCGCCGAGATCAACCTCAACGCGGCTGGCTTCATCCACACCTTCCGCCTCCTGGAAGGAATCGCGGCGGACGGAAAGGGCTGGATCGAGCGAAACAACCCCAACAATCTTCCGTCCTTCCGAGCAGCCGACTGACTCGTCCGGGCCTTCAGGGCGGGCAGGGGCCGGAGCGCCGGAGCCCTGCCCGCCCACGCATCAGCGCAGCCGGAACCCGAGCTGAGGAATGGCCGTGGCCGACACCCAAGACGTCACCGAGAGCAGACTGCTGCTGGCCGAGTACGACCGCATCAAGGAGGAGCAGAAGACCCGCATAGGATTCCGCGACAACCTGCTCTACTTCACACTCGCCGCGTCCACCGCGGTCGTGGCGATCGCCGTCCAGAGCGGCAAGTCTCAACTGTTGCTCGCCGTCCCCGTGATCTGCATGATCCTGGGCTGGACCTACCTGGTCAACGACGAGAAGATCTCGGCGGTCGGCTGCTACATCCGCGACCAGTTGGGACCGCGCCTGGCCGAACTCAGCGATGCCCCCGGCGCGGTGTTCGGCTGGGAGACGTACCACCGCACCGACGCGACCCACACCACGCGCAAGCGACTCCAGACCGCTGTGGATCTGCTCACGCATGTGGCCTTGCCGATGATCTGCGTCACCGCCTTCTGGCGCTCTCCGGCCGTCGAGCCATTACTCGTGATCGTCTCCCTCGCACAGACAGCTGCCCTGGCCGTACTGGGCTGGCAGTTCCTGCGCTACGCGGAGCGGTAGGGCCGCGCAACGTACCCGTGCTCCGGAGCCGTCGACCCTCGGCGCTCAGAGAAGCGCCCTGGCGACCCGTTGCCTCAGCCGCTCGTCGGCGAGGCTCTCCACCGTGCGCCACGCCGCGTCGGTGACCTCCTCGGTTTGCAGTTCGCCGATGTCGGCGCTGGTACGGAAGAGGAAGCGGAAGTCGAAGTGCTGGTGGGCGGGTTCGGCCTTGGCGGGGTTGGCGTCGATGAGGTGGATGTCGACGTGGAGCGGGATCTCGCTGTGTGGAGTGACGACGTGGGGCGGGACGCCCGTCTCCTCGGCGAGTTCACGGCCGGCGGCTTGCAGGAGCGTGTCGTCGGAGGGCTCGATGTGGCCGCCGGGCAGCAGCCATTTGCCGGTGGCGTTGTGGAGGATGTGCAGGACACGGCCGTCGCGGCCGACGAGGATGGCGCCCGCGGTGACGTGGCCGGGCAGGGATTTGCGGCTGGTGAGGTCGTCGCCGTCGTCGAGGAGGCACTGGACGATGCCGATCTCGCGCTTGTCCTCGGGGTACTGATCGAGGTACGCGGTGATAGTGGTGCGGATGTGGTTGGCCGTGATGGGCATGGTGATCACCTGTTGAAGTAGGAGAGCCAGGTCGCCGCGATGGCCTCGCGGTCAGGTGCGGGGACCTCGTGGATGCCAGGGGCGAGATCTCCGCGGGTAAGCATCCTGATTGCGGCGAGGATCTCGGCCTGGATCAGGAAGATGAATGGCCCAACGCTCGCGCCGTGGATGAAGTTGACGGCATTGCCGCCGTTCGCCAGATAGAAGTAATGGCCGGTGGTCTGGTAGCGGGTGACATGGTCGCCGACGACAGTGCGTGTGTAGACGTCCGACAGACCGGCGAGGTCGAGTTCGTCCTCGCTGGAGGTGACGGTGGCGACGTAGGCGCCGTTGCGCAGGTGGGAGAAGTCCTCGCGGCGCAGGGAGACCGCACCGGTCGCACAGAGCACCAGGCCGGCGCCGGTGAGCGCGGTCTCGCGATCGCGCGCGACGGTGAAGCCCTGAGACAGGGCCTGGGTGCGGCGTACGGGGTCGATGTCGAAGACAGTGACCTGGACGCCCTTGGCGTGCAGGAGCCGGGCTATGGAGGAGCCGAGCTTGCCGAAGCCGATCACGAGGGCGGGGCGGCCGTGGAGGATGTCGCCACGCCCGCGCATGACGGCCTCTGTGGAAAACACGACGGACTGGCCGACGAGGTAGTCCTCGGGATCCTTGAGCGGGGAGCGGGCCACCGAGATGACAGGGCAAGGCAGTTTGTCGAGGGATTCGTAGCGGCGGTGGCCGTTCTCGGTGTCCTCGACGACGCCGACCAGGCGACCGGTGAAGCGACTGTGGATGTCGGTGAGGGTGGGCGCGAAATAGCCGCCGACATCGAGGAGGGACACGGGTTCCCCGGCGGCCCGGGATTCGAAGTAGTCCAGCGCGGTGTCCGGGTCGGTGAACAGTTCGCGGGTCAGGGTATCGACGGCGACGGTCCGCTCGGTCTCGCGCTGGGCAGCCGGGTGGACGGACTTCGGCTTGGGCAGCACCGCCGTGAGCCGCGTCATCGCGGCAACGGCGCGGACGAATGCGGGGCGCTCGGCCAGTAGGTGGGTGATCAGGAACGACGAGGTCTGCTCGGCGGGGGCGAATTGGACGGCGATCCGGGCGAAGTATGCGTCCAGCTTGGCGCGTTCGAAGGTTTCCACGGCAGTTGCCTCTCATCCGTAGCGCCCGGGTAGGCGGAGGTGGGACTGGGGGTAAGCAGGATTCGGACGAGGCCACGGCCGTTCGGACCGGCATCTGGCCAGCCCCGGGCGGCGAGCGAGGCCAGTCACCGAAGCTTGGGGTCGGGCGGAGTGCGGATGGCGCTCACGTGGTCGTCCCTCCTGCGGTCTTGAAGCAGGACCAAACGATCTTTCCGAGCGGAGCGCGGTCCTGCACTCCCCAGCCGTCGGCAAGCGCGGCCAACAAGACCAGACCGCGTCCGGACACGTCGGTGTCGGCGGCCTGGCGGCTCTCGGGGCGCAGGCGGCGGCTGTCGTGCACCTCAAGGCGTACGACGTCGGTCCCGGCGTCGAGGCGGACCAGGAATCCGTGGTCGGAGACAGTGCCGTGGACCAATGCGTTCGTCGCCAGCTCGGAGACGCACAGGCGGATGTCGTCGATCCGTCCTGCAAGGTCCCATCCGGACAGGGTCTCGCAAGCGAATTCCCTTGCCTGTCGCACAGATTCGGGGTGGGCCGCGAAGAAGCGCTGCACAGTTTCCGTCAACGCTGCCCTCATGACTCGGCGTCCAGGAGGCGGGTGGTTCCCGTGCTGTGGTGGCGGGCCGTCGTGCTGGGGGCAGTCGGCGAACACGCGGGGCGGGACCGGCGGACCAGAAGCAGCCGGGACCCGGCCGCCTCAATCCGCCGACCGCGTTCAGCGGCTGTCGCTTTCGGGCCGAGGTGGGACGCGGCCGGGGCGAGTACGCCGTAGACATCCGGCAGGGCCAACACGTCCAGCAGACCGGTGAAGGCCACCGAATCGGGGCCAGTGCTCGCCTCGCGATCGGTGAAGACGCCGGACAGCTCCAGCTCGTGGCTGCGGCAGTACTCGGCGAGTGAGGCGACGAGCGCCTCGTGGCGCGCTCCGGAGACCCGCACCAGCCGCAGGAAGCCGTAGACGACAGGTCCACTGACCAGGCGATGTTCCGTAAGGGGTGTCATGTGGGGACCGCCCAAAGGGTCGACAAGTGGTGACGAACCTCAGCATGGATGTCGCCGGACTTCTGACCAATCACCCGCCGTTCTACTTCCGTTCCACTTTTGTCCCGCCGGCCGCGTACCTCTGCTTCGATGACGTCGGAAGGGAGTGAGCGTGGCAACGGTGCACCACTGGACCGGGTTGGAGGCCAGGGCGCTGCGTCTCGCCCTGCGCATGAGTGTGCGGGCCTTTGCCGAGCACCTCGGCGTGGCCGTAGCGACGGTCTCGAAGTGGGAGAGCAAGCGCGCCGGAACCGAGCCCAGACCCGACACCCAGGCCATCCTCGACACCGCCCTCGGACGCGCGGACGCCCCCGCCCACTTGCGCTTCGAGACGCTCCTGTCCGAGATGGCCGGCACCGTGCAGAACGCTGGACGGCGCGTCACCGCCGCCGGTCCCCGAGCCTGGGAGTACGAGTCGTGGGCCGAGGACCTGGAACGCGTCGTCGTCGCGCTCTCCCGGCAGAATTTTACCTTCGCCGACAGCCTGCTCAGCCGCTGGTTAGTGCGGTTCAACGCTCCGGAACTGGATGAAAAGGGCCTGTACCTTTTCGCCCGCTCGACCGCGCTGCTCGGTGACCTCAAACGCGACCAAGGCGCTGTGCTCGGCCCTCTGTCCGCCCAGCATTCCTACGCCGGCGCTCGCGCCGTCTTCGCCCAGCTCGACATTCCGCGTCGCGTCGCCCAGCTCGACCTTTCTCTCGCGGTGGTCACGGAAATGTCCGGCAAATTGGAGATCGCCGCCCGCCACTACGAAACCCTCGCCATCGACGACCGCCTCTCCCGTCGGGACCGCGCGAGGGCCCGTCTGTGGGTGGGCACCGCGCTGAGCAAAAACGGCCGGCACGATTACGCAACCCGCGTCATGCAGGCCGCGACCCGCGACTTCGAGGACCTCACCGAACCCGATGACTGGTCGGTGGCCCACCAGAAACTCGCTCTCGCCCGCCGTGGCGCCGGCGACCTCACCGAGGCCCTGCGCTTCATCGACATCGCCCGCTGCAGCGGGGCCGTCGACTCCCCGATGCAACGCGTACGGCTGGACACCGCCCATGGCCACATCCTGCTCTCCGACGCGGCGACCCGGGATGATGGACTCCTCGTCCTTGATCAGGCTGCCCGTACGGCCGCGCAGTACGGGCTCGTGCACCAACTGCGCAGTATCGAGGGCATCAAGGCCACGAGTGAGGGGCCGACCGGTCCCCGGCGACGATGACCAGGAGAGACGCGTGAGCGACAACCAGCAGGCCATCACCGAGGACCAGTGGCGTCGGGCCGCGCTGATCTGGGACTACCACCAGATGCGCCATCAGCTGCGGCCCGTCGACGTGGCGATCGGCCTGGGCAGCCACGACCTCGGCGTCGCCACCCACTCCGCCGAGCTGTATCGCGCAGGGCTGTTCCCCACCCTGGTCTTCACCGGCGGCAACAGCCCCACCACCGCCAAGGTCTTCCCGCGCGGCGAGGCCGTCCACTTTCGCGAGCACGCCATCAACCTCGGCGTCCCTGCCGAGTCGATCCTGCTGGAACCCGACGCAGGCAACACCGGGCAGAACATCACCCTCTCCCGTGAAGTCCTCGCCGCCGCCGGCATCGTGCCGGCGACGGTGCTTCTGGTCTCCAAGCCCTATATGGAACGGCGGTCGTTCGCGACCGCTCGCAAGCTGTGGCCCGACGTCGAGATCCTCTGCGCGTCGGAACCACTGGAGTTCGACGACTACGTGAAGTCCATCGGCGACGAGAAGCTCGTCCTGGACATGCTCGTCGGCGATCTCCAGCGGGTCATCGAGTATCCGAAGCTCGGATTCGCCATCAAGCAGGAGGTCCCGGAGGACGTGCATGGCGCGTACGAATCCCTCATCCATGACGGCTTCACCAGCCGTCTCATCGCTTCCTGATTTACCAGAGCCGGGCGGACTGTGCGCAATTCACCAGCCCAACCTGTTCCCGAGACTGACCACGCTGGCCAAGCTGTTCGCGGCGGACTACTGGATCGTCCTGGACGACGTGCAGTTCACCCGCCGCGACTACCAGCACCGAGCGCGACTCGGTGCCCTGGACGAAGCGAACCCTTCGCAGTGGCTCACCATCCCCACCCGCCTTCCCCACGGACGGTCGACCCTCATCAGGGACGCGTGGATCGTTGATCCGGACCGGGCCCGCCGGAAGACCGCCGGGATGCTGCGGCAGCACTACACAGCGAGTCCGCACTGGCCGACCCTCGCCCGGCTCCTGGACCCGGTGCTGGACGGTTTCGACACCGGCAGAACCGCTGCCGTCGCCACAGCTTCCACTCGTCTGCTGCTGGGCCTGCTCGGCTGGCAGGGCCAGATCCTCACCAGCAGCGATTTGCCCTCCCGGCCGGGCCGCTCCCAGCGGCTCGCCGACCTCGCTGCCGTGACCGGTGCCCGCGCCTATGTGTGCGGTACCGGCGGCATGTCCTACCTCGACCCAGCACCGTTCGCCGCTGCGGGCATCGCCGTCCTGCCGTTCCAGCCGCCCACGACCACCATCTGGTCCTCCGGCCGAAAGCTCAGCGCGCTGTGGGCGCTGGCGACACTAGGCCCGCAGGACCTGGCCGCCTGCCTACAGGGGGTCGCCCTGGACCATGTCCTGCTTCACCGTCCTCAACGGCCACCGTCCGAGTGCGGAGAGGCCGCGTCGATCGGTGTCTGAGGTCAGGACAATCGGCGGGGGACCCCGCTGGTTACCCGCACGTCAACCGCGTCACGGCCACACAAGGCAGTACGGCTGGTGGCCTGCCTCGTGGAGGCGGTGGCTGAAGTCCTGCCATTCGTGGAGCATCTGGTAGACGTTGAACGCGTCGCGCGGGCCGCCGCGGTCCGGGACCGTGGACCAGATGAAGGCCGCAGCGCCCACGGACTCCTCGCCTATGTCGCGCAGCGGGTCGACCACCGTCATCGGGAGTTTGACCACCGCGTAGTCCGGGTGCAGGACGACCAGTTCCAGCGGGGGGACCTTGTGCAGGGGCATGCCCTGGATGCCGGTCAGGACCATCGCGGCTATCGTCTCGGGCTTGACCTTGCTGAACATGCCGCCCATGCCCAGCTCGTCGCCGCCCAGCTCCTCGGGGCGCATCGAGATCGGGACGCGTGCCGCCGTGGCTCCGTCGGGTGCGCCGAAGTATTTGTAGGTCACCCCCACGCGGCCCCCGCTCCTGCTCGTCGGAGGGGGAGGCTCGTCACGTGCTTCCCGCTCGTGGCGCCGGTGTTTCCCACGCCGGGCAGGCTCGGGACCCAGGCCGTCGGTCCCCTCGCCCAGTCCGCCACCGCGATGCATATCTCCACCCGACCACTCGCAGCCCCGGCCGCGCAACCCGATCATCGTGACAGTGACCTCCCCAACGAACGTGCGGTGAAACACCTGTCCGCAAGAACATCCGAGCCTCTGACACCATGGATTCCGTGAGCTTCCCCTATGACGCCCCAGTTTCACAGATCCTCTTCGACCGCGCCGCCCTTGTGACACCTGGCGGCGTGAACTCTCCTGTCCGTGCCTTTCGGGCCGTGGGCGGTACGCCCCGTTTCATGGTGTCCGGTACCGGTCCATATCTGATCGATGCGGACGGCCGCGAATATGTCGACCTCGTATGTTCTTGGGGGCCGATGATTCTCGGTCATTCCCGGCCAGAGGTTGTCGAAGCGGTCCAGGCCGCCGTGGCCCGCGGCACGTCCTTCGGGACGCCCGGGGAGGGCGAGGTCGCGCTCGCCGAGGAGATGGTGGCCCGAATCGGACCCCTCGAACAGGTGCGGCTGGTGTCCTCGGGCACCGAGGCGACCATGTCCGCGATCCGGCTCGCCCGTGGTTTCACGGGCCGCGCGAAAATCGTGAAATTCGCCGGCTGCTACCACGGACATGTCGACGCGCTGCTCGCGTCGGCCGGGTCCGGGGTGGCGACGTTCGGGCTGCCGGACACACCGGGGGTCACCGGAGCGCAGGCCGGCGACACCATCGTCCTGCCGTACAACGACCTCGGGGCCGTACAAAAGGCCTTCGCGGCGAACGCCGGCGAGATCGCCTGTGTGATCACGGAGGCGTCGCCGGGAAACATGGGCGTCGTGCCGCCGCGCCCCGGGTTCAACGCCGGGCTCAAGGAGCTGTGCGCGGCCAACGGCGCGCTGTACATCTCCGACGAGGTGATGACCGGGTTCCGTACGTCGAAGGCCGGCTGGTACGGGATCGACGGCGTCGAGCCCGACCTGATGACCTTCGGCAAGGTCATGGGCGGCGGCTTCCCCGCCGCCGCGTTCGGCGGGCGCGCCGACATCATGGGGCGGCTCGCCCCGGTCGGCCCCGTCTACCAGGCGGGCACGCTGTCGGGTAACCCCGTCGCCACCGCGGCCGGCCTCGCGCAGCTGCGGCTCCTCGACGACGCGGCGTACGCGAAGCTCGACGCCGTCTCGCTGGAGATCCAGGATCTGCTGACGGCCGCCCTGGACAAGGAGGGCGTGGCGCACAGCGTGCAGTCGGCGAGCAACATGTTCTCCGTGTTCTTCACGCCGGACGACGTCCACGACTTCGAGAGCGCCAAGAAGCAGGAGTCGTTCCGCTTCACCCCCTTCTTCCACTCGATGCTCGCCGACGGTGTCTATCTGCCGCCGTCGTCCTTCGAGTCCTGGTTCGTCTCGACCGCCCATGACGAGCGCGCCGTCGAGCGGATCGCCGCCGCGTTGCCGGCCGCCGCGCGCGCCGCAGCCCAAGCCACGGAGAATGCCGAATGACCAGCACCGACAGCACCGACAGCAGGGGCGCCCTGGACGGCGGGGAAGAGTTCACCGTCGTCCATCTCATGCGGCACGGTGAGGTCCACAACCCCGACGGTGTCCTCTACGGCCGCCGCGCCGGATATCACCTCTCGGAGCTCGGCCGACAGATGGCCGACCGGGTCGCCGAGCATCTGGCGGGGCGTGACATCACTCACGTCGTCGCCTCCCCGCTGGAGCGCGCCCAGGAGACGGCCGCACCCCTCGTCAAGAGCCATGGTCTGACGCTGGAGACGGACGAGCGGCTGATCGAGGCCATGAACATCTTCGAGGGCAAGACCTTCGGGGTCGGTGACGGCGCCCTGCGCAAGCCCGCGAACTGGAAGTACCTCACCAACCCGCTCCGGCCGTCGTGGGGCGAGCCGTACGTCGACCAGGTCGTCCGGATGATGGGCGCGCTGACCAGCGCGAGGGACGCGGCGCGCGGGCACGAGGCGGTGTGCGTCAGCCACCAGCTGCCGATCTGGATCGTGCGCAGCTTCCTGGAGCGGCGCAGGCTCTGGCACGACCCGCGCAAGCGGCAGTGCACCCTCGCCTCGCTGACGAGCGTCACGTACCAGGGGAACAGGATCGTGTCCGTGGGCTACTCGGAGCCCGCCAGGGACCTCGTCCCCGCCCATCTGCTGGCCGGAGCCAAGCCCGTGAAGGGTGCGGGTAAGGCTTACGGAGCGTAGTGATGTTAGTCATACAAAAGTAAAGATATGACAATTACAAGAACCTCCGCGTTTGCTACGACATCTCACGTGTTGCCGCTTGTAAAAGAGAGGGGCCAACGCATGTACCAACGCGGATGGGGACAATATGCGCGACATCAGCAGGAGGGGTCTGCTCGGAGCCGGAATCGGCGCCGCAGCCGCGATCGGAATCGCGGGCTGCGGCACCGGCCGGACCGAATCACATAACAAACCGACAGGCAACAGCAGCGTCGCCCCCGGTGGACACGGAAAAGCGGCGGGGCCTCCGCACAAGGACGTCAAACTCATCGGTGACGGTTCCACCGCCGACACCGGAAAACAGCCCAACCAGCCCGAGGCGCCCATTCCGCTGGAACCGGGCCAGACCCCGCCACAGTTCGTCATCTTCTCCTGGGACGGAGCGGGTGAAGTCGGCAACGGACTCTTCCCGCGCTTCCTGCAACTCGCCAAGGAACACAACGCGGGGATGACGTTCTTCCTCTCCGGGCTGTATCTGCTGCCGGAATCCAAGAAGGACATGTACCGGCCGCCGAACAACCCGACCGGTGCGTCGGACATCGGCTACCTCACCGACGAGCACATCAGGTCGACCCTCACCGGCGTCCGCCAGGCGTGGCTCGACGGTCACGAGATCGGCACCCACTTCAACGGCCACTTCTGCGCGGGCTCAGGCTCCGTGAACAACTGGACCCCGGCCCAGTGGCGTGACGAGATCGACCAGGCCGTGTCCTTCGTCACCCAGTGGCGCACGAACTGCGCCCTGCCCGACGCCGACCCGCTCCCCTTCGACTACGCCAAGGAACTCGTCGGCAGCCGCACCCCGTGTCTGCTCGGCCAGGAGCGGCTGCTGCCCGCGGCGGCCGAACTCGGCTGGCGCTACGACGCGAGTTCCCCCGGCGGAAATCAGGTCTGGCCCGACAAGAAACAGGGCATCTGGGATTTCCCGCTCCAGGGCATCCCGTTCCCGGGGCACAGCTTCGAAGTCCTCTCCATGGACTACAACATCCTCGCCAACCAGTCGAAGAATTCGACCCACGGCATGACCTCCAACTACCCGGCCTGGCGCCAGCAGGCGACCCAGTCGTATATCGCCGGTTTCCGGCGGGCGTACGAAACGAACCGGGCGCCGTTCTTCGTCGGCAACCACTTCGAGGAGTGGAACGGCGGAATCTACATGGATGCCGTCGAAGACGCGATGAAGGAGATCGCAGGCACCAAAGACGTCCGAATGGTGTCGTTCCGGCAGTTCACCGACTGGCTCGACGTCCAGGACCCCGCCGTACTCGCCAAGTTGCGCACACTTGAGGTCGGACAGAACCCGGCCGGCGGCTGGAACACCTTCCTCAAAGCCGTCTGACAGTCCCCGCACAGCCGCCCGCAGCGGGATTCGCGGGCGCCGCCGGCACAGAGGGGGGTGCGCAAGATCCCCCGAAACGCCCATGCGAAACTTTTCACATGAACTTTGGCAGCGCCCCCCGACGCCGCTCCAGCCGTCGACTCCGCGCCGTCGCCCTGCCGGTCATCGGCGTGGCGGCGGCGCTGGCGCTGACGGCGTGCGGCGGTGGCGGCAAGTCCGGCGGCGGCGGCAACACCAACTTCGTGTCGACGAGCGGCGGCATAGACACCGTCGCGAAGGGCGACCGCGGCTCGGCCGTCAAGATGTCGGGCGACACGCTCACCGGCAAGCAGCTCGACATCGCCAGCCTCAAGGGCAAGGTCGTCGTCCTGAACGTCTGGGGTTCGTGGTGCTCGCCCTGCCGTGAAGAGGCGCCCTATCTGGTGCGCGGAGCCGAGGACCTGGGGCCCAAGGGCGTGGCGTTCGTCGGGATCAACACCCGTGACGAGTCGAAGGGTCCGGCCATCGCGTTCGAGAAGGACAGCGGTCTGACCTACCCGAGCTTCTACGACCCGGCGGGCAAGCTCATCCTCAACAGCTTCCCCAAGGGCACCCTCAACCCGCAGGGCATCCCCTCCACGATCGTGCTCGACCGGCAGGGGAAGATCGCGGCCCGGTCGCTGGGCGGGGTCAACACGGACTCGCTGCACAAGATGATCGACCCGCTGATCGCGGAGAAGTGATCCCGTGCTGGCTCTCGCCGAGGCATCCCTCCAGAACGGCACGATCATGGACGGCGCGCTCCTCGCGGCGCTGCCGATCGCGCTGCTCGGCGGCCTCGTCTCGTTCTTCTCGCCCTGTGTGCTGCCGCTCGTACCCGGCTACCTCTCGTACGTGACCGGCGTCGCCGGTACGGATCTGGCGGACGCCCGACGCGGCCGGATGGTCGCGGGCGCCGCGCTGTTCGTCATCGGCTTCACCGCGGTCTTCGTCTCCGGCGGCGCGCTCTTCGGCTTCTTCGGGGAGCGGCTCCAGGAGAACCGGGAAGTGATCTCCAAGGTCCTCGGTGTCCTGCTGGTCGTGATGGGCGCGTTCTTCATGGGCATGATGCCCTGGCTCACCCAGCGCGAATTCCGCTTCCACAAGCGGCCGGTGACGGGTCTGGTGGGCGCACCGCTGCTCGGCGCGCTCTTCGGCGTCGGCTGGACGCCCTGCCTCGGCCCCACCCTCTCGTCCGTCAGCTTCCTGGCGATGAACCAGGCGAGCGCCGGCCGGGGCGCGATACTGACCGTCGCCTACTGCCTCGGTCTCGGCGTGCCGTTCCTGCTCGCCGCCGTGGCGTTCCGCAAGGCACTCGGCGCCTTCGGCTGGGTCAAGCGGCACTACGCGTGGGTGATGCGGATCGGCGGCGCGATGATGATCGTGACGGGGCTGCTGCTGCTGACCGGCGCGTGGGACAGCATCGTGCAACAGACGCAGTCCTGGTCCAACGGCTTCACGGTGGGGATCTAGTTCCATGAGCAAGACAGAGCCCGACAGCACAGCACGGGCCGACGACACAGCACGGGTCGACGACACAGCACGGACGACGGACGGCGCGGCCCAGGCGGAGGTCCGGGCCGAGGTCCAGGACGCCAGGGAACTCGGCGCCGCAGGATCCCAGCTCTCCACCGCCCCCCGCGAGGAATCCCTCATCGGCGGCCCGGTGCTGGGGGTGGTCGGCTGGGCGCGCTGGTTCTGGCGGCAGCTCACCTCCATGCGGATCGCGCTGCTCCTGCTGTTCCTGCTCTCCCTCGGCGCCATCCCCGGCTCGCTGATCCCGCAGAGCGGCAGCGACCAGCTCAAGGTCGAGACGTTCCAGAAGCAGCATCCGACGGTCTCGCCGATCTACGAGAAGCTCCAGCTGTTCCACGTCTACAGCTCGGTGTGGTTCTCCGCGATCTACATCCTGCTGTTCATCTCCCTCATCGGCTGCATCGTCCCGCGCACCTGGCAGTTCGTCGGCCAGCTGCGCGGCCGGCCGCCCGCCGCGCCCAAGCGGCTGACCCGGCTGCCCGCGTACACCACCTGGCGCACCACGGCCGAACCCGAAGAGGCACGCACGGCGGCGCTCGCGCTGCTCAAGAAGCACCGCTTCCGCGCGGACGCCGACGGGGACGCCGTCGCGGCCGAGAAGGGCTATCTGCGCGAGGCCGGGAACCTCATCTTCCATATCGCGCTGATCGTGATGCTGGTCTCCTTCGCCAGCGGCCAGCTCTTCAAGTCCGAGGGCGGCAAGCTGATCGTCGAGGGCGGCGCCTTCTCCAACACCCTCACCCAGTTCGACGACTTCAAGTCGGGGTCGCTCTTCGACGCGGACAACCTCGCGCCGTTCAGCTTCACCCTCGACAAGTTCGTCGGCACGTGGGAGCGGCAAGGGCCCGAGATCGGCACGGCCAGGACCTTCGAGGCGAAGGTCCGCTACACGGCGGGGCCCGGCGACAAGGAACACACCAAACTCATCAAGGTCAACAAGCCGCTCGTGGTCGACGGTTCGAAGGTCTACCTGATCTCCCACGGCTACGCGCCGACCGTCACCGTCAAGGACGGCAAGGGCAAGGTCGTCTTCTCCGGCGCGACGCCGCTGCTGCCCTTCGACACCAACCTCTCGTCCAGCGGCGCCATCAAGGTGATGGACGGGTACCGGGACAAGAACGGCAAGAAGGACCAGCTCGGTTTCGCCGCGCTCTTCGTGCCCACGTACGGCGGCAAGGCGTCCGGGCAGATGTTCTCGCAGTTCCCGGACCTCGACTTCCCGGCGCTCAACATCGGCGCGTACCACGGGGACCTGGGGGTCAACGCCGGTGTGCCGCAGAACGTGTACCAGCTGGACACCAGCAAGATGAAGCCCTTCAAGGACGCCCAGGGCAAGATCCTGAAGAAGACGCTGCTGCCGGGCGAGACCCTGACCCTGCCCGACGGGGCCGGTTCGATCACGATGGACAGGGACGTCAAGCAGTGGGCGAGCTTCCAGATCACCCACCAGCCCGGCGCCGGCTGGGCCCTCGGCGGCGCCATCGCGGCCATCCTGGGGCTGGCCGGTTCCCTCTTCATCCAGCGCCGCCGGATCTGGGTCCGGGCCGCCCGGGGCGCGGACGGCGTCACCGTCGTCGAGATGGCGGGGCTCGGCCGCAGCGAGTCCGCCAAACTCCCCGAGGAGCTGGGCGATCTGGCCCTGGCCCTCAACAATCAGGCGCCCACAGCGCCCGATCCCGACGAACCCGCCGAACCCGCCGAGACTGCCGAAACCGTCGAAACTGTCGAAGGGGCTGAGAAGTGAATCTCGCCGCCGCGGTAACCAACGAGAGCCTGGCGCACACCAGCAATGTGCTGATCTATTCATCCATGGCCGTCTATATGTTCGCCTTCTTCGCGCACATCGCGGAGTGGCTGTTCGGCAGCAGGAGCAAGATCGCCCGCACCGCCGCAGCGCTGACCGGCGACGCGAAGGAGTCCACGGCGGCCGGCTCCGTCAAGGTGCAGGTGGCCCGGAAGGGCGCGGGGACCGCCGTACTCGACCGGCCGAAGGTCGTCGTCAGGACCGCGTCCGGCACCCGTGACGTCCCCGACGGACCCGGCGCCGCGGGCGGTGACGAGCAGGGCGACATGTACGGCCGGATCGCCATCTCCCTCACCATTCTCGCCTTCGTCGTCGAGGCCGGGGGTGTCCTCACCCGCGCGCTGTCCGTACAACGGGCGCCGTGGGGCAACATGTACGAGTTCAACCTGACCTTCTCCACGGTCGCCGTCGGGGTGTACCTCACCTTCCTGGCGCTGAAGAAGAACATCCGCTGGCTCGGGCTGCCCCTGGTCACCACGGTCCTCCTGGACCTCGGCCTCGCCGTCACCGTCCTGTACACCGCCAGCGACCAGCTGGTTCCCGCCCTGCACTCGTACTGGCTGTGGATCCACGTCTCCACCGCGATCTTCTGCGGCGCCGTGTTCTACGTCGGCGGGGTCGCCACGCTGCTCTACCTCTTCCGGGAGCGCTACGAGTCCAAGCTGGCGGCGGGCCGTCAGCCGGGCGCCTTCGCCACCTCCGTCATGGAGCGGCTGCCCGCGTCGGCCACGCTCGACAAGTTCGCCTACCGCGTCAACGCCGCCGTCTTCCCGCTCTGGACGTTCACGATCATCGCGGGCGCGATCTGGGCGGGCGACGCGTGGGGCCGGTACTGGGGCTGGGACCCGAAGGAGACCTGGTCGTTCATCACCTGGGTCGCGTACGCCGGCTACCTGCACGCACGCGCCACCGCGGGCTGGAAGGGCCGCAAGGCCGCCTACCTGGCGCTGATCGCCTTCGGCTGCTGGCTGTTCAACTACTACGGCGTGAACATCTTCGTCACCGGCAAGCACTCGTACGCCGGCGTCTGAGCGGTCCGCCCGCCCCGTACCGCGTGCCCCCGTACCGCCTGCCCCGTCCGTACGGGGCAGGCGGTACGTGTGTGTCAGCGGCGCGGCCGTACGCCCGGCTCCTGCTTCGGCAGGGTCTGGCCGTCGCCCGGCAGCGTCGGTTTCGGCAGCGTCGCGACCTCTTCCTTGGCCTCCGCCAGCTGCTCGGCCGTGTCCGTCGGCAGCGCCGGCGGCCGGTGTGCCGCGGACCTGAAGCCGAACGCCGAGGTCAGGTCGCCGAAGGTACGGCGGCGCCACTCGGTGATGTTCGGCTCCTCGACCCCGGTGAACCTCTCCAGGAACTGCAGGACCGACGTGTGGTCGAACGCCTCACCCGCGGCCCACCCGCCCACCGTCCACGGGGAGATCACCAGGCACGGCACCCGGAACCCGCCGCCGATGGGCAGGCCCTGGACGAACTCGTCCACCGTCCCCGCCTTCGGGGTCGGCGGCACGACATGGTCGAAGAGGCCGTCGTTCTCGTCGTAGTTGAGGATGAACGCCGTCTTGCGCCACACCGCCGGGTTGGACGCGATGGCCTCGATCTTCGACGCCACGAAGTCCGCGCCCGCCGCGGGCAGGTAGTTGGGGTGCTCCGACTGCGCCGCCGTCGGCAGGATCCATGACACGGCCGGCAGCCGGTCGTTGCGCGCGTCGTCCTCGAAGGTGCCCTCGGGCTGCGCGACCATCGCCCGGTCGTACAGCGGATCGCCCGGCTTGGCGTCCTGGAACTGCTGGAACTCCGACAGCATGTTCGTGCCGTAGTTGTCGGTCTGCTGGTACACCTTCCAGTCGACCCCCGCCGCCTGCAGGCGCTCGGCGTACGTCGTCCAGCTGTACGGCTTGGGCGCGGAGTTCGAGATGACCGGGCCGCCCTTGGTGCCTGACGGGTCGATGCTCGCGGTCATCCAGTAGAGCCGGTTCGGCCAGGTCGGGCCCATCACCGAGCAGAAGTAGTTGTCGCAGATCGTGAACGCCTCGGCCAGCGCGAACTGGAAGGGGATGTCGTCACGCGTGTAGTAGCCCATCACGTACGGGCCGTTGGCGCCGTCCGCCTTGCGGTGCGCGGGCAGCCACTGGTCCATCGCGCCGTTGTTCCACGCCTGGTGCTGCACGGCCCACGCGTGGCTGGTGGACGGGATGGCCTGGGCGCTCGTGGTGTGCGTGTCCAGGTGGAACGGCAGCGTGTAGCCCTGCGGGTTGACCGTGTCCGGCTGGTAGAACACGGACTTGCCGGTGGAGAGCTTGCGCGCGTGCGGGTCGGCGAAGCCGCGCACGCCCTTGAGCGTGCCGAAGTAGTGGTCGAAGGAGCGGTTCTCCTGCATCAGCAGGACGACATGCTCGATGTCGTCGATCGAGCCGCCGCGCGCGGGGCCCGCTGCCACGGCCTTCTGGATGCTGGGGGGAAGCAGACTCAGACCGGCGGCGCCACCGAGCACACCGGCCGTCGAACCGAGAAGTCTGCGACGGGTCATTTCGGGCATGGGTATTCCCACTTCCCTTGAGACGCATGGGGGTTGGTCGACCGCAGACGACTCTCCCGGGGCGCGGGACCCGAGGAAGAGGGGGATTGCGTGAACGGCACATCAAGGCATCGCAAAGGCGCCAATTGATCGCAAAGTGTGCCAGTGGTGCGACCAATGGCGCGCCGGGGCTCGCCGTAACGGCCCGTACGGTGCGTGCTGCCTGGTCCGGGCAGGTGTCGCGCGACCGGACCGACCGGCCGTCAGCCGGCTTTCGGGGCGGGCGGACAGCGACACCGGGGCGTACCGGCGCCGGGCGCGCGGCGCGGGTACGTCACGGCCCGCCACCGGGCATTCACCTGGAGTGTGGCGAACGGTCAGATGCGACGGTCAGATGCAGCGCTCAGATGTGGCGCTCAGTCGCGGCCGATGTCCTCGTACCAGAGTTCGGGGCGCTCCTCGATGAACGAACGCATCATCGACGCGCACTCCGCGTCGTCCACCAGCTCGATCCGCACACCGTGCTCGGCGAGCCAGTCGTGCCCGCCGTGGAACGTCCGCGCCTCGCCGATCACCACCCGCGAGATGCCGAACTGCCGCACCAGACCGCTGCAGTACCAGCACGGTGAGAGTGTCGTCACCATCGTCGTGCCGCGGTACGAACGCTGCCGGCCCGCGGCGCGGAAGGCCGCCGTCTCTGCGTGCAGCGAGGGGTCGCCGTCCTGGACCCTGCGGTTGTGGCCCCGGCCCAGCAGCGCCCCTTCGGGGCCGTACAGCGCCGCGCCGATGGGGATGCCGCCCTCGGCGAGCCCGGCCCGCGCCTCGGCGACAGCGGTCGCCAGCCACTCCCGGGCCTGTGCCGCGTCCAACGGCCCGGCCAAGGCCCCGTCCGGCGTCACTGCTTCGGCGGGGTGTCGTCGTCGCGGTCCTTGAGGGACCGCAGGAACTCCGGGTTGTCGTCCGGCGCGACCCAGCCGCCGCCACGCCCCGCGCGCGGCGCCCGCCTGTCCCGCCCCACGACCAGCCAGGCAATGGACCCGACCAGTGGGAACAGCAGCACGAGAATCGCCCAGACGGGCTTGGGCAGATGGCGGATCTCCTTCTCGTCACTGGTGAGACAGTCGATGAAGGCATAGATGCTGAGGCCCAGCGGCACCAGAATCATCAGCACCCGAAGCATGGCGGGTCCCCTCTGCGCGTGGTCCGCGCGTGGCGGTCGGGACCGGATCGCGGCCCCGTGACGGGACCAGCGTAGCGAGTGACCGATACTTGACCTCATGGCTTATGACGATCTTCGCTCGCTGCTCAGGGCGCTGGAGCGCGAAGGCGACCTCAAGCGCGTGAAGGCCGAGGTCGACCCGTATCTGGAGATCGGGGAGATCACCGACCGCGTCAACAAGGCCGGCGGGCCGGCGCTGCTCTTCGAGAACGTCAAGGGCTCGTCGATGCCGCTGGCCATGAACGTGTACGGGACGGACCGCCGCCTCCTCAAGGCGCTCGGCCTGAAGTCGTACGCCGACATCAGCGACAAGATCGGCGGGCTGCTCAAGCCCGAGCTGCCGCACGGCTTCGTGGGGGTGCGCGAGGCGTTCGGCAAGCTCGGCACGATGGCGCACGTACCACCCAAGAAGGTGAAGGAGGCGCCCGTCCAGGAAGTCGTCCTGACAGGTGACGACGTGGACCTGGACCAGCTGCCCGCGCTGTTCACCTGGCCCGAGGACGGCGGCTCGTTCTTCAACCTCGGTCTGACGCACACCAAGGACCCCGAGACGGGCATCCGCAACCTCGGGCTCTACCGCCTCCAGCGCCACGACCGGCGCACCATCGGTATGCACTGGCAGATCCACAAGGACAGCCGCAACCACTACCAGGTCGCCGCCAGGCGCGGTGAGCGGCTGCCGGTCGCCATCGCCTTCGGCTGCCCGCCGTCCGTGACGTACGCGGCGACGGCGCCGCTCCCCGGCGACATCGACGAGTACCTCTTCGCCGGGTTCGTGCAGGGCAGGCGGATCGAGATGGTCGACTGCAAGACCGTGCCGCTCCAGGTGCCGGCGCAGGCGGAGGTCGTCGTCGAGGGCTGGCTGGAGCCCGGCAAGACGCTGCCGGAGGGCCCGTTCGGCGACCACACGGGCTTCTACACGCCGCAGGAGGAGTTCCCCGCGCTCACCATCGACTGTGTGACGATGCGCAAGCGGCCGCTGCTCCAGTCGATCGTGGTCGGCAGGCCGCCCACCGAGGACGGGCCGCTGGGCCGGGCGACGGAGCGGTTCTTCCTGCCGCTGCTGAAGATCATCGTGCCGGACATCGTGGACTACCACCTGCCGGAGGCGGGCGGTTTCCACAACTGCGCGATCCTGTCGATCGACAAGAAGTACCCGAAGCACGCGCAGAAGGTGATGCACGCCGTCTGGGGTGCCCACATGATGTCGCTGACGAAGCTGATCGTGATCGTGGACGCCGACTGCGACGTCCACGATCTGCACGAAGTGGCCTGGCGGGCGCTGGGCAACACCGACTACGCCCGCGACCTCACCGTCGTGGAAGGCCCGGTCGACCATCTCGACCATGCCTCCTACCAGCAGTTCTGGGGCGGCAAGGCGGGTATCGACGCGACGAGGAAGCTCCCCGAGGAGGGGTACACGCGGGACGGCGGCTGGCCGCATATGGTCGAGTCCGATCCCCGGACGGCGGCGACGGTCGACCGCCGTTGGAAGGAGTACGGCCTGTGACCAGCGCTGCGGCGCCCATGCGGCAGCCGAGCCACACCAAGGCGTTCCTGCGGCTGGTGATGATCGAGCACTCGGTCTTCGCCCTGCCGTTCGCCTACATCGCGGCACTGACCGCGATGTTCCAGCTCGACGGCAACATCCACTGGGTCCGGCTGCTCCTCGTCACGGTGGCGATGGTCGGTCTGCGTACGTTCGCGATGGCCTGCAACCGGATCATCGACCGGGAGATCGACGCCCGTAACCCGCGTACCGCGAGCCGGGAGATCGTCACAGGCGCGGTGTCCGTACGGTCCGCGTGGACCGGGGCCGGGGTCGCGGTGGTCGTGTTCCTGGGCGCCGCCGCGCTGCTCAACCCGCTGTGCCTGGCGCTCGCGCCGGTCGCCGTCGTCCCGATGGTGGTCTATCCGTACGGCAAGCGGTTCACCAACTTCCCGCACGCCATCCTGGGGATCGCGCAGGCCATGGGCCCGGTCGGCGCCTGGATCGCGGTGACCGGCGAGTGGTCCTGGGACGCGGTGATCCTCGGCCTCGCGGTCGGGATCTGGATCGGCGGCTTCGACCTGATCTTCGGCTGCCAGGACGTGCAGGCGGACCGCGCGCACGGCGTGAAGTCCGTACCGGCGCGCTTCGGGATCCCGGCGGCGCTGTACGGCGCGCGCGCGGCGCACGCCGTCACGACCGTGCTGCTGGTCTGGTACGGCCTGGCGACCCACGCCGGGGCGTTCTTCTGGGTCGGTCTCGTGGTGGTCGCCGGGGCGTTCCTCTACGAGCACACCATCGTGAAGCCGCACGACCTGTCCCGGCTGAACAGGGCGTTCTTCTCGGTCAACGGCTTCGTCGGGATAAGCCTGTTCTTCTTCGCGCTGCTCGACCTGCTGGTGCGCGGCCTCACGGTGTGAACAGGGGAGCCTGCTCGCGGCGTTCCTTGCGGAACAGGAACGCCGCGAGCACGCCGCCCAGCAGCCCGAACAGATGGCCCTGCCAGCTGATCGACGGGTCACCGGGCAGCACGCCCCACAGCACCGAGCCGTAGACCACCAGCACCACAAGACCGATCACGATGTCGACCGCGCTGCGGTCGACGAAGCCGCGTATCAGCAGGAAACCCAGCAGGCCGAAGATCACCCCGGAAGCGCCGACGGTGTTGGTGTGGTCGGCCGCGGTGAGCCAGACCCCGAGGCCGCCGACCACCATGATCGTCAGGACGACCGCGGCGAACCGGCGCAGCCCGCCGAGGGCCGCGAGGAAGCCGAGGACCAGCAGCGGGACGGTGTTCGACGCGAGGTGCTCGAAGCCGTGGTGCAGGAAGGCCATCGGGATCACGTCACGCAGCTCACCCGCGCTGCGCGGGCTCAGCCCGAAGGTGTCCAGGGAGCCGCCCGTCGTGGCGTCCACGATCTCCAGCACCCAGAGCAGCGCGACCCAGGCGGCCATCACGGCGCCCGCGGCCTTCACCCGGCCGGTCCTGCCCGGCCTGCGCGGTGAGGTGGTGTCGAGGTTCGGATACGGCATCGCAGCCCCCTGCGGTCCTGAGCGGGCCGGGACACATCCCCGGCCCTGCCGTCTCTGCAACGCGCGGGGCACCGTCCGCGGTTCCAGCCCTGCGCGGGTTCCCGCCACCGGCGGCCGGATAGGCTCGGTCGGGTGAAGCCCGGACAGCCCGCGAACCAGCAGGACCAGCACGGCAGGCCCGGCCGGGAAGGCCCCCGGCGGCCCTGGGTCGTCGGCGTGTCCGGCGCCTCGGGCACCCCGTACGCCGCCGCCGTGCTGCGCGGTCTGCTGGACGCGGGGGAGAGCGTCGACCTCGTGGTCAGCCGGGCCTCCCGGCTGACGCTGCTGGACGAGACGGGCATCGCCTTCCGGGACGCGCACTGGCGCGAGGACCTGGCGGCCTGGCTGGCGCGCGGCGCCGACGGCAAGCCCGGTACGTTCGCGCCCGACCTGTCCGGTGTGCGCCACTGGAGTGCCGGCGATCTGGCGGCGGGCCCGTCCTCCGGGTCGTACCCGGCCAAGGGGATGCTGATCGTGCCCGCCTCCACCGCCTCCGTCGCGGGGGTGGCGCTGGGCCTGTCGAAGGACCTGTTGCAGCGCGCGGCGAGTGTGACGCTGAAGGAGCGCAGGCGGCTGGTGGTCGCCGTCAGGGAGACCCCGCTCGGCGGGCAGACGCTGAAGCAGCTGGTCGCGCTGGACGAGGCGGGCGCCGTGGTGCTGCCGGCGTCCCCCGGCTTCTACGCGGGGGCGACGCACATCCAGGACCTGGTGGACTTCGTGGCGGGCCGGGTGCTGGACGCGGCGGGCGTGCCGCACGGGCTGTACCGCAGGTGGACGGGGGACCTCGGCGGATCTCGTGACGGAGACCTCGGCGGATCTCGCGGAGACTGAGGCGCGGCCCGATTCTGTCCTTTGTTTCTGAGTGTAATCTTGCGCGATCGCTGAATAATGGAAGGCTTCAGGTATATGGACGCCGTGGACAGGCAGCTCATCCAGGCCCTCAGAGAGAACGGCAGAGCCTCGTACGCGGAGCTGGGCCGGCTCGTCGGCCTCTCCGGGCCCAGCGTCACCGACCGCATCAACCGCCTGGAGACCGCGGGCGTCATCACCGGCTACCGCGCCACGGTCGACTCGGCCTCCCTCGGTCTCGGCGTCACCGCGCTGATCGGGATCTCGCTCTCCGACGCCGCCGACCACGAGGACGTGGCGCGCCGGATGCGCGACCTCGGCGAGATCGAGGACTGCTGGTTCATCGCGGGCGACGACTCGTACATGCTCAAGGTGCGCGCCGACAACGTGGACGGTCTGGAGAAGACCATCGGCCGGCTCAGCAAGACCAAGGGCGTCTCCCGGACCCGCACCACCATCGTTCTCTCCACGAAGTGGGAGAACAGGGTCGGCGAGCTGCCCGAAGAGGTGTGACCGCCGCGAGACGGCGCGCGCGGCCCGGCACGGAGGGCCGCTGCGGTCATGTCGGCGCGGGGGCGTAGGCTCGACTGGCCCGATTGGTAGACGTATGGGAGGCGGCGGGATGACTGCATCGATCCAGGATGTGGGCTTCAAGCGCGAGCTGGAGGAGAAGGTCCACGCCGGGGAGCGGCTGTCCCGTGAGGACGGCGTCGCCCTGTACGAGACCGACGACCTGGCCTGGCTCGGCGGCCTCGCCCACGAGGTGCGGACCCGTAAGAACGGTGACGTGGTGCACTTCAACGTCAACCGCCACCTGAACATGACGAACGTGTGCACCGCGTCCTGCGCGTACTGCTCGTTCCAGCGCAAGCCGGGCGAGAAGGACGCGTACACGATGCGCATCGAGGAGGCCGTCCGGCTCGCCAAGGCGATGCAGGGCGAGAACCTGACCGAGCTGCACATCGTCAACGGCCTGCACCCCACGCTGCCGTGGCGGTACTACCCGCGCTCGCTGAAGGCCCTCAAGGAAGCGCTCCCCGAGGTCTCGCTCAAGGCGTTCACCGCCACCGAGATCCACCACTTCGAGACCATCTCGGGGCTGACCGCGAGCGAGATCCTGGACGAGCTGATCGAGGCCGGCCTTGAATCGCTGACCGGCGGCGGCGCCGAGATCTTCGACTGGGAGGTCAGGCAGCACATCGTTGACCACAACACCCACTGGGAAGACTGGTCGCGTATCCACCGCCTCGCCCACGAGAAGGGTCTCAAGACCCCGGCGACGATGCTGTACGGGCACATCGAGGAGCCCCGGCACCGGGTGGACCACGTCCTGCGGCTGCGCGAGATGCAGGACGAGACCAACGGCTTCCAGGTCTTCATCCCGCTGCGCTACCAGCACGACTTCGTGGACATGAAGGACGGCAAGGTCCGCAACAAGCTCCAGGTGCGGACGACGATGGCGACCGGCGCCGAGGCGCTGAAGACCTTCGCCGTCTCCCGGCTGCTCTTCGACAACGTCCCGCACGTCAAGGTGTTCTGGCCGATGCACGGCGTGCAGACGGCGCAGCTCGCCCTCCAGCACGGCGCTGACGACATGGACGGCTCGGTCGTCGAGTACAAGATCACGCACGACGCGGACAACTTCGGCACGCCGAACAAGCTGGGCCGCGAGGATCTGCTGGAGCTGATCAGGGACGCCGGCTTCCGCCCGGTCGAGCGGAACACCCGCTACGAGACCGTGCGCGAGTTCCCCGGCCCCGACCCGGACCGGCGCGAGTCCCCGCAGCCCATGCGGGTGTGAGGACCGGTACGGCAGTGGCGCTCACCTTCCGTCTCGACCCCGGGGTCGACGCCCACCTCAGGGACGGCCTGCTGGACCTGTGGGCCGACGTCTCGAACGCCGGCGGGGCCGTCGGCTTCGTACCGCCGGTCACCACCGAGGACGTCCGGCCCGAGCTGGTCAGGCACTTCGTGGCGATGGCGGAGGGCCGCGCCCGCCTCCTCGTCGGGTTCGACGAGGAGGGCGCCGTCGCCGCCGCCGTCTTCCTCACGTACAACACGCACCGGCTGATGCGGCACTGGATATGGCTCTACACCGTGATGGTGCACCCGGACCATCAGGGCAAGGGGTACGGCCGCGAGCTGATGGCCGCCGCCGCGGACGCGGCGAGCGGGTTCGACGGCATCGAGGCGATCCGGCTCACCTGCCGCGGCGGCACGGGCGTCGACCGCTTCTACGCGTCCTGCGGTTACAAGGAAATGGGCCGGGTGCCCGGCGCGATCCGCGTCGCCCCAGGTGACGACAGGGACGACATTACGATGCTGCTCCCCCTGAACCGGGGCTGAACCGGCCGTGCTTCACTGTTCAGGAGGAACCGGAGAATGAGAGAAGGCCCGTCGTGTCCCTAGCGAAGCCAAGCGCCACCGTCCGCTACACCGGCATGCGCATCGCCATCTTCATGGGCTGCCTGGTCCTCTCGGCCGCTCTGGTCCACGTCGGGGTGCTGCCCAAGGGCCTCGGGGACTCCAACTTCATCTGGGTGCTGCTGCTCGCGCTCGTCCTCTCGGCCCCCCTGAGCTTCGTCCTGCTGCGCAAGCAGCGCGACGAGATGTCCGTACAGCTGTCGGGCCGGGTGGAGAGCGTGAAGGCCAAGCTGGAGGCCAACAGGACGCAGGAGGACGGCGTCGCCGAGTAAGCGCCGCGTAAGCTTCCTCACATCAGCGCAGCACCCCGGCTCCGGGGCCGTTCCCCCTGGAGCCGGGGTGTTGTCTTGTGTGCGGGGGGAGTTGGGCGATCAAGAGGCCCGTTCCCGGCCCGCCGGACCGCCGCGGCCCCAAAGAAACGCTTTGAGCAGCTCAAAGCGCGAGTGTTAACGTCCTCGACATGAAGACAGCAGTGCGCCTCCGCCACGACATGAGCGTCCCGCTCGTGGCGCGCCTGCATGTCGATCTCTGCCGCTGCATGTCCGCGGTCTGTTGCCGCGCCGTCTGACCCGGCATCAGCAGCGGCGCCTTCCCGGACAGCTCAGCCACGCTCAGCAGCGCGCGGGCGCCGCACCCCGTCCCTCTCGGAAAACCGTGTCCCGCCCTGCCGGGACGCGCCACGACTGGAGTGTGTCCGTGTCCGCGAATCCCGCGCCCACCGGATCCCCGGCGCCGGCCGAATCCCCGGCCCCCGCCGGATCCACCGGGTCCACCGGCTTCCGCATACCCAAGGTCCCGTTCTGGGTCCAGATCGTCGCCGGCCTCGTGCTCGGTGTGCTGCTCGGCTGGCTCGCCCGCAGCCAGCACATCCACTGGCTGTACACCACGCTGGACGAGATCGGCAGTCTCTTCGTCCAGCTGCTGAAGCTGGCCGTCGGCCCACTGGTGTTCTTCGCGATCCTGATCTCGATCACCAACCTCCGCAAGGTCAACAACGCGGCCAGGCTGGCCACCCGCACCCTGCTCTGGTTCATGATCACCTCACTGATCGCCGTCGCCATCGGCCTCGCGATCGGTCTGATCACCAACCCGGGCTCGGGCACGGGGCTCACCCCGAAGGACGGCAAGCTCCCGCAGCACACGGGCTCCTGGATCGACTTCCTCACCGGCATCGTGCCGACCGACGTCGTCACGCCGTTCACCGAGCTGAACGTCCTGCAGATCGTCTTCATGGCGGCCATCGCGGGCATCGCCGCGCTCAAGCTCGGCGAGCGGGCCAAGCCGATCCTCACCATCAGCGAGGCCGTGCTCGAACTGCTCCAGAAGGCCCTGTGGTGGGTCATCCGGCTCGCCCCGCTCGGCACCATCGGGCTGATCGGCTTCGCCATCGCCGACTACGGCTGGGACCTGATCAGCCAGTACGCGACCTTCACCGCCGACGTCTACGTCGGCTGCGCGCTGGTGCTCTTCGGCGTCTACCCGCTGCTGCTCGCCACCGTCGCCAAGGTCAACCCGATCCAGTTCTACAAGGGCGCCTGGCCGGCGATCCAGCTGGCCTTCGTCTCCCGCTCGTCCGTCGGCACGATGCCGGTCACCCAGAAGGTCACCGAGCGCCTGGGCGTGCCGAAGGAGTACACCTCCTTCGCCGTGCCGTTCGGCGCGACGACCAAGATGGACGGCTGCGCCGCGATCTACCCGGCGCTCGCCGCGATCTTCATCGCGCAGATCTTCGACGTGCACCTGGGCATCCAGGACTACCTGCTCATCGCGTTCGTCTCGGTCGTCGGCTCGGCGGCGACGGCCGGTCTCACCGGCGCGACCGTCATGCTGACGCTGACCCTCTCCACGCTGGGCCTCCCGCTGGAGGGTGTCGGCCTGCTGCTGGCGATCGACCCGATTCTGGACATGATGAGGACCGCGACGAACGTCGCGGGCCAGATCGTCGCCCCGCTGATCGTGGCCGCGGGCGAGAACATCCTCGACCGCGACGCCTACGACTCGGCGACGTCCCTGAACCCGGACGAGAACCCCGACGAGAACGTGGCCGAGGACCGGCACCGCGTCCCGGTCGCCGCCTGACCGTACGGCCCGTCCGAGGCGCCCCGCGCCGCAAGTGCCCCCCGAGCCCGTGCTCGGGGGGCACGATATCGTGGGGCCCCGCATCGGACGGATGCACGCAATCACATGAGGTGAATCGTGGGACTTGCTCCGCGCGTCGTCGCTTTCGACCTGGACGACACTCTCGCTCTTTCGAAGACGAAGATCACGCCCCGGATAGCCAAGTGCCTCGAAGCGCTTCTCTCGGAAAAAGAAGTCTGCATCATTTCCGGCGGCCGGTACGAACAGTTCCGGAACCAGGTCCTGGACGAGCTGCCGCTCACGCCCGAACTGGCCGGCCGGCTGCATCTGATGCCCACCTGCGGAACGCGCTACCTCCGCTGGGAATCGGGCGGCTGGCAGGACATCTACGCCGAGAACCTCAAGCCCGAACAGACGGAACTCGCCGTCTCCGTCCTGTCCGAGGGCGCCCGCTCGCTGGGGCTGTGGGAGTCGGAGACCTGGGGAGACGTGATCGAGGACCGCGGAAGTCAGGTCACCTTCTCGGCCCTCGGCCAGCAGGCGCCGCCGGACGCGAAAGCCGCCTGGGACCCGGACGGTTCGCGCAAGGAGAGCCTGCGCGCGTACGCCGCCGCGCGGCTCCCGGAGCTGGAGGTGCGCAGCGGCGGCAGTACGTCGATCGATGTGACACGAAAAGGAATCGACAAGTCGTACGGAATGCGGAAGCTGATGGCACATCTCGGCCTGGAAATCCAGGACGTGCTCTTCGTCGGCGATCGCCTCGACGAGGGCGGAAATGACTTCCCGGTGCGCGCGATGGGTGTGTCGTGCATTTCGGTCACCGGCTGGGAAGAGACCGCGGACTGTATCGACTGGCTTCTCGGCGTAAATCCAGAATTGCCGGAGCCGGCCCTGATGGCGCCCCTTCCCGCTTAGTCGCGTCATGGCTGCGGGGGACGGTCGGAGCAAGAGGTTGCCGCGGGCCGTGCGGGAGCGGCAGATGATGGACGCCGCCGTGGTGACGTTCGGGCGGCACGGGTACCGGGCCGCTTCGATGGACGGCATAGCCGAGCTGGCCGGGGTCTCGAAACCGCTGGTGTACCTGTATCTGAACTCGAAGGAAGACCTGTTCATCGCCTGCATCCGGCGCGAGGCGCGGGCGCTGCTCGGCGCGGTGGAGGCGGCCGTCGAGCCGGGCTGGCCCGCCGACCGGCAGCTCTGGGCGGGGCTCACCGCGTTCTTCGGCTACACCGCCGAGCATCCCGAGGGCTGGGCCGTACTGCACCGTCAGGCCCGCACCAACGGGGAGCCGTTCGCCGCCGAGGCCGGAAAGACCCGGGACGAACTGGCCGCGTACGTCGCCGGCCTGCTCGGCGAGGCGGCCCGCGACACGCACGG
This sequence comes from Streptomyces sp. NBC_00370, assembly GCF_036084755.1. Taxonomy (NCBI): domain Bacteria; kingdom Bacillati; phylum Actinomycetota; class Actinomycetes; order Kitasatosporales; family Streptomycetaceae; genus Streptomyces; species Streptomyces sp. NBC_00370. Next base: position 5,023,695 of record NZ_CP107968.1, read on the forward strand.
CCCCGACGACTTCGGCGAGCGGGACATCGCCGGGCTCGCCCAAGCGCTCGTGGGCGCCGCGGAATCGCTCGCCGCCTGGGCCAACGAGACGCCGGAGGTGACGGCGAAAGAGGCGGCGTCGACGCTGATGAACTTCGCCTGGGCGGGGCTCGGCCGCCTGCTGAACGGCGAACGCTGGTCGGCGTCGCAGCAGCCGACCGCCGGGGGGAGGGGGCCGGGGCCGCAGGAGGGGGGTGTCCGGACGTAAAGCACTGGAGCGCATGCGACGAGCAGTCCGGACACCCCCCTCCGAAGGCCCCGGACGCCGCGCGGGACGTTGAGACCGCAACGGACCCGCACCCCCAAGCCCGCGCCGGAGGGCGAGACCGCAACCAAGACCTGCAACCAAGACCCGCACCCGCAAGCCCGCGCCCGACCGCGCCACCGGAGCCAAGACCGGCAACGGACCAGCACCCGAAGGCGAGAGCGCAACCAAGTCCCGTCACCCAAGCCCGCGCCGGACGGCGAAGCGCGTGCGCCTTCTGTGGTGATCTCGAACGTCTTTGAGCCCCGTGGCCATGGGGAGTTGACCCGGGGCAGGCTGTTCCGGTCCCATGGCCCCCACGTCCGACCTCACCCCCCACACGAGGAGCCGCCCGTGTCCTTCGCCGCGTCCGCCGACGCCCTGTCCGTACCCCAGGCAGGGCCCCAGAAGCTGCGGGACGAGGACGGGGAGGTACGGGAGGTGTCCGTACCCGCGCTCGTCCCGCTCTCGCCGGGCGGTTCGCTCGCCGACATCCCCTTCGACAACGCCGAGGCCGCCCCGGACCAGCCGGTCCTCAGCAGGAAAGGCCCCGACGGCAGGTGGCGTGACGTCACGTCGGCCGCGTTCGCCGACGAGGTGCGCGCCGTCGCCAAGGGGCTGATCGCCGAAGGGCTCCAGCCGGGCGACCGGCTCGCGATCATGGCGCGTACGACGTACGAGTGGACGCTCCTCGACTTCGCCGCGCTCGCCGCAGGGCTGGTCACCGTACCCATCTACCCGACCGCGTCCGCCTTCCAGGCCCGCTGGATCCTCCAGGACTCCGGAGCCGCGGGCTGCGTCGTCGAGGACGGCCAGCAGGCCTGGCTGATCCGCCAGGAGGGCCAGCAGATAGCCCGGCTCAAGCACTGGTGGCAGCTGGACACCGGCGCCGTCGAGACCCTGCGCCAGGCCGGCGCGCACCTGCCGGACGAGGCCGTCACCGAACGCCGCGCCGCGCTGAGCCCGTCGTCCGTCGCCACCCTCAGCTACACCTCGGGGACCACGGGCCGCCCCAAGGGCTGCGCCCTGACCCACGGCAACTTCTTCGCCGAGGTGGACAACGCCATCGAGCTGCTGCACCCCGTCTTCAAGACGGTCAGCAAGGAGCCCGCGTCGATCCTGCTGTTCCTGCCGCTCTCGCACGTCTTCGGGCGGATGGTCTCGATCGGCTGTCTGCGGGCCCGGGTACGGCTCGGCCACGCGCCGTCCATCAAGTCCGACGACCTGCTCGCCGACCTGGCCGGTTTCCGGCCGACCTTCCTGCTGGCCATCCCGTACGTGCTGGAGAAGGTCTACAACACCGCACGCGCCACGGCGGAACGGATGGGCCGCGCCTCGTCCTTCGACCGCGCGGCGCGCATCGCACGGCGCTACGGCGAGGACCTGGAGGCGGCGGAGAACGGCACGGGCCCCGGCCCCTCGACCGCCCTGCGCGCGGCCCGCACGCTGTACGACCCGCTGGTGTACCGGCGGATCCGCGCTGCGCTCGGCGGCAAGGTGAAGTACGCGATCTGCGGCGGCTCCCCGCTCGGCCGCCGGCTCGCCTCGTTCTACGCGGGCGTCGGCATCGAGATCTTCGAGGGCTACGGGCTCACGGAGACCACGGCCGCCGCGACCGTCACCCCGCCGCGCAACCCCCGGATGGGCACCGTCGGCTGGCCGCTGCCGGGCACCGCCGTACGGATCGCCGACGACGGCGAAGTACTGCTGAGCGGCGGCAACCTGTTCGCCGGCTACTGGGACGCCGAACTGGGCGAGGCCGTGCCCGCGACGGAGCGGGACGAGAACGGACGGTCCTGGTTCGCGACGGGTGACCTGGGCGCGCTGGACCCCGACGGCTATCTGACGATCACCGGCCGCAAGAAGGACGTCATCATCACCCTCGGCGGCAAGACCGTGGCGCCCGCCCCGCTGGAGGACTGGCTGCGCGCGCATCCGCTGATCAGTCAGTGTCTGGTGGTGGGCGACAACCGCCCCTTCGTGACGGCGCTGGTCACGCTGGAGCCCGAAGGGCTCGCCCACTGGGGCCAGATGACGCGCAAGCCGAACATCTCACGCGAGGTGCTGGCCGACGACGACGAACTGCGCGGCATCCTCCAGCGCGCGGTGGTGGAGGCCAACCGGCTGGTGTCCAGGGCGGAGTCGATCCGCCGCTTCCGCATCCTGACCGTCGACTTCACCGAGGAGAGCGGGCATCTGACGCCTTCGCTCAAACTCAGGCGCGCCCAGATCGAGACGGACTTCGCGTCGGACATCAAGGCCCTGTACGAGCCGTAGGACGGGCGCGGCCACAAGGCAGGGGCCCCGCTTCCCCACCCGAGTGGAGGAAACAGGGCCCCTTGGGTACTGCTCAGTGATCTGCGATCGCCGACCCGGGCACCTAGGCCGGGGTGACGTTCTCCGCCTGGGGGCCCTTCGGGCCCTGTGTGACGTCGAAGTTCACGACCTGGTTCTCCTCGAGGGAGCGGAAGCCGGTCGCGTTGATCGCGGAGTAGTGGACGAAGACATCCGGGCCGCCGCCGTCCTGGGCGATGAAGCCGAAGCCCTTTTCAGCGTTGAACCACTTGACGGTTCCGGTAGCCATAAGCCCTCCTTGGGCCAAAGGGTTGCCCTGCTCCAGAACCTGCAAAGAAGTCTGAATACTACAAAAGCCTGCGGTTACATGCTCCGCAGGCTCTGTACTGCAAGGGAAACCAAACTGCAACTTGCGGCGAGCCTAGCACGCACTCCACGCACAGCGGTAGAGGGAAAGATCACCTCTCCGCGAGGTGTCACCCGGAGGTTTGACGCGCTCCTGACGTGCTCACGAACCGCCCCCCGGGGCTGCCCGCGCCCGGTCGCGGGTTTAGCCTCACGATGTGGACAGTCCAGTAGAAAACGCAGCAGGAGAAGCGGCGTCACAAGCAGCGCCGGAAGCCGTCGGGACCGCCGGAGCCGACCACAGTCGAAACCGGCCGCGTGTCGGTCATATCCAGTTCCTGAACTGCATGCCCATCTATTGGGGGCTTGCCAGGACCGGAACCCTTCTTGATCTGGAGCTGACGAAGGACACCCCTGAGAAGCTCAACGACCAGCTCGTACGCGGCGACCTCGATATCTCGCCGATCAGCCTTGTGGAATTCCTCCGCAATGCGGACGACCTCGTCGCTTTCCCCGATGTGGCGGTCGGCTGCGACGGCCCCGTGATGTCCTGCGTGATCGTCTCGCAGGTGCCGCTCGACCAGCTCGACGGCTCCCGGGTCGCGCTCGGCTCCACGTCCCGTACGGCCGTACGCCTCGCCCAGCTGCTGCTCGCCGAGCAGCACCACGTGACCCCCGACTACTACCGGTGCCCGCCGGACCTGGGCCTGATGATGCAGGAGGCCGAGGCCGCCGTGCTGATCGGCGACGCGGCGCTGCGGGCGTCCCTGCACGACGCCCCGCGGCTCGGCCTGCAGGTCCATGACCTCGGGCAGATGTGGAAGGACTGGACGGGACTGCCGTTCGTCTTCGCCGTGTGGGCCGCGCGCAAGGACTTCCTGGCCCGCGAGCCCAGGGTCACGCGGCAGGTGCACGAGGCGTTCCTCAACTCGCGTGACGTCTCCCTGCGGGAGGTCGACCAGGTGGCCAAGCAGGCGGCGCGCTGGGAGGCGTTCGACGCGGAGCTGCTGGAGCGGTACTTCCGGACGCTGGACTTCCGCTTCGGCGCCGACCAGCTCGCGGGCGTACGGGAGTTCGCCCGCAGGACGGGAGCGACGACGGGTTACCCGTCCGACGTGCACATCGAACTGCTCGGAGGCTGAGCGGGACACCGGCCGGAGCCGGCACAGGACTCCGCACAGACCCTGAATGAACCCCTCCGTGTCACGACGAGCCCGTTAGGCTGCTGCGTGGACGCAGTATCGCGGTGACACCGGGGGGTCGGGGGCCATGCAGCCGTTGGATGCGGGCGAGCCACGGACCATCGGTCCCTACCGGCTGCTCGGCAGGCTCGGGGCCGGCGGGATGGGACGCGTCTATCTGGCGCGCTCCGAGGGGGGCCGCACGGTCGCGGTGAAGGTCGTCCATCCGCACTTCGCGACGGACGAGGAGTTCCGCGCCCGCTTCCGGCGCGAGGTGGACTCCGCGCGCCGGGTCGGTACGGGCCCCGGTGGCCACCGCTGGTCGGCGCCGGTGCTCGACGCCGACCCGGAGGCCGCCGTGCCGTGGGTGGCCACCGGCTATGTCGCAGGTCCCTCGCTGACCCAGGCCGTGCAGGGTCACGGGCCGCTGCCGGGCCGTACCGTACGGGCCCTCGGCGCCGGGCTCGCCGAGGCCCTGGCCGCCGTCCACGCGCTGGGCCTGGTGCACCGGGACGTCAAACCCTCGAACGTCCTGCTCGCCCTCGACGGCCCCCGGCTGATCGACTTCGGCATCGCGCGCGCCACCGACGGCACCGCTTCGCTCACCTCGACCGGCGTCTCCGTCGGCTCACCCGGCTACATGTCGCCCGAGCAGATACTCGGCAAGGGCGTCACCGGAGCGGCCGACGTGTTCTCGCTGGGCGCCGTGCTCGCGTACGGGGCGACGGGCGCGAGCCCGTTCCCCGGCGACTCGTCGGCGGCGCTGCTGTACCGGGTGGTCCACGAGGAGCCGGATCTGAGCGGTCTGGCCGGCGACGAACTGGCCGGACTGCGGGAGACCGTCGCACGCTGCCTCGCCAAGGACCCGGCGGCCCGCCCGGCGCCCCAGGAGGTCGCGGCGCTGCTGGCCCCGCAGGGCGCGGCGGGCGCCGTGGCGGCCGGCTGGCTGCCGGGGCCGCTGGTCGAGGAGGTCAGCCGCGCGGTCGTCCAACTGCTGGACCTGGAGCCGTCGGCGCCAGCGCCGACCGGGCTCGTACCGTTCACCAACGACTCGCTCCAGGGCCCCGGCCAGGGAACGGGCAACGGAACGGGGAACGGAACGGGCAACGGGGCGGGGCCGCTCGGTACGGCGCCGCCGCTCGGGGTGTTCGGTGACCCCGTCGAGCCGGTGCCGGATCCGCGGCGGCCCGACCGGGCGGTGTCGTTCTCCTTCGAGGCCGGTGCCGGGGCGGGCACCCGCCTCAACGGCCACGGCCCGCAGGGCGCTTCGACCGCCGCGGGTACCGCCGGGCCCCGCCGCAAGGTCAGTTGCACGGTGGCGCTCGCCGTCGCGGGCGCGCTGGCCGCGGTCATGATCGGCGGCGGTTACCTGGCCGGGCTCATGCCGGGCCAGGGCGACGACCGGGACACCACGGCGGACCACGGCAGCGTCGGCGGCACACCGAAGACGTCGGACCCGGCGGCCACGCCGGGCGGCTCGGCCCCTTCGGCGTCCTCCGGCCCGTCGACCTCCCCCGACCCGACCGGCACACCCGAGCCGGGCGGCACACCTGATCCGGGCGGCCCGCCCGCGCCCTCGGCCCTGTCCGAACTGCCCAAGTCGTTCGTCGGCACCTGGTCGGGCCCCACCGTCGAAAGCGGCGGACTGCCGCACGGCGACTACCTCGTCGAGTTCAGCAAGGGAGCCGTCGGTACGGATGTGGTCCGCACGACCAGCAGCTTCTCCCTGCTCGGCACGACCGTGCACTGCTACGGCATCGGCAGGCTCGTCTCCGCGACCGACAAGCGGCTGCGGGTCGACGAGCGCCCCGACCCGGACCGTCCCGGCACCGCCGACCTGTGCACCAGCTCGGACGCCGCCCCGCTCACCTTCACCCTCACCCGCGCCGACAGCCTGCGCTACGAGTCGCAGGAGGACGCGGCGGGCGACCCGACCGGCACGTTGACCAGGCAGTGAGCCCCGTGCCCCGGCCGCCGGGGCACCCTGGCGTACGCTGGATCGGACCTCGCAACCCCCCTTGGGAAGGACCCGCGCCAGTGACCGAGAAGGCCGCCCTCACGCCCGTGGAAGTCACTGGAGTCCTCGACCGCGCCGCCGCAGGCGGGCGCATCACCCCCGAGGAAGCGCTCGACCTCTACCGCTCGGCCCCGCTGCACGCGCTGGGCTCGGCCGCCGACGCCGTGCGCCGCCGCCGCTACGCCGGTACGGAGCACATCGCGACGTACATCATCGAGCGCAACATCAACTACACCAACCTGTGTGTGACGGCGTGCAAGTTCTGCGCGTTCTACGCCGCGCCCAAGGACACCGAGAAGGGCTGGACCCGCGACCTCGACGACATCCTGCGCCGCTGCGCGGAGACCGTCGAACTCGGCGGCACGCAGATCATGTTCCAGGGCGGCCACCACCCGGACTTCGGTGTCGAGTACTACGAGGAGCACTTCTCCGCGATCAAGAAGGCGTTCCCGCAGCTGGTCATCCACTCCCTCGGCGCCTCCGAGATCGAGCACATGGCCCGCATCTCGGGTGTCTCCGCCGAAGAGGCGATCAGCCGGATCCACGCGGCCGGCCTCGACTCCTTCGCGGGCGCCGGCGCCGAGCTGCTGCCCGCGCGGCCTCGCACGGCGATCGCGCCGCTCAAGGAGTCCGGCGAGCGCTGGCTGGAGATCATGGAGACCGCGCACGGTCTCGGTGTCGAGTCGACGTCCACGATGCTGATGGGCACGGGCGAGACCAACGCCGAGCGGATCGAGCACCTGCGGATGATCCGCGACGTGCAGGACCGGACGGGCGGCTTCCGCGCCTTCATCCCGTACACCTACCAGCCCGAGAACAACCACCTGAAGGGCCAGACGCAGGCCACGCTCTTCGAGTACCTGCGGATGATCGCCATCGCCCGGATCTTCCTCGACAACGTGGCCCATATCCAGGGCTCCTGGCTGACCACGGGCAAGGAGGTCGGCCAGCTCTCCCTGCACTACGGTGCCGACGACCTCGGCTCGATCATGCTGGAGGAGAACGTCGTCTCGTCGGCGGGCGCCAAGCACCGCTCCAACCGTCTGGAGATCATCGACCTGATCCGCAAGGCGGGCCGGGTGCCGGCGCAGCGCGCCACGACGTACGAGCACATCGTCGTGCACGACGACCCGGCGAACGACCCGGTCGACGCCCGGGTGGTCTCGCACATCTCGTCCACGGCGATCGAGGGCGGTACGGCGCACCCCGAGCTGAAGCTGCTCAGCGCCAACTGAGCCGGGCGTGCTGACGATCCATCACCCGTGGGGCGGGCTGCGTGCCGAGTGGGACGGGCCCGTCACCCCGGGACAGGCGGTCGCCGTCGACGGCGGACGCGTCGCGGCGCTCGGGCCGTACGAAGAACTGCTCGCCCGGTACGGGGAGCGGGCCCGGGTCCGTGAGTGGCACGGCGTGCTCGGCCCCGGGCGGTACGAGCCCGACGGCGCCGCCCTGCTGGAGGCGGCCTACTGGCCCGACCCGCGCGAGGCGGCCGACCTCGGCACGGAGCCGCTGACCGGCGCCGCGCTCGCCGCGCTGGACCTGACGGACACCCGCTGGGGCGCGAGCGCGCGCCGTGGCGTGCAGCGGCTGCTGGCGCGCGGGGTGACGGCGCTCGCGGGCCCGTTCGCCCGCGCCTCGGTCCGCACGGCGGTGGAACGCTCCGGCCTGCGCGCCGCCGCCAGGCCGCTGGCCGTCGACGTCGACGCCGACTTCGCGGTCCTCGCCGACGACGGCGGCTGTCTGGTGACGGCACTCGGCGGCCGGCTGGTGTTCCGCCGCGCCTAGGGCGCGCCGTGCGCGTGGGGCCGGGGCTGCTTGAATGGGCGGGTGACCCGAGCATCCCTGGACAAGCAGCCGCACGAAGTCGCCTCGATGTTCGACGACGTGGCGGCCAAGTACGACCTCACCAACGACGTGCTCTCGCTCGGCCAGGCCCGGCTGTGGCGCAAGGAGGTCGCGAAGGCGGTCGACGCGCGCCCCGCCGAGAAGGTCCTCGACCTGGCCGCGGGCACCGCCACCTCCTCGCAGCCCTTCGCCGCGACCGGCGCCTACGTGGTGCCGTGCGACTTCTCGCAGGGCATGCTGCGCGAGGGCAAGAACCGCCACCCCTGGATGCCGTTCACGGCCGGGGACGCGACAAAACTGCCCTTCGCCGACGAGGTCTTCGACGCGGTGACGATCTCCTTCGGACTGCGCAACGTCCAGGACACGGATCGGGCGCTGAGCGAGCTGTTCCGGGTGACGAAGCCCGGCGGCCGTGTCGTCATCTGTGAGTTCTCCCATCCGACGTGGGCGCCGTTCAGGACCGTCTACGAGGAGTACCTGATGCGCGCGCTGCCGCCGACGGCGCGCGCCGTGTCCTCCAACCCCGACGCGTACGTCTATCTCGCCGAGTCGATCCGCGACTGGCCCGACCAGCCGGCGCTGGCGGCGAAGCTCCAGCGGGCCGGCTGGTCGAAGGTGGCGTGGCGGAACCTGACGGGCGGAGTGGTGGCACTGCACAGGGGCGTACGCGTCTGACCCGGCCGGTGCCTCACAGCTTCAGCCGGAAACACAGCGCCAGCAGCTCCTCGGTCCCGCCGCCCTGCCGCTCCCTGCTGAACGGGTAGGTCTCGGCGAGGTCCATCCCCAGCCGCCGGGTCACCGCTATGGAGCGCTCGTTGCGGGAGTTGACCATCGCCACGACCTCGCCGACCCCGGCGGCCCGTACCCGGTCCAGGGTCTGCCGGGCGGCGGCCGTGACGTAGCCGTGGCCCCAGGCGGCCCTGGCCAGCCGCCAGCCGATCTCGATCTCGCCGACCGGGCCCTGGGTCTCGTGCGGCCACGGCTGGGCGCCGGTGAAGCCGATCACCTCACCGCTGTCGTCCAGCACGCTCCAGAGGCAGAAGCCGCGTTCGGCGTCGTGCCGCCGCTGGCGCGCCGTGAGCTCCTCGTACACCGACAGCTCGGCGGGGGCGCCGCCGTGGAACTCCATCACGTCGGGGTCGGCGAAGATCCGGTGCCAGACGAGGGCGTCCTCCTCGGTGGGGACGCGCAGCCGTACGGCGGGCACCTGTCCTGTCATGTCGTTCACGATGGCGGCCCTTCAACTGTTGGATCAGTACGCACCCATAGACTGCACACGTCCAGTGCCGTCCGGTACGTCATTTCCAGTCTTCGGGAGAACCCGCTGTGACCGAGCCCCTCTCCGAGAACACCGCAGATGTGATCGTCGTCGGTGCGGGCCCGGCCGGCTCGACCACCGCGTACTACCTCGCCAAGGCGGGACTCGACGTCCTGCTGCTGGAGAAGACGGCGTTCCCGCGCGAGAAGGTCTGTGGCGACGGGCTCACCCCGCGCGCCACGAAGCAGTTGGTGTCCATGGGCATCGACATCTCCGAAGAGGCGGGCTGGCTGCGCAACAAGGGCCTGCGGATCATCGGCGGCGGTGTGCGGCTCCAGCTCGACTGGCCGGACCTCGCCACGTACCCGGACTACGGACTCGTCCGCAAGCGCGACGACTTCGACGAGCAGCTGGCCCGGCAGGCGCAGAAGGCCGGCGCCCGGCTGTACGAGCGCTGCAACGTGGGCGCGCCGATCCTCGACGAGCGCACGGGCCACATCACCGGCGTCAACGCGAAGCTCGGTGAGGAGAAGACCCCGGTCACCTTCCACGCGCCGCTCGTGGTCGCCGCCGACGGCAACTCCACCCGGCTGTCGCTCGCGATGGGCCTGCACCGCCGCGAGGACCGCCCGATGGGCGTCGCCGTCCGCACGTACTTCACCTCGCCGCGCCACGACGACGACTACCTGGAGTCCTGGCTGGAGCTGTGGGACAGGCGCGGCCCGCAGGACCGGCTGCTGCCCGGCTACGGCTGGATCTTCGGCATGGGCGACGGCACGTCCAACGTGGGCCTCGGCATCCTCGACTCCTCCGCCGCCTTCCGCGAGCTGGACTGGCGCGAGGTGCTGAAGGCCTGGTGCGCCTCGATGCCGGCGGACTGGGGCTACGTCCCGGAGAACATGACGATGCCGATCCGCGGCGCCGCCCTCCCGATGGCCTTCAACCGCCAGCCGCACTACACGAAGGGCCTGTTGCTCGTCGGCGACGCGGGCGGCCTGATCAACCCGTTCAACGGCGAGGGCATCGCCTACGCGATGGAGTCGGGCCAGATCGCCGCCGACGTGATGGTCCAGGCGGTCTCCCGCGCGACCCCGGCCCAGCGCGAACTGGCCCTCCAGCGCTACCCGAAGGTCCTCAAGGACACCTACGGCGGCTACTACACCCTGGGCCGCGCCTTCGTGAAGCTCATCGGCAACCCCAAGATCATGAAGATCGCGGCCCAACGCGGCCTGACCCACCCGATGCTGATGCGCTTCACCCTGAAGATGCTGGCGAACCTGACGGACCCGACGGGCGGCGACGCGATGGACCGCATCATCAACGGCCTGACAAAGGTAGCCCCGAAGGCCTGACGTCGTACGCGAAAGGCCCGCACCCCCCGTCGGGTGCGGGCCTTTCGCGTGTGTCCGGTGTGTGGTGCGTCAGAGGACGCGGACCGCGCCCGACGGCGGGTCCCAGTCCAGGGACTTCTCCACCACTCCCGTGCTCGGGTTCTGCGCGCCGACGAACTGGCCGTCGCCCACGTAGATCCCCGTGTGGTACGCGCTGCCCGCGCCGCCCCAGTAGAGGATGTCGCCCGGCTGGAGGTTGCTCAGGGAGACCTGGGTGCCGGCCGTCGACTGCGAGCCGGAGACCCGGGGGAGGTCGACGCCGACCGAGCGGTAGGCCGCCTGGACCAGGCCCGAGCAGTCCCAGGCGTTGGGGCCCGTGGAGCCCATCACGTACGCGTCGCCGAGCTGCGCCTTCGCGAAGGCGACCACGGCGCCGGCCGAGCCGGAGGCTGTGGAGGCGCTGTACGAGCCCGAGTCGGACGTGGAGGCCGCGGTGGTGGTCGCGGTGAGGGTGGTGCGTTCCGTGGTGCGAGAGGCGCGCTCGGCGGCCTTCGCGCGGGCGGCCTTCTCCGCCCTCTCCGCCTTCTTCTTCGCTTCGGCCTTGCGCTCGGCCTCGGCGTGCGCCTTCTTGGCGGCGTGTGCCGCCTTGGTGGCTGCCGCGTCTTCCTGGGCCTGAAGTTCCAGGGTGAGCGCGATCTGCTGGGTGGCTTCGGCGGACTGTGCCGCGCTGCCCGCCAACCCGGTGGTGAGCGTGGGGATCTCGATGGTCTGGGTCACCGGCTCGGCGTTCGCCGGGCCGGCAGCACCTGCCACCGCGATGGTGCTGAGGACGCCACCGGCAACTCCGGCACGGAGCGCGGTTCTCGACGCACTCTGGCGGGGCTTCCGGTGGCTTCGTATGAGAGCGGTGTGGGACATGGGACAACCCGTATCAGGGGTTCCCGGGTTGCCGTCAAGCAAGGTGTGTTGCGCCACAGTTACGTTCGGAATCTGTGAATCCGCTTATTCGGGGCCTTTATTGACGCCGTAACGGGCAAAACGGGCAGTCGCGATCACGGGCATGATCACGGCCTTTCAGCTAAACGCCCGAATTGCCCGCCGCCTACCATCCCTTCACACGGTTGGCCAAGCCCCGCTTTTCCGCCATCTTCGCGACGTGGCACAGGTCACACCGTCGGCACGCGCGGGTGGGAATTGTCCGGACCCGTCGCTCGTGAATGCGCGCACGTGTCCACCTCGCTCCGCGCGACCCCCTCGACCGGGTGAGCGCGAGCGCCTTATCACCCAAAAGCCGTCCATCGCCAATTTGCCTGTATCGAGCACCGCTTGATAGAGGCGGGCGGCCACGACCAGCGGCAACGCCCGCCGTTGTGACGTCGGGTGACCGTTCGGGCGCCTCACGTGGGACGGCTTCCGCTCATCCGACTTCATGATCCTCGGCCGGGTGGTGGAGATCACAAAGCCCTTGTCGCACCCCGTGTCGCAGATCACAGACCACCAGGCATAGGATGCGGGGCAGCCGGGCTTGTGAACTGCCTCACATGTAAGCGATCTTCGTGGGGTGGCGAGCGAAAAGCCCGCTGCGGTCCATCGGTCAAGGACGACTGGAAGGAGCTGAGGAGCGTGAATGCCTACGCGCCCATCCTCGTGCTCGGCGCCCTCGGAGCTGGGTTTGCGATCTTCTCCGTGGTGATGGCCACGCTTATCGGCCCAAAACGGTACAACAGGGCGAAACTTGAAGCGTACGAGTGCGGGATCGAACCGACGCCGACACCCGCCGGGGGCGGTCGCTTCCCCATCAAGTACTACCTGACGGCGATGCTCTTCATCGTCTTCGACATCGAGATCGTCTTCCTTTACCCCTGGGCGGTCACTTTCGACTCCCTGGGGATTTTCGGGCTCGTGGAGATGCTGCTCTTCGTGCTCACCGTCTTCGTCGCCTACGCGTATGTGTGGCGGCGGGGCGGTCTGGAATGGGACTAGAGGGGCTGAGGGGCCACCAATGGGACTCGAAGAGAAGCTGCCGAGCGGTTTCCTGCTGACCACCGTCGAACAGGCGCAGGGCTGGGTGCGGAGTTCGTCCATGTTCCCCGCGACCTTCGGCCTTGCCTGCTGTGCCATCGAGATGATGACGACGGGTGCCGGACGGTACGACCTGGCACGGTTCGGGATGGAGGTCTTCCGCGGTTCACCGCGCCAGGCCGACCTGATGATCGTCGCAGGCCGGGTGAGCCAGAAGATGGCGCCCGTGCTGCGGCAGGTCTACGACCAGATGCCCAACCCCAAGTGGGTGATCTCCATGGGGGTCTGCGCCTCGTCGGGCGGGATGTTCAACAACTACGCCATCGTCCAGGGTGTCGACCACGTCGTCCCCGTCGACATCTATCTGCCCGGCTGCCCGCCGCGGCCCGAGATGCTGATGGACGCGATCCTCAAGCTCCACGCGAAGATCAAGGACGGCAAGCTCGGCGTCAACGCGGAGGAAGCCGCCCGCGAGGCGGAGGAAGCGGCCCTCAAGGCGCTCCCCACCATCGAGATGAAGGGGCTGCTGCGGTGACCGACGAGCAGCGATCCGCCGAAGCGGCGAACGGGTCCGGGCAGAACGGATCCGGCAAGAACGTTCCCTCCGAGCGGAACCAGGCCGCCGAGGTCATCCGGGTCAAGCGGGGGATGTTCGGCGCCGAGAACGGCGGCGACACCTCCGGCTACGGCGGACTCGTCAGGCCCGTGGCCCTCCCGGGCGCCTCGTCACGTCCGTACGGCGGCCGGGACGGCGTCTTCGACGAGATCGCCGACGAACTCGAAGGCGCCCTCGACGAGCAGGGACTCCTGCCCGAGAACGCGATCGAGAAGACGGTCGTCGACCGCGGCGAGATGACCTTCCACATCGCCCGTGAGCATCTGGTCCAGGTCGCGCGCACCCTGCGTGACGACCCGGCGCTGCGCTTCGAGCTGTGTACGGGGGTGTCGGGCGTCCACTACCTCGGTGACAAGGGCCGCGAGCTGCACGCCGTCTACCACCTGCGCTCGATCACCCACAGCCGGCTGATCCGCCTGGAGGTGTCGGCCCCCGACGCCGACCCGCACGTGCCGTCCCTGGTCGAGATCTATCCGACCAACGACTGGCACGAGCGCGAGACGTACGACTTCTTCGGCCTGATCTTCGACGGTCACCCGGCCCTGACCCGGATCATGATGCCGGACGACTGGCAGGGCTTCCCGCAGCGCAAGGACTATCCGCTCGGCGGTATCGCCGTCGAGTACAAGGGCGCCCAGATCCCGGCTCCGGACCAGCGGAGGTCGTACTCCTGATGTCAACTCCCCAAGCCCCGCACGCGACTCCCCGCGCCACGACCGAGGGCACCGTCTACACGGTCACCGGCGGCGACTGGGACGAGGTCGTCGAATCGGCGGTCAAGAGCGACGACGAGCGCATCGTCGTCAACATGGGCCCGCAGCACCCGTCCACGCACGGCGTGCTGCGGCTGATCCTGGAGATCGACGGCGAGACCGTCACCGAGGCCCGCTGCGGCATCGGTTACCTGCACACCGGCATCGAGAAGAACCTCGAATACCGCACGTGGACGCAGGGCACCACGTTCGTCACGCGCATGGACTACCTGACGTCGTTCTTCAACGAGACGGCGTACTGCCTCGGCGTGGAGAAGCTGCTCGGCATCGAGGACCAGATCCCGGACCGGGCCACCGCCATCCGCGTCCTGCTGATGGAGCTGAACCGGCTCTCCTCGCACCTGGTCGCCATCGCCACCGGCGGTATGGAGCTCGGCGCGACCACGATCATGATCTACGGCTTCCGCGATCGTGAACTGATTCTCGACGCCTACGAGCTGATCACCGGGCTGCGCATGAACCACGCGTTCATCCGCCCCGGCGGCCTCGCCCAGGACCTGCCGGCCGGCGCCGTCGACCATCTGCGCGGGATGCTCAAGACGCTCCGCAAGAACCTGCCGGAGTACGACAAGCTCGCCACCGGCAACCCCATCTTCAAGGCCCGTATGCAGGACGTCGGTTACCTCGACCTGGCGGGCTGCATGGCGCTCGGCGCTACGGGGCCGATCCTGCGGGCCGCCGGACTCCCGCACGACCTGCGCAAGTCCGACCCGTACTGCGGCTACGAGAACTACGACTTCGAGATCCCGACCGCGGAGACCTGCGACTCCTACGGCCGCTTCCTGATCCGGCTTGAGGAGATGCGGCAGTCGCTGCGGATCGTCGAGCAGATCCTGGACCGGCTCGAACCCGGCCCGGTCATGGTCGCGGACAAGAAGATCGCCTGGCCCGCGCAGCTCGCGCTCGGCCCGGACGGACTCGGCAACTCGCTCGACCACATCAAGAACATCATGGGCACGTCCATGGAGGCTCTGATCCATCACTTCAAACTGGTGACGGAGGGCTTCCGCGTCCCGGCGGGACAGGCGTACGCGGCGGTCGAGTCGCCCAAGGGCGAACTCGGCGCGCACGTCGTCTCCGACGGGGGCACGCGCCCGTACCGGGTCCACTTCAGGGACCCGTCCTTCACCAATCTCCAGGCCATGGCCGCGATGTGTGAGGGCGGCCAGGTCGCCGACGTCATCGTCGCTGTCGCGTCCATCGACCCCGTGATGGGAGGCGTCGACCGGTGACGACCACACCCGCCAACTCCGAGGTCAGCCTGGGGATGCCCCAGCTGCCCGCCCCGGACTTCCCGGCCGATGTGCGGGCCAGGCTGGAGACCGACGCGAAGGAGATCATCGCGCGCTACCCGGGCTCCAGGTCGGCGCTGCTGCCGCTGCTGCACCTCGTGCAGTCGGAGGAGGGCTACGTCTCCCGTACGGGCATGGCGTTCTGCGCCGACCAACTCGGCCTGACGACCGCCGAGGTCACGGCCGTCGCGACCTTCTACACCATGTACCGGCGCAAGCCGAGCGGTGACTACCAGGTCGGCGTCTGCACCAACACGCTCTGCGCGGTGATGGGCGGCGACGCCATCTTCGACGAACTGAAGCAGCACCTCGGGGTCGGCAACGACGAGACCACCGAGGACGGCAAGGTCACCCTCGAACACATCGAGTGCAACGCGGCCTGCGACTTCGCCCCCGTGGTGATGGTCAACTGGGAGTTCTTCGACAACCAGACGCCGGACAGCGCCAAGCAGCTCGTCGACGACCTGCGGGAGGGCCGTCCCGTCGCGCCCACCCGTGGCGCACCGCTGTGCACGTACAAGGAGACGGCCAGGATCCTCGCCGGGTTCCCCGACGAGCGCCCCGGTGCCGTCGAGGCGACCGGCGGCGCGGGACCCGCCTCGCTGATCGGTCTGCGGCTCGCCAGGGGCGAGAGCACCCAGCGTGTGGTGTCGCCGCGCGGCGGGGACGACGCGGCCGCTCCCAAGGACGCACCGCAGCCCGGCTCCCAGCACCTCAGCTCGCACGACGCACCGCAGGACACCTCGGCCTCCGACCCCGCGCACCCCGCCGGGCCCGCAGCCGAGGAGGGGGAGTGATGACGACCATGCCGACCGAAGTCGACGAGCACGGCACCAGCCCGGAGAAACTCCTGGCACCGGTCCTGTCCGCGTTCTGGGACCAGCCGGAGTCCTGGACGCTGGACACCTACCAGCGGCACGACGGCTACGAGGGACTGAAGAAGGCCCTCGCGATGTCGCCCGACGACCTCATCGCTTACGTCAAGGACGCGGGTCTGCGCGGCCGTGGCGGCGCCGGCTTCCCGACCGGGATGAAGTGGCAGTTCATCCCGCAGGGCGACGGCAAGCCGCACTATCTCGTCGTCAACGCCGACGAGTCGGAGCCCGGCACCTGCAAGGACATGCCGCTCCTCTTCGCCAACCCGCACTCCCTCATCGAGGGCATCGTGATCGCCTGTTACGCGATCCGCTCCTCGCTCGCCTTCATCTACGTACGCGGCGAGGTCGTGCCGGTCCTGCGCAGGCTGCACGAAGCCGTGCGCGAGGCGTACGAGGCCGGCTACCTCGGCAAGGACATCCTGGGCAGCGGACTCGACCTCGACATCGTCGTGCACGCGGGCGCCGGCGCGTACATCTGCGGTGAGGAAACCGCGCTGCTCGACTCCCTGGAGGGCCGTCGCGGACAGCCCAGGCTGCGTCCTCCCTTCCCCGCGGTCGCGGGGCTCTACGCATGCCCCACTGTGGTGAACAACGTGGAGTCCATCGCGTCCGTTCCCGCGATCCTGCAGCGCGGCAAGGACTGGTTCAAATCGATGGGCAGCGAGAAGTCCCCGGGCTTCACGCTCTACTCGCTCAGCGGCCACGTCGCCAACCCCGGCCAGTACGAGGGCCCGCTCGGGCTCACCCTGCGCCAGCTGCTCGACATGGGCGGCGGCATCAGGGCGGGCCACCGGCTCAAGTTCTGGACGCCCGGCGGCTCTTCGACGCCGATGTTCACCGAGGAGCACCTCGACGTCGCCCTGGACTACGAGGGCGTCGGCGCGGCCGGCTCCATGCTCGGCACCAAGGCGCTCCAGTGCTTCGACGAGACGACCTGTGTCGTACGGGCCGTCACCCGCTGGACCGAGTTCTACGCCCACGAGTCCTGCGGCAAGTGCACGCCGTGCCGTGAAGGCACCTACTGGCTCGTCCAGTTGCTGCGCGACATCGAGGCGGGCAAGGGCCAGATGTCCGACCTGGACAAGCTGAACGACATCGCCGACACGATCAACGGCAAGTCGTTCTGCGCGCTCGGCGACGGCGCCGCCGCCCCGATCTTCTCCTCGCTCAAGTACTTCCGCGAGGAGTACGAGCAGCACATCACGGGCAAGGGCTGCCCCCTCGACCCCGCGAAGTCCACCGTGTGGGCAGACCAGCACAACCCGCACCTGGAGGTGAACGCATGACAGTCACCACGTCCGCTCCCTCCGGCGGCGGCGAGGCGGCGGTCCCGCCGGAAGATCTCGTCTCGCTGACGATCGACGGCATCGAGATCTCCGTCCCCAAGGGGACCCTGGTGATCCGCGCCGCCGAACTGCTCGGCATCGAGATCCCGCGCTTCTGCGACCATCCGCTGCTCGACCCGGTCGGCGCCTGCCGGCAGTGCATCGTGGAGGTCGAGGGCCAGCGCAAGCCGATGGCCTCCTGCACGATCACCTGCACCGACGGCATGGTCGTCAAGTCGCAGCTGTCGTCGCCCGTCGCCGAGAAGGCCCAGCGCGGGGTGATGGAGCTGCTGCTCATCAACCACCCGCTGGACTGCCCGGTCTGCGACAAGGGCGGCGAGTGCCCGCTGCAGAACCAGGCCATGCAGGTCGGCGACCCGGACACCCGGTTCGAAGGCCGCAAGCGCACCTACGAGAAGCCGGTCCCGATCTCGACCCAGGTGCTGCTCGACCGTGAGCGCTGCGTGCTGTGCGCCCGCTGCACCCGGTTCTCCAACCAGGTCGCCGGCGACCCGATGATCGAGCTGATCGAGCGCGGCGCGCTGGAGCAGGTCGGCACCGGCGAGGGCGACCCGTTCGCCTCGTACTTCTCCGGCAACACCATCCAGATCTGCCCGGTCGGCGCGCTGACCTCGGCGGCGTACCGGTTCCGCTCCCGCCCCTTCGACCTGGTGTCGTCGCCGAGCGTCTGCGAGCACTGCGCGGGCGGTTGCGCGACCCGTACCGACCACCGGCGCGGCAAGGTCATGCGGCGGCTGGCCGCCGACGACCCCGAGGTCAACGAGGAGTGGATCTGCGACAAGGGGCGGTTCGGCTTCCGTTACGCGCAGAAGCCCGACCGGCTCACCACCCCGCTGGTACGCGGCGACGACGGCATCCTGGCACCCGCCAGCTGGCCCGAGGCGCTGGAGGCCGCCGCCCGCGGCCTCGCGGCGGCGCGCGGCAGGGCCGGGGTGCTGACCGGCGGCCGGCTCACCGTCGAGGACGCCTACGCGTACGCGAAGTTCGCGCGGGTCGCCCTCGAAACCAACGACATCGACTTCCGCGCGCGCGTGCACAGCAGCGAGGAGGCCGACTTCCTGGCGTCCCAGGTCGCGGGCCACGGCCACGACCTGGACGGCACGGGCGTCACCAACGCCAAGCTGGAGAAGGCCCCGGCCGTCCTGCTCGTCGGGTTCGAGTCCGAGGAGGAGGCGCCCGGCGTCTTCCTGCGGCTGCGCAAGGCGTACCGCAAGCACGGCCAGCGCACCTTCTCGCTCGCCACGCACGCGACGCCCGGCCTGGCGAAGGCGGGCGGCACGCTGCTGCCCGCCGCCCCCGGCACCGAGACCGAGTGGCTGGACGCGCTCGCCTCCGGCACCGGGCTGGACGGCGACGGCGCGACGGCGTCCGAGGCGCTGCGCGCGCCCGGCGCCGTGATCGTCGTCGGCGAGCGGCTGGCCGCGGTACCCGGCGGTCTGACCGCAGCCGCCAAGGCGGCGACGGCGGCCGGCGCCTATCTCGTCTGGATCCCGCGCAGGGCCGGTGAGCGTGGCGCCGTTGAGGCGGGCGCGCTGCCGTCGCTGCTGCCCGGCGGCCGTCCCGCCACCGACCCGCGGGCCCGCGAGGAGACCGCGGCCGTCTGGGGCGTACGCGAACTGCCGCACAGCTACGGCCGCGACACCGGCCAGATCGTCGAGGCCGCCAGGACCGGCGAACTCGGCGCGCTGGTCGTCGCGGGCGTCGAGGTGGCCGACCTGCCGGACCCGGCGGGCGCGCTGGCCGCGCTGGACGCCGTCGGATTCCTCGTCTCGCTCGAACTGCGGCCCAGCGAGGTCACCGACCGCGCCGACGTCGTCTTCCCCGTCGCGGCCGTACCGGAGAAGCCCGGCACGTTCCTCAACTGGGAAGGCAGGGCGCGGCTGTTCGAGGCGGCGCTCAAGCCCGAGCAGATGACCAGGCAGCTCGCGCCGAGCGACGCGCGGGTGCTGCACATGCTCGCCGACACCCTCGACGTGCACTTCGCCCTGCCCGACCTGCGGTCCGTACGGGCCGAGCTGGACCGGCTGGGCGGCTGGGAAGGACCCCGGGCCGGTACGCCGGTCGAGTCGGCCGTTCCCGTGCCGCGCCCCGGCGACGGCGAGGCGGTCCTCGCCGGCCACCGGCTGCTGCTCGACCAGGGCAAGCTCCAGGAGGGCGACGAGGCCCTGGCCGGCACCCGGCACGAGGCGGTCGCGCGGCTCTCCGCGACGACGGCCGCCGAGACCGGCGTCAAGGACGGCGACGCGCTGACGGTGACCGGCCCGGCCGGCGCCGTGACGCTGCCGCTGCGGGTGACCGCGATGCCCGACCGGGTCGTCTGGCTGCCGCTGAACTCCACGGGCGGCGGTGTCCTCGCCGACACCGGGTCCCGCCCGGGAACGCTGGTCCGTATCGGCCCGGCCGCGCAGGAAGCGGCCACCCCCGCACCGGAGGTGCGCGCATGACCGCCTTCGCCCAACTCGCGACGGCACCGCAGACCGTGCTCGCCGCGGAGGACCTGTCGCTGTTCGGCCGCGACCCGTGGTGGCTCGTCGTCGTCAAGGCCGTCTTCTGCTTCGCCTTCCTGATGGTGAACGTGCTGTTCGCCATCGTCTGGGAGCGCAAGGTCGTCGCCTGGATGCAGCTGCGCATCGGCCCGAACCGGCACGGCCCCTGGGGCATGCTCCAGTCGCTCGCCGACGGCGCCAAGCTGATGTTCAAGGAAGACATCATCGTCAAGCGCGCCGACAAGGTCGTCTACATCATCGCGCCGGTCATCGCCGCGATCCCGGCCTTCATGGCGATCGCCGTGATCCCGTTCGGCCCTTCGGGCAACGAGGTCTCGATCTTCGGCCACCGCACGACGATGCAGCTCACCGACCTGCCGATCGCGATGCTGTACATCCTCGCCGTCGCCTCGGTCGGTATCTACGGCATCGTCCTGGCCGGCTGGTCGTCGGGCTCGACGTACCCGCTGCTCGGCGGACTCCGCTCCTGCGCGCAGATGATCTCGTACGAGATCGCGATGGGCGCGGCCTTCGCCTCGGTGTTCCTCTACTCCGGGTCGATGTCGACCTCGGCGATCGTGGACGCCCAGCAGGACCGCTGGTACATCCTGCTGCTGCCGGTCTCCTTCATCATCTACATCATCACGATGGTGGGCGAGACCAACCGCGCCCCGTTCGACATGCCGGAGTCCGAGGGCGACCTGGTCGGCGGCTTCAACACCGAGTACTCGTCCATCAAGTTCGCGATGTTCATGCTCGCCGAGTACGTCAACATGATCACCGTCTCGGCCGTCTCCGCCACGCTCTTCCTGGGCGGCTGGCGCGCGCCGTGGCCGATCTCCACCTTCTGGGAGGGGGCCAACCACGGCTGGTGGCCGATCCTCTGGTTCGTCCTCAAGGTGCAGCTGCTGCTGTTCGGCTTCATCTGGCTGCGCGGCACGCTGCCACGCGTGCGCTACGACCAGTTGATGAAGCTCGGCTGGAAGGTCCTGATCCCGGTCTCGGTGGTCTGGCTGATGCTCGTCGCGACGGTGCGTGCGCTGCGTAACGAGAACTACGGCTTCACCTCGATCCTGTTGTACGTCGCGGGCGCGATCATCGTGATCCTGCTGCTCTCCTTCGTCGTGGACATGTTCCGCAACAAACAGGAGAAGGAGGCGGCGGCGAGAGAGCCCGAAGCTCCCGCCTTCGACCCGATGGCCGGCGGTTTCCCCGTGCCACCGCTGCCGGGACAGGCGCTGCCGCCCGTGCCGCGCAGGACCCCGCGCCGTGAGCGCGAGCTGATTGTCAGTGGCGGGGCCAATACTGTGAGTGACGGAACTGAGAGTGACGGAAAGGAGGATGGCGGTGTCTGACGAGTCTTCGCAGGGGGGGACCCCGAGCGCCCCCCGGAATCCTGTGGCCGGCTTCGGCGTGACCTTCAAGGCCATGTTCAAGAAGCGGCTGACGGAGCAGTATCCCGAGCAGCAGAAGGTGACAGCGCCGCGCTTCCACGGCCGTCACCAGCTCAACCGGCATCCGGACGGCCTGGAGAAGTGCATCGGCTGTGAGCTGTGCGCCTGGGCGTGCCCGGCGGACGCGATCTATGTGGAGGGCGCCGACAACACCGAGGAGGAGCGCTACTCCCCGGGCGAGCGGTACGGCCGCGTCTACCAGATCAACTACGCGCGCTGCATTCTCTGCGGGCTGTGCATCGAGGCGTGCCCCACCCGGGCGCTCACGATGACCAACGAGTTCGAGCTGGCCGACAGTTCGCGCGAGAACCTGATCTACACCAAGGAGCAGCTGCTCTCGGGTCTTGAGGAGGGCATGGTCGAGTCGCCGCACTCGATCTTCCCCGGCACCGACGAGCAGGACTACTACCGGGGTCTGGTGACGGAGGCCGCGCCCGACACGGTCCGTCAGGTCGCCGTGAGCAAGGGCGAGTCGGCTTCCGGTGAGGAGGCCCGCTCATGAACGCCACCATCGCCGCTGCCGCCTCCACCACCTCGACCGGCGAGGCGGTCCAGTTCTGGATCCTCGGCATCGTCGCCGTGATCGGCGCGCTCTGTACGGTGCTGATGCGCAAGGCCGTGCACAGCGCGCTGTGCCTGGCGGGGACGATGATCATCCTCGCGGTCTTCTACATGGCCAACGGGGCTTACTTCCTCGGCATCGTGCAGATCGTCGTCTACACCGGCGCGATCATGATGCTGTTCCTCTTCGTCGTGATGCTGGTCGGTGTGACAGCGGCCGACTCGCTGACCGAGACCATCAAGGGCCAGCGCGTGTGGGCCGTGGTCTGCGGGCTCGGTTTCGGCATCCTGCTGATCGTCGGCATCGCCAACGCCTCGCTGAAGACCTGGGCGGGCACCGGCGGCGCGAACGCCGGCGGGAACGTGCAGGGGCTGGCCCGGCTGATCTTCACCAAGTACGTCTTCGCCTTCGAGATCACCGGCGCGCTGCTGATCACCGCGGCCGTCGGCGCGATGGTGCTCACGCACAAGGAGCGCACCGAACGGGCCAAGACGCAGCGGGAGATGTCCGAGGACCGCATCCGCAGCAAGCAGCTCCCGCCGCTGCCGGCGCCCGGTGTCTACGCCCGGCACAACGCGGTGGACATCGCCGGGCTGCTGCCAGACGGCACACCGTCCGAGCTGACCGTCAACAAGACGCTCAGGGGCCGCGGCCAGATCCGCGACGTGTCCAACGAGGCCATCGCCGACCTGAAGGCGCTGGAGCAGCGCTCGAAGGAGCGGCTCGGCCGTGACAACCACGACGAGGAGGAGGTCACGCGATGAGTCCGGTCTACTACCTCTATCTCGCGTCCCTGTTGTTCACCATCGGTGCGGCGGGTGTGCTGATCCGGCGGAACGCGATCGTGGTGTTCATGTGCGTGGAGCTGATGCTCAACGCCTGCAACCTCGCGTTCGTCGCGTTCTCCCGGCTGCACGGCAATCTGGACGGCCAGATCATCGCCTTCTTCACGATGGTCGTCGCCGCCGCGGAGGTCGTGGTCGGGCTCGCGATCATCGTGTCGCTGTTCCGTTCCCGCCACTCGGCCTCGGTCGACGACGCCAGCCTGATGAAGCTCTGAGGGGTCGCTGAATCGTGGAGAACTTGATTGCGCTGCTCGTCGCGGCGCCCCTGCTCGGAGCTGCCGTCCTGCTGGTCGGCGGCCGCCGGTTCGACCGTCTTGGCCACTGGCTCGGTACGGTGCTGGCAGCCGCCTCCTTCGTGATCGGCGCCGTGCTGTTCACGGACATGCTCGGCAAGAACGCGGACGACCGGGCCCTGCACCAGCACCTGTTCAGCTGGATCCCGGTCGACGGCTTCCAGGCGGACGTCGGCTTCCAGCTCGACCAGCTGTCGATGACGTTCGTGCTGCTGATCACGGGTGTGGGCACCCTGATCCACATCTACTCCGTCGGGTACATGGAGCACGACGAGCGGCGCCGCCGCTTCTTCGGCTATCTGAACCTGTTCCTCGCGGCGATGCTGATCCTCGTCCTCGCGGACAACTTCCTGCTGCTGTACGTCGGCTGGGAGGGCGTCGGTCTCGCCTCGTACCTGCTGATCGGTTTCTGGCAGCACAAGCCCAGCGCGGCCACGGCGGCCAAGAAGGCGTTCCTGGTCAACAGGGTCGGCGACATGGGCCTGTCGATCGCGATCATGCTGATGTTCACCACCTTCGGCACCTTCGCCTTCGGCCCGGTCTTCGCCGCCGCCGACAACGCGACCGAGGGCAAGCTGACGGCGATCGGCCTGATGCTGCTGCTGGCCGCCTGCGGCAAGTCGGCCCAGGTGCCGCTGCAGTCCTGGCTCGGTGACGCGATGGAGGGCCCGACCCCGGTCTCGGCCCTGATCCACGCGGCGACGATGGTGACGGCGGGCGTCTACCTGATCACCCGCTCCGGAGTCATCTTCAACGCGGCCCCGAACGCCCAGGTGGTGGTCGTGGTCGTCGGCGCCGTGACGCTCCTCTTCGGTGCGATCGTCGGTTGCGCGAAGGACGACATCAAGAAGGCCCTCGCGGGTTCGACGATGTCGCAGATCGGCTACATGATCCTGGCGGCCGGGCTCGGCCCGATCGGCTACGTCTTCGCGATCATGCACCTGGTGACGCACGGCTTCTTCAAGGCCGGACTCTTCCTCGGCGCCGGATCGGTCATGCACGGCATGAACGACGAGGTCGACATGAGGAAGTACGGGGGCCTGTGGCGCAAGATGCCGATCACCTTCGTCACCTTCGGCCTCGGCTATCTGGCGATCATCGGCTTCCCCGGACTCTCCGGCTTCTTCTCCAAGGACAAGATCATCGAAGCGGCCTTCGCCAAGGGTGGCACCGAGGGCTGGATCCTCGGCGCCGTCACCCTGCTGGGCGCCGGGATCACCGCCTTCTACATGACGCGCGTGATGCTGATGACGTTCTTCGGCGAGAAGCGCTGGCAGCCCGACGCCGAGGGCCACGAGCCGCACCCGCACGAGTCGCCCAGGTCGATGACGATCCCCATGATCGTCCTCGCGATCGGCTCGGTCGGCGCCGGTGCCTTCTTCTCCATCGGCAGCCGGTTCCTGCACTGGCTGGAGCCCGTCACCGGGCACAGCGAGGGCGACTCCCCGGTCAGCGCGGCCGCCGTCACCACGGCGACGCTCGTGCTGCTGGTCGTCGGCGCCGGTATCGCCTGGCTGATGTACGGGCGCAGGCCCGTACCGGCGCTCGCGCCGCGCGGCTCGCTCGTCACCCGCGCCGCCCGCCGCGATCTCCTCCAGGACGACTTCAACCATGTGGTCCTGGTCCGCGGCGGCGAGCACCTCACCCGCTCGCTGGTGTACGTCGACCACACGCTGGTCGACGGGGTGGTCAACGGCACCGCGGCGTCGTTCGGCGGGCTCTCCGGCCGGCTGCGCAAGCTGCAGAACGGCTACGCCCGCTCCTATGCGGTCTCGATGTTCGGAGGTACGGCAGTGATCATCGCCGCGACCCTGCTGATGAGGGCGGTGTGACGGACATGTCGTTCCCCTTTCTCACGGTGACGGCCGCGCTTCCCGCGGTCGGCGCCATCGCCACGGCAGCCGTCCCGGCCGCCCGGCGCACCGCGGCCAAGTGGCTGGCGCTGCTCTTCTCGCTCGCCACGCTCGCCCTGGCGGCCGTCGTGCTCGTCCGGTTCGAGCCGGGCGGCGACCGCTACCAGCTGGTCGAGTCGCACGCCTGGATCAAGGACTTCGGCGTCCGGTACGAACTGGGCGTGGACGGCATCGGGGTGGCGCTCATGGCGCTCACCGCGCTGCTGATCCCGTTCGTGATACTGGCCGGCTGGCATGACGCCGACCCGCTGGAGGACGCGGCGCCCAACCGCCGCTGGCGACCCACCCAGGGCTTCTTCGCGCTGATCCTGATGGTCGAGGCGATGGTGATCCTCTCCTTCGAGGCCACCGACGTCTTCCTCTTCTACATCCTCTTCGAAGCGATGCTCATCCCGATGTACTTCCTCATCGGGGGCTTCGGCGACCGGGCGCACGCGGGCGGGGACGAGGCGGCGGCGACCCAGCGGTCGTACGCGGCAGTGAAGTTCCTCCTCTACAACCTGGTCGGCGGGCTGCTCATGCTGGCCGCCGTCATCGGCGTCTACGTCGTCGCCGGTACGTTCTCGCTCTCCGAGATCGTCGAGGCGCGGGCCAACGGCAGTCTGTCCATGGCGACCAGCACCGAGCGCTGGCTGTTCCTCGGCTTCTTCTTCGCCTTCGCCGTGAAGGCGCCGCTGTGGCCGCTGCACACCTGGCTGCCCAACGCCATGGGGGAGTCGACGGCGCCCGTCGCCGTCCTGATCACCGCCGTGGTCGACAAGGTCGGCACGTTCGCGATGCTGCGCTACTGCCTGGGGCTGTTCCCCGAGGCGTCCAAGTGGGCGACCCCGGTGATCCTGGTGCTCGCGCTGATCAGCATCGTCTACGGCGCGCTGCTCGCCGTCGGCCAGCGGGACATCAAGCGGCTGATCGCCTACGCCTCGATCTCGCACTTCGGCTTCATCATCATGGGCATCTTCGCGATGACCAGTCAGGGCCAGTCGGGCGCCACGCTCTACATGGTCAACCACGGGATCTCGACGGCCGCGCTGATGCTGGTGGCCGGCTTCCTGATCTCGCGGCGCGGCTCGCGGCTCATCGCGGACTACGGGGGGGTGCAGAAGGTCGCCCCGGTCCTGGCCGGCACCTTCCTGATCGGCGGTCTCGCCACCCTCTCGCTGCCGGGGCTCTCCCCGTTCGTCAGTGAATTCCTGGTCCTGGTCGGCACGTTCAGCAGGTATCCGGTGATCGGCATCATCGCCACCATCGGCATCGTGCTCGCCGCGCTCTACGTGCTCGTGCTCTACCAGCGCACGATGACGGGCCCGGTGAAGGCGTCGGTCCAGGGCATGGCGGACCTGAAGATCCGCGAACTCGTCGTGGTGACCCCGCTGATCGCCCTGCTGCTCTTCCTGGGCGTCTACCCGAAGCCGCTGACCGAGATCATCAACCCGGCGGTGAACCACACCATGTCCGACGTTCACAAGACCGATCCCAAGCCCGAGGTGGAGGCCGCTCCGTGAGTGCGACAGCTGTCCACAGCCTGTGGACAACGACGGCGGCCGACTCGATCGACAAGATCCCGGCCCCGACCATTGAGTACACGCAGCTGACCCCGGTGCTGATCGTCCTGGGCGCCGCGCTGGTGGGCATCCTCTTCGAGGCGTTCCTGCCGCGGAAGGCGCGCTACTACGCGCAGGTCTTCCTCACCGTGGTCGCCCTGGCGGCCGCCTTCGCCGCCGTGGTCGCGCTCGCGGCCGGCCATTACGGCACGACGAAGGCGCACATCGCGGCCATGGGCGCCATCGCCGTGGACGGCCCGGCGCTGTTCCTGCAGGGCACGATCCTGCTGACGGCCATCGCCGCCGTGTTCACCTTCGCCGAGCGCAAGCTCGACCCCGAGGCGCACGGCAACCGCACCGACTCCTTCGTCGCCCAGGCCGCCTCGACCCCGGGCAGCGACAGCGAGAAGGCCGCGGTCAAGGCCGGGTTCACCACCACCGAGGTGTTCCCGCTGGTCCTGTTCGCCGTGGCCGGCATGCTGGTCTTCCCCGCGGCCAACGACCTGCTGACGCTCTTCGTCGCGCTGGAGGTCTTCTCCCTCCCGCTGTACCTGCTCTGCGCCCTGGCCCGCCGCAAGCGGCTGATGTCGCAGGAAGCGGCCGTCAAGTACTTCCTGCTGGGCGCCTTCTCCTCGGCGTTCCTGCTGTTCGGCATCGCCCTGCTGTACGGGTACGCGGGCTCCGTCTCGTACTCCCGCATCGCGGAGGTCGTGGACGGCACGGTCACCAACGTCGACCCGGCGCTGGCGAGCACGATGGGCAACGACGCGCTGCTGCTCATCGGCGGCGCGATGATCCTGATGGGGCTGCTCTTCAAGGTCGGCGCCGTCCCGTTCCACATGTGGACCCCCGACGTCTACCAGGGCGCCCCGACGCCGGTCACCGGCTTCATGGCCGCCGCGACCAAGGTGGCCGCCTTCGGCGCGCTGCTGCGGCTGCTCTACGTGGTCCTGCCGGGGCTGCGCTGGGACTGGCGCCCGGTCATGTGGGCCATCGCCATCGTCACGATGCTGGGCGGTGCGATCGTCGCCATCACCCAGACCGACATCAAGCGGCTGCTGGCGTACTCCTCGATCGCGCACGCCGGCTTCATCCTGGCCGGTGTGATCGCCTCGACGCCCGACGGTGTCTCGTCGGTCCTCTTCTACCTCGGCGCCTACTCGTTCGTGACGGTCGGCGCTTTCGCCGTCGTGACGCTCGTACGGGACGCGGGGGGCGAGGCGACGCATCTGTCGAAGTGGGCCGGGCTCGGCAGGCGTTCACCCCTGGTGGCCGCGGTCTTCGCCGTCTTCCTGCTGGCCTTCGCCGGTATCCCGCTGACCTCCGGGTTCTCGGGGAAGTTCGCGGTGTTCAAGGCGGCGGCCGACGGCGGGGCCTCCGGCCTCGTCGTGGTCGGTGTGATCTCCTCGGCGATCGCCGCGTTCTTCTACATCCGGGTCATCGTGGTGATGTTCTTCAGCGAGCCGAAGGCCGACGGCCCGACGGTCGCCGTTCCCTCACCGCTGACGATGACCACGATCGCGTTCGGCGTCGCCGTCACGGTCGTACTGGGCATCGCACCGCAGTACTTCCTGGATCTGGCCGGCCAGGCGGGGACGTTCGTGCGGTAGCGCCGCACAGCGCGCCTCGCGGCGCGTACGTCGAAGGCCCGGCGCCCCCTGGAATTCGCCCTGGGGGAGCCGGGCCTTCGTCATGTCCGTACAGGGGTGTGCGGACGAACGGGGGCGCTCAGACGATCCGTCCGGTCACCTCGCCCAGACCCACCCGTGTCCCGTCGGGTCCCGGCGCCCAGGCCGTGATCGTGACCTCGTCGCCGTCCTCCAGGAACGTGCGCCTGCCGCCGGGCAGTTCGAGCGGCTCACCGCCGTTCCAGGTCAGCTCCAGCAGCGAGCCGCGCTGCGCACGGCCGCTGCCGCTGACCGTGCCCGAGGCGAAGACGTCGCCGGTGCGCAGCGAGGCGCCGTTGACCGTCATATGCGCCAACTGCTGCGCCGCCGTCCAGTACATGGCGGAGAACGGCGGCTCGGAGATCAGCTGCCCGTTGAGCGCCACGGACATCCGCAGGTCGAAGCCGCCCGGCTCCTCCTCGTCCGTGTCGTCGAGATACGGCAGCAGCGGCTCCGTACGGGGCGCGGGCGCCACCCGGGCCGCGTCGAGGGCCTCCAGCGGCGTCACCCACGCGGAGACGGAGGTCGCGAACGACTTCCCGAGGAACGGGCCGAGCGGTACGTACTCCCACGCCTGGATGTCGCGCGCCGACCAGTCGTTGAGGAGCGAGAGCCCGAAGACATGGTCGCGGAAGGAGGCGAGATCGACCGGGCCGCCCTGCTCGGACGGCACGCCGACGACGAAGGCGACCTCCGCCTCGATGTCCAGCTTCACGGAGGGCCCGAAGACCGGCGCCGGGTCGGCGGGCGCCTTGCGCTGGCCGGAGGGCCGCTTCACGTCGGTGCCCGAGACGACGACCGTGCCGGCCCTGCCGTGGTAACCGATCGGCAGGTGCTTCCAGTTGACCGGCAGCGCGAGCCCGTCCGGGCGGAAGATCTTGCCGACGTTGGTGGCGTGCTCCTCGCTGGCGTAGAAGTCGACGTAGTCGGCGACCTCGTACGGCAGGTGCAGCGTCACCGAGCCGAGCGGGTGCAGCAGCGGCTCTATGTCGGGGCGGTGCGCGGGGACCGTCACCCACGCGGTGAGGGCCCTGCGGACGTCGCGCCAGGCCGTACGCCCCGCCGCCATCAGCGGGTTGAGGCTGGGCCTCGCGAGCAGCGCGGCGTACGGGGAGCCCAGGGCCTGAGCGGCGGCTCCCGCGTCGAGCACCGCATCGCCGATACGGACCCCGACCCGGCGGTGGCCCGGGTCGTCGGGGGTGGAGAACACGCCGTACGGCAGATTGTGCGGGCCGAAGGGATCGCCTTCGGCAGGTTCGAGCGGGCTGTGCTCGGGCATGGTGCCGCCTCGCTTCCTGTCGATGCAGGACACGTTACGTGTCCGCCGACGCGCGGCGGCAGCGAAATACGTGCCCGTAATGACCGGAAAGTGGCGGCTGCTGCGGCGCTGCCCGTTCGGTCAGCCCGCAGTGCGCGGGACGCGTTTCTCCCAGGTGCGGTGGAAGACGATCTCGTCACCGTCGCGGCAGATCACCTCGTCCGACGTGATGAAGTCGTCGGCGTCGCAGCTGATCTCGGAGTGCGTCTCGACCAGCGCGTCCCAGCCGATGTCGGGCCGGTGCAGCCGTACCGTCCACTCGGACTCGGCATGTGCGGACAGCGGGTCGCTCTCCTGGATCGTGTACGTCTCCAGCGCCTCCTCGGTGAGCTCCAGGCCGTCGGGGTAGACCCGGGTGCCGCCGGGGCGCGGGTCCGTCTCCAGCCGCCAGGTGCCCTGGGCCACGTCCCTGATCACCAGCCGTTCCGGGCGCTGTTCGTCGAGCGTGACCGGACGCACGACGCCGAGCGGCTCGGCCTGCTCGGCCGGTTCGAAGCTGACCGGGTCCTGCGGTGCCGGCCTGCGTACGGGCAGGTGGAGCGAGGAGCCCACCGGATCGAGGGTGAAGCCCGCCGAGTTCGCCTGCGGCCAGATCCACGGCCAGTACGCGGACGAGACGGCGAGCCGGATGCGGTGGCCCGGCGGGAAGGTGTGGCCGATGCCGCCCAGTTCGAAGGTGACGTCCTCGGTGGCGCCCTCCGGCCACGGTTCGACCCGGTCCCTGCCGTGCCTGGCGGAGAGGTTGAGGGCGCCCCGGGTGACCAGGGTGGACGAGCCGTCCGGCGCGACGTCGCAGAGCCGGGCGACGGCCTGGCCCGCCGGGGCGTCCATCCGCAGCCGCAGCGTCGCGCGCGGCCTGCCCAGCACCTCGATGGAGCCGCCGGTGACGGGGAACTCGAAGCAGGCCGACTTGGCGTCCTCGTCGCGTTGGTCCGGCGGCAGGTCGGCGTCGTTGCCCGAAGGGGCGAAGCGCCCGGCGTCCAGGCCCGTCTGGTGCGGGGAGTCCACCACGACGGGCTCGCCCTGGAAGGCGTACGGCACCGGCACGACGTTCGGCGACGGCCAGCTGGTCTCGGCGGCCCAGTACCCCGGCAGCTCGGGGTAGAGCGTCGCCGGCGGGTGCGAGGCGCTGATCCAGGTGCGCAGCAGCGGCTCGGCCATGACCCCGTTGTCGACGCCCTTCAGATGGTGGTCCCACCAGCGCAGCGTCTCCTGGAGGAAGCCGATCGCCGGCCCCGGCGGCAGCCCCTGGTCCGGGTACTGGTGCGACCAGGGTCCGATGATGCCCCGTACCCGGTCCTGGTCGAGGTGCTCGACCAGCCGCAGCACGGTGTCCCGGTACGGGTCGTGCCAGCCGCCGACGGCGAGCACGGCCGCCTCGACGGCGCCGTAGTCCTCGCAGACGCTGCCGTGCTTCCAGTAGCTGTCCCTGGTCTGGTGGGCCAGCCAGGTGTGGACGCCCGGCTCGACGGCTTCGAGGCGTTTGAGCCACATCTCCCGCCAGTCGTCGCCCGCCCCGGCCGGGTCCGGCGGCCGGCAGACGAAGGCCAGCGTCGTCGCCGCCCAGGCGTGCATGTCGACGGCGAGGACCGAGCCGCCCAGGTAGTGGACGTCGTTGTCGTAGCGGTCGTCGGACGAGCAGACCGTGACGACGGCCTTCAGCGGCTCGGGCGCGAGGGCGGCGAGCTGGAGCGAGTTGAAGCCGCCCCAGGAGATCCCGAACATGCCGACCCGTCCGGTGCACCAGTCCTGGGCGGCGAGCCAGTTGACGACCGCGACCCCGTCGGCCAGCTCCGTCGCGTCGTACTCGTCGCCCGGCATCCCCTCACTGTTGCCGTGCCCGCGTACGTCGACGCGTACGGACGCGTAGCCGTGGCCCGCGTACCAGGGGTGCCGCTGCCGGTCGACCGGCGCCGTCCAGTCGCTCAGCCGGCAGGGCAGGTACTCCAGCAGCGCGGGCACGGGCCGCTCGGTGACCGGACGCCAGATCCGCGCGTACAGCCGTGTGCCGTCGGGCAGCGGGACACGCACGTCCTCGTGGACCGTGTCGTACGGGAAGTCGGTGCGGATCGTGGGGGACATACCGCTCACCTTCCTGGAGCGGCGGGCAAAGCGCGCGGCGGCCCCGGCGGGGTCCGGCTGCGTCAGGAGTTCTCCTGGGCGGCCGGAGAGGGCATGATCGTCGCGTGGGGGCGGCTTTTCTCCGTACCCTTCGGTGTAGGCCATGGCTTCGGACAAAAGAGCTACGGACAAAAGAGCTACTTCGCGTCGTACGACTGATCACGAGCATCCGGGGGGCGCCGGGAAGCCGCCCATGGTGATCGAAAGGCGACCGGATACGCTGACTTGAGTGAAGACACCGACACATCGACATTTCGTTTGATCGTCAGCAGACAGGAGTACCCCTCGTGACCGTCGTCGGGCCGTTCGGGCTGAGCGTGCGGGACCAGGCTCTTGAGGCCGATGTCCAGACCGGATTGTCGGCCGTCGAGGCGGGGCTGCTCGATGCCACCAAGAGCGAGGTGCCCTTCATCACCGAGGCGGCCCAGCACCTGGTGCGGGCCGGCGGCAAACGATTCCGGCCGTTGCTGGTGATGCTCGCCGCGCAGTTCGGCGACCCCTACGCGCCGGGTGTCGTGCCGTCAGCCGTCGTCGTCGAGCTGACCCACCTCGCGACGCTGTACCACGACGACGTGATGGACGAGGCCGACGTGCGGCGCGGCGTGGACAGCGCCAACACCCGCTGGGGCAACTCCGTCGCCGTGCTGACCGGCGACTTCCTCTTCGCCCGCGCCTCGCACATCCTGGCCGACCTCGGCCCCGAGGCCGTCCGGATCCAGGCCGAGGCGTTCGAGCGGCTGGTCACCGGACAGATCCTGGAGACGGCGGGACCGCGCGACGGGCGCGACCCGGTCGGCCACTACCTGGACGTGCTCTCGGGCAAGACCGGCGCGCTGTTCGCCGTCTCCGGGCGGTTCGGCGCGCTGATGTCGGGCGCCGACGAGACCGTGGTCGACATCCTCACCCAGTACGGCGAGCGGCTCGGTGTCGCCTTCCAGCTCGCCGACGACGTCCTCGACATCGCCAGCGACAGCCACGAGTCCGGCAAGACCCCGGGCACGGACCTGCGCGAGGGCATCCCGACGCTGCCCGTCCTGCTGCTGCGCGCCGAGGCCGAGAAGCACGGCAGGCCCGCCGACCTGGAGCTGGTCCGGCTGCTCGACGGCGATCTGTCGGACGACGCGGGCCTCGCAGAGGCGCTGCGCAGGCTGCGTGCCCACCCCGCCCTGGAACAGGCGCGCCGGGACACCGTCCGGTACGCGGAGGCGGCCCGCGGTGCGCTCGCCCCGCTGCCCGAGGGGTACGCCAAGTCGGCGCTCGTCGAGCTGTGCGACGTGGTCGTCCACCGCGCAGGCTGACGACCTGTCGGGCCGGCTGACGCTCCGTCGGGCCGGCCGGCGGCCGGCTTCGCCCGGTCGGCGGAATCCTGTGATCCGCCTCACTCTCCCGGTGGATTCCTTGGCAGCGTCCCGCACCCCGTCCCCTACTGGACGGGGGCCCCGTCATGTCCCTGTCTCATCCCAGCGGGGTACGGGAAGTTGCGCCTGCGGTCTGACGCTTCACCGTGGCCGATTTGGTCAGATGAACAACAGCACTCCTGACCAATTCGGGTGAGAATGGCGGCGGGGAGTGGACGAGTGCAGTGCACGGAAGGCCGCCGACCACGGAGGTAGGGCAACACATGGCACCGAACGACAGCGCACAGACCACCGACGAGGCCGGAGCCTTCGTCTCGCACCGCCGGAGCAAGACGGTGCGGTACGTGGTTCCGGTCGCGGTCGCCGGCGTGGCTGCCGCGACCATCGGACTGGTCCCGGCTCTCGCGGCCAACGGCAGTCCGGATCTGCCGAAGACCACCGCTCAGGAACTCATCGAGAAGATCGCCGCATCCGACACCCAGCAGCTCTCGGGCTCGGTGAAGATCACCACGGATCTGGGTCTGCCGTCACTGGCCGGCCTCGGTGGTGCGGCGGGCGGGGCGTTGGCCCCCAGGGGCGGCGGTGACGACGCCAAGGGCTCGTCGGCCGACCCGAGCACCAAGGCGCTGGAGCTCAGCTCCGGCACCCACACCCTGCGGGTCGCCGCCGACGGCCCCGACAAGCAGCGCGTCTCGATCCTGGAGAACGCCGCCGAGTACAGCCTGATCCACAACGGCGACCAGGTGTGGGGCTACGACAGCGCGACCAACCAGGCGTTCCACGCCACCAGGCAGGCGCCGAAGGGCGACGCCCCCAAGGGCAAGGCGCCGCAGCTGCCGAAGGGCACCGAGCTGCCGACGACGCCGAAGGAGTTCGCCGAGCAGGCGCTCAAGGCGTCGGCCGGCACGACGTCGGTCAGTGTCGGGGACACGGCGCAGATCGCGGGGCGCGACGCGTACACGCTGGTCATCAAGCCCAAGCAGGCCGGTTCCACGGTCGATTCGGTGAAGGTCGCCGTCGACGCGAAGACCGGCACCCCGCTCAAGTTCACGCTCGCCCCGAGCGGCGGCGGCAAGGCCGTCCTCGACGTCGGCTTCACGAAGGTCGACTTCGGCAAGCCGGCCGCTTCGACGTTCGACTTCAAGGCGCCGAAGGGCGCGAAGGTGACGGAGAGCGGTCCGCGCAAGGACCAGCCGAAGCCGGCCGTGCCCGGGGTCCCCTCGGGTGGTGGCGTGAAGGTCATCGGCAAGGGCTGGACGTCGATCGCCGAGCTGAAGCTGCCGGCGGGCGAGGGCGCTCCGGCGGCGGGCTCGAAGGACCTGCCCAAGGAAGCCCAGGGCTTCCTGGACTCGCTGGGCGACAAGGTGTCGGGGAAGTTCGGTTCCGGCACCGTGTTCCACACCCGCGTCGTCAACGCGCTGATGACGGAAGACGGCAGGGTCTACGTCGGAGCGGTGACGAAGGACGCGCTGGTCAAGGCGGCCGACAGCGCCAAGTAGCAGGACAGTGGCGCCGCCCCGCCGTAGTGGTCCTACGGCGGGGCGGAACGCTGAGCGGCCCGCGTCCGTTCCTGAATCGGCACCCTGCGCGGGACCCGGCACCCCACCCCGCGTCCGCCGACCGACAGAACGGGGGAGCGAGATGGCATCCGTCATCGAGACGAGCGGGCTCACCAAGCGCTACCGCGGCGGCCAGCTCGCCGTCGACCAGCTCGACCTGGCGGTCCCCGCGGGCAGCGTCTTCGGCTTCCTCGGCCCCAACGGCTCGGGCAAGACCACCACCATCCGGATGCTGCTCGGCCTGATCGAGCCGACAGCGGGCTCGGCGACGCTGCTCGGCCGCCCCATGCCGCGCGCCGCCCGTGGCGTCCTGCCGCAGGTGGGCGCGCTGATCGAGGGCCCCGCCCCGTACGGCTTCCTGAGCGGCCGCGACAATCTCGTACGGTACGACTCGGCCGACCCGACCGCCGACCCCCGCACCCGGCGTGCCCGGGTCGACGCGGCGCTGGACCGGGTCGGGCTGACGGCCGCCGCGGCCAAGAAGGCCAAGGCGTACTCGCTGGGCATGAAGCAGCGGCTCGGTATCGCCGCCGCCCTGCTCCAGCCGCGCAGGCTGCTCGTCCTGGACGAACCGACGAACGGTCTCGACCCGCAGGGCATGCGCGAGATCAGGACATTGGTACGGGAGCTGGCGGCCGACAGCACGACCGTCTTCCTCTCCTCGCACCTGCTGGACGAGATCGAGCAGGTCTGCACGCACGCGGCCGTGATGGCGCAGGGGCGGCTGATCACCCAGGGCCCGGTGGCCGACCTCGCGGCAGGCACGCGCGGCCGGCTCGTCGTGAGTACGCCCGACCCCGCCGACGCGGCGCGGCTGCTCAAGGAGCAGGGCGTCACCGATGTCACGGTGACGGACGACCGGGTGACCGGCGAACTGCCCCCGGCCGATGTGGAGCTGGCGGACCTCAACGCCGCGCTCGTACGGGCCGGGGTGCGGGTCAGGTCGTTCGGCGTCGAACG
The DNA here is from genome assembly GCF_036084755.1 of Streptomyces sp. NBC_00370. Lineage (NCBI taxonomy): Bacteria > Bacillati > Actinomycetota > Actinomycetes > Kitasatosporales > Streptomycetaceae > Streptomyces > Streptomyces sp. NBC_00370. The sequence continues at coordinate 5,059,254 of NZ_CP107968.1, forward strand.
GGCCTCGCTCGAGGACGCCTTCATGGCGCTGACCGGGGAGGGCTTCGATGTCGCGGGCTGAGACGGTCGGTACGGACGTGTCCGGAGCGGACGTGGCTGACAAGGACGTACCTGCCGCGCGTCCTGCGGGCGGTGCGCCCCGGCTGCGCTGGACCCTGGGGCTGTTCCGCTCCGAGCTGACCACGACCTTCCGGCGCTGGCGCACGCTCGCGCTGCTGGCGGTGCTGGGCGCCGTACCGGTCCTCATCGGGATCGCCGTGAAGATCCAGACGGACGACGGCGGCACGGCGGGCGGCGGTGGTGACGGGCCCGCCTTCCTCACCCAGATCACCAACAACGGGCTGTTCCTGGTCTTCGCCGCGCTCGCGGTGACCCTGCCGGTCTTCCTGCCCATGACGATCGGGGTGGTGGCGGGTGACTCGATCGCGGGCGAGGCGAGCGCGGGCACCCTGCGCTACCTGCTGGTCGCCCCCGCGGGCCGCACCAGACTGCTGCTCGCCAAGTACGCCACGACGCTGACGTTCTGTCTGGTGGCGACCCTGATCGTGGCGGTCTCCGCCCTGGTGGTCGGGGCGCTGCTGTTCCCGCTGGGCGAGGTCACCACGATCTCGGGCACCCGGATCTCCTTCGGCGAAGGGCTGGCCCGCGCCCTGTTCATCGCCGTGCTGGTCACCGCCTCGCTGATCGGGCTCGCGGCGCTCGGCCTGTTCGTCTCGACCGTCACCAACAGCGGTATCGCTGCGATGGCCACGACGGTCGGCCTGGTCATCACCGTCCAGATCCTCGACACCATCCCGCAGCTGCACGGGATCCAGCCGTATCTCTTCTCGCACTACTGGCTGTCGTTCTCGGACGTGCTGCGCGAGCCGGTCTACTGGACCGACATCGGCAAGAACCTCGGCATCCAGGCGGTGTACGCGGCGGTCTTCGGCTCGGCGGCCTGGGCCCGCTTCACGACGAAGGACATCACGGCCTGAGGCCTGGCCGAGACCCTGGCCGGGCCGTGATGTCCTCGACGCGTCAACGCTCGCTCAGAAGGTGAGCCGCCAGCTGTTGATGTAGCCCGTGTCCTGCGCCGCGACATCCTGGACCCGCAGCTTCCAGACGCCGTTGGCGACCTCGCTCGACGCGTTCACCGTGTACGTGGTGGTGACGTTGTCCGCCGAGTCGCTGCTGCTGGAACTCTTCAGCCGGTAGGCGGTCCCGTCGGGTGCGACCAGGTCCACCACCAGGTCGCCCCGGAAGGTGTGCTTGATGTCGACGCCCACCTTGAGCGCGGAGGGCGCGTTGCCCGTACGGCCCGAGACGGTGACCGACGACGTGACGGCCGCACCGTTGTCCGGCACGGTGACGTCGGCCAGGTTCTCGAAGACGGTGCCCGAGGGGACGGTGCCGCCGGCCGAGAGCGTCCAGACCGCGTAGGCGATGGCGTCGCTGTTGCGGTCGAGCGCCGTGTCGTCCACGTTCGTCAGGGTGTCGCACGAGCGGTGGTAGCAGGCGTCGAAGGCCCGGCCCGTCGTACCGCCCCACTTCTGCGTCTGCGCCGCCGTCTTGATGTAGTCGGCGCCGCTGAACAGGCCGCCGACCGGGACGCCCGCGTTCTTGAACGGCGAGTGGTCGGAGCGGCCGTCCCCCTCGGTCTCGATCTCCGTCGCTATGCCGAGACCCGCGTAGTAGTCCTTGAAGGTCTGCTCGATGACGGGGTCGTCGTCGTAGACGAAATAGCCCGGGTTGGGCGAGCCGATCATGTCGAAGTTCAGATAGCCGCTGATCTTCGTCCGGTCGGCGGCGGCGAGATGGCTGACGTAGTACTGCGACCCGACGAGCCCCAGCTCCTCGGCGCCCCACCAGGCGAATCTCAGATGTTTTGTGGGCTGGAGCTGCGCCCGGGAGACGGCGAGCGCGGTCTCCAGCACGGCGGCGGAGCCGGAACCGTTGTCGTTGATGCCGGGTCCCGCGGCCACGGAGTCGAGGTGTGACCCGGCCATGACAACCTGATTCGTGTCGCCGCCCGGCCAGTCGGCTATCAGGTTGTAGCCGGTGGCGCCGCCCGAGGTGAACTGCTGGACGGACGTGGTGAATCCGGCCGCGTTCAGCTTGCCCTGCACGTAGGTGACGGAGGCCTGGTAACCGGCGCGGCCATGGGCGCGGTTGCCGCCGTTGGCGGTGGCGATCGACTGGAACTGGGAGAGGTGCGCCTTGACGTTGGCCAGGGGTATGTCGGGGGCGGCCAGTACGACGGGGGCGGGTGCCGCGACGGGGGCGGCGGAGGCTGCGGGGACGGTGAAGGCGAGCAGCCCGGCGAGGGCTGCCGCCGCTGCCACGGCGCTGTTGCGCACGGAACGCTTCATGTGGGGGCTCCGGATTCCGAACGGGGGATGGGAACGGAACGTGCGAGGCGCCCCACACCGTTTGCGGCGTGAGGCGCTGGAGTTGGTGCTGCGCTGTGCGTGAGCTGTGAGCGGGTTGTGCGTGCTGAATGGTCGATGACGGCCCCCACGACCGTCAAGAGCGCAAACCGGTCACGCCTGTTCGCTCAACGGACATACGGTCAGTTCGCCGACGTCACGGGCGTCACGGGCGATGCGGGCGAGTCCGCGGCCGATGTGACGGCCTTCAGCGCGTCGAGCGACTCCCGCATCAGCTCCGTCAGACCACGCTCGTTGGTCTCGTCGACCCAGCGTTCGAAGGCGATCTTGAAGACGGCGACGCACGCTTCCGCCGCCAGGCTCGCCTCCGGTTCGGCGAGGCCGCGTGCGCGGTAGGTGTCGGCGAGCGCCCTGGACAGCCGGGCGAGCTTGATCAGCTCGCGTTCCTGGAGTTCCGCGTTGGCGGCGACGATCGCCTGGCGCTGCTGGGAGAACGGCCGGTGGTCCTGGAACCGCGCACCGGCCGCTTCGAGCGCCTCGGTCATCGCCTCGACGGGCGTCGCGGTGTCCGGTGCGCCCGCGAGCGTGCTGACGAACAGGTCCTGCAGCTCTCCGGCGCCCGCGAACAGCACCTCGCGCTTGTCGGCGAAGTACCGGAAGAACGTCCGCTCCGTGAGACCGGCCCGCTTGGCGATCTCGGCCACGGTGGTCTGCTCGAATCCGCGCTCGCTGTAGAGCTCCATCGCGGCTTCCCCGAGCCGCTTGCTCGCGTTGGGCTCCCATCGACTCATGTGTTGATCCTACGCGATGGCAGTCACTGACATCGGGTGTTACGGTTGATGACAGCGACTGACATCGGTGGTCCTGGCGTGAGCCTCACGGCAAGGCGGCCGAGCTATCTGGAGGTTTCCCATGCGTGTTTTCGTCACCGGCGCGTCCGGCTGGATCGGTTCCGCCGTCGTACCCGAACTCATCGGCGCCGGCCATCAGGTCGTCGGGCTCGCCCGCTCGGACGCCTCGGCCGACGCTCTCGCCGCCGCCGGCGCCGAGGTGCGCCGCGGCACCATCGACGATCTCGACGTCCTGCGCGACGGGGCCGCCGCTTCCGACGGCGTGATCCACCTCGCGTTCAAGCACGACATCGCCTTCACCGGCGACTTCAAGGGCGCCACCGACGCGGACCGCGCCGCCATCGAGACGTTCGGCGACGCGCTGGAGGGTTCCGACAAGCCCTTCGTCATCGCCGGCGGGCTCCTCGGTCTCGCACCCGGCCGGGTGGCGACCGAGCGGGACGAGCCGGTCGTCGACTCGTCCCCCACGTCGGGCCGTTCGGCCAACGCGCAGCTCACCCGGGGTCTCGCCGCACGGGGCGTCCGCTCGTCCGTCGTACGGCTGTCCCCGACGGTGCACGGCGAGGGCGACAACGGCTTCCTGCCGAGCCTGATCGGCATCGCGCGCGACAAGGGCGTCGCCGGTTACCTCGGCGACGGATCCAGCCGCTGGTCAGCGGTGCCGAGGCTCGACGCAGCGGTGCTCTTCCGGCTGGCGCTGGAGAAGGCCCCCGCCGGGTCCGCGCTGCACGGAGCGGCCGACGAGGGCGTGCGGATGCGCGACATCGCCGAGGTCATCGGCCGCCACCTCGACCTGCCGGTGGCCCAGGTCTCCGACGAGGACGCGGCCGGGCACTTCAGCTGGATGGCCGGCTTCGTCGGGCTCGACAGCCCGGCGTCGAACGAGCTGACCCGGGAACTGCTCGGCTGGCAGCCGACGCGGCCCGGGCTCATCGCCGACCTCGACAAGGGGCACTACTTCGCGGCCCCGACCGCGTAGTCAGGGCGTGGTGCGCGCCGGGGCGGCGGCTTCGGCCGCGGCCTCGGCCGCCCGCGTGTCGTAGGCGGCCCGCGCCGCCGCGATCTCCGACTGGTGCTCCTCGGTCCAGCTGACCAGCGCGCGGATGGTCGTGTGCAGCGTCCCGCCGAGCGCCGTCAGCTCGTACTCCACCCGCGGCGGCACCACCGGGTGGACCGTCCGCTCGACCAGGCCGTCGCGCTCCAGCTGGCGCAGGGTGACGGTCAGCATGCGCTGGCTGATGCCGTCGATCTCCCGCCGCAGCTCGGTGAAGCGCAGCCTCCGGTGTTCGAGCAGCGCGATGACCAACAGCGACCACTTGTCGGCCACCCGGTCCAGGATCTGCCGTACCTCGCAGTCCTCCCGGGCGTCCCACTGGAAGGGATCGGTGTCTCCGTAGCCGTCGGACTGGGCGGTGCTCGCGCAGTTACTCGGTGACTTCAAAGTGCCTTCTTCCATGACACGTCATGGTGCCGCAGGATTCCAGTGGTTACAAGAAGGAACCGACAGTCGGTCCGGTAACCGCCTGCGAGGAGACCGCCATGCCGTCCGTGTCCGCAGCGCCGCCCGTCATGTCCGCACGTGCCTGGGCGCTGTTACTCGTCCTCTGCGGGACGATCTTCCTGGAGGGCATCGACATCGCGATGCTCGCCGTGGCGATCCCCTCGATCAGGTCCGACCTGGCCCTGACGACCGACACGGCCGCCTGGGTGATGAGCGGGTACGTGCTCGGCTACGCCGGGTTCACCCTGCTCGGCGGCCGTACCGCCGATCTGCTCGGCCGGCGCCGGACGTTCCTCGTCGCGCTGACGGTCTTCCTGCTCTTCTCGGGCCTCGGCGGCTTCGCGGGCGAGGGCTGGATGCTGGTCGTCGCCCGCTTCGCCACCGGTGTCGCCGCCGCCTTCATGACCCCGGCGGCGCTGTCGATCATCACCACCTCCTACGCGGAGGGACCGCAGCGCAACAAGGCCCTGCTGGTCTTCGCGGGCACGGGCGCCGGCGGGTTCTCGCTCGGCCTCGTCATCGGCGGGCTGTTGACCGAACTCGGCTGGCGCTGGGTCTTCTTCGCCCCGGTACTGCTGGCGGGCGCGCTGCTCGTCGCGGCCTTCCGCGTACTGCCACGCGAGGAGCCCCCGGCGCCCACGGGGGAGGAGACCGGGAAGCGCGGCTTCGATCTGCCCGGCGCCACCGCTGCGGCCGGGGCGATGCTGCTGCTGGCGTACGGGATCGTGCGGCTGGAGCACGGCACGGAGGACTGGCTCCGCACCGCCGGTGTCTTCGCCGCGGGGCTGCTGCTGCTCGGGCTCTTCGTCGTGATCGAGCGCCGCGCCGCCGCCCCGCTCGTACGGCTCGGGATCTTCCGCAGGGCGGCGATGGTCAGGGCCGATCTCGGAGCGCTGCTCTTCGTCGGCTCGTTCTTCGGCTTCCAGTTCGTCGTGACGCTCTACCTCCAGGAACTGCGCGGCTGGTCGTCCCTGGAGACCGCGCTCGCCCTGGTGATCATGGGCTGTGACGCGGTCCTCGCCCCGACCCTGACGCCGCGTCTGGTGAACCGCTTCGGCAACGCCCGGGTGATACTCGGCGGTTTCCTGCTCGGGATCGTCTCGTACGGGCTGTTCCTGCCGGTCGGCCTCGACTGGTCGTACGCGGCGATGTTCCCGACCCTGATCCTGACCGGTGTCGCGTTCGCGCTGGCGTACGGGCCGCTGACCATCGCGGCGACGGACGGGGTGGCGGCGGAGGAACAGGGCCTGGCGGGCGGGCTGCTGAACACCGCGATCCAGTTCGGCTCGGCGGTCGGTATCTCCGCCGTCGCCGCGGTGTACGGCATCGCCGTCAGCGGTACGGACGGCTCGGCCGAGGCGCGGATGGCCGCGTTCCGTACGGCGCTGACGGTGCCGCTCGTGATGGTGGTGCTGGGTGCGCTGATCACGGTGTCGGGGCTGCTCGGCCGGAAGCCCGGCGGGAAGTCCGGCCGGACAGCTGACGCGCTGCCTGCGGCGCGCAGCGCCGAACCGGTGCGGTGACGGCGGTCGGTCAGGGCGCCTGCGGGAGCCGGGGCGCCTCGGCCTGCCGGCCGTCCCGGTCGTCGGTCGGCCGGGGCGCGGGTGCGGCGGCGGGCGGCGGGTCCTGGCGGCTTTCCAGCTCCGCCGCCAGCCGTTGCGCACGCGCCTTCGTACGGTGCGCCGTCCGCAGCGCGTCCCAGGTCAGTACGGCCAGCGCGACCCACACCAGCGCGAAGCCCGCCAGCCGCTCGGGCGGCATCTCCTCGTGGAAGTAGGTGACCCCCAGGATGAGCTGGAAGACCGGCGCCAGGTACTGGAGCAGGCCGAGGACCGACAGCGGCACCCGGATCGCGGCCGCGCCGAAGCAGACGAGCGGTACGGCGGTGACGATGCCGGTCGAGGCGAGGAGCGCGGCATGCCCGGGGCCGTGGGTGGTGAACGTCCCGTCGCCGGAGGCGCCGAGCCACAGCAGGTAGCCGAGGGCGGGCAGGAACTGGATCGCGGTCTCGGCGGCGAGCGATTCGATTCCGCCGAGGTTGATCTTCTTCTTGACCAGCCCGTACGTGCCGAACGAGAAGGCCAGGACCAGCGAGATCCACGGCGGCTGCCCGTAGCCGATCGCGAGCACGAGCACGGCGACGAAGCCGATCAGGACCGCCGTCCACTGCGCCGGCCGCAGCCGCTCCTTCAGCAGCAGGACGCCCATCGTGATCGTGACGAGCGGGTTGATGAAGTAGCCCAGGGACGCCTCGACGACATGGTCGGCGTTGACCGCCCAGATGTAGACACCCCAGTTGACGGTGATCACGGCCGCGGCGACGACCAGCAGTCCGAGCTTGGCCGGCTGCCGGACCAGGTCCTTGATCCAGCCCCAGCGGCGCAGCGCCAGCAGGGCGACGCCGACGAAGGCGAGCGACCAGACCATCCGGTGGGCGAGGATCTCCATCGCCCCGGTGGGCTTGAGCAGCGGCCAGAAGAGCGGGACGAGGCCCCACATTCCGTACGCGGCGATTCCGTACAGCAGTCCGGCCCGCTGTTCGAGTCCGGCCCGCTGTTCACCCTCTGCCTTCACTGGCCCTCCCCGCCCCGCGCCGCCGTCCCCCGCCGTCCTGGCGGAGCCTCCCGAGGAAAGGTAGTGCGGCACGGGCAGGGATGTCATGTGCGTATCGGAATACGGTCATGACCGGAGGGCTGACGTCAGGACGCGAGCGCCGCGGCGATCGAGTCGGCCAGCGGGGTCGTCGGCCGGCCGATCAGCCGCGCCAGGTCGCCGCTCGTGCCCGCGATGAGGCCACGGCTGATCGCGGTGTCGACGCCGGCCAGGATCTCGGCGAACGGCTGGGGCAGCCCGATCCCGACGAAGATGGCGGTGTGCTCGGCCTCGCTGACGGACCGGTGGACGATGGTGGAGCCGGTCTGCCGGGACAGCTCGGCCGCGTACTCGTCGAAGGACCACGCCGAGTCGCCGCTCAGCTCGTACACCGTGTTCAGATGGCCCTCGCCGGTCAGTACGGCGGCGACGGCCGCCGCGTAGTCGGCGCGGGCGGCCGAGGACACCCGGCCGTCGCCCGCGTTGGTGACGACCTCGCCCGACGCCAGCACCGGAGCCAGATTCTCCGTGTAGACCTCGGAGTACCAGCCGTTGCGCAGGAACGTGTACGGCAGCCCCGAGTCGAGGATCAGCTGCTCGGTCACCTTGTGCTCGTCGGCCAGCGCGAAGTCCGCTTCGGGCCCGCCCAGCGCACCGGTGTACGCGAGCTGCGCCACCCCCGCCGCCTTGGCCGCATCGACGACCGCGCCGTGCTGCGGTACGCGGCGGCCGACCTCGCTCCCCGAGATCAGCACGACCCGGTCGCCCGGCCGGAACGCGGCGGCCAGGCTCTGCGGGTCGTCGTAGTCCGCGATCCGCACCTCGACACCGCGCGCCTCGAACTCGGCGGCCTTCTCCTTGCTGCGGGCGACGGCGGCGATACCGGCGGCCGGCACCCCCGAGTCCAGCAGGGACGCGATGACGAGCTTGCCGAGGTGGCCGGTGGCTCCTGTGACGACGACGCTCATGCCATATCTCCAAATTTGTCTGGTTCGTATTGCTCGCTCACCACCCTACGGCGCGCACTAACTATCAGTAAGTACCCACCTTGAAGTAAGGTACAGACATGACGGTAAGTGAGGTGTATCCGCAGCTCGCGCGGCCGGACGTCAATCAGCCGATGTGCGAATCCCGGCTGATCCTTGAGCATGTGACCAGCCGCTGGGGCGTCCTCGTCCTGGCGGCGCTGCTGGAGCGCTCGTACCGCTTCAGCGAGCTGCGGCGGCTGATCGGCGGGGTCAGCGAGAAGATGCTGGCGCAGACGCTCCAGACGCTGGAGCGGGACGGATTCGTGGACCGCGACGCCAAGCCCGTCATCCCGCCGCGCGTCGACTACGCGCTGACCGAGCTGGGGCGCGAGGCGGCCGAGCAGGTCTGGGCGCTCGCCCGCTGGACCGAGAGCCGGGTGGCGGCCGTGCTGACGGCGCGCGAGGAGTACGACGAGGCCCGGACCTCCACCGAGGAGATCCGGGCCCCGCGTGTGCGTGCCTGAGCGCGCGTACGTGGCCGCGCGCGTACGCGGCTGAGCGTCAGCCCGCGACGGTCCAGGTGTCGTTGCCCGCGAGCATGCCCGCGAGGTCGCCCTTGCCCTGCTTCTCGACGGCCGTGTCGAGCTGGTCGGACATGAGGGTGTCGTAGACGGGCCGGTCGACGCTGCGGAAGACCCCGATGGGGGTGTGGTGCAGGGTGTCGGCGTCGGCGAGCCGGGACAGCGCGAACGCGTTGGTCGGCGAGGCCGAGTGCGCGTCGTGGGTCAGGACCCGCGACTCGTTCTCGGGCGTCACGGCGACGACCTCCAGATCGCCCGTGGCCAGGTCGCGCACGACCCCCTTGCTGCCCAGGCCGTTCTCCAGCGGGGCGCCGAAGCGGATGGGCTGCCCGTGCTCCAGCCGGATCACCGCCTCCTGCGCCTGGTCCTTGTCCTTCAGGACCTCGAAGGCGCCGTCGTTGAAGATGTTGCAGTTCTGGTAGATCTCCACCAGCGCAGTGCCCGGGTGCTCGGCCGCCTCGCGCAGCACCTGGGTGAGGTGCTTGCGGTCGGAGTCGACGGTGCGCGCGACGAACGAGGCCTCGGCGCCGATGGCCAGCGACACCGGGTTGAACGGGGAGTCCAGGGAGCCCATCGGGGTGGACTTGGTGATCTTCCCCAGCTCGGAGGTCGGTGAGTACTGGCCCTTGGTGAGCCCGTAGATCCGGTTGTTGAACAGCAGGATCTTCAGATTCACATTGCGGCGCAGCGCGTGGATGAGGTGGTTGCCGCCGATGGACAGGGCGTCGCCGTCACCGGTGACGACCCAGACCGACAGGTCACGGCGCGAGGTGGCCAGACCGGTGGCGATGGCCGGGGCGCGGCCGTGGATCGAGTGCATCCCGTACGTGTTCATGTAGTACGGGAAGCGGGAGGAGCAGCCGATGCCGGAGACGAAGACGATGTTCTCCTTCGCCAGGCCGAGTTCGGGCATGAAGCCCTGCACGGCGGCCAGGACGGCGTAGTCGCCGCAGCCGGGGCACCAGCGCACCTCCTGGTCCGACTTGAAGTCCTTCATCGACTGCTTGGCTTCGGCCTTGGGTACCAGCGTCAGCAGCTCGTTGGTGATCTCAGACATCGATGGCCTCCTTGAGGGCCGTGGCGAGCTGTTCGGCCTTGAACGGCATCCCGTTGACCTGGTTGTAACTGTGCGCGTCGATCAGGTACTTGGCGCGGATCAGGGTGGCGAGCTGGCCGAGGTTCATCTCCGGCACCACGACCTTGTCGTACGACCTCAGCACGTCCCCGAGGTTGGCGGGGAAGGGGTTGAGGTGGGTCAGATGGGCCTGCGCGATGGGCACGCTGTCCTTGCGCAGCCGGCGTACCGCCGCAGTGATCGGGCCGTACGTGGAGCCCCAGCCGAGGACGAGGGTGCGGGCGTGGTCCGGGTCGTCCACGTGCAGGTCGGGCACGGTGATGCCGTCGATCTTGGCCTGCCGGGTGCGGACCATGAAGTCGTGGTTGGCCGGGTCGTACGAGATGTTGCCCGTGCCGTCCTGCTTCTCGATCCCGCCGATCCGGTGTTCGAGCCCCGGCGTACCCGGCACGGCCCAGGGGCGGGCCAGCGTCTGCGGGTCGCGCTTGTACGGCCAGAACACCTCGGTGCCGTCGGCCAGCTCGTGGTTCGGGCCACTGGCGAACTGGACGCGCAGATCGGGCAGTTCGTCGATCTCCGGGATCCGCCACGGCTCGGAGCCGTTGGCGAGGTAGCCGTCGGAGAGCAGGAAGACGGGGGTGCGGTAGGTGACCGCGATCCGCGCCGCCTCCAGGGCGGCGTCGAAGCAGTCGGCGGGGGTGCGGGCCGCGACCACCGGGACGGGGGCCTCGCCGTTGCGGCCGTACATGGCCTGCAGCAGGTCTGCCTGCTCCGTCTTGGTCGGCAGCCCCGTCGAGGGGCCGCCGCGCTGGATCGCCACCACCAGCAGCGGCAGTTCCAGGGAGACCGCGAGCCCGATCGTCTCGGACTTCAGCGCGACGCCGGGGCCCGATGTCGTGGTCACGGCGAGGGACCCGCCGAACGCGGCGCCCAGCGCGGCGCCGATCGCCGCGATCTCGTCCTCCGCCTGGAAGGTGCGTACGCCGAAGTTCTTGTGCCGGGACAGCTCGTGCAGGATGTCGGAGGCCGGGGTGATCGGGTACGACCCGAGGTACAGCGGCAGTTGGGCCTGCTCGGCGGCGGCGATCAGCCCGTACGACAGGGCCAGGTTCCCGGAGATGTTGCGGTAGGTGCCGGTGGGGAAAGCGGCGTCGGCCGGGGCGACCTCGTAGGAGACCGCGAAGTCCTCCGTCGTCTCGCCGAAGTTCCAGCCGGCCCGGAAGGCGGCCACGTTCGCCTCGGCGATCTGCGGCTTCTTCGCGAACTTCGTCCGCAGGAACTTCTCGGTGTTCTCCGTCGGGCGGTGGTACATCCACGACAGCAGACCCAGCGCGAACATGTTCTTGCTGCGCTCGGCCTCCTTGCGGGAGAGACCGAACTCCTTGAGCGCCTCGATCGTCAGCGTCGTCAGGGGCACCGGGTGGACCTGGTAGCCCTCCAGCGACCCGTCCTCCAGCGGCGAGACGTCGTAGCCGACCTTCGCCATCGGACGCTTCGTGAACTCGTCCGTGTTGACGATGATCTCCGCACCGCGCGGTACGTCGGCGATGTTCGCCTTCAGCGCCGCCGGGTTCATCGCGACCAGCACGTTCGGCGCGTCACCGGGGGTCAGGATGTCGTGGTCCGCGAAGTGCAGCTGGAACGAGGAGACACCCGGCAGGGTCCCGGCAGGCGCCCTGATCTCGGCCGGGAAGTTCGGCAGCGTCGACAGGTCGTTGCCGAACGACGCCGTCTCCGAAGTGAACCGGTCACCCGTCAGCTGCATACCGTCCCCGGAGTCACCCGCGAACCGGATGATCACCCGGTCGAGACGGCGGACCTCTTTCTCGCCCGCACCCCCCTGTCCGGACAGATGGGCACGCTGTTCCCCGACGACTGCCTCATCGGCGTCGTTGGCCTCATCGGCTGGGCTACTGACCTGGCTGGTCACTGAACTGGACCTCCCTCGAGGCGGCGGCTCGGGACCGGCCGGCCACCCGGCAGTCCCGGAAGCCACCCTACGTCGGTAAGGGTGGCCTACCTTGGACCGCTTGCGTGCTGGGTCGCATGGTGAGACATCTCCCCACCATGTTTTGGGGTGATGTGCCCCACATTGGGGGGCTTCGGTACCGGCTGAGCCGTACTCATCCTTTGGGTCTAGGTCCCGCAGGACCATCCGGCGGAGCTACGGCACAGCGGCGGCGCGGCGGCGGCGGCCGCCGCCACGCCCGGTCCGGCGGATCGTGTCCTGAGCGGCTCATGTCTTCAGGTAGGTGAGGACGGCGAGGACCCGCCGGTGATCTCCGTCACTGGGGGAGAGGCCGAGCTTCAGGAAGATGTTGCTGACGTGCTTCTCCACCGCTCCGTCGCTCACCACCAGGGCCTTGGCGATGGCCGAATTCGTCCGTCCCTCGGCCATCAGACCGAGCACTTCGCGCTCCCGGGGGGTCAGCCCGGCCAGCACGTCCTGCTTACGGCTGCGGCCCAGCAACTGGGCCACCACCTCCGGGTCGAGGGCCGTACCGCCCCGCGCCACCCGGACCACCGCGTCCACGAACTCCCTGACCTCAGCCACCCGGTCCTTGAGCAGATAGCCCACACCCCGGCTGGATCCGGCCAGCAGCTCGGTCGCGTACTGCTCCTCGACGTACTGCGACAGGACCAGCACCCCGATGCCGGGGTAGTCCTTGCGCAGCCGCACGGCGGCCCGTACGCCTTCGTCGGTGTGCGTCGGCGGCATCCGTACGTCCGCGACGACCACGTCCGGCAGCGTGTCCTGCGCCGCGAGGTCCCCCACCGTCTTGATCAGTGCTTCCGCGTCCCCGACGCCCGCGACCACGTCGTGCCCGCGGTCGGTCAACAGGCGGGTCAGGCCCTCCCGAAGCAGCACCGAGTCCTCGGCGATGACCACCCGCACTCTGTCCTCCACGTCCCCGCAGCCCCCATGTCGCTTTTCCGTCCGCACCCGTGAAAATCCAGGTGCCCCCAGCATCCCAGGGTTCCGATCGCTCCGCCCGCACCTGCGGCGAATCTAGGGAGATCCGGGGGCCGGCGGAGGAACGGACGAACAGCGGGCGGGGAAGAGACGGGTCAGCCGCGCCAGGGCAGCTCGGCCGTCACCACCGTGGGACCACCGGCGGGGGAGTCCACGACGAGGATGCCGTCCACGGCGCCGAGGCGCTCCGTGAGCCCCGCGAGACCGCTGCCCGCCGTCATGTCGGCGCCGCCCTGCCCGTCGTCCGTCACCTGGAGCATCAGCCGGTCCGCCGTACGCCACACGTCGACCGTGGCGCGCCGGGCCCTGGCGTGCTTGCTGACGTTCTGCAGCAGCTCCGAGACGGTGAAGTACGCGATGCCCTCGATGGCCGCGGCCGGCCTGGCGGGCAGATCGACCGTGACCTCCACGGGCGCGGTGCAGCGCGAGGCCACGGAGGAGAGCGCCGCGTCCAGGCCCCGGTCGGTGAGGACCGCCGGGTGGATGCCGCGCGCCAGGTCCCGCAGCTCCTGGAGCGCCGTCTTCACCTCGCCGTGCGCCTCACCGACCATGCGCGCCGCGGCCTGCGGGTCCTCCGTCAGCTTCTCCTTCGCCAGCCCCAGATCCATCGCCAGGGCGACGAGCCGGGCCTGTGCCCCGTCGTGCAGGTCACGCTCGATCCGGCGCAGGTCGGCGGCTGCCGTGTCCACGACCACGCCCCGGTCCGACTCCAGCTCCGTGACGCGGGTCGCGAGCCTGGACGGACCGAGCAGACCCGTTATCCACAGCCGGTCCACGCTGGTGAGCCCCCGGATCAGCCAGGGGGAGGCGAGCACGAGCACCAGACCGACCGCGCTGACCGCCGCGATCTCGAACGGACTGTCCAGCACCACCACGTTGCCCTGCGCGTCGCTGAACAGCTGGATGCGCGCGTCACCGGAGTCGGGGGAGATCCACTGCCACAGCGGATAGGTGAACAGCGCCCAGGCCGTCGTCCAGAAGGTCAGGGAGACCGTGAAGGCGAACGTCGCCCACGGGAAGTGCAGCAGCGCGTAGAGCAGATGCCGCCAGGACACCCCGCTCTTCAGCACCGCCCCCATCCAGGCCAGCGGTCCGCCCTTCTTGCTCCGCACCGGCTCCGGGTTCGCCACCTCCACCCGCAGCAGGGTCCTGGCCCTGGCCCGCTCCAGCACACCGAGGCCACGGCAGGCCGCCAGCGCGGCAGCCAGCACCGGCACCCCGAGGAAGGTGATCAGCAGCCCCGAGCCGAGCACCGTCATCGTGAGCGCGAAGCAGAACGCGGTCACACTGATCGGGAAACTGAGCAGCAGATAGCCGAACTCGCGCCAGGTGCGGGCCTCGACCGGAGCGCGCAGCACCGGGGGCAGGACATGGCGCCGGGGCTGCGAGCCGCTGTTGATGTAGGTCTCCATGTACTCCATGCTCCCCGGGCCGAGTCCTGCGCACCATGAGGTCCGTCTCCTACTTGACCGGGGGTTTTCCCCACCCTCTTCGCCGGCCGGGCGGCGGTGGTCAGGCCGTGCCGCGCTCCCACCAGGGCAGCTCGGCCGTGATCGTCGTCGGACCGCCCTCGGGCGAGTCGAGGACGAGCAGCCCGTCCACGGCGCCGAGCCGCTCGGCGAGCCCCGCCATCCCCGTACCGCCGTCGAGCCGCGCACCGCCGTGGCCGTCGTCGCCGACCTGGATGAGCAGCCGGTCCTCGGCACGCCACAGGTCGACGGAGGCCATCCGCGCCCCGCTGTGCTTGCTGACGTTCTGCAGCAGCTCCGAGACGGTGAAGTACGCGATGCCCTCGATGGCCTGCGCCGGCCGGTCGGCCAGATCGACGGTCACCTTCACCGGGACCGTGCAGCGGGAGGCGACGGAGGACAGCGCGGCGTCCAGGCCCCGGTCGGTGAGGACGGCGGGGTGGATGCCGCGCGCCAGGTCCCGCAGTTCCTGGAGCGCCAGCTTCACCTCGCCGTGCGCCTCGTCGACCATCACGGCCGCCGCGTCGGGATCTTCGAGCAGCTTCTCCTTCGCCAGACCGAGCCCCATGGCGAGGGCGACGAGCCGGGCCTGTGCCCCGTCGTGCAGATCGCGCTCGATCCGGCGCAGGTCGGCGGCTGCCGTGTCCACGACCACGCCCCGGTCCGACTCCAGCTCGGCGATCCGCCGCTCAAGGCCGTCGGACGGCGACAGCAGGCCCCGCACCATCGCCCGGTCGACGTTGGTCAGCCCGCGCACCACGAACGGCAGCACCGGCCACAGCACGATGAGCCCGACGAGCGTCACGGCGAACGTCAGAACGCCCCAGGGCAGCCGGATGAACGCGTACAGCGCCGTCCGCCAGGCCACCGTGTCCTTGAGCCCCGTCCAGAGCCGGCCGAAGAAGCCGTCCGTGCCCGGCTCGCGCCTGCCCTTGCGGAACAGCGGACTCGGCTCGTCGATCCGCAGCCCCAGCAGCCCCCGCGCGCGGGCCCGTTCGCCCTTGCCGTACAGCCGCGCACCGGCGAGGCCGAGCGCCAGCCACGGCAGACCGATCACCGTCACGGACAGACCCACACCGGTGGTGATGGCGAACACGATGAGCACGAACGCGACCACGGAAACGGGCAGGTTCGCCAGGAGGTAGGAGATCTCCTTCCACGTGTGCCGGTTGTAGGCGAAGCGCGCGGGCGGCGGCAGATCGGACGAGGCGGGGCTGGCACTGGCGGTCATAACCCCCCAGCCTGCCGGGCCGGAGTCGCCGGCGCCATGGGGAAGCTGGGAGGAGGGAACTGGGGATAACCCCACCCTTGCCGGACGCGGCTGCTTACCCAATCTTTAACAGGGCCTAGACTCCCGTCCGTACAGATCGTCGAAGAGGCTGCTACGAGGTCAGGGAGCGAGGGGCGGACGTGTCGGAACCGACCGTTCTCGCGGGGGACTACTTCCACGGCTACACGGTGGTCGGGCTGCTCGCCGTCATCGGTGTGCTGTTCGTCGCGGTGGCCTTCGGGGCGGGACAGCTGCTGCGCCCCGTGGTCCCCACCCAGGAGAAGATGCTCACCTACGAGTGCGGCGTCGACCCGGTGGGCGAGGGCTGGGCACACACCCAGGTCCGTTACTACGTCTACGCGTTCCTCTATGTGATCTTCGCCGTCGACTCGGTCTTCCTGTTCCCGTGGGCCACGGTCTTCGCCGCCCCGGGCTACGGCGCCACGACGCTGGTCGAGATGTTCGTCTTCCTCGGCTTCCTGGCCGTGGGACTGCTCTACGCATGGAAGAAGGGCGTCCTGGAATGGACGTGACCCCCGCCCCTGCCGCCGAGCCCGCGCTGCCTCCCGAGCCCGAGCTGCTGCCCGAGCCGAGGCGTCTCGGCGTGCTCTCGCGGCTGGCACCCGAACCGATGAAGGTCGTCCTCAACTGGGGCCGCCGCTACAGCCTGTGGGTCTTCAACTTCGGACTCGCCTGCTGCGCCATCGAGTTCATCGCCGCCTCGATGGCCAGGCACGACTTCATCCGGCTCGGAGTGATCCCCTTCGCCCCCGGGCCGCGCCAGGCCGACCTGATGGTGGTGTCCGGCACGGTCACGGACAAGATGGCACCCGCCGTGAAGCGGCTGTACGAGCAGATGCCCGAGCCCAAGTACGTGATCTCCTTCGGCGCCTGCTCCAACTGCGGCGGCCCGTACTGGGACTCGTACTCGGTCACGAAGGGCGTCGACCAGATCATCCCCGTCGACGTGTACGTACCGGGCTGTCCGCCCCGGCCCGAGGCGCTCCTCCAGGGCATCCTCAAACTCCAGGAGAAGATCGCCCGCGAGACGCTCGGCGACCGGTACGCGTCGGCGGCCAGGCCGTCGACCGCCGCGCTGCGCAGCGATCTGGTCGCACCTCCGGCGCCGGGTGCCACGCCTGCCGCTCCTGCTGCCCCTGGTGAGGGAGCGTCGTGAACGCGTACGACCGGCTGCCCGACCCGGCGGCCGTGGCCGAGGTCTTCGGCGAGGGCGCGACGGCGGAGCGGGCGTACGAACTCCTCACCGTCGATGTCCCGGCGGCCTCCTGGATCAGCGCACTCGAAGCGGCACGCGACCAGTTGGGCTGCGGCTTCTTCGACTGGCTCAGCGCCGTGGACGAACCGGGCACCGGCTTCCGTGTCTGCGCGCATGTCGTCGCGCTGGGCGGCGGCACGGTCCGCAAACTGCTGCTCCGTACGACCGTCCCGCACGAGGCGCCCGTCCTGCCGACCGCGCTCGGCGTGTACGCGGGCGCCGGCTGGCACGAGCGGGAGACGTACGAGATGTTCGGCGTCTCCTTCACCGACCACCCGAACCTCGTCCACCTGCTGCTCCCCGAGACCTTCGAAGGCCACCCGCTGCGCAAGGACTTCGTCCTCGCGGCCCGGGTCGCCAAGGCGTGGCCGGGGGCTAAGGAACCGGGGGAGTCCGAGGGCGGCGGCCCGCGCAGGCGGCAGATGCTGCCGCCCGGCGTGCCCGACCCGAACGAATGGGGCCCGCTGAAGGGCCAGCTCCCGCCGGCCCCCGCGCGGCCCGCACGCGGCGCCCGCACCGGCCGCGCGGCCGGTGCGGCCGACACCGCGACGGGGGAACGGCCCGAGCGGCCCGTACGCCGCGCCCGCAGCGTGTCGGAGGGCTCGGCGAGCCAGCAGGCCCCGGCCGCCGACGCACCGTGGCGCGAGCCGAAGGCGGAGCCGAAGCCGGAATCCAAGCCGGAGCCGAAGCCGGAATCCGGTGACCGCCCGGACACCGACCGCCCGGACACCGACCGCCCGGACACCGACCGCCCGGACACGGACCGCCCCGAGACCGACCGCCCCGGAGGAGACGCGTGAATGACGTGCTCGACGTCGTCCTGCGGCTGGTCGTCGTCTTCGTCGCGTTCCTGGTCCTCCCCCTTGTCGTCGGGCAGACCGAGCACAAGGTGATGGCCCATATGCAGGGCCGGCTCGGCCCTATGCACGCGGGCGGCTTCCACGGCTGGGCCCAGCTCGTCGCCGACGGGGTGAAGTTCGCGCAGAAGGAGGACATCGTCCCCGCTGCCGCCGACCGCCGCGTCTTCCAACTCGCCCCCGCCGTGGCCCTGCTGCCGTATCTGATCGTGCTGATCGCGATCCCCGTCGGACCGTCCGGGAGCGCCGTCGGCCAGGCCGTCGACGCGGGCATCTTCTTCGTCCTCGCCGTACTCGGCGTCGGGGTGCTCGGCTCGCTCATGGCGGGCTGGGCCTCGGCCAACAAGTTCTCCCTCCTCGGCGGGCTGCGCACCGCCGCCCAACTGCTCGCCTACGAGCTGCCGATGCTGCTCGCCGCCGCCTCCGTCGCGATGGCCGCCGGCACGGTCTCGCTGCCCGGCATCCTCGACGCCTTCGCGTGGTGGTGGGTGCCGTGGCAGATCGTCGGCGGTGTCGTCTTCTTCGTCGCCGGGCTCGCCGAACTCCAGCGCCCGCCCTTCGACATGCCGGTCGCCGACTCCGAGATCATCTTCGGTGCCTACACCGAGTACACCGGGCTGCGCTTCGCCCTCTTCCTGCTCGCCGAGTACGCGGGCATCGTCGTCCTGTCCGGGCTGACCGCCGTCCTGTTCCTGGGCGGCTGGCACGGTCCCTTCGGCGCCGAAGGGCTCGGCTGGGTCTGGACCCTGCTCAAGACCGCCGTGCTCGCCTTCGTCGTCATCTGGCTGCGGGTGAGCTATCCGCGGCTGCGCGAGGACCAGTTGCAGAAGCTCGCCTGGACCGTCCTCATCCCGCTCGCCCTCGCTCAGATCGCCCTCACCGGCATCGTCAAGGTGGTGATCACCTAGTGGCTCCTCCGATCCCCGGCAGCGGCCTCGCCAAGGGCCTGGCCGTCACCCTGCGCACGATGACGAAGAAGACCGTCACCGCGCAGTACCCGGAAGCCCAGCCCGAACTCCCGCCCCGCAGCCGTGGGGTGATCGGCCTGTTCGAGGAGAACTGCACGGTCTGCATGCTCTGCGCCAGGGAGTGCCCCGACTGGTGCATCTACATCGACTCCCACAAGGAGACGGTCCCGGCCGCCGCCCCCGGCGGGCGTGAGCGCAGCCGTAACGTCCTCGACCGGTTCGCCATCGACTTCGCGCTCTGCATGTACTGCGGTATCTGCATCGAGGTCTGTCCTTTCGACGCGCTGTTCTGGTCACCGGAGTTCGAGTACGCGGAGACCGACATCCACGAGCTGACCCATGAACGCGACAAGCTCCGCGAATGGATGTGGACGGTCCCCGCGCCGCCCGCGCTCGACCCCGGCGCCGAGGAGCCCAAGGAGATCGGCGCCGCGCGCAAGGCCGTCGACAAGGCCGAGGCCGCCCGGCAGTTGGCGGAGCAGCGGGACGAGCAGCCGGGAGAGCAGCGGGAAGCGGGGGCGGGCGAGTGACCCTCGCCGCGACCGCGACCGCAGCGGCTGCCACCACCGGACCCGGCTTCCTGTCCCCGACGGGCGTCGAGATCACCTTCCTGCTGGTGGGCCTGGTCACCTTCGGCGCCGCGCTCGTCACCGTCACCACCAAGCAGCTCGTGCACGCCGCGCTCTGGCTGATCGTGGCGCTCGGCGGCCTGGCCGTCGAATACCTGCTGCTGACGGCGGAGTTCATCGCCTGGGTGCAGGTCCTGATCTACGTCGGTTCCGTGGTGGTCCTCCTGCTCTTCGGTCTGATGCTCACCAGAGCCCCCATCGGCCGCTCGCCGGACGCCGATTCGGGCAACAGGGCCGCGGCCCTCGCGGTCGCCGTCCTCGCAGCGGCGGCCCTGGTCTGGGTCGTCGTCGACGCGTTCCGCACGACCTGGATCGATCTGGACGGACCGGCGCAGGGCTCCACGAAGGTGTCGGGGCAGATCCTGTTCCGGCACTGGGTGCTGCCGTTCGAGGCGCTGTCCGTGCTGCTGCTGGCCGCGCTCGTCGGCGCGATCGTCCTGTCCCGCAAGAAGAGCCGTGCCGCCAGCGGTGAGGAGCAGCAGCGCTGATGCATCTCGTCTATCCCGCCGTGCTGGCGGCCCTCCTCTTCTGCACGGGCGTCTACGGGCTGCTCGCGCGCCGCAACTCGATCCTCGTGCTGATGTCGGTCGAGCTGATGCTCAACGCCGTCAACCTCAATCTGGTCGCCTTCGACGCCTGGCTCCGCGACACCCTGCACGCCGGCCAGGCGCTCACCCTGTTCGTCATCGCCGTCGCAGCCGCCGAGATCGGCATCGGCCTGGCGATCGTCCTCGCCGTGTACCGCAACCGCGGCACCTCGGACATCGACCGGCTCCGGGACACCGCCGAGGCGGGCACGCCCGACGGACCCGCCGAGAATGCCGAGGCCAGCGCGTGAACACCACGACCCTCGCCGTGCTCGTCCCGCTCCTTCCGTTCCTGGGCGCGGCGGCCGGGCTGCTGCTCGGCCGTACCGCACCCGAATTCGTCCGCCCGCTGGCCGTCCTGCCGCCGCTCGTCTCCGCCGTGCTGGCCGTGCTCGTGGCCGTACGGCAGGGCGGCGGAGCCGGTGGCGGCAAGGCACCGCTGGACGCGGCGACCCAGCTCACCCCGACCGGCTCGGTCCCCGTCGACCTGGCCCTGCACATCGACGGCTTCGCCGCGCTCGTCGCCGTCCTCGTCGCCGTCGTCGCCTCGTGCGTGCAGATCTACTCGACGGCCTATCTGCGCGACGACGCCCGCTACCCCTCCTACGCCGCCCTGGTCTCGCTGTTCACCGCCGCGATGCTGCTCGTCGTCTACTCGGGCGACCTGATGGTGCTGCTGGTCGGCTGGGAGATCATGGGCATCTGCTCGTACTTCCTCGTCGGCCACTACTGGGAGACGCCCGAGGCGCGCGCCGCCTCCCTCAAGGCGTTCCTGGTCACCAAGCTCGGCGATGTCCCCTTCCTGATCGGTCTGTTCGCGCTCGCCGCCGACACCGGGACGTTCCGCGTCACCGGCGTGCTGACGGCCGTCGGCAACGGCGAACTCGACCATCCGACGCTGATCGCGCTGCTGCTGCTCGCCGGTGTCGCGGGCAAGTCGGCGCAGTTCCCGCTGCACACCTGGCTGCCGGACGCGATGGCGGGCCCCACGCCCGTCTCCGCGCTGATCCACGCGGCGACCATGGTCGCCGCCGGTGTCTACTTCGTCGCCCGGCTCCTCCCCGTCTTCGCCGCCTCACGGGCGGCCCTGGTCGTCCTCGCCGTCATGGCCGCGGTGACGATGGTCGGCTCGGCGCTCGCCGCGCTCGCCCAGGACGACATCAAACGCGTCCTCGCCTACTCGACCCTCGGCCAACTCGGCTACATGACCGGCGCGCTGGCCGTCGGCGACCGCGGCGCCGCCGTCTTCCACCTCCTCGCGCACGGCGCTTTCAAGGCCCTGCTCTTCCTCGGCGCCGGTGTGGTCATCCACGCCGCCGGCACCAACTCGCTCGCCGCCATGTCCCGCATGGGCGGTCTGGCCAAACGCATCCCCGACGCGTACTGGACGATGACCGTCGCCCTGCTCGCGCTCGCCGCGATCCCTCCCTTCGCCGGCTTCTTCTCCAAGGAGTCCGTGCTCGGCGCCGCCGAACACGCCGCCCTCGGCGACTCCGCGCTCGCCCCCGGGGCGGCGGGCTGGACCGTGCTCGTCGCCGGTCTGGTCACCGCCCTGCTCACCGCCGCCTACGCCACCCGGCTGTGGCTGCTGGCCTTCCACGGCCACGGCCCCGAGGCCGTGGCCCACGGCAGACAGCCCGTCGCCATGAGCGCCGTCCTGTGGGTGCTCGCGATCCCCACCGTCGGGCTCGGCCTGACGATCGGTTACCTCACGGACTGGTTCGACGGACACAGCCTCGCCCCCACCCTCACCACCTCCGTCCTGGGCACGGGAGTCGCGCTCGTCGGCGGGCTGACCACCTACGGCAGTTGGAAGCACACCTCGGCCCTGGCGGCGAGCAGTCCGATGGGCGCGGTCTCCGCCCACCCCGACGCCGAGCCGGCGCTCTCCGAGGAAGAGGCCATCGAGAGCCACCGGGCCGTCTACGGCGACATCGCCGGCTCGTACGACCCCGCCGACCCCGGCCGGCTGCTGCTGGGACGGCTGCACCGGCACGCGGCGGCGGGCTTCCACCTCGACGCCCTGTACGGCGCCCTCTTCGTACGCCCCGTCCTCGCGGCGGCCCGGCTGGTCCGCTTCCTCGACCGCGAGGTCGTCGACACGTACGTACGCGGAGCGGGCACCGGCACCCGCTGGCTCGGTGCCGCCGTACGCCGGGCGCAGACCGGCAACGTGCAGTCCTACCTGAGCGCCCTGCTCGCCGGCTCGCTCGTCCTGGCGATCGCCGCCGTACTCGTCGCCGCCGGAGCGTGAGCCGTGATCGATATCAGTGAGTCCGTGATGCAGGCCCTTCTGGCGTTGATCGTCGCCGGGCCGCTCGTCGGCGCACTCGCCGCCCTGCTCCCCGCACCCCCCGGGCTGCGCGGCAAGAGCCCCGACCAGGCCGTGCTCCGGCACGGCGTCGTCGTCACCGGCGTGATCCTCGCCGCCGCGATCGTGCTGGCCCTGGGCTTCGACCGCGGCCACGGCCACGCGTCGAAGATGCAGGCCACCACGGACATCAGCTGGATCGCGGCACTGGACGTGCGGATCCATCTCGGCATCGACGGCATTTCGCTCCCCCTCCTCGTCCTGACCGCGCTGCTGACCTTCCTCTGCGCGCTCTACAGCTACTTCAAAATGCCGCAGGGCCCCTCGCCCAAGGCGTTCGTCGCCCTGCTGCTCCTCCTCGAATCCGGCACGCTGGCGACCTTCGCCGTCCTCGACCTGATCCTGTTCTTCCTGGCGTTCGAGATGGTGCTCGTCCCGATGTACTTCCTCATCGCCCGCTGGGGCGGCTCGGAAGGCGTGGCGGGCGGCCGGGAGGCCGCTGCCTGGAAATTCATCCTCTACACGCTGCTCGGTTCCGTGGTCATGCTGCTCGGCCTGCTCCTGATCGGGATCAAGGCCGGCACCTTCGACATGGTGGCACTCGCCACTGACAACGGCCGTGGGCTGAGCACATCCGTGCAGGTCATCGCCGTTCTCGCGATCGGGATCGGGCTCGCGGTCAAGACCCCGATGTGGCCGCTGCACAGCTGGCTCCCGGACGCCCACACCGCCGCCCCGACCGTCGGCTCGGTCCTCCTCGCCGGGGTCCTGCTCAAGATGGGCACGTACGGATTCGTCCGGATCGTCCTGCCCGTCGCCCCGCACGGGATGCACACCTTCGCGCCGTATCTCGCCGCGCTCGCCGTCGCCGGCATCATCTACGGGTCCCTCGCCTGCCTCGCCCTCGCCCGGCAGGGCGCGGGCGGCGACCTCAAGCGGCTGATCGCGTACTCCTCCGTCGGCCACATGGGCTTCGTCCTGCTCGGCATCGCGACCATGACCCCCACCGGGGTCAACGGCGCGCTCTTCGCGAACATCGCCCACGGCCTCATCACCGGCCTGCTGTTCTTCCTCGTCGGTGCGCTCAAGGACCGCTACGGCACCGCCGACCTCGACACGCTCGCCGGCGCCACCGGCGCGGCCCTCTACGGCCGGGCCCCCCGGCTCGGCGGCCTCCTCGCCTTCGCCGCCGTCGCGTCCCTCGGACTGCCGGGACTCGCCGGATTCTGGGGCGAGATGCTCACCATGTTCGGCGCCTTCGACCCCGCAGACGGGCTCAGCCGCCCCGCCTTCCTCACCTTCATGGCCGTCGCGGGGATCGGCACCCTGCTCACCGCCGCGTACCTGCTGGTCGTCGTACGGCGCGTGTGCATGGGCGCCGCCCCCGGAGCGACCGCGCAGGGCGCGCAATCCCAGCGCGCCCCGCAGGTGCCGCACCTCCCCGACGTACGCGGCTACGAGTTCGCCGCCTGGACCCCGCTCGTCGCCCTCACCGTCCTCGGCGGTCTGTGGCCCGCGGTCCTCCTCGGCCTCACCGATCCGGCCGTGCAGAAGCTCCTCGCAGGAGGCAAGTCGTGACCGTGGCCGCAGAGACCGCAGGGAGCGCCGCCGGGCTCACCCAGGCCGCCGGGCTCGTCCAGTCCGTCGACTGGCTGGCCGTCGCGCCACCCACCATCGCCGCGCTGGCCGCGCTGATCGTCCTCGTCGCCGACCTGTTCGTCCCCGAACACCGCAAGCGGCTCCTCGGCGGCATCACCGTCGCCGGGCTCGTCGCCGCGCTCGTCATGCTGCTGCCGCTGCGCGCCGGCGACCGCTCCACCTTCTGCCTCGCCGACGACGCCCACACCTGCAGCTACACCGCCGACCACTTCGCCCTCGTCATCCAGCTGCTCGTCCTGGGCGGGGCGCTGCTCACCGCGCTGCTCTCGCTCACCGACTCCACCGACCCGGCCGATCCCGACCTCGCCGGAAAGCCGCCGCTGGGCGAGTACTGGTTCCTGCTGCTGTCGTCGGCCGCGGGCGCCGCGCTGCTGCCCGCCGCGCGTGACCTCGCGACGCTCGTCGTCGCCCTCGAAGTGGCCTCACTGCCCGCCTTCGCGCTCGTCGGCATCAAGCGCGGCGACGGGCGCTCGGCCGAGGCGGCGCTCAAGTTCTTCCTCTCGTCGGTCGCCGCGACGGCCGTGATGCTGCTCGGCGTCAGCTTCGTCTACGTCACGACCGGCTCCCTGCACCTCACCCGGATCGCCGCCGAACTGGACCACGTACCCGCCCAGTTCCAGACCCTCGCCCAGGCCGGCGTCGCCCTCACCCTCGTCGGCTTCGCCTTCAAGACGGCCGCAGCGCCCTTCCACTTCTGGGTTCCCGACACCTACGTCGGCGCGCCGCTGCCCATCGCCGCCTATCTGTCGGTCGTCAGCAAGGCCGTCGGCTTCTCCGGGCTCATCCTGGTGACCGTCGTCGCCTTCCCCTCGTACGCCGACGAGTGGGGCCCCGTACTGGCCGTACTGGCCGCGCTCACCATGACCGTCGGGAACGTCGCCGCGCTGCGCCAGTCGGCCACGCGCGCGTGGAGCGCGGTCCGGCTGCTGGCGTGGTCGTCGGTGGCCCAGGCCGGGTATCTGCTCGTCCCGATCGCCGCCGCCGGATACGCGGGCGAGCGGCGGATCGGCTCCACCGTCGCGTACGCCCTGATGTACGCCGTGGTGAACCTCGGCGCGTTCGCGGTCGTGGCCCTGGTGGCCCGTACGAAGCCGCTGAACCGCATCGCCGACTACCAGGGCCTGTACGCCCGCCGTCCCGTCGTCGCCGTC
This sequence comes from Streptomyces sp. NBC_00370, assembly GCF_036084755.1. Classification (NCBI taxonomy): domain Bacteria; kingdom Bacillati; phylum Actinomycetota; class Actinomycetes; order Kitasatosporales; family Streptomycetaceae; genus Streptomyces; species Streptomyces sp. NBC_00370. The sequence goes on from NZ_CP107968.1 coordinate 5,084,342, forward strand.
GCCATGGGCTTCTTCCTGCTCTGCCTGGCCGGCCTGCCCCCGGGCATCATCGGTCTCTTCGCCAAGGTCACGGTCTTCGCCGCAGCGGTCGACGCGGGCCTCGGCTGGCTCGCCGTCGTCATGGCGGTCAATGTCGTCGTCGCGCTGTACTACTACCTCCGGTGGACGGCGACCCTGTTCCGCCCGGCGGCCGAGCAGGAGAGCGGGGCCGTACCGGGCGGGAGCGGGGCCGTACCGGGCGAGGGCGGGGCCGCCGCAGGCGCCGAAGGACCGCAGGCGGTCCTCCAGTCGGCGGTCCTGCGCGCCCCGGCGGCCGTCACGGCCACCATCGCCCTGACGGCGGCCGTGGCCGTCGCCCTGTCCGGTGCGCCCCAGCTCGTCCTGCGCTTCGCCGACACCAGCCTTTTCTGAGAGTCGGGCCGCGCTCCCCACCACCCGTACGGCGTACGACGGCCGCCGGGGGGCAGGGGAACCCGTACCCGCCGCCTGGCGTTGACCAGTACGGAAGGGTCCACTGAAGAGTGGAGGAGCACCGAGCAAGGGTTCCCCTGCCGCAGATTGGAGGGCGTACCGTGCACCGCCGGCACAACGGGCTGAGAACAGCCGTACTTCTCGTCGGACTGTCCGCGCTGATCGTCGTCATCGGCGGTCTCTTCGGCAGGACAGGACTGATCGTCGCCGTCGTCGTGGCGCTCGGTACGAACGCGTACGCGTACTGGAACAGCGACAAGATCGCGCTGCGCGCCATGCGCGCCCGCCCCGTCAGCGAGTTCGAGGCGCCGGACCTCTACCGGATCGTCCGCGAGCTCTCCACGGCCGCGCGCCAGCCCATGCCCCGGCTGTACATCTCGCCGACCCAGGCGCCGAACGCGTTCGCGACGGGACGTAACCCGCGGAACGCGGCGGTCTGCTGCACGGACGGCATCCTGCAGATCCTCACCGAGCGCGAACTGCGCGGTGTGCTCGGCCATGAGCTGAGCCATGTCTACAACCGGGACATCCTGATCTCGTCGATCGCCGGAGCGCTCGCCTCGGTCGTGATGTTCCTGGTGAACTTCGCCTGGCTGATCCCCTTCGGCCGCTCGGACGACGACGAGGGCCCCGGCATCTTCGGCTTCCTGCTGGTCATGCTCCTCGGCCCGCTCGCCGCCTCGGTCATCCAGCTGGCCGTCAGCCGCTCCCGCGAGTACGAGGCCGACGCGTCGGGCGCGCAGATCACCGGCGACCCGCTGGCGCTCGCCAGCGCCCTGCGCAAGCTCGACGCGGGTACGAAGCAGCTGCCGCTGCCGCCGGAGCCGAGGATCGAGGCGGCGAGCCACATGATGATCGCCAACCCGTTCCGTCCGGGGCAGGGCTTTTCGAAGCTGTTCTCCACGCACCCGCCCATGGCGGAACGTATCGCCCGGCTGGAAAAGATGGCGGGCGGCCGGCCCTGACCGGACCGGCGCTGACCTGCTTCTACCAGCCCGATGTCGTCCTGGTGGCCGCGAACCGCTCGTCCGACGGGACGACCTCGCGGCCCAGCGGCATCAGCGAGATCGGGATCAGCTTCAGGTTCGCCCAGCCGAACGGGATCCCGATGATCGAGATGAAGAGCGGGATGCTGGTGAGCAGATGGCCGAGGGCCAGCCACCAGCCGGCGAAGACCACCCAGATCACGTTCCCGATGAACGAAGCGTCGCCCGCGTCGGGACGCTCCACGGTGGTGCGGCCGAACGGCCACAGCACGTAGCCCGCGATGCGCAGCGACGCGATGCCGAACGGGATCGTCACGATCAGCACGAAGCAGATGACCGCCGCGATCACGTATCCGATCGCCATCCAGATCCCGCAGAAGATCAGCCACAGGACATTGAGGATCAGCTCCAAGAGCTTCATGATCGCGCGCCTTCCGTGTATGACATCCGTCGTCGCCGCTCACAGCCAGTATCAGGCCGACCAGGGCCCGAGCGATACCGGGGCCGGTTGTCAGTGGCGTGGTCCACGATGAAGACGCAACCGATGCATGACTCAACTACGTCTCTGTGGGCAGCAGGAAGACGCATCGATCAGTACGCGACGAAAGATGAGGTCATGCCATGGGCATTGTCGGCTGGATCATCCTCGGACTGCTCGCCGGGGCCATCGCCAAGATCCTGCTTCCGGGCAAGGACCCGGGCGGTCTGCTCGGCACGATCGTCGTCGGCATCCTGGGTGCCTTCGTCGGTGGCTGGATCTCGGCCAAGTGGCTCGACCACCCGATCAGCAAGGACTTCTTCGACGGCCCGACCTGGCTCGCCGCGATAGGCGGGGCGCTCGTCCTGCTGATCATCTACCGGCTGCTGTTCGGGAACTCGACGTCGCGTCGCTGAGGCCCGTCTCGCGCAGGGTGATGTTCAGCCGCCCGCCGGCCATACCCGTCCCGGGACCCGTCGTCCCCGGGTAGACCTTCGGCACGCCGTGGTAGGCGAAGCGCGAAGGCCCGCCGAAGACGAAGAGGTCCCCGGACGCCAGCTCCACGTCCGTGTAGGGCCGCCCGCGGGTCTCCGGGTTGCCGAAGCGGAAGACACAGCTGTCACCGATGCTCAGCGACACCACGGGCGCCCCGCACTTCTCGTCCTTGTCCTGATGCAGCCCCATGGCGGCGCCGCCCTCGTAGAAGTTGATCAGGGCGGTGTCGGGCGTGTAGACGGAGTCGTACGAGGCGCCGGCGGGCGGACCTTCGCCCTTGGGGTCCCCGTACGCGTCGGCCAGCGCGGCCCGGCCCAGCTCCACGAGCCACCCGGGCAGCTCAGCCACCCGCGCACCGTTCACGTCCCCCGCCGTGCGGGTGTACCGGTACGGCTGCCAGTGCCAGCCCAGACACACGGTCTGTACGGACATGACGCCGCCACCCGGCAGCACGGTGTGCCGGATCGGCACGGGCCCACGCGCCCAGTCCCGGCAGGCCACCACCAACTCCCGCTGCCGCGCCTCGGACAGCCACCCGGGCACATGCACGGCGCCGGGCGCGGGAACGGCCCGAGGCCGAGGAAAAAGCTCCCCGTTCACACCCGGCTCCCCTCAGCCCCGCCCAACCGCCCGAAGCCGCACAACGAGGGCCACCGAGAAGTCACTTCCCGGCGCTGCGCCCCCGCTGTGCCGCGCTCAGGCACCGGTCAGCGGTAGTTGACGAACTGCAGCGCGAAGTCGAAGTCCTGGCCCTTGAGCAGTGAGATCACGGTCTGCAGGTCGTCCCGGCTCTTCGAGCTGACCCGCAGCTCGTCGCCCTGCACCTGCGCCTTGATCCCCTTCGGGCCCTCGTCGCGGATGATCTTCGCGACCTTCTTGGCGTTGTCCTGAGAGATGCCCTCCTCGATCGAGGCGAAGATCTTGTACTCCTTGCCGGACAGCTGCGGTTCACCGACGTCGAGCGACTTCAGCGAGATCCCGCGCTTGATCAGCTTGGACTGGAAGACGTCGAGGATCGCCTTGACCCGCTCCTCGCCGTTCGCCTCCATCAGGATCTTGTCGCCGGACCAGCCGATCGAGGCTCCGACGTTCTTGAAGTCGTAGCGCTGCTGGATTTCCTTCGCGGCCTGGTTGAGGGCGTTGTCGACCTCCTGCCGCTCGACCTTCGAGACGATGTCGAAACTGGAGTCGGCCATGTCCTGTGGCTCCTTGTATCGGGTGCTTGTGGGGTGATCGTCCTGTGCTCCAACGACGAGCCGGCCGCCGCCGGCCGCCGCCGTCAAGCCTAGTCAACCGAGCGGCCTGCGACCGCTGATCAATCGGGTGGCGGAGCACCCCCGGGCATCGGGTATCGTTTACGTCGTTGCCACGGAGCACCGCCCACGCGGGCCGCTCCAACCGGCAGCAAATCCCATGGCGGTGTGCCCGAGTGGCCAATGGGAGCGGACTGTAAATCCGCCGGCTTAGCCTTCCCAGGTTCGAATCCTGGCGCCGCCACACGGAAAACGACGGCCCCCGGTTCGCGGAGACGCGGAGCGGGGGCCGTCGTCGTGTTGTGCCCCTGCGGGGGATCGGTCGGCGCGCGTGTATTGACAAGGACATGTAACACGCGTGAGTCTCGAAGAGAGCGCTCTCACGTTCCGGGTCCGGTCCCCACACACCGGCTGGGCGTGACGTGCTTCCCCGAGGTCGGACGTGGTCGCCACCTGGCCGGCGGCCCGTAGTGTCCGCAGCCGTCCATCCGTGCCAGGGAGGACACATGCCCCCCACAGCAACGTCCGCGTATTCACGCCGACGCTCCACCTATCTGATCGCCGCCATCGCCATGGCGCTCCTCGCGATGTGCGCCTTCGCCACCTCAGCCCCGTCCGCGCACGCGGTCAGCGCGTCCGCCGGCGGGTCCGCCGAGGCGAGTGTGGCCGCGGGTGACCCGCCGCCGGACTCGTTCTGGGGCGACACCAGCACCATCCCGCCGGCCCAGAACGTCCTCACCGTCAAGGTCCTCAACAAGACCAACGGCCAGTACCCGGACGACCAGGTGTACTGGAGCTTCAACGGCCAGGTGCACTCCATCGCCGAGCAGCCCTACATCGACATGCCGGCCAACTCGGCCGGCCGGATGTACTTCTTCCTCGGCGCGCCCGACAGCAAGTACTCCGACTTCATCGAATTCACCGTCGGCGACGACGTGTTCAACGGCAACACCACCCGCGTCGACGCGTTCGCGCTCAAGCTCGCCATGCGGCTGCACGCCAGCGACGGGTACGACGTCCAGGTCGGCGAGGACTACCAGACCTTCCAGCAGTCGAGGGAAGCCACCTTCCAGCAGTTCAAGGACGAGGTGCCCACCGAGTTCAAGGGGCTTGCCGATGTCGAGGCGCCGTACCGCATCCCCGCGCCCGGCAGCGCCCCCGACTTCCGGGCCGGCGGCCAGTACGCCGACTACTTCACCAGCTACGCCCAGTCGGTCGGCGTGAACGCGCCGACCTCCGACATCACCGGCTGCGCCGGCGTGCTCGCCAACGACCCCGGTATGTGCTCGGCGCTCAACCGCCATGTCGCGCAGCTGCCCCAGTCGGACTGGTCGACGCCCGGGCTGTACTACCAGGACGCCCCGGCGAACTACTACGCCAAGTTCTGGCACGACCACTCCATCAACAACCTCGCGTACGGCTTCCCGTACGACGACTACGCCGGCCAGTCGTCCTTCGTCTCGCACGGCGACCCGCAGTGGCTCGAAGTCGCCGTCGGCTGGTAGTCGCAACCGCACCTGAGGGACGACCACCCGCATGACAGGGCCCCCGATCCGCCGGGACGCGGATCGGGGGCCCGTTCGTTCGCACACAGCGCCGCGCGGCGGCGCCGCCGTACGTCAGTTGACGCCGATCCGGTCGAGGTCCGCCAGCCGGAACGCCAGCTCCGTCTCCCACTTGGCCGTGTCCGGCTCGTCCGCCGGGTCCGTCAGGTACGACTCCATCCGGCAGCCCCAGCGCTGCGCGCCGGCCTCCTCCGTCATGTCCCACTCCAGGCCCTCGCCCGCTGCCCAGTCCAGCAGCCGCCCGGTCGCCCCCACCAGCCCGTCGGGCGACCCGATGTGGGTCAGCGTCGCGTAGTGGCCGGCGGGCAGGGTGCCGGCGGTGATCTCGCCGTCCGGCTCGGGCAGTACGGCGACCGGCACGCCGGCCTCCACCTCCAGCTCCGCCGCCATGTCGACGGTCCGGTAGCGGAAGAACACCGGCCCCGCCGGTTCCAGGCCCTGGTCGCGCAGCCAGCCGATGACCTTCGGCAGCTGGTGCGCGACCTCCGCGAGGCCGCCCATCCGGACGGACCTGCCGATGGCCACGTACGGCTGCTCCTGGCGCCGGACGACCACCGGCGGCCGGGTTCCGCTCATCTCGTCACCCATGACCTCGCTCATGCCTTCGTCCCTGTCGTCGTTGGTACTCAGATACTCACGGTCGATGCCGACGACAGGGACGACCGCCCGGGGTACCGGAACTCATCGGTCCTCGGCGACTTCCTTCACCGCGTCCGCCACCGGCGTCGTGCCGCCGATCAGCTCCAGCGTCAGCTTCCCCGTCCCCGGGGTCGCCAGCAGCTCGGCGATGACCTCCGCCACGTCCTCGCGCGTCACCTCGCCCCGGCCCGTCGACTTCGCCAGCCGCACCCCGGCCATGGCGTCGTCGTTCGTCAGGGCGCCCGGCCGCAGCACCGTCCAGTCGAGACCCTCCCTGGCCCGTACGTCGTCGTCAGCCGCGCCCTTGGCCCGCAGATACGCGTCGAAGACGCCGTCGCCCTCGTGGTTCGCGTCGGCGCCCATCGACGAGACGATGACGTAGCGCAGCACACCGGCCCGCTCGGCCGCGTCCGCGAAGAGCACCGCCGCCGCCCGGTCCACCGTGTCCTTGCGCTCCGTCGTGCTGCCCGGGCCCGCGCCCGCGGCGAACACCGCGGCGTCCGCGCCCCGCAGCGCCTCGGCGGTCTCCTCGACCGAGGCCGACTCCAGGTCGAGGACGACCGGTTCGGCGCCCGCCGCCCGCAGCTCGTCCGCCTGTTCGGGGTTGCGGATGATGCCCGCCACCTCGTGTCCGCGCCTGGCGAGCACCCGCTCCAGCCGTAGCGCGATCTGACCATGTCCTCCGGCGATCACAATTCGCATGCTCACGACGGTACGTCGGGGACGCCCACCGCGCGCCCGGACGCGGCCACCGGGACACCGGCACCGCTCACGCCCCCGGGTCCGCCCCCGACCGTCCCTGCCGCGGCAGTTCCGTCACCACCGCCGTCGCCGAGTCGCAGTACTCCCGTACGGCACTGGTCCGCGCCACCACCCGCCCCCGGTGGATGACGCTCCTGCTGTACGCCTGCGACAGCACGCCCGCGATCCGCTCGCCGCGCACCGCCAGCAGCTCGGCGGGGAACCCCGCCTCCACCCGCACCTCACCGAGCCCCATCGCCGCCCGCGCCGCCGTGCTCACCGCGCCGTACGCGTCGGCGGGCCGCAGCCCGCTCTGCGCCGCCAGCAGATAGCCCGCCTCCAGCGGGTCCCCGCGCCCCACCGGGTTCGACACGTCCCGCAGCGCCCCGCTGCCCGCCGCCAGCCGCACCCCGGCGCTCAGCAGCAGCCGTACGGGCGCGACACCCCGCTGCTCGACGCCGCCGCAGCCGCCCTGCGGCAGACAGACCACCGACACCCCGGCAGCCGCGAGCTGGTCCGCCGCCCGCGCCGCGGCGTCGGCGGGCAGCCGGGACAGCCCGCCGCACGGGCCGAGGGTCACCCCGGGCCGCAGCCCGGCCACCATCGCGGCGAGCCGGGCCAGCCGCGCCGGATCGTCACCGTCCGTATGCAGATCGACCGGGCAGCCGTGCTCGACTGCCACCTCAAGCACCGCCTCCGCGTATCCGGACGGGTCGGGGTCGAGATCGGGGCAGCCGCCGACCGCCCCCGCGCCCATCTTCACCGCGTCCCGCAGCATCGCGAGGCCGTCGGCGCCCGCGACCCCCGTCAGCAGCCTCGGCACGGGTACGACCGTCAGGTCGCAGAGCCCGCGCAGCGAGCGCCGCGCCTGGAGCACCGCCTCAAGGCGGCCCAACTCCTGGGCGCCGCCGATCCGTACGTGCGAGCGCAGCGCCGTCGCGCCATGGCTGAGCTGGAGCAGCGCCGCCTCGGTCGCACGGCGCTGCACGTCGTCGGGGGAGTAGGGGACGGGCCCCTCGGCGGTCAGCGCCGTGTCGCTGTGGGCGTGCGGCTCCGCGGGGGCCGGGAGCAGCAGATAGCCGTCGAGGTCGACCCGGGCGCCGCGCGCGATCAGGCTGCCCGCCGTGCCGACGGCCTCGATCCGGCCGGCGCTGAGCCGTACGTCGACGGTGCGGCCGTCGGCGAGCCGGGCGCCGCACAGGACGAGCGCCGTGGTGTCGGCCGTGGCGCCGTCGGACGGCTGCTGCTGGCTGTCGGGCATCGCGCTCCTGGTCGGCTCGGCTCTCGGGGCGCTGGGTCGGGCCTGCGGTGGGCAAGATCACGCAGCGTGAGTCGAGCCTAAGCGGGCTGCTGGCAGCCTTCTGGGAGGGGCGCAATAGTCGTACCGGCGAGCCCACCTGTGGCCTACGAGACACCTGGGGACAGGTGGGGTGAGAGGCGTGCAAGGGGCACGGAAACGGATTTGGGCGATCGGCGAGGGACCGTGTAATGTCTTCATCGCTCGCCCCAATAGCTCAGTCGGTAGAGCGTCTCCATGGTAAGGAGAAGGTCTACGGTTCGATTCCGTATTGGGGCTCCGGTGTTCGGTGATCCTCGCCTCCGGGCGAGGAGATCCAACATCGAAGCGGTGTAGCTCAGTCGGTAGAGCAAGCGGCTCATAATCGCTGTGTCACCGGTTCAAGTCCGGTCACCGCTACACACAGTAGCCGATTGCGGGGTCGGTCCTTCAATCGGCTACTCTTCTTTGCGTTCATCTGTTTGAAGTGTTTGTCCGTTTTTTCGTTCATCCCGTCCATTCCGTCCAAGGAGCACTCACGTGGCTGCCACCGACGTCCGCCCGAAGATCACGCTGGCCTGCGTGGAGTGCAAGGAGCGGAACTACATCACCAAGAAGAACCGGCGTAACAACCCGGACCGTCTTGAGATGAAGAAGCACTGCCCGCGCTGCAACTCGCACACAGCGCACCGCGAAACGCGCTGAATCAGGCTCGTATGCGAGGCCGTCCCCTCTGGGGGCGGCCTCGTGTCGTTTGATGTGGGCACACACTCATCAGGAGGGAGCGAGTCCATGGCGCTCGATCAGTCCTTCGTGGGGCGGAGCTACCCGCCCACCGAGCCCTACGAGGTCGGCCGGGAGAAGATCCGCGAGTTCGCCGAGGCGGTGGGCGACCCCAATCCGGCGTACACCGACCAGGACGCGGCGAAGGCGCTGGGGCACAGCGATGTGATCGCCCCGCCCACGTTCCCGTTCGCGATCACCTTCAAGGCGGCGGGCGATGTTATCGCCGATCCGCAACTGGGTCTGGATTTCAGCCGGGTGGTGCACGGCGACCAGAAGTTCGCGTACTCGCGCCCGGTACGGGCCGGCGACCGGCTGACCGTCACGTCGACCATCGACGCGATCAAGTCGCTCGCGGGCAACGACATCATCGACGTACGCGGCGAGGTGCACGACGAGTCCGGCGAGCATGTCGTGACCGCCTGGACCAAGCTGGTGGCGCGCGCCGCCGAGGGGGCGTGAGACCGGTGACGGCGAAGATCGGTTACGACGAGGTCGAGGTCGGTACGGAGCTGCCGGCGCAGAGCTTCCCCGTCTCGCGGGCGACGCTCGTGCGGTACGCGGGGGCGTCGGGGGACTTCAACCCGATCCACTGGAACGAGAAGTTCGCCAAGGAGGTCGGCCTGCCGGACGTGATCGCGCACGGCATGTTCACCATGGCGGCCGCGGTCCGTGTGGTCACCGACTGGGTGGGGGACCCGGCGGCCGTCGTCGAGTACGGGGTGCGCTTCACCAAGCCGGTGGTGGTGCCCAACGACGACAAGGGCGCGCTGGTCGAGGTCAGCGCCAAGGTCGCGGCCAAGCTGGACGACAACCGGGTCCGGGTGGATCTGACGGCCATGAGCGCGGGACAGAAGGTGCTGGGGATGTCCCGCGCCGTCGTCGCGCTGGCCTGAGCCGACCCGGGCCTGCGCTGAGCCGACCCGGGCCTGCGCTGAGCCGACCCGGGCCCGCGCTGAGCCGGGCCGGGTCTGCGCTGAGCTGCACGTATGTAAGGGGTGTCCGCAATGGCGGACACCCCTTACGCATAGGCCGCAGAACTGCGGTTGACAAAGTAAGTGAGTGGCCAATAACCTTTTCGCATGGTCAGGATGAGCGCAGAAGAGCGACGCGAGAGCGTCATCCGCGCGGCGGTCACCGAGTTCTCCCGCAGCGGCTACAACGGCACCTCGACGGAGGCCATCGCCCGCCGTGTCGGTGTCTCGCAGCCGTATCTCTTCCGTCTCTTCCCGAACAAGCAGGCGATGTTCCTCGCCGCCTCGCAGCGCTGCCTGGACGACACCAGCCGGCTCTTCAGGGAGGCGTCCGAAGGGCTGGAGGGCGAAGACGCCGTCCATGCCATGGGCATCGCCTACCAGCGAACCATCGCCGAGGACCCCGAGAAGCTGCTGATGCAGATGCAGATGTACGCGGCGGTCGCCGCCGCCGAGGCCGAGGGTGACCACGAGTTCGGCGACTCGGTACGGGCCGGCTGGGAGCGGCTGTGGGACACGGTCCACCTGGCGCTCGGTGCCGACGAGACCGAGACCACCGTGTTCCTCGCGTTCGGCATGCTCATCAACACCCTGGTCTCACTGGGGTTTCCGGCCGGGCATCGCGTCTGGTCGGAGATCTACGAGTCGTCGCACCCCGTCGGCGATCCGGCGAACTGAACAACCCCGCGGCACCCCGCGGGTCGCTTCATGTCCAGCAAAGTTAGTCATCGATAACTAACAAAGTCGGCGGCATCCGGGCCGCCGACGGGGGAGAGTCATGAACCAGCAAGCAGAACTCCAGCAGCCGAAGGCCCGCGGCTCCCGAGCCACCTGGGCCCTCGTCATCACCGGCGCCGCCAGCTTCATGGCGGCCCTGGACAACCTCGTCGTCACCACCGCACTGCCCTCCATCCGCGAGAACCTCGGCGGCAAGCTGGAGGACCTGGAGTGGACGGTGAACGCCTACACGCTCACCTTCGCCGTCCTCCTCATGTTCGGCGCGGCCCTCGGCGACCGGTTCGGCCGCCGCAAGCTGTTCATCGTCGGGCTCTCCGTCTTCACCGGCGCTTCGGCGGCGGCGGCGCTCGCCCCCGGCATCAACACACTCATCGCGGCACGGGCCGTCCAAGGGGTCGGCGCGGCGATCATGATGCCGCTCACCCTCACCCTGCTCATCGCCGCGGTACCCGCCGCCAAGCGGGGCGCGTTCCTCGGTATCTACGGCGCCATCACCGGACTCGCCGTCGCCAGCGGTCCGCTCGTCGGCGGCAGCCTCACCCAGCACCTCAGCTGGGAGTGGATCTTCTGGCTGAACGTGCCGATCGGCCTCGCGCTGATCCCGCTCGCCCGGCTGCGCCTCGAAGAGTCCCACGCCCCCAACGCCCGCCTCGACGTCCCCGGCACGATCCTCATCAGCGCCGGCCTCTTCGGCATCGTCTACGCCCTGGTCAACGCGAACTCCGACGGCTGGACCAGCGCGACCGTGCTGCTCGGCCTGATCGGCGGCGCCGTCCTGATCGCCGCCTTCGTACGCCACGGCATTCGCCGCCCCGACGCCATGCTGCCCATGCGGCTGTTCAAGATCCGCGCCTTCGCCGGCATCAACGGCGCCAGTCTGCTGATGTTCCTCGGCATGTTCGGCTCGATCTTCCTGCTCAGCCAGTTCCTGCAGACGGTCGTCGGCTACTCGCCCACCGAGGCGGGGCTGCGGATGCTCCCGTGGACCGCGATGCCGCTGATCGTCGCCCCGGTCGCCGGACTCATCACCGACCGCATCGGCGGCAGGCCCGTCGTGGTCGCGGGACTCGCCCTGCAGGCCATCGGTCTCGGCCTCTTCGCGGTCGTCCTCGCCCCCGACGTCTCGTACGGCGCGCAGCTGCCCGCCCTGATCATCAGCGGTATCGGCATGGGCCTGTACTTCGCCCCCGCCGCCACCGTGGTCATGTCCAGCGTCCGCCCCGCCGAGCAGGGCATCGCCTCCGGTACGAACAACGCGCTCCGGGAGGTCGGCGGCGCCCTCGGTGTCGCGGTCCTCGGTGCGGTCTTCGCCGCCCAGGGCGGTTACGAGACCCCCGACAGCTTCGTCGACGGCACCGTCCCCGCCCTGTGGATCGGCGCCGGCATGGTCGCGGTCGGCGCTCTGCTCGCCCTCCTCATCCCCGGTCACCGCAGCAAGCAGGCCACGACGGCGGAAGAGGCGAGCGACGAGCCGACCGACGAGCGTGCGCCCGCAGCGGTCTGATCCCGCCACCGACCGGCACCAGCACCCAACACCAGCACCCGGCACCAGCACCCGCCACCACGGTCCGTGGTCCGCCTTCGAGGCGGGCCACGGACCGTACTCTTGTCCCCGTGCAGGAACTACACGACGCCCCCCTCGCCCCCCTGACCACCTTCCGCCTCGGCGGCCCCGCGACCCGGCTCGTCACCGCCACCACCGACGACGAGGTGGTCACGGCCGTACGCGAGGCCGACGCGGCCGGCACCCCGCTGCTGATCATCGGCGGCGGCTCGAACCTGGTCATCGGGGACAAGGGCTTCGAAGGCACCGCCCTGCGCATCGCCACCACCGGCTTCCGGCTCGACGGCACCACCCTGGAACTGGCGGCCGGCGAAGTCTGGACGGACGCCGTCGCCCGCACCGTCGAAGCGGGCCTCGCCGGCGTCGAATGTCTCGCCGGCATCCCCGGGTCCGCCGGTGCCACCCCGATCCAGAACGTCGGCGCCTACGGCCAGGAGGTGTCCGCCACCATCACGGAGGTCGTCGCCTACGACCGCACCACCGGCGCCGTGACCACCCTCACCAACGCCGAGTGCGCATTCGCCTACCGGCACAGCCGCTTCAAGGAACAGCCCACCCGCTGGGTCGTGCTGCGCGTCCGCTTCGCCCTGGAGGACGCCGGCGGCCTCTCCGCCCCGCTCAAGTACCCGGAGACGGCGCGCGCGCTGGGCGTCGAGGCGGGCGAGCGGGTCCCCGCGGCCACCGCACGCGAGACCGTGCTCAAGCTGCGCGCTGGCAAGGGCATGGTCCTGGACCCCGAGGACCACGACACCTGGTCGGCCGGGTCCTTCTTCACCAACCCGATCCTTGACGACGGCGAGTTCGAGTCCTTCGTCGCCCGCGCCAGGGTCCGGCTCGGCGGCGACATCACGCCGCCCGCCTTCCCCGCGGGCGAGGGCTTCACGAAGACGTCGGCGGCCTGGCTGATCGACAAGGCCGGCTTCACGAAGGGGTACGGCACGGGCCCGGCCCGTATCTCCACCAAGCACACCCTGGCCCTCACCAACCGCGGCGCGGCGACGACGGAGGACCTGCTCGCACTCGCGCGCGAAGTGGTGGGCGGCGTACGGGACGCGTTCGGGATCACCCTCGTCAACGAACCGGTGACGGTAGGCGTCAGCCTCTGAAACCCGGCGTCAGCCTCTGAACGAGCGGCCGAGCCGGTCCCCGGAGCGGCCGGTCAGCTCGCCAGCCAGCCGTCGATCCCCGCCAGCAGCGCTTCCCTTACGCCCTCGGGCGCTGCCGACGCCCGCACCGACTGCCGTGCCAGCTCGGCCAGTTCGGCGTCGCTGAAGCCGTTGTGCTCCCGGGCCAGTTCGTACTGCGCGGCCAGCCGCGAGCCGAACAGCAGCGGGTCGTCGGCGCCCAGCGCCATCGGGACACCCGCGTCGAACAACGTCCGCAGCGGTACGTCCTCCGGCTTCTCGTACACCCCGAGCGCCACGTTCGACGCGGGGCAGACCTCGCAGGTCACCCCGCGCTCGGCCAGCCTGCGCAGCAGCCGCGGATCCTCGGCCGCCCGCACGCCGTGGCCGATCCGGGCGGCGCGCAGATCGTCCAGGCAGTCCCGTACGGAGGCGGGCCCGGTCAGTTCACCGCCGTGCGGCGCCGCCAGCAGCCCGCCGTCCCTGGCGATGGCGAAGGCCCGGTCGAAGTCCCTGGCCATACCGCGCCGTTCGTCGTTGGACAGTCCGAAGCCGACCACGCCGCGGTCCGCGTAGCGCACGGCGAGCCTGGCCAGTGTCCTGGCTTCCAGCGGGTGCTTCATCCGGTTCGCTGCGACCAGGACGCGCATGCCGAGGCCGGTCTCTCGGGACGCGCTGTCCACGGCGTCCAGGATGATCTCCATGGCCGGGATCAGACCGCCGAGATGCGGGGCGTACGACGTGGGGTCGACCTGGATCTCCAGCCAGCCGGAGCCGTCGCGCACGTCCTCCTCGGCGGCCTCGCGGACCAGCCGCCGGATGTCCTCGGGCGACCGCAGACAGGACCGGGCGATGTCGTAGAGCCGCTGGAAGCGGAACCAGCCCCGCTCATCGGTGGCGCGCAGCCTCGGCGGCTCGCCCCCGGTCAGCGCCTCGGGCAGATGTACGCCGTACTTGTCGGCCAGTTCGAGCAGGGTCGTGGGCCGCATGGACCCGGTGAAGTGCAGATGCAGATGGGCCTTGGGCAACAGGCTCAGGTCGCGCGGGCGGGTGGTGCTCTCCATTCCAAGATCCTGCCGTAAGAAAACGTCTCCCGGCACCCACTTTCCCCCATCGGGTTCCGGCCGAACGAAGAATCGGGCCCCCGGCGGTCGCCGGGGGCCCGATTCACCGTACGCGCGCGGAGTGGGTGCTCAGTCCTTGGCCTCGGCCAGCAGCTTCTGCATCCGTGCGACGCCCTCGACCAGGTCCTCGTCGCCGAGCGCGTACGAAAGGCGCAGGTAGCCGGGGGTGCCGAAGGCCTCGCCCGGTACGACGGCGACCTCGGCCTCGTCCAGGATCAGCGCGGCCAGCTCGACCGACGACTGCGGGCGCTTGCCGCGGATGTCCTTGCCCAGCAGGGCCTTCACCGACGGGTACGCGTAGAACGCGCCCTCGGGCTCGGGGCAGACGACGCCGTCGATCTCGTTCAGCATCCGCACGACGATGCCCCGGCGCCGGTCGAAGGCGGAGCGCATCTCGGCGACGGCCGACAGGTCGCCGGAGACGGCGGCCAGCGCGGCGGCCTGCGAGACGTTGGCCACGTTGGACGTCGCGTGCGACTGGAGGTTGGCCGCCGCCTTCACGACGTCCTTGGGGCCGATGAACCAGCCCACCCGCCAGCCCGTCATCGCGTACGTCTTCGCGACGCCGTTGACGACGACGCACTTGTCGCGCAGCTCGGGCACGATCGCGGGCAGCGAGGTGAACGTCGCGTCGCCGTAGACGAGGTGCTCGTAGATCTCGTCCGTCAGTACCCACAGGCCGTGCTCGACGGCCCACCTGCCGATGGCCTCGGTGTCGGCCTCGCTGTAGACCGCGCCCGTCGGGTTGGACGGGGAGACGAAGAGCACCACCTTCGTACGGTCCGTGCGGGCCGCCTCCAGCTGGTCGAGCGAGACGCGGTAGCCGGTGGTCTCGTCGGCGACGACCTCGACCGGGACCCCGCCGGCCAGCCGGATCGACTCCGGGTACGTCGTCCAGTACGGAGCGGGGACGATGACCTCGTCGCCCGGGTCGAGGATCGCGGCGAACGCCTCGTAGATGGCCTGCTTGCCGCCGTTGGTCACGAGGATCTGCGACGCGTCGACCTCGTAACCCGAATCACGCAGGGTCTTCGTCGCGATGGCGGCCTTGAGCTCGGGGAGGCCGCCCGCGGGCGTGTAGCGGTGGTACTTGGGATTGCGGCAAGCCTCGACAGCGGCCTCGACGATGTAGTCGGGTGTCGGGAAGTCGGGCTCGCCCGCGCCGAAGCCGATCACCGGACGCCCGGCGGCCTTGAGGGCCTTGGCCTTGGCGTCCACGGCGAGGGTCGCGGACTCGGAGATCGCGCCGATGCGCGCGGAGACCCGGCGCTCGGTCGGAGGGATTGCAGCGCTCATGTCTCCCATGCTCCCAGACCTGAAACGTCCCCGGTACACAGGTTTCGTACGATGGACACATAAGACGATGCGCAGCGAACCGGGCAGTCCCCGTTCGTCGCGGAGTTAGCTGTTCGACGTCGGGCCTGTGACCACGTACACTCACTCGTCGTTGGCCTTCGTCAGTCACGTCCCACAGGGCACTCCGTGCACCCGGTCGGATGCGGTAGGTTGGGGCAAACACAAAGGGTCGTAGCTCAATTGGTAGAGCACTGGTCTCCAAAACCAGCGGTTGGGGGTTCAAGTCCCTCCGGCCCTGCTACGCACACCTTCGCCAGGGTGTGTGCGCATGTACGAACATTCACTGCATCGCCGTGCGGCTCCCCCCGGGCGCGGCATGGCCACGACCCGGAATCAGGTGAGAGAGCGTGACGGACGCCGTGGGCTCCATCGACAAACCTGATGCCGATGATGATGAGTCCGTAGAGTCGAAGAAGCCCCGTAAGGGTGGCAAGCGCGGCAAGAAGGGCCCTCTGGGCCGGCTCGCGCTCTTCTACCGTCAGATCGTCGCCGAGCTGCGCAAGGTCGTCTGGCCGACTCGCAACCAGCTGACGACGTACACCACAGTGGTGATTGTCTTTGTTGTCATCATGATCGGTCTGGTGACCGTGATTGACTATGGCTTCAACAACGCAATCAAGTACGTCTTCGGCTGATCCCGCGAGGGCGCCCGACGCGGCGCCCCTTTCGCGTGTGCCACCCATTTAGCCAGGAAGAAGCAGCCACCGTGTCTGACCCGAACCTGAACGACGCCAGCGAGGCGGTCGAGTCCCGAGAGGACGAAACCGACATCGTCGAGGCGGCGGACGCTGTCGAGCCAGACCAGGCCGAAGCCGCTGACGCCGCGGCGGGCGAGCCGGCCGAAGAGGCTGCCGTCAACGCCGAGCAGGTCGAGGAAGAAGACGGCACCGAGGCTGACGAGGTCGAAGAGGCCGTCGCGGCCGCCGAGGGCGAAGGCCTTGACGCGGACGCCGAGGCTGACGACAGCGAAGCCGAAGCCGACTCCGACGCCGCCGACGACGACGAGGAGCCGGCCGAGGCCGCGCCCGCCGTCGACCCGGTCGAGGCGCTCCGCCAGGAACTGCGCGGTCTGCCCGGCGAGTGGTACGTGATCCACACCTACGCGGGCTACGAGAAGCGCGTGAAGGCCAACCTGGAACAGCGCGCCGTCTCGCTCAACGTCGAGGACTTCATCTACCAGGCCGAGGTCCCCGAGGAAGAGATCGTCCAGATCAAGAACGGCGAGCGCAAGAACGTCCGCCAGAACAAGCTCCCGGGCTACGTCCTGGTGCGCATGGACCTGACGAACGAGTCCTGGGGCGTCGTCCGTAACACCCCCGGTGTCACCGGCTTCGTGGGCAACGCCTACGACCCGTACCCGCTGACGCTGGACGAGATCGTCAAGATGCTCGCCCCCGAGGCCGAGGAGAAGGCAGCCCGCGAGGCGGCCGAGGCCGAGGGCAAGCCGATGCCGGCCCGCAAGGTCGAGGTCCAGGTGCTGGACTTCGAGGTGGGCGACTCGGTCACCGTCACCGACGGCCCGTTCGCGACGCTGCAGGCGACGATCAACGAGATCAACGCGGACTCGAAGAAGGTCAAGGGCCTCGTCGAGATCTTCGGTCGCGAGACCCCGGTCGAGCTGAGCTTCGACCAGATCCAGAAGAACTGAGCAGCCACCACTTCTGGAACAACAGCTTCCGACCAGGTCAGACAGGTGTTCCTACCTGTCTGACCTGTCGGTTTTGGCCGTGCAGCTATACCCGTTATCGTTGTGCGGTATGCCTCCATCCGGATGACCGGGTGGCTGGCCGATAACTCTCACTAGGACCCGGAGAGAGCAATGCCTCCCAAGAAGAAGAAGGTCACGGGGCTCATCAAGCTCCAGATCAGCGCCGGCGCCGCCAACCCGGCCCCGCCGGTCGGCCCCGCGCTGGGTCAGCACGGCGTCAACATCATGGAGTTCTGCAAGGCCTACAACGCCGCGACCGAGTCGCAGCGTGGCATGGTCGTGCCGGTCGAGATCACGGTCTACGAGGACCGCTCGTTCACCTTCATCACCAAGACGCCGCCCGCCGCGAAGCTGATCCTCAAGGCTGCCGGTGTGGACAAGGGATCCGGCGAGCCGCACGTCAAGAAGGTCGCCAAGCTCACGCGCGACCAGGTGCGGGACATCGCCACGACCAAGATGCCCGACCTGAACGCCAACGACCTGGCCGCCGCCGAGAAGATCATCGCCGGCACCGCCCGTTCGATGGGCATCACGGTCGAGGGCTGAGTCCAGCCCCGTACGTCCCAGTGGCAGGGCCATGCGCGGCCCGCACCACGAACTCCACACCTGAAGAACCACAGGAGAAGAAGTGAAGCGCAGCAAGTCACTCCGCAACGCGGACGCGAAGATCGACGCGGAGCGTAACTACGCCCCGCTCGAGGCCGTCCGCCTTGCCAAGGACACCAGCACGTCCAAGTTCGACGGCACCGTCGAGGTCGCCATGCGCCTGGGTGTGGACCCGCGCAAGGCGGACCAGATGGTCCGTGGCACCGTCAACCTTCCGCACGGCACCGGCAAGACCGCCCGGGTCCTGGTCTTCGCGACCGGTGACCGTGCCGAGGCAGCGCGCGCCGCGGGCGCCGACATCGTCGGCGCCGACGAGCTCATCGACGAGGTGTCGAAGGGCCGTCTGGACTTCGACGCCGTCGTCGCCACCCCTGACCTCATGGGCAAGGTCGGCCGTCTCGGCCGTGTCCTCGGCCCGCGTGGTCTGATGCCGAACCCGAAGACCGGCACCGTCACCCCTGACGTCACGAAGGCTGTGACGGACATCAAGGGCGGCAAGATCGAGTTCCGGGTCGACAAGCACTCGAACCTGCACTTCATCATCGGCAAGGTCTCCTTCGACGAGACGAAGCTGGTCGAGAACTACGCCGCGGCGCTGGAGGAAGTCCTCCGTCTGAAGCCGTCGGCCGCGAAGGGCCGTTACATCCGTAAGGCCGTCCTCGCGACGACGATGGGCCCCGGCATCCCGCTGGACGCCAACCGCACCCGCAACCTCCTCGTCGAGGAGGACCCGGCGTCCGTCTGACGTCCCCGACGTCCGACAAAGGCTGGAACCGGCCGGTCCCCGCACCTCGTTGAGGTGCGGGGACCGGCTTTTCTGTTGATTTGCTGTCAGTGGCGTGGGTTATCTTCTTGAGGTGGTCTTGACCATCGGGGTCAGCGCCAACTGCACAATCTGGGGTGGGAAATGAACATGTCCGCATTCACACGTGGGGGCGTGGCACTGACGGCTGTGGCCGTCATTGCCGGCGTTGCGGGCTGTACGAGCGATGACGCGAAGAAGGACGACGGAGCGGCGAAGCCGGCCGCCTCGAAGAAGGCGGACGCCAATCCGGCCGCGGTCCTGACCGCCGCGTACAAGAAGACCTCCGGGGCGAAGTCCGCGAAGATCAGCATGAAGATGACGACGCCGGCCGCCGCGGCCCAGGGCGCGGGCAAGACCGAGACGGTCACGATGGCTGGCGTCATGGCCTGGGACCCGACGGCCATGGACGTGACCATGGACGGTTCGGCGCTCGGTGCCGAGCCCGGGGCGCCGGAGAAGATCCGGATTCTCATGCTCAAGGACGTCACGTACGTGGACATGGGAGCCGCCGCCGCGAAGCAGGAGGAGTTCGACGGCAAGCGCTGGATGAAACTGGACGTCGGCAAGCTGTCGAAGTCGGCCGGCAACCCGGCGAGTTCGATCGGCACGCTGGGCGGCCTGAAGAACGCGAACCAGGACCCGTCGCAGCAGCTCGCCATGCTGGTGGACTCGCCCAGCATCAAGCACGTCGGCCCGGAGAAGGTCGACGGCGTCCAGGCGGAGCACTACCGGGGCAGCCTGACGTTCCAGGAGATGCTGGACACCAACTCCGCCGCCGACACGCTCACGCCGAAGCAGCGCAAGGACCTCGTCGCCGCCATGAAGACGGCCGGCATGAAGACCTACAACACGGACGTCTGGGTCAACGCCGACGGCTACCCGGTCCGGCTCGACGTCGTGATGGACATGAAGCAGGGCAAGACCAGCATCAGCGAGCACTTCTCCGACTACGGCACCCCGGTCACGGCGACGCCGCCGGCCGCGGCTGACACGTTCGACCTCATGAAGATGATCAACGACATGGCAGCCGACAGCGGGGCCTGATCCCCGGTGTCCGGCAGGCGATTTGCCTGCCGGACCCCCGCTCCCGTACTCTCCACATGAAGCCAAAGACCGCTGGTCGTTGCCGTGCGCTCGCAAGAGGGCAAGGCGGCCGAAGGATCCGCTAGCTGCGGACGACCCGCGCAGGTGATCGAGGAGAGTTCCCGGACGTCGTCCGGTTGAGCTACGCCCCGTGCGCCTGCGCCGGGGCGTTTCGTTTTGCGCAGCCCCTTCTGAGCGGTCCTCATCACCCGGAAGGAGGCCGACGCTCATGGCAAGGCCCGACAAGGCTGCCGCGGTAGCCGAGCTGACGGACCAGTTCCGCAGCTCGAACGCCGCCGTGCTGACCGAGTACCGGGGTCTCACCGTGGCGCAGCTCAAGGAGCTGCGTCGTTCGCTCGGTGAGAACACCCAGTACGCCGTGGTGAAGAACACGCTGACCAAGATCGCGGCCAACGAGGCCGGGATCAACACGCTGGACGACCTGTTCACAGGTCCGACGGCGGTTGCCTTCGTCACCGGTGACCCGGTGGCGTCGGCGAAGGGTCTTCGTGACTTCGCCAAGGACAACCCCAACCTCATCATCAAGGGCGGTGTCCTTGACGGTAAGGCGCTGTCCGCCGATGAGTTCAAGAAGCTCGCGGACCTCGAGTCCCGCGAGGTTCTGCTCGCCAAGCTGGCCGGTGGCCTGAAGGCGTCCATGGCCAAGGCCGCGGCGACCTTCCAGGCTCCGCTCACGGAGTTCGCCCGCACCGCGGAAGCACTTCGCGCCAAGGTCGAGCAGGGCGGTGCCGGTACGCCGGCTCCCGCCGAGGCCGACGCCGAATAGTTCGGCTTCGCGTCACAGCGGGCCCCGTACGCCCGCCGTCTATATACATCCGGCACCTGCCGACTTAGTGGAAGGACGCCATCATGGCGAAGCTGTCCCAGGGCGAGCTGCTTGAGCAGTTCGAGTCGCTCACCCTCATCGAGCTCTCCGAGTTCGTGAAGGCCTTCGAGGAGAAGTTCGACGTCAAGGCTGCCGCCCCCGTGGCCGCCGCCGCTGTCGGTGGCGGCGCCGCCGTGGCCGAGGCCGTCGAGGAGCAGGACGAGTTCGACGTCATCCTCACGGGCGCCGGCGAGAAGAAGATCCAGGTCATCAAGGTTGTGCGCGAGCTCACCTCCCTGGGCCTCAAGGAGGCCAAGGACCTCGTGGACGGCGCCCCGAAGCCCGTCCTGGAGAAGGTCACCAAGGAGCAGGCGGAGAAGGGTGCCGAGTCCCTCAAGGCCGCCGGCGCCTCCGTCGAGGTCAAGTGACCTCGTAGCGACCTCGCGCCGCCAGGGCCTCTCGTTCGGCTGAGAGGCCCCGGGGCGCAGCGTTGACGTGAAGGGCGATCACCCATCCGGGTGGTCGCCCTTCGGCGTGCCCGCGAGGGGTACCTTGTTCTCCGTACGCCTGCGAGTATCGTGATCATTACCGCGCCTTCCGTGCGCCCGGTGGGGATCCGAGGGACGGCTCCCGGGGGCGGGGGCCTTGACGAACCGCACGCAGCGCGCAATTCTCAGGACGCGTCGTCACAATCGATCCGGATCCGAGGCATGGATCGAAGGCGAAGAGGGCAGTATCGATGTGCGCCTACGGCGCGAGGCTTGCCGCAGTTGAGACAAGGTGTTGAGAGCGACGAGGGTCTTCCAAAACCCGCGCTGGACATCAGTGTGCCAAGTGGCTACACTGACCCTTTGCGCTGCCTGTTAGCTGCTCCCTGCCCGTCACCAGGGGCACCCTCTCGTACGAACATCGGCGATCAAAAGCCCTAGCTGGGGTTTCTGTCTCCGTGTCCGTACTTGGGACCGGTACGCGCGTAGTGAGTCCGAGCCCTCGGAAGGACCCCCTCTTGGCCGCCTCGCGCAACGCCTCGACCACGAATATGAACAACGGCGCCAGCACCGCCCCGCTGCGCATCTCCTTTGCAAAGATCAAGGAGCCCCTCGAGGTTCCGAACCTCCTTGCGCTGCAGACCGAGAGCTTTGACTGGCTGCTCGGGAACGCCGCTTGGAAGGCTCGTGTCGAGGCGGCTCTCGAGAACGGGCAGGACGTCCCCAGGAAGTCAGGTCTGGAGGAGATCTTCGAGGAGATCTCTCCGATCGAGGACTTCTCCGGGTCGATGTCGCTGACCTTCCGCGACCACCGCTTCGAGCCTCCCAAGAACTCGATCGACGAGTGCAAGGAGCGCGACTTCACGTACGCGGCTCCGCTCTTCGTCACCGCAGAGTTCACCAACAACGAGACCGGCGAGATCAAGTCCCAGACGGTCTTCATGGGCGATTTCCCGCTCATGACCAACAAGGGCACCTTCGTCATCAACGGCACCGAGCGTGTCGTGGTGTCCCAGCTGGTGCGCTCGCCGGGTGTCTATTTCGACTCCTCCATCGACAAGACGTCCGACAAGGACATCTTCTCCGCGAAGATCATCCCGTCCCGGGGTGCCTGGCTGGAGATGGAGATCGACAAGCGCGACATGGTCGGTGTCCGTATCGACCGCAAGCGCAAGCAGTCCGTGACCGTCCTCCTCAAGGCGCTCGGCTGGAGCACCGAGCAGATCCTTGAAGAGTTCGGCGAGTACGAGTCGATGCGCGCCACCCTGGAGAAGGACCACACCCAGGGCCAGGACGACGCACTGCTCGACATCTACCGCAAGCTGCGTCCGGGCGAGCCCCCGACCCGCGAGGCGGCCCAGACGCTGCTCGAGAACCTCTACTTCAACCCGAAGCGCTACGACCTCGCGAAGGTCGGCCGCTACAAGGTGAACAAGAAGCTCGGCGCTGAAGAGCCGCTGGACGCCGGTGTGCTCACCACCGACGACATCATCGCCACCATCAAGTACCTCGTGAAGCTCCACGCGGGCGAGACCGAGACGGTCGGCGAGAGCGGCAACCAGATCGTCGTCGAGACCGACGACATCGACCACTTCGGCAACCGCCGTCTGCGTAACGTCGGCGAGCTCATCCAGAACCAGGTCCGTACGGGTCTGGCGAGGATGGAGCGCGTCGTGCGTGAGCGCATGACGACCCAGGACGTCGAGGCGATCACGCCGCAGACCCTGATCAACATCCGGCCGGTCGTCGCCTCCATCAAGGAGTTCTTCGGCACCAGCCAGCTGTCGCAGTTCATGGACCAGAACAACCCGCTGTCGGGTCTCACCCACAAGCGCCGTCTGTCGGCGCTCGGCCCGGGTGGTCTCTCCCGTGAGCGGGCCGGCTTCGAGGTCCGTGACGTGCACCCCTCGCACTACGGCCGCATGTGTCCGATCGAGACCCCGGAAGGCCCGAACATCGGCCTGATCGGCTCGCTCGCCTCCTACGGCCGGGTCAACGCGTTCGGGTTCGTCGAGACCCCGTACCGCAAGGTCGTCAACGGCGTCGTCACCGACGACGTGGACTACCTGACCGCCGACGAGGAAGACCGCTTCGTCATCGCCCAGGCCAACGCGACGCTGTCCGAGGAGATGCGGTTCACCGAGCCGCGCGTCCTCGTCCGCCGTCGTGGCGGTGAGGTCGACTACATCCCCGGTGACGACGTCGACTACATGGACGTCTCGCCGCGCCAGATGGTGTCGGTCGCGACCGCGATGATCCCGTTCCTGGAGCACGACGACGCCAACCGCGCCCTGATGGGCGCGAACATGATGCGGCAGGCCGTGCCGCTCATCACGTCGGAGGCGCCGCTCGTCGGCACCGGCATGGAGTACCGCTGCGCGGTCGACGCCGGTGACGTCATCAAGGCGGAGAAGGAAGGTGTGGTCCAGGAGGTATCCGCGGACTACATCACCGTCGCCAACGACGACGGCACGTACACCACGTACCGCATCGCCAAGTTCTCCCGCTCGAACCAGGGCACCTCGGTCAATCAGAAGGTCGTCGTCAACGAGGGCGACCGCGTTGTCGAGAGCCAGGTGCTGGCCGACGGCCCGGCCACCGAGCAGGGCGAGATGGCCCTCGGCAAGAACCTTCTCGTGGCGTTCATGCCGTGGGAAGGCCACAACTACGAAGACGCGATCATCCTCAGCCAGCGGCTGGTCCAGGACGACGTCCTCTCCTCGATCCACATCGAGGAGCACGAGGTCGACGCCCGTGACACCAAGCTCGGCCCGGAGGAGATCACCCGGGACATCCCGAACGTCTCCGAAGAGGTCCTCGCGGACCTCGACGAGCGCGGCATCATCCGTATCGGTGCCGAGGTCGTCGCCGGCGACATCCTGGTCGGCAAGGTCACGCCCAAGGGCGAGACCGAGCTGACCCCGGAAGAGCGTCTGCTCCGCGCGATCTTCGGTGAGAAGGCCCGTGAAGTCCGTGACACCTCGCTGAAGGTGCCGCACGGCGAAGTGGGCAAGATCATCGGCGTCCGCGTCTTCGACCGTGAAGAGGGCGACGAGCTGCCCCCCGGTGTGAACCAGCTGGTGCGCGTGTACGTGGCGCAGAAGCGCAAGATCACCGACGGTGACAAGCTCGCCGGCCGACACGGCAACAAGGGCGTCATCTCGAAGATCCTGCCGATCGAGGACATGCCGTTCCTGGAGGACGGCACCCCGGTCGACATCATCCTCAACCCGCTGGGTGTCCCGTCCCGAATGAACCCGGGGCAGGTCCTGGAGATCCACCTCGGCTGGCTCGCCAGCCAGGGCTGGAAGGTCGAGGGCAGCGAGGACTGGATGGAGCGGCTGAAGGTCATCGGCGCCGACGACGTCGCGCCCGGTACCAATGTCGCCACCCCCGTCTTCGACGGCGCTCGCGAGGACGAGATCTCCGGACTCTTCGAGTCCACGATCCCGAACCGCGACGGCGAGCGCATGGTCAAGGGCTCCGGCAAGGCGCGGATGTTCGACGGCCGCTCCGGCGAGCCGTTCCCGGAGCCGATCTCGGTCGGCTACATGTACATCCTCAAGCTCCACCACCTGGTCGACGACAAGCTGCACGCCCGGTCGACCGGACCGTACTCGATGATCACCCAGCAGCCGCTGGGTGGTAAGGCCCAGTTCGGCGGTCAGCGCTTCGGTGAGATGGAGGTGTGGGCGCTGGAGGCTTACGGCGCCGCTTACGCCCTCCAGGAGCTGCTGACGATCAAGTCCGACGACGTGACCGGCCGCGTGAAGGTCTACGAGGCCATCGTCAAGGGCGAGAACATCCCCGAGCCCGGCATTCCCGAGTCCTTCAAGGTGCTCATCAAGGAAATGCAGTCGCTCTGCCTCAACGTGGAGGTGCTGTCCTCGGACGGCATGTCCATCGAGATGCGCGACACGGACGAGGACGTCTTCCGCGCGGCGGAGGAGCTCGGAATCGACCTGTCCCGGCGAGAGCCGAGCAGCGTCGAAGAGGTCTGACGGGTTGTCCGGCCGCCCTCGTCTCGGGGCGGCCGGCTCTCCCCGGACCCGTACAGACCATGATTTGAGACTCGACCCCGAAAGAGGGATTGACGACAAGTGCTCGACGTCAACTTCTTCGACGAGCTGCGGATTGGCCTCGCCACCGCGGACGACATCCGGACCTGGTCCCACGGCGAAGTGAAGAAGCCGGAGACCATCAACTACCGCACGCTCAAGCCCGAGAAGGACGGACTCTTCTGCGAGAAGATCTTCGGCCCCACCCGGGACTGGGAGTGCTACTGCGGCAAGTACAAGCGTGTCCGCTTCAAGGGCATCATCTGTGAGCGCTGTGGCGTCGAAGTCACCCGCGCCAAGGTGCGCCGTGAGCGGATGGGCCACATCGAGCTTGCCGCTCCCGTCACCCACATCTGGTACTTCAAGGGCGTCCCTTCCCGACTGGGATACCTGCTCGACCTCGCGCCGAAGGACCTCGAAAAGGTCATCTACTTCGCCGCGTACATGATCACGTTCGTGGACGAGGACCGTCGTACGCGCGATCTGCCGTCGCTGGAGGCGCATGTCTCCGTCGAGCGTCAGCAGACCGAGAACCGCCGCGACTCCGACCTCGAGGCCCGCGCCAAGAAGCTTGAGACCGACCTGGCCGAGCTGGAGGCCGAGGGCGCCAAGGCCGACGTGCGCCGCAAGGTGCGCGAAGGTGCCGAGCGTGAGATGAAGCAGCTGCGCGACCGTGCGCAGCGCGAGATCGACCGTCTCGACGAGGTGTGGAACCGCTTCAAGAACCTCAAGGTCCAGGACCTGGAGGGCGACGAGCTGCTCTACCGCGAGCTGCGTGACCGCTTCGGCACGTACTTCGACGGATCGATGGGTGCCGCGGCGCTGCAGAAGCGCCTGGAGTCCTTCGACCTGGACGAGGAAGCGGAGCGTCTCCGCGAGATCATCCGTACCGGCAAGGGCCAGAAGAAGACCCGTGCGCTCAAGCGCCTCAAGGTCGTCTCGGCGTTCCTGCAGACCAGCAACAGCCCCAAGGGCATGGTGCTGGACTGCGTGCCGGTGATCCCGCCGGACCTGCGTCCGATGGTGCAGCTGGACGGTGGCCGCTTCGCGACCTCCGACCTGAACGACCTGTACCGCCGTGTGATCAACCGCAACAACCGCCTCAAGCGTCTCCTTGACCTCGGTGCCCCCGAGATCATCGTGAACAACGAGAAGCGGATGCTGCAGGAGGCCGTCGACGCGCTGTTCGACAACGGCCGCCGTGGTCGCCCGGTGACCGGTCCCGGTAACCGTCCCCTGAAGTCCCTGAGCGACATGCTCAAGGGCAAGCAGGGCCGGTTCCGTCAGAACCTGCTCGGCAAGCGTGTCGACTACTCGGCGCGTTCCGTGATCGTCGTCGGCCCGCAGCTCAAGCTGCACCAGTGCGGGCTGCCGAAGGCCATGGCGCTCGAGCTCTTCAAGCCGTTCGTGATGAAGCGCCTGGTGGACCTGAACCACGCGCAGAACATCAAGTCGGCCAAGCGCATGGTCGAGCGCGGCCGCACGGTCGTGTACGACGTGCTCGAAGAGGTCATCGCCGAGCACCCGGTGCTGCTGAACCGTGCGCCGACCCTGCACCGCCTGGGCATCCAGGCCTTCGAGCCGCAGCTGGTCGAGGGCAAGGCCATCCAGATCCACCCGCTCGTCTGCACCGCGTTCAACGCGGACTTCGACGGTGACCAGATGGCCGTGCACCTGCCGCTGTCGGCAGAGGCGCAGGCCGAGGCCCGCATCCTGATGCTGTCCTCGAACAACATCCTGAAGCCGGCTGACGGCCGTCCCGTCACCATGCCGACCCAGGACATGGTGCTCGGACTCTTCTTCCTCACGACGGACGAGGAGGAGCGCAAGGTCATCGGCGCCGACCGGTCCTTCGGCTCCAGTGCCGAAGCCACCATGGCGTTCGACAACCGCGAGCTCTCGCTGCAGGCGAAGGTCGACATCCGCTTCCCGGTGGGCACCATCCCGCCGCGCGGCTGGACCCCGCCGGCCGGCGAGGACGGCGCGCCCGACACCGAGTGGCAGCAGGGCGACCCGTTCCGGCTGCGGACGACCCTGGGCCGCGCGCTCTTCAACGAGCTGCTGCCCGAGGACTACCCGTTCGTCGACTACTCGGTGGGCAAGAAGCAGCTCTCCGAGATCGTCAACGACCTGGCCGAGCGCTACCCCAAGGTCATCGTGGCGGCGACGCTCGACAACCTGAAGGCGGCCGGCTTCTTCTGGGCGACCCGCTCCGGTGTCACCGTGGCCATCTCCGACATCGTCGTTCCCGAGGCGAAGAAGGCGATCGTCCAGGGTTACGAGGCGCAGGACGAGCGCGTCCAGAAGCAGTACGAGCGCGGTCTGATCACCAAGGAAGAGCGCACGCAGGAGCTCATCGCGATCTGGACCAAGGCGACCAACGAGGTCGCCGAGGCGATGAACGCGAACTTCCCGAAGACCAACCCGGTCTCCATGATGGTGAACTCGGGCGCTCGCGGAAACATGATGCAGATGCGTCAGATCGCCGGTATGCGTGGTCTGGTGTCCAACGCCAAGAACGAGACGATCCCGCGTCCC
Organism: Streptomyces sp. NBC_00370; assembly: GCF_036084755.1. Classification (NCBI taxonomy): domain Bacteria; kingdom Bacillati; phylum Actinomycetota; class Actinomycetes; order Kitasatosporales; family Streptomycetaceae; genus Streptomyces; species Streptomyces sp. NBC_00370. The sequence goes on from NZ_CP107968.1 coordinate 5,112,021, forward strand.
ATCAAGGCGTCGTTCCGTGAAGGCCTGTCCGTGCTGGAGTACTTCATCTCCACGCACGGTGCCCGTAAGGGTCTGGCCGACACCGCCCTGCGTACCGCCGACTCGGGTTACCTGACCCGTCGTCTGGTGGACGTCTCGCAGGACGTGATCATCCGCGAGGAGGACTGCGGCACCGACCGCGGTCTGAAGCTGAAGATCGCGGAGAAGGGCGCCGACGGCAAGCTGCGCAAGACCGAGGACGTCGAGACGTCCGTGTACGCGCGCATGCTCGCCGAGGACGTCGTCGTCGACGGCAAGGTCATCGCGCCGGCCAACGTCGACCTGGGCGATGTCCTGATCGACGCGCTGGTGGGCGCCGGGGTCGAGGAGGTCAAGACCCGTTCGGTCCTGACCTGCGAGTCCGCGGTCGGCACCTGTGCCTTCTGCTACGGCCGTTCGCTGGCCACCGGCAAGCTGGTCGACATCGGTGAGGCGGTCGGCATCATCGCCGCCCAGTCCATCGGTGAGCCCGGCACGCAGCTGACGATGCGTACCTTCCACACCGGTGGTGTGGCCGGTGACGACATCACCCAGGGTCTGCCCCGAGTCGTCGAGCTCTTCGAAGCCCGTACGCCGAAGGGTGTCGCCCCGATCTCCGAGGCTGCGGGCACCGTCCGTATCGAGGAGACCGAGAAGACGAAGAAGCTCGTCGTCACGCCCGACGACGGCAGCGAGGAGACGCCGTTCCCGATCTCCAAGCGCGCCCGTCTGCTCGTGGGTGAGGGCGACCGCGTCGAGGTGGGCCAGAAGCTCACCGTGGGTGCCACCAACCCGCACGACGTGCTGCGGATCCTCGGTCAGCGCGCGGTCCAGGTCCACCTGGTCGGCGAGGTCCAGAAGGTCTACAACTCGCAGGGTGTGTCGATCCACGACAAGCACATCGAGATCATCATCCGGCAGATGCTGCGCCGTGTGACGATCATCGAGTCCGGCGACGCGGAACTGCTGCCGGGCGAGCTCGTCGAGCGCTCGAAGTTCGAGACCGAGAACCGTCGTGTGGTCACGGAAGGCGGCCACCCCGCCTCCGGCCGTCCGCAGCTGATGGGTATCACCAAGGCCTCGCTGGCCACCGAGTCGTGGCTGTCGGCGGCGTCCTTCCAGGAGACGACCAGGGTCCTGACCGACGCGGCGATCAACGCCAAGTCGGACTCCCTGATCGGCCTCAAGGAGAACGTCATCATCGGTAAGCTCATCCCGGCCGGTACGGGTCTGTCCCGCTACCGGAACATCCGGGTCGAGCCGACCGAGGAAGCCAAGGCCGCGATGTACTCGGCCGTCGGCTACGACGACATCGACTACTCGCCGTTCGGCACCGGTTCCGGTCAGGCCGTGCCGCTGGAGGACTACGACTACGGTCCGTACAACCAGTAAGGCGTAGCGCACACACCGGAGGGCGGTCACCCCCTGGGGCGGCCGCCCTCCGGCGTGTGTGAATCACGTGTGACAGGTCCGTCAAACGGCCTCTCAGCATTTGTTTTGACCGGAGTCGATGAGGTAGGTACGCTCAAGCCTTGTGCCTGGGGTGTGCCTGGGCTCCTGTGCGTGTCCTCAACCGCACGCGGAGTTCGAGTATCGGCCACCGTAATCTGCGCCTTCTCCGCCCTCGGCGGGATTATGCAGTATTCGACACACCCGACCGCGTGGGTCGGCGATGTTCCAGGTTAGTTTTACGAACGGCACACAGAAACCGGAGAAGTAGTGCCTACGATCCAGCAGCTGGTCCGGAAGGGCCGGCAGGACAAGGTCGAGAAGAACAAGACGCCTGCGCTCGAGGGCTCCCCTCAGCGCCGTGGCGTGTGCACGCGTGTGTTCACGACCACCCCCAAGAAGCCGAACTCGGCGCTGCGGAAGGTCGCTCGTGTGCGACTGACCTCCGGCATCGAGGTCACGGCTTACATCCCGGGTGAGGGACACAACCTGCAGGAGCACTCGATCGTGCTCGTGCGTGGTGGCCGTGTGAAGGACCTGCCGGGTGTTCGTTACAAGATCATCCGCGGCTCTCTCGACACCCAGGGTGTCAAGAACCGCAAGCAGGCCCGCAGCCGCTACGGCGCCAAGAAGGAGAAGTAAGAATGCCTCGTAAGGGCCCCGCAACGAAGCGCCCGGTCATCATCGACCCGGTTTACGGTTCTCCTCTTGTCACCTCGCTGATCAACAAGATCCTGCTCAACGGCAAGCGTTCCACTGCCGAGCGGATCGTGTACGGCGCGATGGAAGGCCTCCGCGAGAAGACCGGCAACGACCCGGTCATCACGCTGAAGCGCGCGCTTGAGAACGTCAAGCCCGCTCTTGAGGTCAAGTCACGCCGCGTCGGCGGTGCCACGTACCAGGTGCCGATCGAGGTCAAGCCCGGTCGCGCCGCGACGCTCGCTCTGCGCTGGGTCGTGGGTTACTCCCGCGCCCGTCGCGAGAAGACCATGACCGAGCGCCTCCTGAACGAACTGCTCGACGCCTCCAACGGCCTCGGCGCTTCGGTCAAGAAGCGTGAGGACACGCACAAGATGGCCGAGTCCAACAAGGCCTTCGCGCACTACCGCTGGTAGTCGCTACCCACATCGAGACCGAGAGAAGATTGAGCCTTATGGCCACCACTTCGCTTGACCTGGCCAAGGTCCGCAACATCGGGATCATGGCCCACATCGACGCGGGCAAGACGACGACCACCGAGCGCATTCTGTTCTACACCGGTGTGAGCTACAAGATCGGTGAGGTCCACGACGGCGCTGCCACGATGGACTGGATGGAGCAGGAGCAGGAGCGCGGCATCACGATCACGTCTGCTGCGACGACCTGTCACTGGCCGCTCGACGACGTCGACCACACCATCAACATCATCGACACCCCGGGTCACGTGGACTTCACGGTCGAGGTGGAGCGTTCGCTCCGCGTCCTCGACGGTGCCGTCACCGTGTTCGACGGTGTCGCCGGTGTGGAGCCGCAGTCCGAGACGGTCTGGCGCCAGGCCGACCGGTACGGCGTCCCCCGCATCTGCTTCGTCAACAAGCTCGACCGTACGGGCGCGGAGTTCCACCGCTGCGTCGACATGATCGTGGACCGCCTCGGCGCGGTTCCGCTGGTCATGCAGCTCCCGATCGGTACCGAAGCTGACTTCAAGGGCGTCGTCGACCTCGTGACGATGAAGGCCCTTGTCTGGTCCGCCGAGGCGACCAAGGGCGAGATGTACGACACGGTCGACATCCCGGCGTCGCACACCGAGGCCGCTGAAGAGTGGCACGGCAAGCTCGTCGAGGCCGTCGCCGAGCACGACGACGCGATGATGGAGCTGTACCTGGAGGGCCAGGAGCCCACCGTGGAGCAGATGTACGAGGCGATCCGCCGCATCACGCTCGCGTCCAAGGGCGCCGCCGACTCCGTCACCGTCACCCCCGTCTTCTGCGGCACCGCGTTCAAGAACAAGGGCGTCCAGCCCCTGCTCGACGCTGTCGTGCGCTACCTGCCTTCTCCCCTGGACGTCGACGCCATCGAGGGTCACGACGTCAAGGACCCGGAGACGGTCATCAAGCGCCGGCCGTCCGAGGACGAGCCGTTCGCCGGTCTTGCGTTCAAGATCGCGAGCGACCCGCACCTGGGCAAGCTCACCTTCGTCCGGGTGTACTCCGGCCGTCTGGAGGCCGGCACCGCGGTGCTGAACTCCGTGAAGGGCCGCAAGGAGCGCATCGGCAAGATCTACCGCATGCACGCGAACAAGCGTGAGGAGATCGCGTCGGTGGGCGCCGGTGACATCGTCGCCGTGATGGGCCTGAAGCAGACCACCACCGGTGAGACGCTGTGCGACGACAAGAACCCGGTGATCCTGGAGTCCATGGACTTCCCGGCGCCGGTGATCCAGGTCGCCATCGAGCCCAAGTCCAAGGGTGACCAGGAGCGGCTGGGTGTTGCCATCCAGCGGCTCGCGGAGGAGGACCCCTCCTTCCAGGTTCACTCGGACGAGGAGACCGGCCAGACCATCATCGGTGGTATGGGCGAGCTTCACCTCGAAGTGCTTGTCGACCGCATGAAGCGCGAGTTCCGCGTCGAGGCGAACGTCGGTAAGCCGCAGGTCGCCTACCGTGAGACGATCCGTAAGGCCGTCGACCGGGTCGACTACACCCACAAGAAGCAGACCGGTGGTACCGGTCAGTTCGCGAAGGTGCAGATCGCGATCGAGCCCATCGAGGGCGGCGACGCGTCGTACGAGTTCGTGAACAAGGTGACCGGTGGCCGCATCCCGAAGGAGTACATCCCTTCGGTCGACGCGGGCGCGCAGGAGGCCATGCAGTTCGGCATCCTGGCCGGTTACGAGATGACCGGCGTGCGGATCACCCTGCTCGACGGTGGTTACCACGAGGTCGACTCCTCGGAGCTGGCCTTCAAGATCGCCGGCTCGCAGGCGTTCAAGGAGGGTGCCCGCAGGGCGTCCCCCGTGCTCATGGAGCCGATGATGGCTGTCGAGGTCACCACGCCCGAGGACTACATGGGCGATGTGATCGGCGACCTCAACTCCCGCCGTGGCCAGATCCAGGCCATGGAGGAGCGGAGCGGCGCTCGTGTCGTGAAGGGCCTCGTGCCCCTCTCGGAGATGTTCGGCTATGTCGGAGACCTCCGTAGCAAGACCTCGGGTCGCGCAAGCTACTCGATGCAGTTCGACTCCTACGCCGAGGTTCCGAGGAACGTCGCCGAGGAGATCATCGCGAAGGCCAAGGGCGAATAACTCACCCGAGTTCAGCCCGTAGCCTTGTCACCGGCAGGCACCGGGGCATTTCTTCCGCGACAGCGAGGAAATGCCCCGGGCCCCGGCATCCCAGCAAAGATCACCTGGCGCCGATGAGTAAGGCGTACCAGAACCACTCCACAGGAGGACCCCAGTGGCGAAGGCGAAGTTCGAGCGGACCAAGCCGCACGTCAACATCGGCACCATCGGTCACATCGACCACGGTAAGACGACCCTCACGGCCGCCATTACCAAGGTGCTGCACGACGCGTACCCGGACCTGAACGAGGCCTCGGCCTTCGACCAGATCGACAAGGCTCCCGAAGAGCGCCAGCGCGGTATCACCATCTCCATCGCGCACGTCGAGTACCAGACCGAGTCGCGTCACTACGCCCACGTCGACTGCCCCGGTCACGCGGACTACATCAAGAACATGATCACGGGTGCCGCCCAGATGGACGGTGCCATCCTCGTGGTCGCCGCCACCGACGGCCCGATGCCGCAGACCAAGGAGCACGTGCTCCTGGCCCGCCAGGTCGGCGTGCCGTACATCGTTGTCGCCCTGAACAAGGCCGACATGGTGGACGACGAGGAGATCCTGGAGCTCGTCGAGCTCGAGGTCCGTGAGCTGCTCTCCGAGTACGAGTTCCCGGGCGACGACCTCCCGGTCGTCAAGGTCTCGGCGCTCAAGGCGCTCGAGGGCGACAAGGAGTGGGGCCAGACCGTCCTCGACCTGATGAAGGCCGTCGACGAGTCCATCCCGCAGCCCGAGCGTGACGTCGAGAAGCCGTTCCTCATGCCGATCGAGGACGTCTTCACGATCACCGGTCGTGGCACCGTCGTCACCGGTCGTATCGAGCGTGGTGTCCTGAAGGTCAACGAGACCGTCGACATCGTCGGTATCAAGCAGGACAAGACCACCACCACGGTCACCGGCATCGAGATGTTCCGCAAGCTGCTCGACGAGGGCCAGGCCGGTGAGAACGTCGGTCTGCTCCTCCGTGGCATCAAGCGCGAGGACGTCGAGCGCGGCCAGGTCATCATCAAGCCCGGTTCGGTCACGCCGCACACCGAGTTCGTGGCCCAGGCCTACATCCTGTCGAAGGACGAGGGTGGCCGTCACACCCCGTTCTTCAACAACTACCGCCCGCAGTTCTACTTCCGTACCACGGACGTGACGGGCGTGGTGACCCTTCCCGAGGGCACCGAGATGGTCATGCCGGGTGACAACACCCTCATGAACGTCTCGCTGATCCAGCCGGTCGCCATGGAAGAGGGCCTGAAGTTCGCCATCCGTGAGGGTGGCCGGACCGTGGGCGCCGGCCAGGTCACCAAGATCGACAAGTAGTTCTGCCGGTCTGACCTGGTCGCTCTCCGGAGCAGCCGTTACAGGGGCCCCGTATCCCGTCCGAGAGGACGGCGGTACGGGGCCCCTGTCCTGTGTCCGAGGGGTTTATTCGATGGCCCGCCCGCGTCCCCGGCTCCTACTGTGATCACCATGTGGACGCAGTACCCGCGCACCCCGCATCTGCCCTGGTCGCCGGGGGCGACGGCCGACGACGTGCGGGCCGTCGACCTGGCGGGGCTGCGCGGCCGTGAGGTCGTGGTCACGGAGAAGCTCGACGGCGAGAACACCACCCTGTACGCGGACGGTGTGCACGCCCGCTCCCTCGACTCGGGGCACCACCCGTCGCGCGCGTGGGTCAAGGGACTTCAGGGCCGCGTCGGCGCGCTGATCCCCGCGGGCCACCGGGTGTGCGGGGAGAACGTGTACGCGCGCCACTCGATCCCGTACGGCGAACTCGACAGCTGGTTCTACGGATTCTCGGTCTGGGCCGGCGACGCGTGTCTGGGCTGGGACGACACCGTGCGCTTCCTGCGCCGGCTCGGGATCCCCGCCGCCCCCGTGCTGTGGCGCGGCACGTTCGACGAACGGGCCCTGCGCGGGCTGCGGTTGGACACCGTGCGGCAGGAGGGCTACGTCGTCAGGACCGCCGAGGGCTTCGGGCGCGCGGAGTTCGCGCGGCGCGTGGCCAAGTGGGTGCGGCCCCGGCATGTACAGACCGACACGCACTGGATGCATACGGCGGTGGTGGAGAACGGGCTCGGTCCCGCCGCCCCGCTGTGGGCCGTACGGTCCGGCGGGGCCGCCGATGTGCCGGAGCTGGTTACCGCGGTGGGTCTCGGCGCGGGGGCCGACGCCGACGTGGACGCGGTCGTGGCCGACGCGTGCGCGCGGCTCGATGTGCTGGGGCGCTCGGGGGACGCCCGGCTGGACGGCGTACTGGCGACGCTGTTCCACCGCGTGCCGCGGGCACGGCTCGCGGCCTCGCTCGCCGCCCCGCTGGGCATGGCGCAGGCGCGCCGCGTCGCCGACCTGGCGGGGCTGCACACGGGTCTGCACCGGCCGTTCCCCGACGAGGAGCGGCGGGCCGGTCTTGGCTCGTTGTCCGTCGCCGCCGATCTCGGTGTGCTGCATGCCGTGTCCGCCGCCGTGCTGGCCGGACGGACCGGGCCCGCGGCGGAGGCGGCGCGTGACCAGGTCGAATGGTCGGCGCTGCACGCGGAGGAGGCGGGGCTGCTGGGGGAGTCGCCGGCCGAGCCGCTGCGTGCGGGGGTCCGTGCGGCGCTCGCCGGAGCGCGCGGGCTGGAGGCGGACGCCGCCGACCGGTGCTGGGCGAAGGCCCGGGAGGCCTGGGCGGACGGCAGGATCAGCACGGCCGACGAGGCGGTGGCCGCGACCTGGCGGTGGCGGTCTGGGGACTTCCCCCGGCTGATCCAGCTCGTCGGCCCTTCGGGCAGCGGCAAGAGCACCTTCGCCGCCCGGCTCGACGGGGTCGGCACCCGGACACCCACGCCTGGCCCCGCCCGCACGCGACGACCCCCGACACCCTCCGCTACGCGATAGGCCTGGGCCACACCCCACCGGACCCCGACCACCTGGCCACGATCGCCACGCCCTGGACCAGGGGCCTGCCGGGGGTCGAGGTCGAGTGGGCGCCGGGCGGAGCCGTAGGGACTCCGCGGTGAGGCAGCGCCGTCGTGTCAGGCGTAGCGCGGCAGTTGCTCGGTCGAGATGACCCACTCGCCGATGGTGATGTCCTCGCCGTAGACGAAGTCTTTCCGGGTGGCGTACCGAGGTCCGCTCGGAGTGGCGTGAATGTCGGAGCAGACGGCACCCGTACCGGTGCGGGGATCGAAGATCACGTACAGCGGGATGCCGAGCAGCGGATAGTCGCGCATCTTGCCGACCCAGTCGTTGTCCGGGTTCGACCGTGACACGACCTCGACGACCGCGATGAGGGAGCGCGGGTCGAAGGGACCGTCGATCTCCATGTCGGCTTCGGCGATCACCATCACGTCGGGATGGCGGACCACGCCTTCGCCCGCGTCTTCCACATCGGGCGTGCCGGTGTGCGCGAGCAGCCCCTCGGGCATGACTTTTTCCAGCCGTCGGCTGACACGGGCCGCAGTCAGCTCATGAGGCCCGCCGGGCGCCATCATGTCGTGGACGATTCCTTCCTTGGTGATCTCCAGTTTGCCGGGGACGCTGTCCTGCATCTGCTCGACGATGTCGCGCATCGCCCGGTAGTGAAGGGCGTCATTGCGCGCGTGATCCGGGGCGATGGTCATGGCTCGCTCCTCACTGGGTCTGCGGCTCCGCCGGACTGCTGCTCTCATGCTATCCACGGCCAGGGAGCTACGGCGCTCGTGGGAAGCTGGGCGCTCGATGTTGGTGGCGGTGGGAGGAAGTCGGTCATGGCTATCGAGGACGTCGTGGTCTCCGAGGCGCTTCAGCGGATTCGGGCTCGGCTGGCCGAGCTGCCCGAAGGGCAGGGGAACGGGTACTGGTTGCCCTCCGGGTCCGAGGACGACCGGCGGGCCTATATCTCCGCCAATCGCGAGATCATCCGGGCCGCCGCCCAACACTGCGCCCTGCCCGCCGAGTTGCTGGCCGGGATCGCCTGGCAGGAGATCGGTGGCAATCCGCGCATCGTCGACGACGTGGCGTACGAGGTGCGGTCGGTCGTCCCCGGGCTCGAAGATCCCGACAAGACGTCCATGGGGCCGCTGGCCGTTCAAGTCCGGCGGGCCGCCGAGGTGTTGGGGTACGACGCCGAGTCGTTGGCCGGGGCGCAGCGGGATGTCGTGGTGGAGGCCGTCAGGGAGCCGCGGCAGAACATCTTCATCGCCGCCCAGTACCTGGCGCACGTCAAGACGGAGAGCGACTGCGCCGACGTGCCGGCCGAGCGGCTGACCCGTGAGCAGATGCAGGAGCTCGCCACCCGGTACAACGGCGGTCCCTACTACCGGGTCGAGATGGCGCAGGCGTACGGCCGTGAGTTCGCCAAGAATCTGGACGCCGCCCGCGAGGCCCTGGGGTAGCTCCGCTGTCAGTGCGCCAGGGCCGTGGTTTCCGCCCGGGCCGCCGCCAGTGACTCCGTCGCCAGCGGGCGGAACTCGGCCAGCGCCGGGAGGGCCGGTGCCACGGTCAGTTCGGCCGTGACGAAGCGCAGATTCTCGTCCCGTACGCCGAGGCCCGCGAAGTACTTGCGCAGGTACGGCGTCTGGAAGTCCCAGCCCTCGCGCGGTGTGCCGGGGCCGTACGCGCCGCCCCGCGCGCCCAGCACCACCACCTTCGTGCCGCGCAGCGCGCTCCCGCCGGTGGCCGGGTCGGTGAAGGCGCCGGGGAAGGTGATCCGGTCGATCCACGCCTTCAGCGACGCGGACACCGCGTAGTTGTACATCGGGGCGCCGATCACCACCGTGTCCGCCGTCAGCAGCTCCGTGATCAGCGGGTGGGTCAGCTCCCAGGTCTCCTTCTCGGCCGGGGTCCCGAGCAGTGCGTCCACCTCCTGCGGCGGGACGAGGCCTTCGCGCTCCAGCCGCCGCCCGAGCACGCAGTACGCGGTGTCGAGCGGCGGTACGGGGTCGGCCGCCAGGTCGCGGTAGCGGTAGCCGGCCGCCGGGCCGTGCGCGGCCCGCCAGGTGTCGGCGAACCGGGCGGTCAGCTGCCGGCTGACCGACTCGCCGGAGCGGTTGGCGCTGGAATCCAGGTGCAGCAAGGATGGCAAGGACGGCATCGGGGGTTCTCCTGTCACTTCGGCTGTCTCGCGTTCGTCAGGGGGAGTGACGGAGCAGGACGAACAAAGGTGACCGATGGACGAGCGCGACGAGCTGGCGGAACTCTTCGAGGCGGAGCGCGGCAAGCTGCGCGCCGTCGCCTACCGGATGCTCGGCTCCGTGACCGAGGCCGACGACGCCGTGCAGGAGGCGTGGCTGCGGCTGGGCCGGGTCGACGCCGGCGAGCTGGACAACCTGGCCGGCTGGCTGCGCACGGTGGTCACCCGGATCTGCCTCGACGTCCTGCGCTCCCGCAGGGCCCGCCCCGAGTACGTGACCGGGCAGCCGCTCGACGAGGTCCCCGACCCGGCCCCGGCGGGCCGGCCGGAGGACGAGGCGCTGCTGGCCGACTCGGTGAGCCGTGCGCTGCTCGTGGTGCTCGGCACCCTCGCGCCGGCCGAGCGGGTCGCTTTCGTGCTGCACGACATGTTCGCCGTGCCGTTCGACCAGATCGCCCCCATCGTGGAACGCACCCCGGTCGCGACGAAGAAGCTCGCCAGCCGGGCCCGGCACAAGGTCCGGGGCGTCCCCGCCGCCCCGCCCGCCGAGCTGGCCCGGCACCGCCAGGTCATCTCGGCGTTCCTGACGGCGGCCCGCGCCGGTGACCTCCCCGCCGTCCTCGCCGTGCTCGCCCCCGACGTGGTGCGCACCGCCGACCTCGTCGCCGTACCGCCGGGCGGATCGCGGGTGGCGCGCGGCGCACGTGAGGTCGCCGAGGGGACGGTCGTCCTCGCTGACCGGTCGAAGCTCGCCGAACTGGCCCTGGTCGACGGCGCGGTGGGAGCCGTCGTGGCGCCCGGCGGCCGGCTGCTGTTCGCGCTCACCTTCACGGTCGAGGGGGACAGGATCGCCGCGTACGACGTGATCGCGGACCCCGCGCGACTGCGCGAACTCGACCTCGCCGTCCTCGGCTGACCGGCCGCCCGCTACTCTCTGCGGACCTGTTGATCCGAAGAGGGGTTCGAGCCGTGGATGTCGCCGCCGGTGTGCTGGTGGGTCTGGTCGCCGTGCTCCATCTCTACATCATGATCATGGAGATGTTCCTCTGGGAGCGCGGTCCGGGCCGCGGCCTCTCCGGCTTCGACGCCGAGATGGCGCGGGCGACCGCGCCGCTCGCCGCCAACCAGGGTCTCTACAACGGCTTCCTGGCGGCGGGACTCGTCTGGGGCCTCGTCGCCGACGACCCGACCGGGTACCGCGTCCGGGTCTTCTTCCTCTGCTGCGTGGTCGTCGCCGGGGTGTACGGGGGGCTCACGGCGAACCGGCGGATCCTGCTCGCGCAGGCGCTGCCCGGTGCCGTGGCGCTCGCCGCCGTCCTCGTCGCGGGCTGAGCCGGCGTCGTGGGCTGAGCCGGCCCGCCCGAGGGGGCACAGGGGAAACGTCTCGGAGGAGGGCCGGGAAACGCCTCGAAGGGGCACGAGGATTCGTATCTGCCCCCGTGGGGTACTCTTTCCGGCCGCGATTGGCCAGGGCCACGGCCCCTATGGCACACTGTTCCAGTTGCTCGGTTGAGCGCCAATGCTGCACGCCTCCCGCCGGGAGGACCGGAAGCGAGTCCCACAGTACTCGTCGTCCTAACTGCCTTCCGGGGCAGCAATGGGACGGACGTACGGGAATCTTCCGGGAAGTGTCAGTGTGGTGCCGGCCAGGCACCCGGCGGGTGGTCTGCCCCCGGCTCGCGGCCTCGCGGTCCGCACCCCCTTGGTAGGGAAATCCTTCGGGAGTTCTTGTTGGAGGGGATGCGACACGCCCGACCACGGGGGTCGGAGCAGACGCAGTAGGCCCACCGGGTACCAGAGCGTTACGAGAGACAGGATTACGAAGCAGCCATGGCGGGACAGAAGATCCGCATCCGGCTCAAGGCTTACGACCACGAGGTCATCGACTCTTCCGCGAAGAAGATCGTCGAGACCGTGACGCGCACTGGCGCGTCGGTCGCAGGCCCGGTGCCGCTGCCCACTGAGAAGAACGTGTACTGCGTCATCAAGTCGCCGCACAAGTACAAGGACTCGCGCGAGCACTTCGAGATGCGCACGCACAAGCGCCTGATCGACATTCTCGACCCGACGCCCAAGACCGTTGACTCGTTGATGCGCCTGGACCTTCCGGCCGGCGTCGACATCGAGATCAAGCTCTGAGAGGCGCGGAAGAGATGGCAAAGCAGATCAAGGGCGTCCTGGGCGAGAAGCTCGGCATGACCCAGGTCTGGGACGAGAACAACCGTGTCGTCCCGGTGACCGTGGTCAAGGCCGGACCCTGCGTCGTTACCCAGGTCCGTACGAATGACTCCGACGGCTACGAGTCGGTCCAGATCGCCTTCGGCGAGATCGACCCTCGCAAGGTGAACAAGCCCCTCAAGGGCCACTTCGCCAAGGCCGACGTGACCCCGCGCCGCCACCTGGTGGAGCTCCGCACCTCCGACGCGTCCGAGTACACGCTCGGCCAGGAGGTCACTGCCGAGGTGTTCGAGTCCGGCGTCAAGGTAGACGTCACGGGCAAGAGCAAGGGCAAGGGCTTCGCCGGTGTCATGAAGCGTCACAACTTCCACGGCCTCGGCGCCGGTCACGGCGTCCAGCGCAAGCACCGCTCGCCCGGTTCCATCGGTGGCTGCGCCACCCCTGGCCGTGTGTTCAAGGGCATGCGCATGGCCGGCCGGATGGGCAACGAGCGCGTGACCACACAGAACCTGACCGTTCACGCCGTTGACGCGGAGAAGGGCCTGCTCCTGATCAAGGGAGCGGTTCCTGGTCCGAACGGCGGCCTCGTCCTGGTCCGTACCGCTGCCAAGGGGGCCGGTAACTGATGAGCACCGTTGACATCCTCTCGCCGGCGGGCGACAAGGCCGGGACCGTCGAACTCCCCGCGGAGATCTTCGACGCCAAGGTCAGCATTCCGCTGATCCACCAGGTCGTCGTCGCTCAGCTGGCCGCTGCCCGTCAGGGCACGCACAAGACCAAGACGCGTGGCGAGGTCCGCGGCGGTGGCAAGAAGCCGTACCGCCAGAAGGGCACAGGCCGCGCCCGTCAGGGTTCGACCCGCGCCCCGCAGTTCGCGGGCGGTGGCGTCGTCCACGGTCCCGTGCCGCGTGACTACTCGCAGCGCACCCCGAAGAAGATGAAGGTCGCCGCACTGCGCGGTGCCCTCACCGACCGGGCCCGTCACTCCCGTATCCACGTCGTCTCCGACGTGGTCGAGGGTGCGGCGTCCACCAAGGCTGCCAAGTCCCTGCTGGGCAAGGTCAGCGAGCGCAAGAACGTGCTCCTGGTCGCCGAGCGGGCCGACGAGGCCGCGTGGCTGTCCGCTCGCAACCTGCCCCAGGTGCACATCCTGGCGCCGGGCCAGCTGAACACGTACGACGTGCTCGTCTCCGACGACGTGGTCTTCACCAAGGCCGCATTCGAGTCTTTCGTGTCCGGCGCGCCGGCTTCACAGGCTGCTGAGACCGAAGGGAGCGAAGCCTGATGGCTACGCGTCACCCGAGCATCGCCTCCAAGGCGGCCAAGGCCGCCAAGGCTTCCCGTCAGGCCAAGGCCCGTCGTGAACCCGGCCCCACCGTTGAGACCCCGCTGAGCAAGACCCTCTCGGACCCGCGCGACATTCTCGTCAAGCCGGTCGTCTCCGAGAAGAGCTACGCACTGCTCGACGACAACAAGTACACGTTCGTCGTCGACCCGCGTGCCAACAAGACCCAGATCAAGCAGGCCGTCCAGGCGGTCTTCTCGGTCAAGGTCACCGGGGTCAACACGATCAACCGCCAGGGCAAGCGCAAGCGCACCCGCAACGGTTTCGGCAAGCGTGCTGACACCAAGCGCGCCATCGTGACCCTCGCTGAGGGCGACCGAATCGACATCTTCGGCGGCCCGACCTCCTGACGGAGGTCGAGTCGTTCAGAAGTCCGAGATCTTCCGAGGACTGAGAAATGGGTATCCGCAAGTACAAGCCGACGACGCCGGGCCGTCGTGGCTCCAGCGTCGCCGACTTTGTCGAGGTAACGCGGTCCACGCCGGAGAAGTCGCTGGTCCGCCCTCTGCACAGCAAGGGCGGCCGTAACAACGCCGGTCGTGTGACCATGCGCCACCAAGGTGGCGGCCACAAGCGCGCCTACCGCGTGATCGACTTCCGTCGTCACGACAAGGACGGCGTGCCGGCCAAGGTCGCGCACATCGAGTACGACCCGAACCGCACCGCGCGGATCGCGCTGCTGCACTACGCGGACGGCGAGAAGCGCTACATCATCGCCCCGGCCAAGCTGAGCCAGGGCGACCGGGTTGAGAACGGCGCAGGCGCCGACATCAAGCCGGGCAACAACCTTCCCCTGCGCAACATCCCGGTGGGTACGACGATCCACGCCATCGAGATGCGTCCCGGCGGCGGCGCGAAGATCTCCCGTTCCGCGGGTGCTTCGGTCCAGCTGCTGGCGAAGGAGGGCTCCATGGCCACCCTTCGTATGCCGTCCGGTGAAGTTCGCATGGTCGACGTCCGCTGCCGCGCCACGATCGGTGAGGTCGGCAACGCCGAGCAGTCGAACATCAACTGGGGCAAGGCCGGCCGTATGCGCTGGAAGGGCGTCCGCCCGTCCGTCCGCGGTGTCGCCATGAACCCGGTCGACCACCCGCACGGTGGTGGTGAGGGCAAGACCTCCGGTGGTCGCCACCCGGTCTCCCCGTGGGGTCAGAAGGAAGGTCGTACTCGCTCTCCCAAGAAGGCGAGCAGCAAGTACATCGTCCGCCGCCGCAAGACGAACAAGAAGCGCTAGGAGCGGGTTTAGATGCCGCGCAGTCTCAAGAAGGGGCCCTTCGTCGACGACCACCTGATCAAGAAGGTGGCTGTCCAGAACGAAGCGGGCTCCAAGAACGTCATCAAGACCTGGTCCCGTCGCTCGATGATCGTCCCGGACATGCTGGGCCACACGATCGCGGTGCACAACGGCAAGATCCATGTCCCGGTGTTCATCACCGAGTCGATGGTCGGCCACAAGCTCGGTGAGTTCTCGCCGACTCGCACCTTCCGCGGCCACGTCAAGGACGACCGGAAGTCGAAGCGCCGCTAACGCGGGGTGGAACCGACTATGACTCACACCGAAGGGACAACCATGGAAGCCAGGGCCCAGGCGCGGTACATCCGCGTCACGCCCATGAAGGCCCGCCGCGTGGTGGACCTCATCCGTGGCATGGACGCCACGGAGGCTCAGGCGGTCCTGCGTTTCGCCCCGCAGGCCGCGAGCGTGCCGGTAGGCAAGGTGCTTGACAGCGCCATTGCCAACGCCGCGCACAACTACGACCACTCCGACGCCAACACGCTGGTCATCAGCGAGGCGTACGTGGACGAGGGTCCGACCCTCAAGCGGTTCCGGCCGCGCGCCCAGGGGCGTGCCTACCGGATCCGTAAGCGGACCAGCCACATCACCGTGGTCCTCAGCAGCAAGGAAGGAACCCGGTAATGGGCCAGAAGGTTAACCCGCATGGGTTCCGGCTCGGCATCACCACGGACTTCAAGTCCCGCTGGTACGCCGACAAGCTGTACAAGGACTACGTCAAAGAGGACGTCGCCATTCGTCGCATGATGACGAAGGGCATGGAGCGGGCCGGCATCTCGAAGGTCGAGATCGAGCGCACCCGCGACCGCGTCCGCGTCGACATCCACACCGCGCGTCCGGGCATCGTCATCGGTCGCCGCGGCGCCGAGGCCGACCGTATCCGCGGCGAGCTGGAGAAGCTGACCGGCAAGCAGGTCCAGCTGAACATCCTTGAGGTCAAGAACCCCGAGGTGGACGCTCAGCTGGTGGCCCAGGCCGTCGCCGAGCAGCTCTCCTCGCGTGTCTCCTTCCGTCGCGCCATGCGTAAGAGCATGCAGTCGACGATGAAGGCCGGCGCCAAGGGCATCAAGATCCAGTGCGGTGGCCGCCTCGGCGGCGCCGAGATGTCCCGCTCGGAGTTCTACCGCGAGGGCCGTGTGCCCCTGCACACGCTCCGCGCGAACGTGGACTACGGCTTCTTCGAGGCCAAGACGACCTTCGGCCGCATCGGCGTGAAGGTCTGGATCTACAAGGGCGACGTCAAGAACATCGCCGAGGTGCGCGCCGAGAACGCCGCGGCGCGCGCGGGCAACCGTCCGGCACGTGGCGGCGGCAACGACCGTCCCGCAGGCCGCGGTGGCCGTGGTGGCGAGCGTGGCGGCCGCGGTGGCCGCAAGCCGCAGGGCGCTCCCGCGACCGAGGCCCCCAAGGCCGAGGCCGCCGCAGCTCCCGCCGCGGAGGCGACGCCCACTTCTACCGGCGGATCGGAGGCCTGACCGACATGCTGATCCCCCGTAGGGTCAAGCACCGTAAGCAGCACCACCCCAGCCGCAGTGGCAAGTCCAAGGGTGGTACGGCGGTTTCGTTCGGCGAGTACGGCATCCAGGCGCTGACCCCGGCGTACGTGACGAACCGTCAGATCGAGGCCGCGCGTATCGCGATGACCCGCCACATCAAGCGTGGCGGCAAGGTCTGGATCAACATCTACCCGGACCGTCCCATCACGAAGAAGCCCGCCGAGACCCGCATGGGTTCCGGTAAGGGTTCGCCCGAGTGGTGGATCGCGAACGTCAAGCCCGGTCGGGTGATGTTCGAACTGTCCTACCCGAACGAGAAGATTGCGCGTGAGGCGCTTACCCGCGCTGCTCACAAGCTTCCGATGAAGTGCCGGATTGTTCGGCGCGAGGCAGGTGAGTCGTGATGGCGGCCGGTACCCAGGCATCCGAGCTGCGCGAGCTGGGCAGCGAGGAGCTTGTTGGCAAGCTCCGCGAGGCCAAGGAAGAGCTGTTCAACCTCCGCTTCCAGGCGGCGACGGGACAGCTCGAGAACCATGGTCGGCTGAAGGCCGTCCGTAAGGACATCGCGCGGATCTACACCCTGATGCGTGAGCGCGAGCTGGGCATCGAGACGGTGGAGAGCGCCTGATGACTGAGAGCAACGTGACCGACAACAACACGGCCGCACGCGGCGACCGCAAGACCCGTGAGGGCCTTGTCGTCAGCGACAAGATGGACAAGACCGTCGTCGTCGCTGTCGAGGACCGCGTGAAGCACGCCCTGTACGGCAAGGTCATCCGCCGTACGAACAAGCTCAAGGCGCACGACGAGCAGAACGCCGCCGGCATCGGCGACCGCGTCCTCCTGATGGAGACCCGGCCGCTGTCCGCCACGAAGCGCTGGCGCATCGTCGAGATCCTTGAGAAGGCCAAGTAGTTCCAAGGCAGTAATCCCTCCGGGGGCATTCCCCCGGAGCAGTTCCGCCAGGCTCGGCGAGGTCCGTGAGTCACTCACGGACCTCGCCGGGAACCGGCAGACGATCAGGAGATAGACGTGATCCAGCAGGAGTCGCGACTGCGTGTCGCCGACAACACTGGTGCCAAGGAGATCCTTTGCATCCGTGTTCTCGGTGGCTCGGGTCGCCGCTACGCGGGCGTCGGTGACGTCATCGTCGCCACCGTCAAGGACGCGATCCCCGGTGGCAACGTGAAGAAGGGTGACGTCGTCAAGGCGGTCATCGTTCGCACCGTGAAGGAGCGCCGTCGTCCGGACGGTTCGTACATCCGCTTCGACGAGAACGCCGCCGTCATTCTGAAGAACGACGGCGACCCTCGCGGCACCCGTATCTTCGGCCCGGTCGGCCGTGAGCTGCGCGAGAAGAAGTTCATGAAGATCATCTCGCTCGCGCCGGAGGTGCTGTAAGCATGAAGATCAAGAAGGGCGACCTGGTTCAGGTCATCACCGGTAAGGACAAGGGCAAGCAGGGCAAGGTCATCGTGGCCTACCCCGAGCGTGACCGTGTTCTGGTCGAGGGTGTCAACCGGGTCAAGAAGCACACCAAGGCCGGTCAGACGGCCCGCGGTTCGCAGACCGGCGGCATTGTCACCACCGAGGCCCCCATCCACATCAGCAACGTTCAGCTGGTCGTGGAGAAGGACGGCAAGAAGGTCGTCACGCGCGTCGGCTACCGCTTTGACGACGAGGGCAACAAGATCCGCGTTGCCAAGCGGACCGGTGAGGACATCTGATGACGACCACCACCACTTCGCCGCGTCTGAAGACGCGCTACCGCGAAGAGATCGCCGGCAAGCTGCGTGACCAGTTCAAGTACGAGAACGTCATGCAGGTCCCCGGTCTTGTGAAGATCGTGGTCAACATGGGTGTGGGCGACGCCGCCCGCGACTCCAAGCTGATCGAGGGCGCCATCCGCGACCTCACCACGATCACCGGTCAGAAGCCGGCCGTCACCAAGGCCCGGAAGTCCATCGCGCAGTTCAAGCTGCGCGAGGGGCAGCCGATCGGTTGCCACGTCACACTCCGTGGCGACCGCATGTGGGAGTTCCTGGACCGTACGCTGTCGCTCGCGCTGCCGCGTATCCGTGACTTCCGCGGTCTGTCGCCGAAGCAGTTCGACGGCCGTGGCAACTACACCTTCGGTCTCACGGAGCAGGTCATGTTCCACGAGATCGACCAGGACAAGATCGACCGGGTCCGGGGCATGGACATCACCGTGGTCACCACGGCGACCAACGACGACGAGGGTCGTGCCCTCCTTCGTCACCTCGGCTTCCCGTTCAAGGAGAACTGACCGTGGCGA
This sequence comes from Streptomyces sp. NBC_00370, assembly GCF_036084755.1. Lineage (NCBI taxonomy): Bacteria > Bacillati > Actinomycetota > Actinomycetes > Kitasatosporales > Streptomycetaceae > Streptomyces > Streptomyces sp. NBC_00370. The sequence continues at coordinate 5,130,503 of NZ_CP107968.1, forward strand.
AGAAGGCTCTGATCGCTAAGGCCGCCCGTAAGCCGAAGTTCGGCGTGCGCGGTTACACCCGCTGCCAGCGCTGCGGCCGGCCCCACTCCGTCTACCGCAAGTTCGGCCTCTGCCGTGTGTGCCTTCGTGAGATGGCCCACCGCGGCGAGCTGCCGGGCGTGACCAAGAGCTCCTGGTAATCCCTTTTCTGGGATTTCCCGAAGCTCTCGGTAAGTAATTGGTTGGCGGGAGCCCACCCCCAAATGCCGTAGGCTAGTGGGGTTGGGCGCCCGCCGTCCCAAACGACTTACTACGCCGTAGGTCCCCGCACCGCACCCGTCCCGGCTCTGATCGGGGAGAGGGATGGCGCATACAGGAAACCCCGGCGAGAGAGGCCGAAGGCCAATACATGACCATGACTGATCCCATCGCAGACATGCTCACGCGTCTGCGTAACGCGAACTCGGCATACCACGACGACGTCGTGATGCCGCACAGCAAGATCAAGTCGCACATCGCGGAGATCCTCCAGCAGGAGGGCTTCATCACCGGCTGGAAGGTCGAGGACGCCGAAGTCGGCAAGAACCTCGTCCTGGAGCTGAAGTTCGGCCCGAACCGTGAACGTTCGATCGCCGGCATCAAGCGCATCTCCAAGCCGGGTCTGCGTGTGTACGCGAAGTCCACGAGTCTGCCGAAGGTTCTCGGCGGCCTGGGCGTGGCGATCATCTCCACGTCCCACGGTCTCCTGACCGGCCAGCAGGCCAGCAAGAAGGGCGTAGGTGGGGAAGTCCTCGCCTACGTCTGGTAGTCGGGAACGGAGGAGGAAAAGCTCATGTCGCGAATCGGCAAGCTCCCCATCCAGGTTCCCGCCGGTGTGGACGTCACCATCGATGGCCGTACGGTCGCCGTGAAGGGCCCCAAGGGTTCCCTCACGCACACTGTTGCGGCACCGATCGAGGTCACCAAGGGCGATGACGGCATCATCTCGGTGCTGCGCCCCAACGACGAGCGTCAGAACAAGGCCCTCCACGGCCTGTCTCGCACGCTGGTGGCGAACATGATCACCGGCGTGACCACGGGATACGTCAAGGCGCTCGAAATCAGTGGCGTTGGTTACCGTGTCCAGGCGAAGGGCTCCAACTTGGAGTTCGCGCTTGGCTACAGCCACCCGATCCTCATCGAGGCCCCTGAGGGCATCACCTTCAAGGTCGAGAACCCGACGAAGTTCTCCGTCGAGGGCATCGACAAGCAGAAGGTCGGCGAGGTCGCCGCCAAAATCCGCAAGCTGCGGAAGCCTGACCCGTACAAGGCCAAGGGTGTCAGGTACGCGGGCGAGGTCATCCGCCGCAAGGTCGGAAAGGCTGGTAAGTAAGCCATGGCATACGGTGTGAAGATCGCCAAGGGCAAGGCCTACAAGGCCGCTGCCATCAAGCGCCGTCACATTCGCGTCCGCAAGAGGGTGTCGGGCACGCAGGAGCGCCCCCGCCTCGTCGTGACGCGTTCCAACCGCCACATGGTGGCTCAGGTCGTGGACGACATCGCGGGCCACACGCTCGCTTCGGCGTCGACACTGGACACTTCGATCCGCGGCACCGAGGGCGACAAGAGCGCCCAGGCGAAGCAGGTCGGGGCCCTGGTCGCCGAGCGCGCCAAGGCCGCCGGTATCGAGGCTGTCGTCTTCGACCGTGGTGGCAACCAGTACGCCGGGCGGATTGCCGCTCTGGCTGACGCCGCCCGCGAAGCCGGGCTGAAGTTCTGAGCCCCGGTTCCTACGCAAAGCGGACGTAACAGAGAGAGGTAAACAAATGCCTGGACCCCAGCGCCGCGGAAGCGGTGCCGGTGGCGGCGAGCGGCGGGACCGGAAGGGCCGTGACGGCGGCGCGTCTGCCGCCGAGAAGACCGCGTACGTTGAGCGCGTCGTCGCGATCAACCGCGTCGCCAAGGTTGTCAAGGGTGGTCGTCGCTTCAGCTTCACCGCGCTCGTCGTGGTGGGTGACGGTGACGGCACCGTGGGTGTCGGTTACGGCAAGGCCAAGGAGGTGCCGGCCGCCATCGCCAAGGGTGTTGAGGAGGCCAAGAAGCACTTCTTCAAGGTCCCCCGTATCCAGGGCACCATCCCGCACCCGATCCAGGGTGAGAAGGCCGCGGGCGTCGTCCTGCTGAAGCCTGCTTCCCCCGGTACCGGCGTTATCGCCGGTGGTCCGGTGCGTGCCGTGCTCGAGTGCGCCGGCGTCCACGACATCCTGTCGAAGTCGCTCGGTTCCTCGAACCCCATCAACATCGTGCACGCGACCGTGGCGGCCCTCCAGGGCCTGCAGCGTCCCGAGGAGATCGCGGCCCGCCGCGGTCTGCCCCTTGAGGACGTCGCCCCCGCGGCTCTGCTCCGTGCGCGTGCGGGAGCGGGTGCGTAATGGCTCGCCTCAAGATCACGCAGACGAAGTCGTACATCGGTAGCAAGCAGAACCACCGCGACACCCTGCGTTCGCTCGGGCTCAAGCGCCTGAACGACGTGGTTGTCAAGGAGGACCGTCCCGAGTTCCGCGGCATGGCGAACACCGTGCGGCACCTCGTCACGGTCGAGGAGGTCGACTGACATGGCGGAGAACAACCCGCTGAAGGTCCACAACCTCCGGCCTGCCCCGGGCGCCAAGACCGCCAAGACCCGTGTGGGTCGTGGTGAGGCGTCCAAGGGTAAGACCGCAGGTCGTGGCACCAAGGGCACCAAGGCCCGTTACCAGGTTCCGGCGCGCTTCGAGGGTGGGCAGATGCCCCTCCACATGCGTCTGCCGAAGCTCAAGGGCTTCAAGAACCCGTTTCGTACCGAGTATCAGGTCGTCAACCTGGACAAGCTCGGCGCTCTCTACCCCGAGGGCGGCGAGGTCACGGTGGCCGATCTGATCACCAAGGGCGCGGTTCGCAAGAACAGCCTCGTCAAGGTCCTGGGCCAGGGCGAGATCTCCGTGGCGCTGCAGGTTTCGGTTGACGCCGTCTCCGGCTCCGCCAAGGAGAAGATTGCCGCCGCCGGCGGCACCGTCACCGAGCTCGTCTGAGACATTTCGGACACGTCGGTGGATTGATTCAACCAGCCGGGGATGCCTCTACTAAGGGGGCATCCCCGGTTGGTCGTTGGTTGGCCGTTCCACCTGAAGCACTGCCGCCGGTATGGTGGCGTTGCATTGCTGCTGCATTACACCGAGGGTTCTCTCTCGGACCGTATCCGTCGATCCTCAATACCGTCACCTCTGACGCAGTAGCGCGGGGGTCGCAGGAGGCACCGTGCTCACCGCGTTCGCCCGGGCGTTCAGGACGCCCGACCTGCGCAAGAAGCTGCTCTTCACACTCGGCATGATCGTGCTGTACCGGCTCGGGGCGCACATCCCCGTCCCCGGTGTCAGCTACACGAACGTCCAGACGTGTGTCGACGCGGCCCAGAAGGGCAACAACAGCCTGTTCGGTCTGGTGAACATGTTCAGCGGCGGGGCACTGCTGCAGATCACGATCTTCGCGCTCGGCATCATGCCGTACATCACAGCGAGCATCATTCTGCAGCTGCTGACCGTGGTCATCCCCAGGCTGGAAGCCCTCAAGAAGGAGGGCTCCTCAGGTCAGACGAAGATCACGCAGTACACGCGTTATCTGACCGTGGCCCTCGCCATCCTGCAGGGCACCGGCCTCGTCGCCACCGCCCGCAGCGGAGCGCTCTTCAGCGGCTGCCCGGTCGCTTCGGAGATCGTCCCCGACCAGTCGATCTTCACCACCGTCGTGATGGTGGTCACCATGACCGCCGGTACCTGCGCCGTCATGTGGCTCGGTGAGCTCATCACCGACAAGGGCATCGGCAACGGCATGTCGATCCTCATGTTCATCTCGATCGCCGCCGGCTTCCCCGGTTCGCTCTGGGCCATCAAGCAGAGCGGTCACCTGGCCAAGGGCTGGATCGAGTTCGGGACGGTCATCCTCATCGGCTTCGTGATGGTCGGGCTCGTGGTCTTCGTCGAACAGGCGCAGCGCCGCATCCCCGTGCAGTACGCGAAGCGCATGATCGGCCGCAGGTCGTACGGCGGTACGTCGACCTACATCCCGCTCAAGGTCAACCAGGCGGGTGTGATCCCCGTCATCTTCGCCTCGTCGCTGCTCTACATCCCGGCGCTGGTCGCGCAGTTCTCCAACTCGCAGTCGGGCTGGAAGACCTGGATCGAGGGCCACTTCGTCAAGGGCGACCACCCGTACTACATCGTCACGTACTTCCTGTTGATCGTGTTCTTCGCCTTCTTCTACGTGGCGATCTCGTTCAACCCTGAAGAAGTCGCTGACAACATGAAGAAGTATGGTGGCTTCATCCCGGGTATCCGGGCGGGCCGGCCCACCGCCGAGTACCTGAGCTACGTGCTCAACAGGATCACTTGGCCAGGCTCGCTGTACCTGGGACTGATCGCTCTTGTGCCGACACTGGCGTTGGCAGGCTACGGCGGTGCGAACCAGAACTTCCCGTTCGGCGGGACGAGCATCCTGATCATCGTGGGTGTGGGTCTGGAGACCGTGAAGCAGATCGAGAGCCAGCTTCAGCAGCGCAATTACGAAGGGTTCCTCCGCTGATGCGAATCGTCCTCGTCGGACCGCCCGGTGCCGGCAAGGGAACGCAGGCCGCGTACCTTGCCAAGAACCTCTCGATCCCGCACATTTCCACGGGCGACCTCTTCCGTGCCAACATCAGTCAGGGCACGGACCTGGGCAAACAGGCGAAATCGTTCATGGACGAGGGCAAGCTGGTCCCCGACGAGGTCACGATCGCCATGGCGCAGGACCGGATGAAGCAGCCGGACGCCGTCAACGGCTTCCTGCTGGACGGCTTCCCGCGCAACGTGTCGCAGGCGAAGGCACTGGACGCGGCGCTCGCCGCCGACGGTGTGAAGCTGGACGCGGTGCTCGACCTGGAGGTCCCCGAGGACGAGGTCGTGAAGCGGATCGCCGGCCGCCGGGTCTGCCGTAACGACAGCTCGCACGTCTTCCACGTCACCTACAGCCCCCCGAAGCGCGAGGGCGTGTGTGACGAGTGCGGCGGCGAGCTGTACCAGCGGGACGACGACTCCGAGGAGACCGTCCGGACCCGTCTTGAGGTCTACCACACGCAGACCGAGCCGATCATCGACCACTACAGGTCCCAGGGCCTCGTGATCACGATCTCCGCGCTCGGCAAGGTCACCGAGGTGACCGACCGCGCGATGGAGGCGCTCCGGCGCGACGACGAGGCCGCGTAGCGCCTTCGGCGAGTGTGTGCGGTGTGCAGTTCAGAGTGACGTTACGGCCGCGGTGTCCCCGGACGCCGCGGCCGTACTGTTGAGTACGGATCGTTGAGTCACGGATCGTCCGAGTCAGGTGGAAGGCGCACAACCATGGTGCAGATCAAGACCCCCGAGCAGATCGCGAAGATGCGCGAGGCGGGGCTGGTCGTCGCCGCTGTGCACGCGGCCACGGCCGAGGCCGCGGTTCCGGGTGCCACCACGAAGGACCTCGACCTGGTCGCCCGCAAGGTGCTCGCCGATCATGACGCGAAGCCGAACTTCCTCGGGTACGGCGGCTTCCCCGCGACGATCTGCACGTCCGTGAACGAGGTCGTGGTGCACGGCATCCCGGACGACAAGACCGTCCTCAAGGAGGGCGACATCATCTCCATCGACGCCGGCGCGATCGTGGACGGCTGGCACGGCGACGCCGCCTTCACCGCGTTCGTCGGCGAGGGCCACGCGCCCGAGCTGGTCGAGCTGTCCCGGGTGACCGAGGAGTCGATGTGGGCGGGCATCGCCGCGATGCGCAACGGCGCCCGGCTGGTCGACGTGTCGCGCGCGATCGAGACGTACATCCGCCGCCAGCCGCGGCCCGGCGGCGGCAAGTACGGGATCGTCGAGGACTACGGCGGCCACGGCATCGGCACCGAGATGCACATGGACCCGCACCTGCTGAACTATGTCTCCCGCAAGCGCGGCAAGGGCCCCAAGCTGATCCCCGGCTTCTGCCTCGCGATCGAGCCGATGGTCTCGCTCGGCACCCCGCACACCGAGGTGCTGGCGGACGAGTGGACGGTCATCACGACCGACGGCACCTGGTCATCGCACTGGGAGCACTCGATCGCGCTGACCGAGGAGGGCCCGCTGGTGCTGACCGCCCCCGACGGGGGCAAGGCGAAGCTGGCCGAGCTGGGCGTGACCGCCGCGCCGGACCCGCTGGCCTGATGTGCGCGTTGCTTAAAAATCTCTGGTAGTGGGCACACTTCTCGGATTCGTCTTTTCGAGGGTGCTGTCGTAGACTGACGCGTCGGCTCTGGTGTATCCGTGTGTCCGCATGCAGCAACGCATGAGGATGCCGAGTGGCCGGAGTCGATCAAGGTAGCCGATTCGAAGGGCGAAGCGTGGCCAAGAAGCAAGGTGCCATCGAAATTGAGGGCACCGTGATCGAGTCCCTCCCGAATGCCATGTTCAGGGTGGAGCTCCAGAACGGTCACAAGGTCCTCGCGCACATCAGCGGCAAGATGCGGATGCACTACATCCGGATCCTTCCCGATGACCGGGTCGTGGTGGAGCTGTCTCCGTACGACCTGACGCGTGGCCGGATCGTCTACCGATACAAGTAGATCTTGCCGCCGCCCGTTCTTGGGCGTTGGCACTGACCCGGAGAACCTCAATCCCATGAAGGTCAAGCCGAGCGTCAAGAAGATCTGCGACAAGTGCAAGGTGATCCGCCGTCACGGTCGGGTCATGGTCATCTGCGACAACCTGCGCCACAAGCAGCGCCAGGGCTGACGCACGACCCCCTGCCTTACCGCAGTACTTCGCGCGACGCGAGCAATCGTAATCACGCAGTGTCCGACATAGAGCACACCTGGTGTGCGAATGCCGACACCTCCGGCGGAGGCCGGAGACCCGACCGCAGTCGCTGTGAAGCTCCTGCGGACACCGGGACCGACACTGCGGAAGACCTCCGAAATCATCAGGAGCCATGAATGGCACGCCTCGCAGGCGTTGACCTCCCGCGCGAAAAGCGCGTCGAGGTCGCCCTCACGTACGTCTTCGGTATCGGGCGCACCCGGTCCAAGGAGACGCTCGCCGCCACGGGAGTCAGCCCCGACGTCCGCGTCCGCGACCTTGCCGAGGAAGACCTCGTCAAGATCCGCGAGTACGTCGACGCCAACCTCAAGACCGAGGGTGACCTCCGCCGTGAGGTCGCCGCCGACATCCGCCGCAAGGTGGAGATCGGCTGCTACCAGGGTCTTCGGCACCGTCGTGGCCTGCCGGTGCACGGTCAGCGCACCAGCACGAACGCTCGTACCCGCAAGGGTCCGCGTCGCGCCATTGCCGGCAAGAAGAAGCCGGGCAAGAAGTAGTCCTCAGCCGGACGCTTATCAGCGGTCTTCGCTGTAGGACCGACCACCTCCACGCAGGAGTAAAGACATGCCTCCGAAGGGCCGTCAGGGCGCAGCCAAGAAGGTGCGCCGCAAGGAAAAGAAGAACGTCGCTCACGGGCACGCCCACATCAAGAGCACGTTCAACAACACCATCGTCTCGATCACCGACCCCTCGGGCAACGTGATCTCCTGGGCCTCCGCCGGCCACGTCGGCTTCAAGGGCTCGCGTAAGTCCACTCCCTTCGCCGCGCAGATGGCCGCCGAGTCGGCCGCCCGTCGCGCGCAGGAGCACGGCATGCGCAAGGTCGACGTCTTCGTCAAGGGTCCCGGCTCCGGCCGTGAGACCGCGATCCGCTCCCTCCAGGCCACCGGCCTTGAGGTGGGTTCGATCCAGGACGTCACCCCCACCCCGCACAACGGCTGCCGTCCGCCCAAGCGCCGCCGCGTCTGAGGCCCGGTTGTCTCGCACGCCTTGAGTGTCCGGGCGGTACGGCTCGTAAGGGCCGTGCCGCCCGTACCCTTGAGACTGTGCAGTGGGTTTTGGCTGCACGGTGAGTTTGAGCAGTACTGAAGGACGTCAAATAGCGGGCGTCCCCAAAAGAAGGAATCACGCATGCTTATCGCTCAGCGTCCGTCGCTGACCGAAGAGGTCGTCGACGAATACCGCTCCCGGTTCGTCATCGAGCCGCTGGAGCCGGGTTTCGGTTACACGCTCGGTAACTCCCTCCGCCGTACGCTCCTCTCCTCGATCCCCGGTGCCGCTGTCACCAGCATCCGGATCGACGGAGTCCTGCACGAGTTCACCACCGTGCCGGGCGTCAAGGAGGACGTGACCGACCTCATCCTCAACATCAAGCAGCTGGTCGTCTCCTCGGAGCACGACGAGCCGGTCGTGATGTACCTGCGCAAGCAGGGTCCCGGCCTGGTCACCGCCGCCGACATCGCGCCCCCGGCCGGTGTCGAGGTGCACAACCCGGACCTCGTCCTCGCCACGCTCAACGGCAAGGGCAAGCTGGAGATGGAGCTGACCGTCGAGCGCGGTCGCGGCTACGTCTCCGCCGTCCAGAACAAGCAGGTGGGCCAGGAGATCGGCCGGATCCCGGTCGACTCCATCTACTCGCCGGTGCTCAAGGTCACGTACAAGGTCGAGGCGACCCGTGTCGAGCAGCGCACCGACTTCGACAAGCTGATCGTCGACGTCGAGACCAAGCAGGCCATGCGGCCGCGCGACGCCATGGCGTCCGCCGGTAAGACGCTGGTCGAGCTGTTCGGTCTGGCGCGCGAGCTCAACATCGACGCCGAGGGCATCGACATGGGCCCGTCGCCGACGGACGCGGCACTCGCCGCCGATCTCGCCCTGCCGATCGAGGAGCTTGAGCTCACCGTTCGGTCGTACAACTGCCTCAAGCGCGAGGGCATCCACTCCGTGGGTGAGCTCGTGGCGCGTTCCGAGGCCGACCTGCTCGACATCCGCAACTTCGGTGCGAAGTCGATCGACGAGGTCAAGGCGAAGCTGGCCGGCATGGGCCTGGCGCTCAAGGACAGCCCGCCCGGATTCGACCCGACCGCCGCCGCCGACGCCTTCGGTGCCGACGACGACGCGGACGCGGGTTTCGTGGAGACCGAGCAGTACTGAGCAGTCCCTCGAATTTCCCGGGGCGGCCGCTCCGGGGGAACTGACATCGGTACCTGATACGGCCGGTGCAGATATGAAGGAGTAACACCATGCCTCAGCCCGCCAAGGGTGCCCGTCTGGGCGGCAGCGGCGCGCACGAGAAGCTTCTCCTCGCGAACCTCGCGAAGTCGCTCTTCGAGCACGGCCGTATCACCACCACCGAGGCGAAGGCCCGCCGTGTGCGGCCCGTCGCCGAGCGTCTGATCACCAAGGCGAAGCGGGGCGACATCCACAACCGTCGCCAGGTGCTGCAGTCGATCACCGACAAGTCGGTCGTGCACACCCTCTTCACCGAGATCGCGCCGCGGTACGAGAACCGCCCCGGTGGCTACACCCGCATCACCAAGATCGGCAACCGTCGTGGCGACAACGCCCCGATGGCGGTCATCGAGCTGGTCGAGGCCCTGACCGTGGCGCAGGCTGCCACCGGTGAGGCCGAGGCGGCGACGAAGCGCGCGGTCAAGGAGGACGCCCTGAAGAAGGACGCCCCCGCCGAGACCGTCGAGGACGCGAAGCCGGTCGAGGACGCGAAGCCCGCGGAAGCGGCTGACGAGTCCAAGGACGCCTGACGTCCGAAGAACGGGCCCGCTCCCTTTGGGGGGGCGGGCCCGTTCTTGTGTTTGAATGACGCAACCGTACGAGAGTTGCGGACTACGAGAGACAGAGATTTCTGCCCGGTGACGGAGTCGGCGTGGGGTGTGTGTCCCCGCTCCACGCCAGAACTGGACGGTTCCAGGCGACGACCCCGAGTGGGCGGCGCCCCGCCGGGCAGCGAAGAGGATACGCCGTGTCGTCGGCGCCTTATCGTCAGCTGCTGCGCACTCCTGGTGCAGCGGCCTTCTTCCTGACCGCCACAGCGGGCCGCATCGGCATCGCGATGACCAGCCTCGGCATCGTCTGGCTGGTGCACGGCCGGACGGACTCCTATGCCACGGCCGGGTTGGTGAGCGGCGGGTTCGCCGTCGCCGAGGCCCTGGCCGGGCCCCAACTGGCGCGGCTCATCGACCACTTCGGCCAGAGCCGGGTACTGCCGCCCGCCCTGCTCGCCCATGCGGGGGCCGTGACGGCGCTGCTGGCGCTGGTCGCCGGCGGCAGCCCGGCCTGGCTCATGACGGCGGGCGGGGTGCTGGCGGGCGCCACGATCCCGCAGCTGGGCGCGCTGTCCGCCGCTCGCTGGGTGGCGCTGCTGGGCGAGAAGCGGCCGGCGGAGCTGCCCAGCGCCTTCGCGCTGGAGTCGCTGAGCAACGCACTCGGCTACCTGGCGGGACCGACCCTGGTCAGCGCGCTCGGAGCCGCCGGGCATCCGGCGCCGGGCACCGTACTGGCGGCGGCCTTGGTGGTGGCCGGGGGAGGGGCGTTCGCCGCGCAGCGCGGTACGGCGCCACCGCCTGTGCGGTCGGCGGCGTCCGGGTCGGCCGTGGGACCGGGCAGCTCGCTGTTGCGGCCCGCGTTCGCTGTGCTGGTGGGGCTCAACCTCGCCATCGGCGTGTACTTCGGCGCCGTACAGGTGTCCGTGACGGCCTTCGCGACCGAGCACCACGCGGCAGCCACGGCGGCGCCGATCTTCGCGGTGTCGAGCGGCAGCGGGCTGCTGGCCGGGTGGCTGTACGGGCTGTGGCGCTGGCGTACCCCGCCCCGTACGCAACTGGCCGTGGCCACGGCTGTGTTGGCGCTCGGCAGCCTGCTGCTGCTCGCGGCGGGCTCGCCGTTGGCGCTGGGCTCCGTGGTCGTACTCACCGGCGCGGCTGTGCCGCCCGTCCTGGTGCTGCTGTCGGTCCTGGCCGAATCTGCCGTCCACCGGGCCGTTCTGACGCAGGGTTTTACCTGGCTCAACTCGGCCGGTGCGGCGGGCGCCGCGGGTGCGGCGGCGGTGTCCGGCAGGGCGGTGGACACCTTCGGCGCGCAGGGCGGCTTCGCGATCGGGGCTGCGGCGACCACGACGATGGCGGCGCTGGCCGTCGCCGCCCTGCGGGTCAGATCCCGGGACCGTAGCCGGGGTCCGGCTGCTTCCGGGGGGTCCACCACTCGGTGAGCCCCCACACGGCGAACGCGAGCGAGGCCAGCGCCACGAGCACGGCGACCCAGGGCCGTTGGCCCCAGCGGGTGGCCAACGCCCAGGTGCAGAGCGGGACCAGGGCGCCGCCGAGCACGATGAGCGGCAGGTCGATGAAGAGCACGCTCAGATCGCGCGCGTGCCCCTCGAACCCCCCGTCGACACTGACGGCGGCCTGCGGCGCCCAGACAACCGGCGCGACCGCCGCCCCCACCCCGGCAAGCAGACACCCGGCCCCACCGCCGCCCCGCTCCGGGCGCGCACCCGCGCTTCCCTCGTCCATGCCCGCAAGGGACGCGCGGGGGCGGGTGCGCGGTTCCGGGGCGCTACCTCGCGCGCCATGGGGTCCCTATGGCGGCTGCGGACCGGGCCGCTGCGGCGGCCTGGGAGGATGGGTCGGTGAGCGAAGAGAACGAGGGCGCGGCGGCCGGGCATGTGCGGGTGCGGCTGGATCTGTCGTACGACGGCAAGGATTTCTCCGGCTGGGCGAAACAGACCACCCGGCGCACGGTGCAGGGCGAGATCGAGGACGCGCTGCGCACGGTGACACGGTCGGCGCGTACGTACGAGCTGACCGTGGCCGGGCGTACGGACGCAGGCGTGCACGCGCGCGGGCAGGTGGCGCATGTGGACCTGCCGGACGAGGTGTGGGCCGAGCACGGCGACAAACTCGTCAGACGCCTCGCCGGGCGCCTGCCGCACGACGTACGGGTGTGGAGTGTCGCCGAGGCCCCGGCGGGCTTCAACGCGCGCTTCGCGGCCGTCTGGAGGCGGTACGCGTACCGCGTCACGGACAACCCCGGCGGAGTCGACCCACTGCTGCGCGGCCATGTCCTCTGGCACGACTGGGCACTTGACGTCGACGCGATGAACGCCGCGTCGGCGGGCCTGGTCGGCGAGCACGACTTCGCCGCGTACTGCAAGCGCCGCGAGGGCGCGACGACGATCCGTACGCTCCAGCGGCTGGAGTGGGTGCGCGGCGACGACGGCATCATCACCGCGACCGTGCGGGCCGACGCCTTCTGCCACAACATGGTGCGCTCCCTGGTCGGCGCGCTGCTGTTCGTCGGCGACGGCCATCGCGGCGTCGACTGGCCCGCGAAGGTGCTCGCAGCGGGTGTCCGCGACTCGGCGGTCCACGTCGTACGCCCGCACGGCCTCACGCTGGAGGAAGTCGGCTACCCGGCCGACGAGTTGCTGCTGTCCCGCAGCCGCGAGGCCCGCAACAAGCGCACGCTGCCGGGGGTTTCGGGCGGCGGCGACGGGTGCTGCGGCTAGGGCGCGGGTCCGCTGCCGCCGGGTCGCCGGTTACGGCTTGAAGTACTCCGACATCATCCGGGTCACCCATTCCGGCTGCTCGGTGTGGACCGCGCGGAACTCCGCCATCGTCGGCTTCAGATCGATGACCGGCGTACCCGACACCGCGTCGAGGCCCACCACCGTCAACTCGCGCCCGCGTACTGACTCGATGCCGCAGCAGGTGACCCCGATGCGGTTCGGTCTGCGGGGGCCGCGGCCGGCGAAGATCCCGACGGGCGGCAGGTCGGCGCGGCCGCGGTAGGGACGGGGTTCGCGGTAGTCGTCGGCCTCGGCGAACTGGTCGAAGAAGAACAGCACTTCGACGTGGGAGAAGCCCGCAAGCCCCTGGAGGCACGCCTCCCCGAACCGCTCGTCGACGGTGATCGTGCTCCGGACGGCACCCCAGTTGTCGGTGTGCTGGACGTCCGTCCGGTCGTTGCGGACCGTACCGATCGATGTGATCTCGAAGCGTGGCATAGCAACGTTCTACCTCTGCGCTTGGCTGCCGTCGAGCGCGCCGTTGACCGTAAACCCTGTTCAGATCGCGACATTGATCCACAAGAATGCATCGGACGAGCACCGGACCTTGGACGTCTGAACCACGGGGGATCAGCACCATGCAGGACGACGACCGGATAACCGTCAGCTTCGCCACCCTGCAGCGGCTTTCGGCGGATCTGGAGGACATCCTCCGCGCCCTCAACGAGAAGTTGGACGCGCTGTACGAACGGGCCACCAAGGTCGTACTGAGCTGGGACGGCGAAGCCCGCGAGGCATTCATCGACGAGCTGGACAAGTGGAGCCGCTCCGCCGACGACCTCAAGGCCACCCAGGCATGGCTCCACGACGTCGTGGTCAACGGGCACCTCAACTACGCGGCTGCCCACAGATCCGTGCTCCAGGGCTGGGGAGGTGGTGGCTGATGGCGGGCCCCGCCACCCCTGCCCAGGGTCCGGGCGGCAGCGGCACCATCGACGTCAAGCCGAGCGACCTGTGGACGGTCTCCGGACGGGTCGCGATGCAGCAGGACTTCCTGATGCGAGGCGTCAACCAGCTCTTGGACGAACTGGGCCAGTACCCCGACGCCGGAGGCGCGGGCACCGAGGCGCAGACGTTCGCCCAGGCGTACAGGACGATCGGCGACCGCTGGCTCGACGTCTGGGGCCGGTCGGTGGTGAGCGTCGGCGGCGTCGCCGTCGGCTTCACCGAGACCGCCAACACCTACAGCAAGGCGGACGCGGCGGCCCACCCCAAGCCCGGGGTGGCGGCCGAGCAGCGTCCCCGGCCGGCGGTCATCGACCAGGCCCCGAAGCTGGGCCCGATACCCGACATCAAGTGGGGCGACGACGACGGCGGCGACGACTTTCTGCGCGGTCTGCTGGAGGGCATCCCGGAGATCGTCCGGGACGTCCTCCAGCCCCTGTGCAAGCACGTGTTCCGGGTCGGCAGGGTCGCGGACGTCTATCCCTTCCCGCAGCAGCACTATCTCAACTCCCTGTGCCACAGCTGGATGAACGTCTCCATCGTCGGAATGACGGGAGCGGACCAGCTCACCCAGGCGATCGGGATGATCACCAACCACCAGCAGGCCGAGTGGGAGGCGGCCATGCGGACGTTCTGCAGCGCGCTGTGGGGCGGGACGTCGTGGGGACAGTCGCTCGACGGCTACCAGTGGGCGCACACGGCGAACTCCGGCCACGGCACGCCGCGCGTCCCCACGGGCAGTGAGCCCGTCATCACCGTACTCAAGGACACGGCCGACGACATCGCCACCATCCTGCGCGAGTACGCGGAGGCCGCCGTCGACCTGAACCACGACGTGTGGGAGGAGCTCCGGCGCGCCCTGTTGTCGGCCGCCAAGGAGGTCATCGACGACCTCGCCAAGCCCAAGGACCCCAAGAGCCTCCTCGGCACGGTCACGTCCGCGATCGGCAAGGGCGCGGGCCTGATCCTGTCGTTCGACGTCAAGACCGTCCTGAACATCAACACGGCCAAGCTCAACGGGATCGTCGACAGGTACACCGGCACCCTGGGGGGTCTGACCACGCGCATGAACGCGCTGAAGGGCCCCTTGGACGAGGCGTACCGCAGCGCCCCGAAGTTCGAGGCGGGCGTCGCACGCGCGCATGGCTTCGGTGCTCGTGCTCTGGATGAGTTCAAGCACGAGCAACGGTGGACCGAAGCGGGTTCCAACGGCAACCACACCTTCGACTTGGCCAGCAACGAGTACCTGGGCGGTGGCCACACCCTGGACAAGCACGTCGGCAAGACCGACGAGCAGCTCGCCCAACGCCTACGCGACCAGGCTGATTCCAACGACAACTGGCCGGAGCGGCGCAAGCCGTCGATCGGCGGCTCGTCGTCCTTCAAGGACATGGCCGGCGCGCAACGGTTGACGGAACACAACCTGCGGGCGAAGCAGTCAGAGATCGATGCGTGGCTGGCCACCAATCCTCCGGAAGGGAAGACGCAGGGGTTCACGAGCCCTGCCCCCAACGGCGAGGTCAGCGGCCGATACGTTTCCAAGCAGCCCATTCCCGATCCGGACGGGTCGGGCAACACCATCCCGGGGACCGGATACAAGGACCACGGGCTCAACGCGAAGGCGATCGACGTCAAGAACGTGAAGACGATCCTGAAGTACGATTCCAGGCTCGATCCGCCCTACATCATCTACACATCCATGCCCGCCCCGTGACCGACCGACCGGAAGCCTTATGAACCCCGTCGACAACACTGCCTGGGACGCCGCGCTGGAGCGGCTTCTCGACGATGTGTACACCTTTGCGATGACCGGCCCGCGACGGCATGAGGACTGGGGACGGGACGTTCTGGCCGTCATGGACCGGTCGGTCACCGACCCGCGGGGTTGGCGGACGCTGGAATGGCAGGTCGACAAGGAGGGGCGCGGCAACGTCCGTCCTTCCTATCCGTTCCTGCCCCTCACGGCCGAGCAGGTGCACGCGTGGACGTATCCCGTCACACTTCCTGCCGGCACCGAGCTGCTCGCCTCTCTGACCCAGGAATGGTTCTTCGAGGGCCGCCCCGTCCGGACGCGCCCCGACCGGGACGATGTGCTGGCCGACGCCCGGACGGTGCTCGGCCGGTTCGGTGCCGACGCAGTCCTCCGTACCTCCTCCGACCTGGCCCGGACCTCCACATCGCCGGACTTCCTCGCGGGCGAACTCGCCGGCGGTCGGCCCTTCACCGACCACATGATGGATCTCGGACTGATCGCCGTAAGTGCGGACGAGGTCGGGGTCTTCTGGTCGTTCAACGCGAACTGAGTACACGTGCACGGACCTGGAGCCACACCATGCTGACGCGAGCCGCGACCTACCCCGATCGGGAGACCGCCCAATGGGCCACCCAGCAGGTGGTGACCGCCAACGAGCAGGCCGTTCATCGCTGGCTCGCCCAGAACACCCGGGCCCGGCTCACCATCGAGGCCGCCTGGCCCTCCCGTGAGGACGCCGTGGGCCGGGTCCAGTTGGAGGGGGACCTGCTCGCGGGCCATGGGCCCGTCGATGTCCGTGCGGCACGAGTGGTGCTGCGGCGCGAGCCGTCGAGCCCGCACGGCTTCGTCGTCCACACGACCGTCCCGTTCTACCTGTAGGGGCCGCAACCCATGTCCATGAAGCCCCTCGAACACGACCGCCGGTACGGCGAGTTGGACCAAGTGATGCGCGCCTACCTGGGGCAGCCTGCCGACGACACCCCGGAGCGGCGCAGCCGCGCCCTGGACGCGTACCTCCGTCACACCTGGCACACCCGCCCGCAGGCCCTCGCCGAGGCGGAGCGTCAGCTTCGCGAGTACAGCCGGAATCCGCCGGGCCGTATCCGGCGCGACCTGGGTGAGTTCTACGCGATCCCCGACACCGGGCTGCCACAGGCGGACATCGGCGACTGGCTGATGGTGCTGGCCGACCACCTGAAGAAGAGCATCGAGGAGGGCGAGGTCCCGGAGCCGTCCACACCGCAGACCCACTGGGAGTGGCACGCCCGTTTCCCCGAGACCGCGCAACTCCTCGGCGGCTGGTTCTCGCAGGACATCGTCGACGAGTTCCCCGACCACGCCGCCGCCGTCACCGACTACGCCGCCACGACCCATCCGCAGTTGGCCGCGCGCCTCGTGGGCGAACTCCACGAGCTGCTCGCCCTCCCCCTGGACGACAGCGACTACGCCCTGGCAGCAGCCGAGTTCGGCATGGAGATCGCGCCGCCCGAGCCGTTCTCGCACGGCGCGTGGTTCCAGTCGCTGGGGACGACGCTGTCCAGCACCTGAAGCGTTACGCGTGCCTGGTGAAGGCGGCCCAGGTGGTGGGGGAGAGGGTGAGCGTGGGGCCGTCCGGGTTCTTGGAGTCACGGACGTGGATGGTGGTGGGGTGGGCGGCAATTTCGACGCAAGCGCCGCCTTCGCTGCCGCTGTAGCTGGACTTGCGCCAGTCGTAGGCGACTTCGAGGCACTGACCGCCTTCGCTGCCGCTGTAGCTGGACTTGAACCACTTCAGTGCGGCGCTCATTACTCTCCCAGCCGGTCCAGCAGGCTCTTGGTGTCTTCGGCGTTGAGAGCCTGCGTTCGCAGCATTGCATATTTCTGGGCCAGGATGCTGATCTCATCGGCGTCCGAAATGAGTTGACTTCCCCGCTGGGATTCGGTGTAGCCCAGGTGCTGATGATCAGGGGTCTCCACGAGGGTAAATGGGCCGTCCAGGCCCGCATGACTGCGGACATCCAGTGGCAGAACCTGGAGTGTGACGCAAGGCAGGTCCGCACACTGACGCAAATGGCGGAGCTGCTCCTTGTAGTCAGCCTCCGTACCAAGGCTCAGCTTTACCGCGGGCTCCCAGACGACGAAGCTGACCGTCGGCGGCACCTTGCGTTGCAGCACCGCTTGGCGGTCGAGACGTGCCGCGGTCTGTCCCGCGACCTGATCCCCGTCGAATGCCGGGACCTTGTTGCCGAGCACCGCCCGTGCATAGCTCTCTGTCTGCAACAGGCCAGGCAGCACCTGGTTCTCGAACCAGGAGAGCGCGATGGCTTCGCCCTCCAGATCCACGTAGTCCTCCGCCCACGCCGGAATCCGGTCCACGTCCGGCATGAACTCCAGCGCCGTCTGTAAGGCCCCCTTCGTCCCCAGCAGCTCGTCCAGCACGATCGCCTGATCCAGCTTCAACGGCCTTCGGCCCTGCTCGATCGACGCGATCAGGTCCACGCCCATCAGCGCCGCCTCCGCCAGCGACTCCTGTGTATAGCCCGCAAGCTTGCGGAAGTGGGCGAGCTGCGCGCCGAGCATCTTCATCGCCGAGCCGTTCTTGCGGCGGCGGTTCTTTGGGTGCATACCGGCCAACTCCCCCGTCGTACGCGTGCTTCTAACACCGGGAACCCGTACAAAAAATCTGTACGACCTCGCTCACTGCCAGAGACTAGTCACTCTCCGCGACCCTCGTACCGTGAACACACATACCGAATTCGCGTCCGTCAGAGAACGCTTCTACCGGCGGGAACGCCGATCCGTGCCCGCCGCGCGGCGGTTCGCCGCCGCTGCTCTTGAGGTGTGGGAGCTGACGTCGTACGCCGATCAAGTGTTGCTCTGTGTGAGCGAGTTGTGCACCAACGCGCTGGTGCACGGCGTACCGCCGGGGCGCGGTTTTCGGCTGTTTCTGCGGTGGGACGGGGACGTGCTCACCGTCGAGGTGCATGACAGCGGGGACGGTGCGCCGAAGGAGGGGCATCCCGACGGCGGCGACGAGACGGGGCGCGGGCTGATGCTTGTCTCCGCGCTCGCCGACGAGTGGGGGGTGGGGGAGCGGAACCCCGGCAAGATCGTGTGGTGTTCGTGGGGCCGGCCGCGGCTATGAGATGGGGGCCGTCGCCGCCGCTGATGCCTGCATCTCGCCGCGCTGGACGATCTGCTGGAACGTGAACTGGGCGAGGTCGTCACTGATGGCGAAGACGTCTTTGTCGGCCTTCGTCACGTTCTTGCGGTTGGTGAAGCCGCTGACGGTGAAGTAGACGTACCGGCCGTAGGAGTTGGTCGTCTTCCTGCATACGGCGCCGGCCCGGCAGTAGGTGGGGACGCCCGCGCCGGAGAGGGAGGCGATGCCGTCCCTGGCCTCGGACTTCGCCTTGAGGGCCTGCGCTTCCTTGTTGAAGACCGCGACGCCGACCGTCACTGCCACGCCGCCCTTGTGGTACGTGGCGCGGATGACCTGGTCGCAGCTGTTGGAGGCGAGGATCGAGCCGAGGGCGCCCTGGGCCGCTGCCGCGCAGTTGGTGGTGCGGGCGGTGGCGGCCTTCAGGTAGACGTGGTTGCCGGGCATCGTCAACTTGGCGCCGGGGAAGAGGGTTTCGGCGCTGAGCGGGGCCTTGTCCTTGTCCGCGCTGTCGATGAAGTCCTTCGGGGTCGGCGGTGCCTGCGGGGCGACCGAGGAGAAGGACGGCTCGGGCTCGTCGCCGCCGCCCGGCAGGGCGGAGTCCGGGGGGAGGGTGGTGGCGGCCGTCTCCGAGGCGTTGGACGCGTGCGCGTCGCTGCCGTTGCTCGTGGACACAACGGCGGTCGCCACGATGGCGGCTATCGCGGCGGTCGCGAGCACACCGCCGCCTGCGAGCAGCCACCGCTTACGGCGGGCACGCGCGGCGGAGGCGTCAGCCAGCGCTGCCCAGTCCGGTGTGTTGCGGTCCTGCGACCCGTACGGTCTCTGTCCTGGTGCCCCAGGACCGCCCCACTGGGGTCCCCCTTGCCCAAAGCTCATAGCGCGCAGTTTAGACCCCAGAGGTGACGGCCCAAGTCGCTGCTGTGGCCAACGAAATGGGGGTGCCAGAGAGCTGGGTCCGGGGTCTGCACGCCGAGTCGGGGGCCCGGTCGCCCGCGGCCGACTCGCCGGTCCGGCGGCTGTGTCGGCTGGTGGCGGGCGATTAGCGTGAAGATCTGATCTTTTAGCTCGATCGGGTCTGATAGGTCCCATTTAGTGGAGCGGTAGAACGGCAGTGTGGACGCTCTTGGGTGAGGCGCCTTCCTTGTGTGGGGCATATCAAGGCTCCGGGGCGTCCTACCTCGGTTCTGGAGGATCGATGCGACACCCTGTCTCTCGTCTGCGCGTGCGAGCGTTGGCGGTCGGGCTTGTCCTGGCTGCCGGCGCGCTCGTGCCCGCGGGCTCCGCCGGTGCGGCGGATCAGTATCAGTGGGCCGCCCTGGGCGACTCCTACACGGCCGGCGGCTTCGTCGGGGACCCGCAGCCCGCTCTCGGTGATGCGTCGCGGGACGGCTGCGACCGCACCAGCGGCGCCTACCCCGGTCTTGTCGAGCGGGAGCTCGACGAGTTCCCGCCCGGCAAGTACGTGCACCTGACCAACGTGAGCTGCGGCAACGCCACCATCGACAACATCGCCGACACCCGGCAGACGCCGATCAGCCCGGTCCAGCCACCCGCCGACGGGTGGCCCGCGGTCGACCCGCAGATCCAGCGGGCGAACCTGAACGACCAGACCGATGTCGTCACCATCGGCGTCGGCGGCAACAGCCTGCCCTTCGGCGGCATGCTCCTCAAGTGCCTCGAACTGGGCGCGACGCTCGGCGGGTCCTGCCGTGAGTACTACACCGACCCGCCCGCCGGCGAGGAAAGCATCCAGGCCAAGCTGGGCAGGGTTCAGGACGAGTACGTCAACATGCTGTCCAAGGTGCATGAGGCCGCACCCAACGCCAAGGTGATCACCGTCGGCTACCCGGCCGTGCTGCCGCAGGAGGCCAGTGCCTGCAACCGCCTGTCCCTCACCGAGCTGGGCTCGATCAAGCACGCCGACATCGACTGGCTACGTGACGACGTCCTCAAGCGGCTGAACAGCACGATCCAGCAGGTCTCTTCGTTCTTCGGCGACCGCTACGTCGACATCTACTCCTCCAGCGTGGGCCACGACGCCTGCCAGCCCGCGGCCACGAAGTGGGTCGAGGGGATCTGCGGCGACGCCGAGGACTACTGGCCCACAAAGCTCACCGGCACCCCGCTGAACTGTGGCCTCATTCAGAAGCGCGTCACCCTGGTTCACCCCAACGGTGCGGGATATGCCAACACCGCCGCACACGTCGAACGAGCCATCCGCATCGCTCTCCTGGAGCGCTGACCGGCCGCCCGCCGACCGCCCACCGGCCCGCGCGAGACAGCGGGCCGGAGGGCGAGTCCCGCCCGGTCACCCCGCGGCCAGCCCCGCCCGCTCCGGCAGATCCTCGGGCATCAGCAGCCGTAGATCGTCCATGCTCGGTGCCGCGATCGTGCCGATGCGCCGGGCCTGCCTGGTCATCATCGACTCCAGGGTCTGCCGGGCCGTGCGGGCGTTGCCGAAGGAGCGGTCCCGGGGGAGGTCGGACACGTAGGCGCGCAGTGCCTCCAGGGTTTCCGGGGCGCAGTCGTAGCCGGAGGCGGTCGCGTACCCGTTCATGATGTCCACCAGTTCGTCGGTGGAGTAGTTCTCGAACTTCACCGAACGGGCGAAGCGGGAGGCCAGGCCGGGGTTGGAGGAGAGGAAGCGGTGCATCTCCTCGGTGTAGCCGGCGGCGATGACGACGATCTCGTCGCGGTGGTCCTCCATCAGCTTCAGCAGGGTGTCCACCGCCTCCCTGCCGAAGTCCGAGCCGGCGTTCTCGGGAGTGAGGGCGTAGGCCTCGTCGATGAACAGCACGCCGCCCAGGGCGCTTTCGAACGCGTCCTTGGTGAGCTGCGCGGTGTGCCCCACGTAGCGGCCCACCAGGTCCGCTCTCGCCACCTCCACGAGCCGGCCCGTGCGCAGGACGCCGAGGGAGTGCAGCAGGTCCGCGTAGAGCCTGGCGATCGTCGTCTTTCCGGTGCCGGGCGGGCCTTCGAAGACCAGATGGTGGCTGATCTTCGGTGTGGGAAGGCCCACCGCCTGCCGCTGCCTGGCGGTGGAGAGGAGGTTGACCAGGTCGGTGACCTCCCGCTTCACCGCGTGCAGCCCCACCATCGCGTCGAGTTCTGCCAGCAGTTCGTCGGCCCCGCGGCCGTCCGCCGTCTGCCCGTCCGCCGACTCGTCGGCGACATCCTCGGGCAGCAGCAGCGACAGGTCGTTCCATGCGGCGTCGGGCTGCGAACCGAGCCGGTAGGCCTGCCGGTCCACCATCTCCTCGAACACCTGGCGGGCGGCGCGGCCGTTGCCGAACCCGGCGTCGCGCGGCATCCGTTCGTAGTGCCGGGCGAGGGCGTCCAGGGTGCTCGGGGCCAGCTCGTAGCG
Source organism: Streptomyces sp. NBC_00370 (assembly GCF_036084755.1). Lineage (NCBI taxonomy): Bacteria > Bacillati > Actinomycetota > Actinomycetes > Kitasatosporales > Streptomycetaceae > Streptomyces > Streptomyces sp. NBC_00370. The sequence continues at coordinate 5,152,151 of NZ_CP107968.1, forward strand.
GTGGGCCTGGCACATGTTCTCGGTGATGGTGACGAGTTCGGCCACGGAGTAGTTGGCGAACTCGACGGTGCGGGTGAAGCGGGAGGACAGCCCCGGGTTGGAGGACAGGAACGAAGCGATCTCGGCGGTGTAGCCGGCGACGATGACCACCACGTCGTCCCGGTGGTCCTCCATCAGTTTGAGCAGTGTGTCGACGGCTTCCTTGCCGAAGTCGGCACCGGAGCCCTTGCCGTCGGACAGCAGGGTGTACGCCTCGTCGACGAACAGCACGCCGCCGAGCGCCTCGTTGAACGCCTCGGTGGTCTTGATGGCCGTCCCGCCGATGACCTGGGCGACCAGGTCCGCGCGTGACACCTCGACCAGGTGGCCGGAGGGCAGGACGCCCAGCTCGGCCAGGATGCCGCCGTACAGCCGGGCCACCGTGGTCTTTCCGGTGCCGGGTGGACCCGAGAACGCGAGGTGGCGGCTCATCGGCGGGACGGGCATGCCGAGGCTGGCACGGCGCTGCGCGAGCTGGTTGAGGTTGATCAGGGTGCGTACCTGATGCTTGACGTCGCCGAGCCCGACCAGCGACTCCAGCTCCCCCAGTGGGCTCTGCGGACCCTGCTTGGCCGAGTCGGTGGCCGCCCCCTCCGCAGCGAGGTCGCCGGCCGTATCGCCCCAGGCGTCCTCGGACGTGTTGCCACTGCTGACGAGTCCTTCGACGGTGAGCCGTCCGCTGGCACGGGACTGCTTGAGGCCGGCCCCGCCGTTGTCCCGTACGACGCAGTCGGTGAGCGTGACCTGTTCCGAGCTGTCGACCCGGACACCGTCGCCGCCGGCGCCGCTCACCTGGCAGCCCTCAAGCGTGGCCCGGCCGCCGTTGGCGACCAGCACACCGTGCGCCGCCGAGCCCGTCACATGGGTTCTGTTGGCCGTCAACTCGCCCCCGGTCTCGACGTGCAGGCCGGTGGTGGCGCACGCGTCGATGTGACAGTCGCCGGCCGTGGCCCGCCCGTCGGTGCCGATCCGGACGCCCGCCTGGGCGGTGGAGCGCAGTACCGAGTCGAGCAGTTCGGGCGCGCCGCCGTTCGCGACGAACACCCCGGCGCCGGCGGAGCCTTCGACGGTGCAGCCGTGCAGCCTGCCGCGGCCGTCCTCCAGGACCTCGACGCCGTGGCCGCCCGCGCCGGTGATCCGGGCCTTGCGCAGCAGCGGGTCGGCGCCGGTGCGGACGCAGACGCCGACGCCTGCCGCGTCCAGCACCTCCAGGCGGTCGAATTCGGCGGAGGAGTCCTCCGTCAGGAGGAGCGCGCCCGCCTTGTCGGCGCAGTCGCGCACCACGGTGCCGGTGAGCAGCGGCGCACTGGAGCCGTTCACCCGGATCGCCGAGGCGGTGGCGGCGGTGAACTCGCAGCCGTCGAAGGTGCCGCGGGAGCGTTCCGTCACCGCGAGACCGTTGCCCTTGGTCCGTGTGGTGACGCAGCGCAGCAGCTCGGGGTCGGCGCCCGCGGACAGTACGATGCCGGGCCCCGTGGTGTCGGTGACCGTGACGTCTTCCAGGGTGGGCCGGGACCCACTGGTCACGTAGACGCCGACCGAGGTGTCGTGCACGGTCACACGTGACACGCGGGTGGCACACCGGCCCTCCAGTGCGATGGCCGGCTTCTCGGTACCGGAGATGTCGCACTCCTCCACCCGGCCCTGGGCCTCGCCGTTGGCCAGCAGGCCATTGCCCTTGGCGTCCCGTATACGGCAGCCGCGCACCGTGGTGCGGGCCTGCTCGCCGATGACGACGGCGGAGGTGCCGAGGTGCTCGATCAGGCAGTCGGCGACGACGCTCTCGGCGCTCGCGGTGTCCACCACACCGGCGCCCTGCGGGTTGGAGACCCGGCAGTCGCGCATGGCAAGCGAGCCGCTCTCCCTGGCCAGGACCGCCGTCCAGCCCGAACCCACCACCGTGCAGCCGTCCATGACGATCTGGCCGCGCGGCGCGTCCACCACCGGCAGGTCCTCGCTGCCGCCGCGCAGTGTGAGGTCGGTGAGCATCACGGCGTCCGCGACCAGGACGACGGCGGTGCCGCGGGGCGGGCAGATCTCGACGCTGCCGCGCTCCCCGTCGGCGGCGATGGTCAGCCGGGTGTTGATGGTGAGGTTCTCCCGGTAACGACCGGGCCTGACACGGATGACGGCTCCGGTGCGCGCCTGCGCCAGGGCCTCGCCGATCGTGGGGAAGCTGTCCCTCCCGTCCGGATCGACCCTGAGCAACTGCCGTGACACGCTGGGACCTCCTCGTTGTGGTGCGCGCCGCCCCGGGCGACCTGGGTGGACGCGGTCGTGGCGGGCGTGATCAGCGGGACGCGCACTCGTTGCAGGCTACGGGAACCCACGGCCCCTCAGCCAGGCATGTCAGGGTGCTCGTGGGGGGTGTGACACGTGGCAGGCCGCCGGTGTGGGCCGATGCCGTCACGCTGTCCACCCGTGGGTTTTTCTGCCCACGCCGACGACACAACACTGAGCATGTATTGGACAGTTCGCGCCGACCGGCTGGACAACGAGCCACGTATTCTGCGCACATGCGACGAGCAGCTCCCTCCCACCGTCGTCCGGTGCAGCGGGCGGCGGCCGCCGTGGTGCTGGCCGCGCTCTCCTCGGCCGCAGGAGCCGTTCCGGCGGCGGCGGACGACATCCAGCTCCCCGTCGTCTCGTCGGTACTGGCCGCCGGTGAACCGTGCGCGAAGGCCTCCACCGACAAGGCCGGCCAACAGCCCTGGACCTGGCAGACGTTGGGCATGACCAAGGCCTGGCAGTTCAGCCAGGGCGACGGGGTGACCGTCGCCGTCGTGGACACCGGAGTCGGGACCGGCATCCCCGCCCTCGCGGGCCGGGTCGAGGCGGTCGGGGACGCGGACGAGGACTGCGTGGGTCACGGCAGCTTCGCGGCGGGGCTGATCGCCGCCGCGCCGGGTGAGGGCGTCGGGGTGGCCGGACTCGCTCCGCGAGCCCGCATCCTGGCGGTGCGCGGCACGGACACCCGGGGTGAGACGACCGCGTCGCGACTCGCGGCCGGTATCCGTACGGCGGCCGACCGGGGCGCCGAGGTCATCTACGTCGGGCGGGCGATAGCCACCGGCAAGAAGGAGCTGACCGAGGCCGTCGCGTACGCGGCGAAGCACGACTCCCTCGTCGTCGCGCCGAACGTCCCGGACTACCTCCCGAAGGACAGCGCAGGCAAGACCGCGCAGCCCGCCCCCTGGTACTGGCCCGGGGCCGCGCCCGGGGTCCTCTCCGTCGTGGACTACGGCCCCGGCGGCCTGCGCCCCGACGCCGCCCCGCCCGCGCACAACGCGGATCTGTCGGCCCCGGGCGACGCGGTGGTCAGCGTCGGGCCCACCGGATCGGGGCACTACTTCGGCTCGGGCTCCTCGCTGGCCGCCGCCCATGTGGCGGGCGCCGCGGCTCTCGTCCGGGCACGGCAGCCGAAGATGACGGCCGCGCAGGTAGCCGACCAGCTCACGGTGGCCGGCTACCCGGACGACCCGCCGCGGCTCGACCCGTACGGGGCGCTGACGACACTCCTCACCGACAAGCAGGGCGCCCCGCCCCGGGAGGCCGCGGCCCACGTTCCCGCGGCGGCCGCCACGGAACCGCGGAACCGGGCGCTGATGATCGCGGGTGCGGGCGGTGCGCTGGTGCTGCTGGTGGCAGGCGGCGCCGTGGTCATTCCCCGCGGCCGGGCCAGGGGCTGGCAGCCGGCCGGGGCGGCTGAGGGTGACGTGGACTCCGGCGACCGGCCCTAGGCCGGGTCCGGACAGGCCCACCGGGTCCGTCCGGTGGGCCGGTTCGTCCTCAATCGCCGGACGGGCTTCAAGCCTCCACCAGCGCCGTCTGGACCTGGGTCGCCTTCCGGCGTACGACGTGGGTGGCTCGTCCCGGTGCCATCGTGCGGCCCTTGATGTTGCCGATGAGATAGCCCTCGGTCGGCGGGCAGGACAGCAACAGGGCCGGGGTGTTGACCTCTTGGAAGCGCCGCAGCAAGTGCTCGCTCAGACCCCGGCTGGCGCCGGACGCCGAGCGCGTGACCACCATGTGCAGTCCGACCTCGTAGCCGAGCGCGAGGTGCGGGAGCAGCGGGTCGAACGGTGCGTTGCCGATGCCGGTGCCCAACATGTCGTAGTCGTCCACGAGGATGAACAGCCGCGGCCCCGTCCACCAGTCGCACAGCCGCATCCGGGCCGGGGAGATCTCTTCCCCCGGCAGCCGGGTGCGGACCGCGCGGGCCGCGCCGTCGACCAGGTCCTTCAGCGCGTCGATGGAGACGGCGTGCCCCAGACGGTATTCGTCCGGGATCGCCTCGACCAGGTCGCGGCGGTAGTCGACCACCATGATCCGGGCCTCGGCCGGGGTGAAGCGGTCCATGATCGCCTTGGCGGTCAGCCGCAGCAGGTTCGTCTTGCCGCTCTCCGCGTCGCCCACCGCGAACAGGTGCGGATTCTCCGCGAAGTCGTGCCAGACGACGGAGAGTTGCTCCTCCTCCAGGCCGATCGGCATCCGCAGGTTGCCCTCAGGTGACGGCAGTTGCCCGACCGACAGCCTGGTGGGCAGCATCCGCACCTGCGGGGTCTGCTGTCCCGGCCAGCTCTCCTTGAGGGCGGACACCAGACCTGACACACCGTCGGCGAGGTCGTCGGCGCTCTCCATGCCGTCGATACGGGGCAGTGCGCCGAGGTAGTGCAGCTTGCCCTCGCGGGTCAGACCGCGGCCGGCCAGCCGCGGCACGGTGGAGGCGCGCCGGGTGTCGATCTCGGAGTCCATCGCGTCACCCATCCGCAGCTCCAGATGGGTGGCGGCCTGGTCGCGTACGCCGGCGGACAGTTCGACCCAGCGGGACGTGGTGACGATGATGTGCACGCCGTAGTTCAGGCCGCGGGCCGCGATCCCGTTGAACGTCTGGATGTAACGGTCGTAGTCGGCCCGCACCGTGGACCAGCCGTCGATGACGAGAAACACGTCGCCGTAGTGCTGCTCCGGGAACTCGCCCGCGGCCCTGCGGCGCCGGAAGGTCGGCATCGAGTCGATGCCGTGCTCCAGGAAGAACCGCTCCCGCGACGCGAGCAGGGAGGTGATCTCGGCGACCGTCCGGCTCACCCGCTCGCTCTCCAGCCGCGCCGCCACACCGGCGGTGTGCGGCAGTTCGGCCAGTGCGGCCAGCGTGCCACCGCCGAAGTCGAGGCAGAAGAACGACACTTCGCGCGGGGTGTGGGTGACGGCGAGAGCGGTGAGCAAGGTGCGCACCAGGGTGCTCTTGCCGCTCTGCGGGCCGCCCGCGATGGCCACATGGCCGCCCGAACCGGACAGGTCGATGGTCAGCAGGTCGCGCATCTGCTCGAACGGCTTGTCGACGATGCCGATGGGCACGGCCAGCTTGCCGCGGCCCGGCCAGCCGACAGTGGTCAGCCCCAGCTCCGGGTCGGGGACCAGGGGCGGCAGGATCTGGTCGAGGGTGGCGGGCTGGTCGAGCGGCGGCAGCCACACCTGGTGGGCCGGAGGGCCCGCGCCGCGCAGCCGGTCGACAGCCACCGACAGCAGGGTGTCGGTGGTCTCTTCCTCCTCCTCCGGCTCAGGGCCTGGCAGGTCGGGCACCTGGCGCGGCACCACATAACCGGCGGTCCACGGCACGGTCTGACTGGCCACCCTGGCCTTGTTGGCGCCGGATCGGCGCTCCTGGTAGGAGCCGGACACGTAGGCGGCGCGGAAGCGGGTCAGCGCCTCCACCCCGGACTTGAGGTAGCCGCTGCCCGGCTGCGGGGGCAGTTGATAGGCGTCCGGCACGCCGAGCACACCGCGGCTCTCCATCGCGGAGAACGTACGCAACCCGATCCGGTAGGAGAGGTGGCTCTCCAACTGGTGCATCCGGCCCTCGTCCAGCCGCTGGGAGGCGAGCAGCAGATGGACGCCCAGGCTGCGCCCGAGCCGTCCGATCATCACGAACAGCTCCATGAACTCCCGGTGCACGGCGAGCAGTTCGCTGAACTCGTCGACAACGACGAACAGGCTCGGCAACGGCGCGAGCGCAGTGCCGGACGCGCGCGCCTTCTCGTAGTCCAGCGCGGACGTGTAGTTGCCGGCCGAGCGCAGCAGCTCCTGGCGGCGCATGAGTTCGCCGTGCAGCGCGTCCTGCATCCGGCCGACCAGCGTGGCCTCGCCGGCCAGGTTGGTGATGACGGCCGAGGTGTGCGGCAGTTCGTCCAGGCCGAGGAAGGTGGCGCCGCCCTTGAAGTCGACGAGGACGAAGTTGAGGGTCTCGGACGAGTTGTTCAGCGCCAGCGCCAGCACCAGGGTGCGCAGCAGCTCGCTCTTGCCGGAGCCGGTGGCGCCGATGAGCATGCCGTGGGGTCCTGTGCCGCCCTGCGCCGATTCCTTGATGTCCAGCTCCACCGGTGCGCCGTCGGCGCTCACCGCGATCGGTACCCGCAGCCGGGCGGGTCCGGTGCTGCGCTCCCAATGGGCGTGCGGCTCATGGCGGTAGAGGTCGGATATGCCCAGGAGTGTGGTCAGCTCCAGATCGGACGAGAGGGGCGCCGAGGCGTCGGACCCCACGCCCATCCGGTACGGGGCGATCCCCTTGGCCAGCGCGGTGGAGCCGGTCGGCCCGAACCGGTCGGGCCGGCCGAGCCGGGTGGTCTGCTCCTTGCGGTCGCGGTCGGTGCGTACCAGTGCGAAGTCGTTCTCCGACACCTCGAAGCGCAGGGTGACCCGGCCGGGCCGCCAGGTCAGCGCCCCTTCCAGGTCGATGACCACGGCGTTGCGGAAGCCGGCGCCGTCCAGCCGGTGTCCGGCCGGTACACCGCCGCCGTCCAGCACGATCACCGTGAACGGCTCCTCGCGCCCGGCAGCGGCTTCCGGGTCGAACGGAGGACGCTCCAGGAACTCGGCGCCGAGCAGATCCTCCAGTTCGTTGAAGGCGGAGACGAACATCCGGGCCTGGCCCGCGCCGTCGGTCTCCTGCGGATGCAAGTTGTGCGGGAGCCACTTGACCCACTCCCAGTCCGCGCGCCGCTCGTCCGAGACGCACAGGGCCACCCACACGTCGTCCGGCGCGTGGAAGGTCGCCAACTGGGCGACCATGGCGCGGGCGAGGGAGCGCATGCTCTGTTCGTCGCCGCGCAGCAGCACCCGGGCCCAGGCCCGCAGATAGATGGCGATGGGCTGTTCGGGCACGGTGGCGTAGGTCCGGATGAAGCTGCGCAGCGCGTGCGCGGACAGCGGTTCGAGGTCCTCCACCGGAGTGGTGGAGTTCGGCACCAGCCGCAGACCTAGCTGCTGGTCGCCGACGGCCACCCGTACCTCGCCGAAGTCCTCGTCCTGCGGGCGGCGTTCCCACAGCCGGGTGGTGCCCACCATCGACCACAGCGCGGCCGGCTCCGGGTGCCGCCAGGCCAGCGCCTTCTGCTGGTCGGCCACGGCGGTGCGCACCTTGCGCCGGGTCTGGGTGAGGTAGCGCAGATAGTCCCGGCGCTCGCCCTTGAGCCGCTGCTTGCGCTCACTGGCCTTGCGCATCATCTGGCCGACCATCATCGCGCCGGACGCCAGCACCATCATGCCGATGGCCAGGTACATGAAGTGGCCGCCCGATGCGCCGCTCATGCCCGGCCGCATGAACATCAGCATCATGGAGACCGACATCATCGCCATGGGCAGATACGTCCACACGGCTGAGCTGTCCGGCACCACTTCGGGCAGCGTCGGCGGCTCCTGCAGGGACAACTCCCCTTCGGGCATGTCCGGGCCACGGCGACGGGCCGGCCTGCGGAACAGGACCACACTCAACGGACGGTCTCCTAACGGGGCGGCATTACGTGACTCAAGGTGAATCCTCAAGGACTCGCGAGGCCGTTGACCTGATCGGCATGTTCATTCCATTGCCAACTTCGGCTCAACGTGCTCATTAGCCGAGCCAGTTGGCTTTTCTGCTGCTTACTGTGGCTGCACCGGCATGTGTACCCCCCAACCAGACACGTCCGGAGAGCTGTGAACCAGTACCAGAAGCGGGAGTACCTGCGATGAGTGGCACCCAGACGGCCGGTCTGTGCCGTCTGACCGTCCGCGCGCCCAGCAGGAACATCGACCTCGGCGTCCCCTCCGACGTTCCCGTCGCCGACCTGCTGCCCGCCGTCGTGGGCTACGCCGGTGACGACCTCAAAGAGACCGGGATCGACCACGGCGGGTGGGTCCTGCAACGCCTCGGCGGCGAACCCCTCGACGAGGAGCGCACCCTCGACTCGTACGACCTGCGCGACGGCGAAGACCTCTACCTCAGGCCGCGCATCGAAGCCCTGCCCGAGGTCCAGCTCGACGACCTGGTCGACGGCATCTCCACCACCATGGCGGGCAGCCCCTACGGCTGGAGCCCGAAGGCCAGCCGCAGACTGCTCCTGGGCCTCGCGGTGCTCGCCCTCACCGGCGGGCTGGTTCTCCTGGCGCTGCCCGGCGGCTCGACGGAGTTGCGCGCGGTGTGCGCGGCGGTCGTCGCGCTGCTGCTGATAGCCGGCGCGGGGTCGGCCAGCCGCGCCGTCGGTGACGCGGGGGCCGGTGCGGCACTGGGCGTCATGGCCGCGCCTTATCTCGCGTTCGCCGGGTGGGTGCTGCCCGGCGGTGAGCTGACCGGGCCGCACGTGCACGAGGTGGTCGGCTCCCGGCTGCTGGCCGCCAGCGCGGCGGGCGCCGGCGGCGCCATCGTCGTGCTCGCCGCGGTCGCGGCCTTCGCCGCGCTCTTCCTCGGTGTCGCGGTCTTCGCAGTGTTCGGCGCGCTCGCCGGCACCCTGATGCTCGCCGCCGACCTGGCGCCCCATCAGGTCGCCGGCGTCGTCGCCCTGGTGGCGGTGATCCTCGGCGCTTTCGTCCCCTCGTTGTCCTTCCGGATGGCCGGGCTGCGGATGCCACCCCTGCCCACCAACGCCCAGCAGTTGCAGGAGGGCATCGAGCCGCACTCGCCGAGCGGTGTCGCCGCCCGCGCGATCCTCGGCGACGGCTGGATGAGTTCGCTGTACGGGGCCGTGGGCGCGGTCTGCGCCGGCTGTCTCGGCGTGCTCGCGTGGTACGCGGACCTGGCCGCCACGTTCCTGGTCTGCGCGCTGTCCCTGCTCCTGCTGCTGCACAGCCGCGGCCTCGGCAACGCCTGGCAGCGGCTCTCGCTGACCGTCCCCGGCGCGCTGGGCCCGCTGCTGCTGATCGTCATCGGCGCCGTCTCCTACGCCCCCGACCGACGGCCCCTGCTGGTGGCCGCGCTGCTGGCGCTCACCGCCGCCATGGCCATCGCCTCCTGGACGGTGCCCGGTGCCCGGCTCGTGCCGTACTGGGGCCGGCTCGCGGAGATCCTGCACACCCTGGCGGCGGTCAGCCTGCTGCCGCTGGCCCTGTGGGTGCTCGGCGTGTACGGCGCGCTGCGCGGACTGATGGCCTGAGCGGGGGTGTGAACGATGCAGGACCGACGCGACCAGGTACAGGCGCACATGTTCATGATGGGGCGGCTGACCTCCGGCATGCTGCGCGCCGATCCCGACGCCCCGGAGAGCCCGCAGGGCCGTACCAACCGCGGCATCGCGATCAGTGTGCTGGTCGCGATCCTGATCTGCGCGGGCGCCTTCGTCTTCGGACTTCTGAAGCCCGGCACCAAGACCTCCTGGCGGGACCCCGGCACGCTGGTCGTCAACAAGGACACCGGCGCCCGCTACTTCTACCTCGACGGCCGGCTGCGACCGGTCCGCAACTTCACCTCGGCCGAGCTGCTGGCGGGCGACCGGATGAAGGTGATGTCGATCGGCGCCACGTCGCTGGAGGGCACCCCGCACGGGGCGCCCGTCGGTATCGTCGGCGCCCCGGACGAGACCCCGTCGGTCGGCCGGCTCGACGACGGGCCCTGGCAGGTGTGTTCAGGGACCACCACCGGCTCGACGGGCACCACGGTCGCCGTGGGCGCCGAACTCGCCGGAGCGGGGCTCGACGAGAAACAGGGGCTGCTGGTCACCGGGCCCGACAAGGCCGACTACCTGGTGTGGCAGGGCCGCAAGCTGCGGCTCGACGACCAGGCGAACGCCACCGAGGCGCTCGGCTACGCGCAGGAGAGGCCCGTACAGGTCTCGGCCGCACTCCTCAACTCGCTGCCGTCAGGGCCCGACCTGACCCCGCCCGACGTGCCGGGACTCGGCGAGCCGGGCCGAGAGCTGGGGGACCGGCAGACAAAGGTCGGCGAGATCTACCGGGTCACCGCGTCCGGCGCACGGCCCCACTACTACCAGTTGCAGCGCGGTGGCCTGGCCCCGCTCTCCGCGACCGGCGCGGCCCTCGCGCTCGGCGACCCCGAGACCAAGCAGAAGGCGTACGGCGGGCACGCGACCGCCGCGCGCAGCCTCGGCACCGACGCGCTGAACGGGAACCTGGCCAAGGACACGGACCCGGTCAACCGGGCGGAGGGCATGCCGGAGGCGCCGCCGGAGCCGGTGGCCCTCGGTGTGGGGCAGACTCCGTGCGTCGCGGTGCGGGCGGCCGGCGACGGCACCCGGGTGAGCGTGTCCCTGGCGGACCCCGGCGATCTAGGGCCCACCGCGCAGGCACCGGCCGAGGGCCTGACCCCGGCGTGTGTGACGGTCAACCGGATCGCCGTACGGCCGGGCCGCGGCGCCCTCGTGCACGCGCTCGGCGCCGCCGGCGGTGATGTCGGCAGCACGCTGTACCTGGTGACCGACACCGGAATGAAGTACCGGCTTCCCACGCAGGAGACATTGAAGGCGCTCGGTTATACGGAGGCCCGTGCACAGGGCCTGCCTTCCGCACTGCTTTCCATGATCCCGACCGGCCCTGATCTCACGCCTGAGGCGGCCGTTTCAGGGCGGGCGAAAACAACGGCGCCGAGCTGCGGAAACGTATCCGAAAAAATACCGGCGCAGTATCTTGCGTATCACTCCGATTCGCAACATGCGCTATTGCGAAGGGGGTTGACGAGCTTTTAGTATCGCGTTGCACGGGGCAGATTCCAGTCTGAAGGGGAGACCATGCAAGGTATTTCACAGCAGGAAGAGAATGCCACTCGGAACGGCATCAACGCCTTGGAGCAGGCGTTCTCGGGTGTGCAACGGAGCCGGCAGGAACTCGAAAACACCAAGAACAACGTGGGTGTGGGCGGTGATGTGGGCGGTAACTTCCGCGCGCTGCTCGACAAGTGGGACGACCAGGCCGAGATCATCTCGAAGAATCTCCGCGACATGGTCAACGAGCTGAACAACACATTGCAGCAGAGCGGTCAGACCCGGGGTTCGGCGAACGACGACGTGAATCAGGCGTACCAGCGGGCCGACTCGATTTTCAACGCTCTCGCAGGCTGAGCGCTTCCCCCTGAACGTACCCACCGATCGAAACGAGGTGTGCCATGCCCGGTGGTGCAAGTGACTTCACAGACGGCAATATCTTCGTCGACTTCAGCCGCTCCGGCAACGCGGTCGAAGACATGCGCATTCAGACCAATCAGATCCAGAACTGGCTCCAGCAGTTGAACCAGGAGCTGGGCGCGCTCAACGAGAGCTGGGTCGGTGACGACGCGGATGTCTACCGCAAGAAGCAGACGGCGTGGAACAACGCGGCCGATGCCATGAGCAAGCTGCTCACCAGTCACGCCCAGGTACTGGACGACGTGTCGAACGCCTTCGACCAGAACCAGAAGCGCTCAGCCCAGGGCTGGGAAGGCGTGCGGATCGGCGCCTGAACCGGCGAGGAATGCGCGGTGACGGGCGGCCGTCGGCGTCGATGGCGGACGTGGACGGCCGCCCGTATCCGCGGCAAAGGCGCGAGTGGGCGGCGCCGCGGCGGACCACTGGAGTGAAAGAGGAGCGGCACCATGGCAGACGGCGGCAAGGACGGACCGCTCGTCCTGAACAAAGAGTGGATCAAGGGCTTCATCAACGGCGATCTCCACGAGTTCCAGACGGCGATCGGGAAAATACTGTCCGACGCGCCCTCGGAGCGGTTCGCGAGCGACATGCACGGGGCCGATGTGCAGAGCATCGTCAATCTCGGACACATCCGCCCGAGCAATATCCACACCGGGAACTCGATCCCATTGGCGATCGGCGCCCTAGCCGGCGACGACGGTCTCGCCGGTGACCTGGTCAAGGCGGTCAAGGACACGGCCGACCAGCTCGCCGAGTTCGTCAAGGACCAGAAGACGCTCTTCGAGGACATCGAGAGCAATCTGCGGGACGCGATGGAGACGCTGCTCAAGACCGAGGGCGACAGCCTGAACAAGATCGACGGCGAGAAGTTCCTCGACGTCTTCGAGGACGTCAACGACGACATCACCGACTCCCTGGGCGGCAGCGGTGGTGGCGGTGGCGGTGGTGACGACGCGTGAACCGCTGAACCGTCGCCGGCTGACGGCTCTTCCCGCCGCCGTACGCCGCCGAGCCTGAGTCCCGCCCGTATTCCTGCCGTTGGAGTCCCGCCATGGATGACGTGCCGATCAGTCCCGACAACGATGACTGGCAGAAAGTCGTCAGCACCTTCACCGGATACGCGGCGCCGAAGGTCGACACCATCTTCAAGAGCCTGACCGGCAACGACGACATTCCGCTGATGCGGGTCACGATCGAGGAAGCGGACAACAACGACCTGCCCGAGCTTTCGGAGACCAGTTGGCAGGGGGTCAATGTCGTCGACGACATCAAGACGATGGATATCTCCATCCCGTTCTACACGGACAAAGACGGCATCCTGAAGCACTACGCCAAGATCACCCTCATCGGTATCCAGGACACGAAGGGGGCCATATCCGGCGGAGGTTCCAGCGGGTCGATCGAAGGCAAGGACGAGACGGACAAGACGGACTGGGACAGCAAGGACCTGGCCAGGTACGCCTTCGGTACGGGCCATGCGCTGGACTGGCTGCTCACCAAGGACAGGGGCACGAAGGACTTCGACTGGTCGCCTGCTGTCCCGGACTCCAGCTACGTCGATCTGTCCACCTTCGAGGCGACGGCCCAGGCTTTCGACCGCGTCGAGATGTTCGTCAACGACCGCAAGGCGGATCTCGACGGCTGGGAGAAGATATTCGGCGCGGTCGAGAACGAGAACTGGCAGGGGCAGGCGGCCGGTGTCTGGTGGAATCTGGTCCATCTGATCGTGCATCGGTACGACCGGCTGTCCGACGACCTGAAGAACACGTCAGGAAAGTCTCGCGGATCGAAGCAGGGGGCCGCGGTCCGCAATGCGAGCGAGGTGTTCCGCGACGAAGCCCAGAAACTCTACGACGCGTGGGACGACTGGTCGAGCTGGGACAAGGCCAACCCCCTTTTCTTCCTGAACCGCATCCTCTACGACGTCATGAACAACGTCTGGGACAACAACCTCTTCAAGGTCAGCACGGAATACACGTCGAACACCAGCGGAAGTGACAACGCCGCGCGCGGCTACATGCCCGAAACGGAAAGCCTCGAACCGCAACCGGGCTTCGAGAACATGGCCAGGGACGACGACAGAACGTACGGTCCGCTGGACAGCATGGGCACCTGGAAGGCCATCGGCGAAGAGGCGAAGAACCGTTGGTGGCGGGCTGTACGCGAGGAGTTGGGGAAACCCGCCGAGACCGCGCTGAGGAATGTCACCAACGCGTGGAACGGGACCAATCTCGATATCGGTGACATTCGCCCGCCGTCGGGTCAGGACCTCCAGACCAGCCTCCAGGACGATCAGGCCAAGAAGGACAAGAGAGACGCGGAGGCCGACAAGAAGGAGCAGGAAAAGAAGGACAAAGAAAACCAGGACAAGATGGACGCCTACCTGGACCAACTGGCGAAGGACAGGGCGAAGGACAAGGCCGAGCAGGACAGGATCCGGAAGGAGCAGGAGGAGAAGGCCGATCGGCAGCGCGCCGAGGATCTCGCGCGCCAGAAGGAGGAGCAGGAGCGGCAGGACAGGATCCGGAAGGAGCAGGAGGAGAAGGCCGACCGGCAGCGCGCCGAGGATCTCGCGCGCCAGAAGCAGCAGGAGGAGGAGCAGGAACGGAAGGAGAAGGAGCAGGAGGCCAAGCAGGAGCAGCAGGAGAAGGAACAGGAGGCCAAGCAGGAGCAGCAGGAGAAAGAGCAGGAACAGAAAGAGAAGGAGCAGGAAGCCAAGCAGGAGCAGAAGGAAAAGGAACAGGAGGCCAAGCAGGAGCAGCAGCAGAAAGAGCAGGAGCAGCGGCAGAGGGAGCAGGAGGCCAGGCAGGAGCAGCAGCAGAAGGAGCAGGAGGCCAAGCAGGAACAGCAGCAGAAGGAGCAGGAGCAGAAGCAGGAGGAACAGCAGCGCCGCCAGGAGCAGATGCAGATCCTGCAGATGAATCAGCAGAAGGCCCAGCAGGATCAGCAGCGGAAAGACCAGCAGAAGCAGCAGCAGGAGCAGCAGCAACAGCAGCGGGAGCAGGAGGAGAAGGCCGATCGCCAGCGCGCCGAGGATCTCGCGCGCCAGGAGCGGCAGGAGGCGGAGCAACAGCAGCAGCAGAAGGAGCAGGAGGCCAGGCAGGAACAGAAGGAGAAGGAGCAGGAGGCCAAGCAGGACCAGCAGCAGAAGGAACAGAAGCAGGAGCAGGACCAGCAGCAGAAGGAACAGAAGCAGGAGCAGGACCAGCAGCAGAAGGAACAGAAGCAGGAGCAGGAGGAGCAGAAGCGGGAGCAGCGGGAGCAGGAGGCCAAGCAGGAACAGCAGCAGAAGGAACAGGAGGCGAAGGCCGATCGTCAGCGCGCCGAGGATCTCGCGCGCCAGGACCGGCAGGAGGCGGAGCAGAAGCAGGAGCAGCGGGAGCAGGAGGCCAAACAGGAACAGCAGCAGAAGGAACAGCAGCAGCACCAGGACGAGCAGCAGCGGCACCAGGAGCAGCGCCAGGACGAACAGCAACGCCGGGAGGAGCAGCGCCAGGACGCGCAGCAGAAGCGTCAGGAGGAGCTGCAGGCCAAGCAGGAACAGCGGCAGCAGCAGTACCAGGACAGGGCGAGCGACATCCTGGACCGGCAGGGCGACTCCAACAGCGACTACCGGCAGAGCCTTTATCCGGACGACATCAGCGGGCCGGTGAACGGCGACGATTCGCTGACGAATCCCGGCGGCAGCCACTCGTACGTGGACTCGCACGGCCGCGTCGTCACCGAGTACCCGGACACCAGCTCGACCACGATCGACCCGCAGACACAGACGTCGACCGTCACGGACCCCAACGGCTCGACCCACTCAGGGCCGCTGAACGCGGGTGACCTGCTCACCAATCCGGACGGCAGCGTCTCGCACCTCGACTCGCAGGGCCAGGTCGTCACCGAATACCCGGACGGCAGCAGGACCACGGTGGACCCGCACAGCGGCGCCACCTCGATAGCCGGTCCCGACGGCAAGACGACCAGTGGCTACCTGAACGGCGGTTCGGGTGTCGGTGTTCCGCAAAGCGCCGGCGGCTTCAGCTCGTACGCCGGCGGTATGCCGGACTACGAACAGGAGCTGTACGACCCGCAGTCCGCCGGCACCGGGGAGCAGTTGGGCGCGGCGAATGCCGCCGCCGGCCTCGGCGCGGCCTCGTCGAGCGGGAGCGGCTCTTCCCCCGGCACCCCGATGAGCCCCGGAATGATGGGCGGCGGCATGGGCGGTATGGGGGGTATGGGCGGTGGCGGCCGGGGCGAGGGCGGCGCCGGCGAGCGCGCCCGGAACGTCTTCGACAGCGCCGCCGTGGTCAGCAGCCGCCGGCGGCCCGCGAACACCCTCCCGGGCAACGGGCGGTACGACGACCGCGAAGCCGTGATCAACACGAGCGGCGGCAACCCCTACCTGCCGGCGGCGGGCGGCGGTCAGGGCGGTGGGCCCGGCAGGCAGCAGACGCAGAGCGGTGACCGCGAGCGTGAGGCGTGGGTGGCGGAGGACGAGGACGTGTGGGGCTCCGACGAAGGCGGCGCGCCCGCGGTGATCGGACGATGAGCGACGAGTGGACGGCGGGGAGCACACGATGACGGAATCCATGGCGGAGCGTATGGCCAAGGCCCGCGCGCATCTGGAGGCGACCCAGGCGGCGATCGCCCGCGCCGAACAGGATCTGCGCAGCACATCGGAGACGGTGCGCTCGCGTGACCGCGTGGTGGAGGTCACCGTCGGAGCACAGGGCGAGCTGACCGGACTCACCTTCCCCGACAACAAGTTCGCCGCCATGACGGGACCGCAGCTCGCCGCTTCCGTACTGGAGGCGTGCGACGAGGGGCGCAGGCGGATCGCCGAGCGCGTCATGGCGACCTTCGCGCCGCTGACCGGCGGCAACCCGCATGTGCCGGGATCCCGCGGCGTGGACATCGACTGGGAGGGGATCTTCGGCTCGGCGCTCTCCGGCGGACCGCAGGCCGGCGGCCGGCCGAGTGACCGGCTGCGCGACGAGATCCACGAGGACGACACCGACACGGCGCCGGGAGGCCGGGCATGAGCGCGACGAGCGGCACGTACGACAGCGACCCGGTCAAGGCGCGGCAGGCGGCCGAGGAACTCCGCTCCGTGGCGGGCGCTCCGGACAAGATGGTGGACGACTTCCAGACGGAGAGCCGTTTCTACGACGGGTGGAACGGCCAGGAAGGTGTCGTCGACCAGTTCAAGCAGCAGACGGAACCGGACTGGACGGGTGCGAAAGACGCCCCCGTCAAGTTCCTGGAAGCCATCGGGGGCGCTGTTTCCGCCCTGTCTCTCGCGGTGCTGAAGCAGGTCGAGAGCATCGACGGCGCCAAGGGGTACGCCGACGACCTGATCCATGACGCGACCAGTGACACCGAGTCGCTGGACCTGTCGGACGACAGCGACAACGACTCCGGCTACGGGAGCGACGACGATACCGGTGGCGGTGGGAAGCACTAGATGCTGAAGAAGTATCAGGACGACATCTACACCGAGGAGGAGCGGTGGTTGATGTTCGGTCTTATCGGGGAGTTGCCGCCGTCCGGCGTGCCCGATCTCGGTTTCGACAGCGTCGATCTGTTCTCGGGGATGATCGAGAAGGTCTCGGCATACGAGTCGCAGATCCAGGACGCCGTCGCCAAGGCCGCGGACGCGTTTCCCGACGAGGTGTCGGGTCCGTTCAAGGACGGTATCCAGTCGCTGACGGGTATCTACGGCGGCAACAACGTCTTCGACCAGTTCCGTGGTCAGTTGCGCCGGCTCGGCGATCAGCAGATGACGCTGTCGCAGAAGCTGCAGGCGGGCCAGTGGGAGATCTGGGCCGAGCTGGCGACGCTGCTGATCGAGCTGGCTGCGGCTGCGGCAATGGCGTTCTTCACCGGTGGCGCCTCGATGATGGGGGCCGTCTTCGCGCGGGCGCGGGCGGCGATGAACATCCTGATGGCGCTGCACCGGATGATGAGTTATCTGCCGGTCGGGTCCGCCATCACGGAGGCCCTGGAGGAGATGATCCAGGCCCTCGCGGTCAATCTGGCGCAGTTGATGATCAACCCGCCCGAGCAGCGTCCGCCCGGTATCAACGGCACCAACATCTGGCAGAGCGGCCTGTTCGGTGCCGGCGCGGGTGCTTTCATCAAGCTGTTCACGACGATCAGCAGGATCTTCAAGGGCGGTCTGTCGGACGTCTTCAAGAAGAACTTCGACACGGATCTGTTCAACAAGTTCGACAAGACCAGGTTTCCCGGTGTCGACAAGGACTTGTTCAACGGCAAGGATTATTTCGACAATCCGAATCTTCGGGACTTCTTCAAGAAGCCCGACCCGGTGACGAACACCCTGTACAACGTCCCGGAGACGTTCTTGACGCAGGGCCTGGGCGAGGCCTTGGCCGGATACATCATCCAGGGTGCCTTGTTCGGTACGTGGAAGTTCAGCGCCCTTGACTTCGTGGGTGCGGGCATCAGCGGCAATGTGCACGGTGGTCTGCATTCCGGGACGACGGGGCCTGCGGGGTGGCTCCACGGCAAGGCTTTCCGGAACGGGAATCTGTTCACCCGGTACATCAACAACTCGCATTTTGCCGGCGGTTCGAACGGTCCCACCGGTGGGTCGGGCGGTCCGGGAGGAGGCGTGAACACGGCGGGTGGCCCCAACGGGGCGGTGACGTCGCCGGTCATGCCTCCCCCCGGACCGGTCGCCTCGCCGCCGCCCCCGGTGGTGGGAGGTGATCCGCTCGCCGGGTCGGTGCCGCCTCCCGGTACGGGAGCCACGCCGTACTCGGCGCCCCCCGCCGCCCCGCCACGGACACCTGGCACGGTGTCCTCGGACCTCGGCCACGACACGGACCCGACGCGCTACACCGGCGGCAACGAGCGTGTGTTCGGCGGGTCGGACGCCGGGTCCGGTTTCGGGCCGGACGGTGGATCGACGGGTTCCGGGATCCCGTCGACGTTGCCGCCTGTCACGAACTCCACCGGTGGTTTCGGGTCGTCGCTGGGCGGCCTGCCGCCGATCGCGAACGTCAACGCACCCCTGACCAAGGGCTTCGGCGACACCTCCGGCTACGAGCTGACGCCCGACCAGGACGGTGCGCCCAACCCGCTGCCGGACGGCGCGGGGCCGGAGGCCGCCGGACTGAGCGCCGACAAGAACCTCCCGGGTCTCGCCTCCGGACCCGCGCCTGCGGGCGCGCCGCCAACAACGGGGTCCACCCCGCCGGTGGCCGCTTCGCCCGGTGGCCGTTCCCCGGGGATGCGGGACGGTTCCGAGATGTCCGAGCTGCCGGACGTGCCCGACGCGCAGCCGGACACCGACTTCCGCCCGGACGGGACGACGGGCGAGGTGACTGACGGGGGCCCGCAGACGACTCCGGACGCGCGGACGGACGCGGATACGGTCAGCGGGACGCCGACGCACCGCGACCCGGGCACCGGCCCCGCCCCCGAACTCCGCGACAGGCACGGCGACCTGGCGGCACCGGCACCCGTGCTCACGCAGAGCGGCGGGACGCCGGCCGACACCGGCGGCCGGGTGCCGGGCGACCAGGCACCCCGCGTCCAGCGGGACGACGCCCAACGCCGCTGGATCGCCGATCAGTTGGTCGACGGCGACCTGGCGGGCAGCCCTGCGCCACTGGCTCCGGACGAGATGATCAGCGTCGAAGACATGGAGGCGGCGGGCCTCACGCCCGACAACATCCAGCGCACGGTCGCCGCGTTGAGCGGGGGCACGCTGACCGTGCGGGACAGCGGGCTCACGCCCCTGGAGCAGGCGCGGTTGCTCATGGCGGGGCCGGGTCCCTTGACAGCGGTCCTCGACACCGTCGCCGCCCGCGCCTCCGCGCGGATCTGGGAATCGGCGTACCAGGACTTCGCCGCCGGTGAGGACTACGCGGACGCCGCGCCCGAGGCGGTCGCCGACGCCTGGGACACGGCGCTCTCCCTGGTGCTGCCCCCGGACGCGCACCCGGCGCCGGCGGTCCCCCGGCCGGTGGGCGCCGGCTTCCAGAGCGCCGTACGGAAGGTCGCCGACCACCTGCTGACCGGCGGACCGGACGCCCGGCCCGGCACCGCGCTCGCCGACGAGGTCCGCGACGAACTGGGTCTGCCACCCCTCGTACGCCCGGCGACCGTACGTCCGGCGACCACCTCCACCGACGCCGACTTCGGCTCCGACCGACCCGACTTCGGCTCCACGGACCGGGCGGCCCCGCTGCCGGCGACGGCCACCGCCACCGTCACCACCTCGGACGGTCCGGCGGACGAGACCACCCTTCCCCTGTCCGAGGCCGTGTTCCGGACGGAACCAGGACCCGCGCAGGACGACACCGCTCCCGACCCGCGCGAGGCTGAGATCGCGCTCGTGCGGGGCGACCTGACGGCCGCGTGGTACGACTACGCCGCCGCCGTCGGCACCCTGGAGACGCTCGAACAGCGCGCGGCCGCCGGCTCCCCGCCCCGCGCGGGCATCTCCGACGCGCTCGCGTCCGCCCGCTCCCGCGCCGTGCGGGCGTACCGGAACTGGACGGACGCCGAGGCGCGGCTGCTGAGCCTCGGTGAGCAGCCGCCCGTGCCCAGGGACGACCACGACGACGCCGGTCGCAGGGCTGTCTCGGCGCAGGTGACGGCCGAGGACATACCGGTGGACCGGCTGGAAGCGGAGGTCGACCCGCGGCTCCTCGTCACGGCCGACGAACTGCGCGCTGCGGGCGTCACGGCGCCTCCCGGACAGCGGCCGGTCACCGGAGGCACGCCGCTCGGGACCCTGCCGCCGGTGGACCGGGTGCGGGTCCTGATGACCCGGCCGGGCCCGTGGCCCGCCGCGCTCGACACCGTCGCGGCGCAGGTCGCGCGCAGGAAGTGGCAGGAGACCCGCGCGGCGTTCGAGGAGAGCGCGGGGCGGAGTTCCGGAGCGACCGTCTCCCGGGCCTGGGAGAAGGCCATGGGCCTGATCCTGCCGCGCGAGCTGTACCAGCGGGAGTCCCTCTTCCGGTACGCGGCCGATCCGTACCGGAACTCCGTGGAGCAGGTCGCCGCTCTCCTGGTGGCGGGCGGCAGCCACGACGCGGCCACCACGCTCGCCGGCCGCCTCCGGCGCGGTCTCGGCCTGCCCTCCGTCCTCCGGAGCGGCGCACCCTCCGGCCGCCCCGGCGCGCTGCCCGCGCCCCCGGAGCCGTCGGCCCAGCCTGATCTGCCGTTGCCTGAGCTGTCGTTCGACTCGGCACCGGAGCCCGGGTCCGCGCCGCCTGCCGATGCGGCCGGGAGCGACCTGGAGGCGGTGTCCCCCGGTTCGCCGGCGCTCGTCGACCTGGCGGACCGGCTGCCCGGCATGTCCGCGCGGGAGCGCGCCGGAGAGCTGTCGATCCTCTCGCAGCCCGACCGGAACTACCTGGCAGCGGACGAGATGCTGGTGCGGGCCCTGTACGACGGTCTTTCCCGGGAGGACTTCGCGGCCACGGCGGCCCAGTTGATGGTGCGCGTGGCCGACGGCGTACAGCAGCCGTACGCCGCACGGCGAGCGGCCCAGGACCTGATCGCCGGGATGCTGGCGGACCAGGCGGAGCCGCCGCATGACCCGGACGGTCCGCCCGCCGGGAACGCGGACGAGGAGATGCGACGGGGCCCGAACGTCGCCCTGCGCCTGCTCAACCAGGGCACGCGGGTGCTGGTGGTGCCCCGGGACGAGCCGCTGACCTCGCACGGCCGGTTCACCGAGCTGGCCGGGGCCGGCACTGCGGACGGCCGTTCCTGGGAGACCACCCGGGGCGGCCACTACAACGGCCAGGTCGCGTTCACCGAGGAGAACCTGCTCGGTGAGAAGACCGGCGTGGGGCTCAGGAGTCACTTCCCCGACGGATACTCCACCGCCACCCACGAGTTCGCGCACGCCGTCCACACGGGCGGGCTGAATCCGGTCGTCCGCGCCTGGATCAAGCACGTCTACGACGCGAAGATCAACAGGGAGCGGAAGAACGCGAAGCGGATCGGGCGGGGGCAGCGCGTCACGCCCGTGGCATGGCCGGACGGACCGCGGCACGATCCCACCCGGCGCAGGCCGTGGCCCAACTACTCGTCCCGCAACGAGTACGAGTACTTCGCCCAGCTGACCAACGCCTACCTCGGCACCAACCACGGCGACGACCACTACACCGGCCAGCCGCGCAACAACGGCGCCCGGTGGGTACGGGACAACGACCCGGCGTTGCTGCCCCTGCTGGAGCGGCTCTTCGGACCGGATCCGGGAGCGGGGCAGGGCACCCCGGCGAACCCGTACAGCCGGACGCGGGCGGAGAACCAGCTGTGGGCGGACTTCCGCGCGCTGTGGGACACCGCCGAAGCGCAACTGCCGGAGGACCTCGCCGACCCCGCCGGGGAGTCCGTACCCGCCGGGGAGTCCGTATCAGCCGCGGAGACCGTACCCGCGCCCCGTCCCCGGGGCGCCGTGCAGCCGGTGCCGCCGGACGGCAACAGCATGCTGTCCGCCGTCATCGCGAGCGACCCGGCACTGCTGCGCGACCGCCTGACGGGCCTGGCCGGGCGCGACCCGGCAGCGCACGCGTGGCTCTCCGACCCGGCGCGGGTCAGGCGCGATCTGGCCGGTCCTGCCGACGCGTTGGCGGACACCCCGTACGCCTCCGTGCTGGCCGCCGCACGCGGGCTGGTCGCCGACCACCTGCTGGCACACCGGGGTGTGGGCGCGGGCGAGGCGCTGTGGCAGTACCGCCTCAGCGCCCTCGGGGACGGCTCCTTCGCGGCCCGTGCCGCCGGGACGGACCTGGCGGAGCTGGTCACCAGGCTGGACGAGCTGGGCGTCCCGCTGCCGGACGAGGGCCGCTTCACGACCGACGAGGGGCTGCGCGGCGAACTGGCCGACCAGCTGCTGCGCCACGAACCGCTCGGTGACGGAGAGCTGACCGCTCTCACCGACGCCGTCCTGAACTGGGCCGACCGCTGGAACTCCGCCGAGGGCGAGGCGTTCGCGCCGCTGCTCGCGCACGTCCTGGACGCGCGCCTCGACATCTTCAGGGCCGGCCGGTACGGCGAGGCGGGGCCGCTCGACTTCCGGACGCACCAGCCTGTCGGCCCGGCGGACGCCACCCGCACGATCGAGCTGTTCCACACCGCGTCCTACGTGCGGCGGACCGTCACCGAGAACGGTGTCACCACCTCCCGCTGGGTCCCGTCGGGCAACGAGCACTACGAGGGCAGCGACGCCATGGCTCCGGCCGTGCCGCCGCCGGATCGGGCGACACCTCTGCCCGGGGACGCGCCGCGCTCGGACGCACTGCCCCCGCCGCCCGAGAGCGCGGGCTCCCGCGGCGGGCTGACCAGGGACGGACTGTCGGCCCTGGTGGCCGAGGTGATCCCGCGGGGCGCGGTGGGTGTGCCGACGTTCGGCCGGTGCGCGGCGCTGGTGCGGGGTCTGGGCGACGCGCTGTTCCCCGAAGGGGTACGGGCGGCGGTCGCGCTGGACGACCTGGCGGTGGGCCGGAGCGCCACGGAACACGCGCTGGCGGCCGGTCCCGGCTGGCGGCCGGTGCGGGCGTGGGACCAGGTGGCCGAAGGACTGGCCGTCAGGGGCGCGGGCCCCGGGTCGGTGGCTTTCGTGCTGGCGGGGGCCCAGGGCGGCCGACCGGGGCACGCGTGGGCCGCGTACCGGCTCGCCGAAGGCGGTGTGGCATGGGTGGATCTGACACGGACGGAAGAGAGCCGGCTGAGCGACGGGCCGCCCGAGACCGTTCCGCTGGGCGCGCGGGCCGTGATCGTCGGTCCTGCCGGGCAGGTGCTGCCGGAGGCGCTGCCGCTGTCCGATGGCGCGCCGTCCGCCGACTCCTGGCAGGCGCTGGTGGACGCGCCCACGAACCACGGATATGCCGGGTGGGGGCCGGAGTTCGAGGACCGCAGGATCATCACGATCCAGCACAGGGACGGCGACCCCGACGATCTCGTGCATCACCCGTTGGCCCACGGGCACGGTCTGATGGCCGTCGTCGACAGGAGAGCGGTCTATCGGAACCCCGGCACCGGAAGGCTCCAGGCCACGCCGCCGTTGGTCGTAGCGGGGGCGGATGTCCAGGCGGGTGAATACGCCTACATCGTCGAGCTTGTCGTCGATCCGATGCAGGTGATGGAGGAGGAGGAGCGGCAAACCCTCGAAGAGGGTCTGTCGGCCCTGGAACGGGCCCAGTCGCGGCTGAGCACCGTCGACGCCCTGGGGGAGCCGCTGCCGCTGAGCGCGCTCCTGCGGTCGGCCGACGGGTGGACGCTGACCGATCTCGGCAGGAGGACCACCGAAGTCCATCCGGCGTTCCCGGACGATGGCCCCGGCGACTACACGCAGCTCACGGCGGGAGTGAGCGCGCTCGGTCTGCGGGGGATCCAGCGCCTGGTCCTGCGCCGGCTGACGGTGCCGACCCTGGAGCCGATCCTCCGCAGCGGCAGCGAGGTCGGCCGCATCCTGGCCCGTCAGTACGTGCGCGGACTCATCGACGCCGCCCCGGCGCAGGTGGATGCGCTCACCCCCTTCTTCACCGCTGTCCCGGACGTTGAGGAGGTGTGGGGATACTCCTGGCTGCTGTTCAACGAAGTCGCGGCCGAGCCGATCTCGGCCCGGGTGCCCGGCGGCATCCTCATCAAGAACTTTCTCGCGGCGGCTTCCCGGCATTCTTTCGAGCACCTCCTGAGGGCACTGCGGCCCCGCACCCGGGCGTTCCTCCACGATCACGTCGAACAGATCAGCGGGGTCGCCGGCGACCATCTGACGCGGCTGCTGGAGTGGCTGGGTCAGCGAATGCCTGGCTTCGGGGCCGTCCCCGTCAACGTCTTCGACGTCTCCCGAGGCCCTGCGAGCCCGCGAGAAATGATGAACGTCGGGCTGACCGGCCGCACCTCCTGGGGCAAGCGGCTGGATCGGCACGACAGCGTCGGTATGGCGGAGTTCGGCGCACTGGACACGGCCTCAGGACGGCTGTCGGTCGCCCTCGTTCTGCTGGAGCTGCGGCACTACGGCTTCGACCGGATGATGCTGCCGGGCCAGCTCCGCGAGCTGGCGACCGAGCTGGTGGAGTTTCTCCGGCGGGACTACGAGCAGGCGAAGGCCAACCGCTTCCCGCTGTCGGAGCCCGAGCTGCGCGCGTCCTTGCTGCGGATCCGGAACAGCCCCGTGGTGCGCGCCCTCGCGCCCTTCCTCGAACTGGCGACGGAAGGGCTGCCGCTGGCCGGCGGTGTGCGGTATCCGCTGCTCGACGGTCCGGCCGCGGCGGATATCGCCAAGGCTGTCGGCCGCTGGGCACTGGGTACCCCGTTGCCCGCCGGGCTGCATGCACAGCTGCGTGAAGCGGTGCGGGCGGCGAACTCCCAATTGCCGGCGCTCTCCCGTGAGTCGCGCCATCGGATCGTGCCCGCGGTCGACGAGGCGCTGGCCGCGCTCGCGCAGCTGGCGGACCCGGAGTCGAGGCCGGAGCCGGTGCGCGGGGACGAGTCGGTCGAGGCGGCCGACGGGGAGCGCGTGCCGGTCGGCGACCTGGCCGTCGTCCAGTACAAGGACGCCGACCGGAAACTGGTGGGACTGTCCGTACGGTCGGCCGACGAATCCGCCGCCCGGACGGACTCCTACGCCCTGCTGCCCGGGGTGTTCCCGAAGAAGTCGGAGGAGGAGGGCGGCGAGAGGGGGGTGCCGCGCGCGGCCACCAGGCATCCGGTGCCGTTCCCCAAGGCGTTCCTGCTCGGGTTGGACGGGGACGGGACTCGCGCGGGACTCGCGTTGCAGTCGGGGGAGGTCAAGGAGTTCGGCTACCCGGAGCTGTTCCACGCGCTGTTCGCCGTCGCACCGGATCTGACCGCGCAGTCGTCGAACACGGCCGTGGTGGTGATGGGAGCCGATCTGGCCGGCCCGACGCAGGCGGACCCGTTGGAGCAGCCGACAGCCGGCCAGTTCCTGGCCACGGCCTGGGGCCGCTGGGTCTGGGCGACCGCGAGCGGCCGTGAGCCGCGGATCGTGCCGCTCCCGGGCCAGAACCCGTCGGCCCGCTTCGAGTTGGCGGACGGCGACTGGTGGGTGGGATTCCGTCCGGACCCGGCTCTCCCGCAACTGCGGGCCATCGCACGCCGGGTGACGGGAGAGCGGGCCACGCCCGACCAGGTGCTGCGCTGGGTGCGGGCGGTCCGGCTGATCTACGGCGTCCGGGTGGAGAACGACCAGGAGACGTTCGACGCGCTGCTGAGCGGGTTCTGGACGCTGGACCAGCACCGGGCCCGGCGCGGTGACGAGACACCGCTCACCATGGGCGAGCTGTACTCGATGCGGGAGTCCTTCACCCGCTGGCAGGAACGGCCGGCCGGGTCGCTCGCGGAGGAACTGCCGCGCATGATGGACGCGCTGGCGAGCGCGACCGGCGACGTCCTGGAGCTGACCGGCCTCGGCCTGACCCCTCGGTACAACCCCCTGCGGGCAACCGAGTTGCCTGCTGCCGAGGCCCCCGCTTCCGGCAGTCGGCCGGGTGGCAGGCGGAGCCGGGCGGACGAGGTGATCGCCTCCGCGCGGCACCACTCGTCGCGGCCGGGACCGGTGCCGATGTCCCGGGTCGTGTCGGCGTCCGGCAGCTCGGACATGTCCCTGGACAGCTCCGAGGACGAGCAGGAACAGCTCCTGCCCGAGCCGCAACGGAGCGCCGTGGCGGCGCTCTACCGGGCGTTGCCCCCGCATGTGGCCGCCCGGGACGGGGGACTTGACGCCCTGATCGAGCGGCTGGACCGGCTGCGCAAGCAGCACCCGGACCTGGCGCGGGGCCGGTTCGACCTGGTGGCGCTGGTCCGCCAGGTGCTGCACCTCGACGCCGGCGAACGGCTCACGGACGGCGCGGTCGCCGAACTGCTGCGGGTGGCGTCCCAGCGCCCGCAGGCGCGGAATCTCGCGGAGCTGTCGGCGCACCACCTGGCGCCCGGGGTGTTCGCCGAGACGTTCCGGCTTCCGCCCGACGCGCGGGGCAGGCCCCGGGGCTGGAACTGGCATCAGGCGGGTGTGCCGGCCGACGCCGATCTCAGCGTCGCCGTTGAGGTCGTCGAGCGGGTGGACGGGACACGCGACGAGAAGCAGATCACCACCCCGTGGGGGGACGTGTATCTCTACTCCGCGTCGAGTGATTCGTCCTCCGTCACGCTGCCGGGCCACGGCGGGCGCCCGCGGCGCGTGCCGTTCGAGGTGTTCCAGGAACTGCCCGCGCTCGACCCGGACCTGGCCCGTGTCCCGGAGGGCACGGACCTCCTGCTGGCGATGGACTCGGTCAGCTCCCGGGGGGTCCATCTCGCGGACGGACTGGTGGCCAGGTACGGCCTCGACGTCCTCTCGACCGGCGGCAGGACGGAGTGGACACGGCCGGCCGGCGACCCCGCACGTTCCGTGCTCGCGATCACCGCGCGGGAGCGGCAGGAGCCCCTGGGGGGCTGGCTGCGCCGAGACCCGCAGACGGTTCGTACGGTCGCCGGACGAGGCCTCGGCGACGCCGCCTACTGGAGCCGCCGGCTCTCCTACTGGCCGGTCGTCGGCCCTGGCCACCGGCTCATCGGCTACCTCTCGCTGGACTTCGCCGAGGAGGGCGACGGAGGCTGGTCCGCCACCTCGTTCTACGCCCGGTTCACGGCCGGCGCGCCCGTCGAGAAGTACGTCATCCGCTACCCCGACATGGCGCGTCTGCGAGCGCGCCCGGTGCCGTGGAGCGAGTGGGGGCTTCCCGCTCCCGGCTTCGGGGTCAACCACGGTCTGGCGGGCTCCACCGCCTGGGACACCCCGCACGGCACCGAGACCACGTCAGGCCCGGAGTCGGGCCGCAGGGCCGCGGCGCTCGTCGCACTGACCGGGCTGCCCGACAACCACCCCTTCGTCATGGACCAGTGCTACGGCGCGATGCCCACGGAGCGCGGACGCGGCGCGCAGGACGACGCCTCGGTCCACGACAAGGACCAGCGGGGCGCGGACCCGCTGGTGGACCTGGCGGAGATCCAGCACCGGGCCGACGCGCTCGACAGGACGGTGTTCTCCCAGTACTACCTGGCGACCGTCGGCTTCACGACCGCGCCGCTGCCGGGGATCGGTGCCGACGAGGGCGTGTTCGAGGTCCATCCCGACCAGCGGTTCCAGGGGGTGACCCCGCAGACCGCGTGGCCCGTCGCCCGGCCGCGGCCGCGGGGCGCGTCGCTCGACGCCGTCGCGCGTGCGGCGGGTCTGCACACGGGTCCTGGTCCGGCGTCCGACGAGACCGGGGAGCAGACCCTGCGACTGGTGATGGCGCTGCGCCGGGTCTTCCTGCCCTTCATGGACCGGAGTGGGGCATTCCGATTCGTGGACGAGCACGCCCTGCTGCTGAGCGACCCCGGCGACCAGCGGGGAGCGCTGTCCCAGGTGCTGCTGCGGGGCATCGGCGCGCTGGAGCTGATGCGGCAGGCGGACGTCGGGCAAGGCCGCCCGAGCGTCCCGGTGTTCACCGTGGACCTGCTGGAACTGCTGGCGGAGAAGCACCAGGCACTCACCGGGCAGCCGAGCACCACCGGGCTGCCGACGGCGGACAGGCAGCGGAGCTTCGCCGTACTGCTGGAGGACGCGCGCACGGCGTGGGACGAGCGGCCGGGGCGCGGGCTGAGCGAATGGATCGCACTGCCCGAGGTGCCCAGGGCACTGGAGACGCTGCGCCGCTTCCCCGACCCGGCGGCCCTGGTCCGCGACACCCTGGGCCTGGCGGACGACGCACCGGTCGGCGTGGCGGAACAGTCCCGTGTGCTGTGGGCGGAGATCGCGGCCGAGCGGCTCATGAGCCGCGACGCCGAAGCGGCGGCCCAGGGGGAGTTCGCCGCGGCGGTCCTGCGCCTGGAGCAGCCGGACCCCGCGCGGTTCGCCGAGGCCCACGGTGCGGCCGTCAGGGCGATCGCCGCGGGCCGGGACACCGGGGACCTCGCCGCGCTGGCCTCCCACGGACTGGAACGGGACGGAGCGCTGTCACCGGACACGCTGCGCCACGACTCCGAAGGCACGCTGTGGGCCAGGGACTTCACCGGAGAGCCGGCCCAGGCGACCCAGGGCGATTTCGACCACAGCGTGGTCACGCTGATGGAGCGGCTGCCCGACGGCTCGTACCGTCCGTACGACCGGATCGCCGCCCCCTGGTACGACGAGGACGAACCGGACCGCCCGGCCCCGTTCGTGTACGCCGCGGGCGAAGGCTACGCACCGGCCCGGGTGTTCGCCGATCTCGCCTTCCGCGACCCGGAGCTGCGGGAGCTGGGCAACAGGACCGACGGAATCCTGGTGGTCCCCCGGGCCATGCCGGCGGGCGACGACCTCGTGGTGGACAGCCTTCCGGCGCAGGTCTCCCTCAACACGGCCAAGGGCTGGTACGCCGGCACGCACCCCGTGGGGCTGTACCGCGAAGGCGACACCCTGACCGTCGCCGTCTATCCGGAGCAGGACGAGACAAGGCCGCCCGAGGACATCTGGGGCTACGTCCCCTACGACGACGTCCGGGAGGCGGCCGAGGGCCTCTCCGGCACCTCGTCACCGGCGGCCGATGCCGGCATCACCTCCTCGCCCCCGCACGCACAGCGTTCCGGCCGGCCGCCGCTCGTACCGCGTCCCGGGCCGGACAGGGCAGCCGGGCGCGGGCTGACCTGGGCCGGTCTTGAGGCCCGGGTGAACGCGGTGGCCGAGCGGGCCCTGCCCGCCGAACCGACGCTGGGGGAGTGCGCCGCACTGGTGCGGGACCTGGGCGCCACGGTGTTCCCCGGCGGGGTGCGGGCCGCGGTGGCGCTGGACGACTCGGCGGTGGGCCGCAGCACGACGGAGCACGCGCTGGCGGCGGGTCCCGGCTGGGCGTCGGTGGAGTCGTGGCGGCAGATCGAGAACGCGGTACGGGCGGCAGGACCGGGATCACTGGCCCTGGTGCTGGGGCGGCGGCAGGGCGGCCGGCTGGGGCACGCGTGGGCGGCGTACCACCTCGCTGACGGCACCGTGGCCTGGGCGGACCCGCTGGAGAGGCGCGGGCGGCGGCTGGCGTTGACGCCGGACGGGCACGACGGGGCGGATCTGCTGGGCGGACAGCGGCAGGGGCGCTCACCGCTGGAGATACCGGCGCTGGACGGCCGTGCGGTGATCGTCGGTGCGTCCGGCCGGGTGCTGCCCGCGGCGCTGGCGCCGTTCACGCAGTCCCGCTCCACCGGACAGGCGCTGGTCGACGCGGCAACGAACGGCGGATACGCCGGATTCTCCCTTGAGCTTGAGGACCGGCATGTCATCGAACTCTCCGTACCGGGCCTGCCCGAGCTGGAGAAGATGACGCTGGCCACCGGGTACGGCCTCAAACTCGTGGTCGAGAAGACCCCGATGTTCTGGAACTCGGCGGAAGGGCGGTACCAGTACGACCCCCCGCCGGTCCGGCCGGGGGAGCGTCCCGCGAGGGCGCTGGCCAAGATCATCGGCGAGTTCGTCCTCGATCCGCTCCAGTCCGTGGCCGACGAGCGGCGGGTTCCCCCGAGGGAGGGGCTGCGCCGCCTGGAGACGGGGCGCGCCGCGCTGGCGCGCACCGACACGGCGGGTCCCGTGCGGCTGGCCGACCTGCTGCCGGCAGCCGACGGCTGGACGGTGTCGCCCGGCGTCGGCGACCGGGCCGTGGTGTTCCCCGCGGTGGCGCACGGCGCGGACCGCAGCTACGTGCAGCCCACCGCCGGGGTGAGCACGCTGGGGCTGCGCGCCGCACAGACCCTGGCGCTGCGCCGGTTGGTCCGGCCGGAGATGGAGCCGCTGTTCTCGCGGGGCAGCCGGTTCGGCCAGAACGTCGCTCTCTACTACGTGAGCGGCCTCCTGGGCATGAGCCAGGACGACGCGGCGGCCCTGACGCCCTACTTCGCGGCCGTTCCCGAGGTCGAGGAGGTATGGGGATACGCCTGGCTGCTGTTCAACGAGGCGGCGGCGGTCACCTTCGCGTTCAGCTGGCCGAAGCCGGGGATGGACGGCAGGACCGCGCACGGGGTGCTGAGCAAGAACCTGCTGTCCGTGGCGTCCCGGCACTCCTTCCAGCACATCCTGCGCGGACTCAGGCCCGGCAGCCGTGAGTTCTTCCGCGGGCACACCGGCCTGATCGGCGAGGTGGCCGTTCCGCACCTCAAGGGCGCCCGGGACTGGCTCCAGGAGAACATCCGGGAGTTCGGCCGGATCCCCGACGACGATTTCACCCCGTTCAAGCTGGTGCGGGAGAAGCTGAACCTCGGCCTGACGGGACGGATGTCCCAAGGGGCGACGCTGAACCGGGTCGAAGCCATCGGCATGGAGGAATACGGCCCGCTGGACACCGATCTCGGGCGGCTCGCGGTCGCGCTCGTCCTGCTGGAGCTGCGCCACTACGGCTTCGACGACCCCGCCATGACGCCCGAGCAGATCCGGCAGGCGGCCGAGGAGCTGCTGGAATTCCTCCAGAGGGACTACGAGCGGGCGAAGAGGTTCGCGGTCCCGCTGTCGCGGGCCGCCCAGCGCGACGCTCTCTCGCGTATCGCGCGGCACCCCGCGGTGCGGGCGACCGCGCCCTTCTTGACCCTGGCGGCGGCGGGCTTCCCCCAGGCGGACGGCTCCACCAGCACGCTGCTGCCGGCTCTCGACTGCTTCGACATCGCCGGCGGGATCGGCGCCTACGCGCTGGGCACACCCCTCCCGGTGGACGCCCCCGCGCACCGGGCGCTGCGCGGCGCTGTGGAGGAGGCGGCGGCCCGGCTGGACGAGCTGCCCGCGCCGGAGCGGCAGCGGGTCGAGCCGCTCGTCAGGAACGCCGAGCGAGCCCTGCGGATACTGGCCGATCCCGAGGAGACTCCCGACCCGGTGGCGTGGGACGGGACGGTCGAAGCGGCGGACGGCGAGCCGGTACGGATGCGCGAGGTCGCCGCCACCAAGCACCTGAGCGCGCCTTCGCAGCCGGGCGTGCCCCCGCAGCCCGGCATGCCTCCGCAGCCGCCGTCCCGGGTGCCGGTCGGCTTCTCCTCCCGTACCGGGCAGGCGTGGGACGGACAGCAGGAAACCTACAGACTGCTGCGCGACGTGTACACGTTCACCAGGGTCACGCGCGGTGCCCAGGACCCGGGCGGCCCGGCGTCCGGGTCGGTGGAATCGGCCCCGGAGGCCCTGCCGTTCACCGGCATGTTCGCCCTGGGGATCGACGGTGACGGCACGGGGGCGCGGCTCGCGCTGCTGTCCGGGGACGTCAAGACGTTCAGCTACCTCGGTCTGGTGGACGCCCTCTACGCCCTCGCCCCTGACCTGCCGTCGGGCGGCGCCCTCGTCCCGATGGGCCTCGACGTGTCGGGTCCGGCCACGGCGGACCCGCTGGTGGCGCCGGGGGCAGGGCAGTACCTGGCGAACAGCCTGGACATGTGGGTGTGGTCCACCGTCAGCGGGCGGGCCCCCGTGATCGTGCCCGCCGACCTGTCACGTGGCCTGGGCGCGCGACTCCAGCTTGAGGCGGACGACGACTGGGCGGCATTCCGCCCGGAGCCGTCCGGGCCCGAACTCGACGTCCTCAGCGGCCGGGTGACCGGGGGACAGGCCACGGGCGAGCGGGTGCTGCGCTGGGTACGGGCGATCAGGCTCATCTACGGCCCGTCCGTCGAGGACAACCAGCCGGCGTTCGACGCGCTGCTGCGGGGCTTCTGGCTGCTGGACCGGTTCCGGGAAAACCGCTCGGGCGACAACGCGCTGCTGACCTCGGACACGCTGCGGCGGATGATGACCGGCTACGCCCACTCGACGGGGCGGCCGGTGCCGCCGCTGGCGCTGGGCCTGCCGCTGATGCTGGTCGAGGCGGCGGCCTCGGCCGACGAGGTCCTGGAACTGTCCGGCTTCGACCTGACCCCCCGGTACGTGCCCCTCCGCGCGGCCCCGTGGAACGGCGCGGCGGCAGCGCCGGCCGCCGCGCCGCGCCGGGTGTTCACCCGGCCGGTGGATCCGGCGCTCCCGTCGCTCCCGGCGCTCCCGGCGCCCGCGGCCCCGTCGCTCCCGGTGTCCGCCGCCGCGCTGGCCGGCAGCGCGCCGGTGCCGGTGGCCGCACCCACCGCCCAGGAGCTGGCCAGGCACCACGAGAGCGTCCTGATCGAGGCGTTCGGTGCGGCCGAGCACTTCCCCGCCGGGGCGCGTGAGGCACTGACGCTGCTCGACCGGCTACGGACGGGGGACCCGGATCCGGTCGGCGGGCCGCTGCTCGACGCGGCGGCCCTGGCCCGGCGCGTACTGATGCTGGGCCCCGACGACGAGGTCATGGCGGAGGAGCTGGCCGCGCTGGTGGCGCTGGCCGAACAGCGTCCCCGGGCCGGCTCGCTGGCGGAGCTGTCCGCCTTCCACCTCTACCAGGAGGGCGCCTTCGCCCCCGAGTTCCGCTACACCGACGCGGCGGGGAACGCGCTCGGCTGGGACTGGTCGAACAGCCTGCCCGCCACCCTCGACCTGGACCGCACGGCGGTGGAGATACGCGGACGGCAGGGCGGCGACCCGGCCGTGACCGTCGGCGTCAGCCCGTGGCGCGCGGAGGCGGGGCCCGGAGGACCCAGGCCCTACGTACTCGGCGGGGACAGCGGTCCTTCGTCGGTGGAGATCCTGGGGCGGCGCGCGCCGTTCCCGGTCCTCGACGCGTTGCTGGAATTCAACCCGGACAAGGCCCAACTGCCGCCGGGTACGCAGGTGCTGCTGTACCTGTCCGAGGCAGTCGCGTGGGGCCTCCAGCTCCAGGACGGCCTCGCCACCCGCCAGGGCTGGACGGTCTGGGCCACCAACGGGACGGTGAAGACGCTCGTTCCGCCCGGCGACGTGCCGCCCCGGCCCCTGATCGCGCTCACCTCCGTGGAGCGCACCGGCCCGATCCCTGGCTGGCTGCAGCGCTCCCCGGCAACCGCGACCGCAGTGGCAACCGCGACCGCCGCAGCGCCGCGGCGCGCCGGGGCGATCGAGTGGGCCCGGGACATGGTCGTCCGTCCGGTCATCGGCCCGCACCACCACCTGAGCGCCTTCCTGGCCCTGGACCTCGAAGCGGACACGGACCGGGGCTACGCCCGCAGCTACCGGGCGGCCCAACTCGCCGACGCGCGGGTGTGGCACGTCAACCGCCCGGGCAGGGCGGCGGCCTGGGACCCGCAACCGCTGCCCTGGTGGCAACTCGGCATGCGCGCGCCGCTACCGCTGCTGCTCCATGCCGGAGTGGCGACCAGTTCCTGGCCCACCGCGGCCGGGGTGGCCCACCCGGGCCCCGCCGAGTTCGTCCGCAGAGTCGCGTTCCTGGTCGAGAGGTCCGGGCTGCCCGCGGGCTACCCGCTCCTGCTGGTCGGCTGCAACCTCGGGACGAGCGGCAGCGCGACGTACCACGGTATGCCGAACCCGCCCCTCTCGTACGGGGTGCCCGTCGGCGTCGACGTGCTGGACGACCTGTCCCAGAGCCAGCTCGTCGCGAACCACCTGAACTCCTGGGCCTTCGCGGCTCCCCAGGCCATCGGCCTCTACGGGGCCGGCCAACTGACCGGCGGCCCGGTCGCCGACGAACCGGTCATCACCCTGACCACGGACCAGCGCGAGCCGCGCACCGGCTGGGTCGCCAACCGTCCGGAGCCCAAGGGGCCCGACCTCGACGAACTCGCCCACCGTGCCCACCTCCCCGTCGGTGCGGAGGGCACCCGGGAGCGCACACTGCGGCTGTGGCGGGCCGTGGTGCACACGTTCGGCCCTCTGGTGGACCGCGATCCGCAGTTCGACAGGCTGTGGCGCGGCATCGGCGCGCTGGAGCTGATGCGGGAGGCCGACGCGGCAATCAACCGTGTCGGTGCCAAGCGGTTCACCATGGATCTCTTCAACTACCTGGCGACGGGCTCCCCGAGCGCCCCGATCGCGGACGAGGGACCGCACCGTCGACTGCTGCTGGAGGTGGCGGGCGTGCGGGAAGCGGGGGACTCCCGGACGCTGTCCGACTGGCTGCCGATGGAACCCGTCGCCGCGGCCCTGCGCGAACTGCGCTTCCACCCGAACCCGGTGGCGCGGATGAGGGACGTCCTGGGACTCGACGACGCCGCCGCCGTAGGGGAGAAGCAGGCGTCCCGCACGGTGTGGGCGATCGTCAAGGCCGACCTCGCGGTGAGCCGGAAGCTGGTCCCCGACCCGGCGCGGTTCGACGCGGCCGCGGTCCGCAGGGCGGCGGCGGCCGGCCGGGACGTCGAGAGCGCGGCCCAGCTCGGCTCGCACGCGCTGGAGCGCGCCGGGGCCCTGTTGCCCGCCACGGTGCTGCGGGACGGCGAGGGAGACGGCTGGGGCCGGGACTTCTCCGGTGGCGCACGGGAGCCGGGCACCTTCGACCCCCGCGTCGTCACCCTGCTGGAGCGGGCAGCCGACGGTTCCCTCGTCGTGGGCGGCGCCGATCCCGCCCCCTGGCACGCGGACCTGGGCCCCGCACCGGCCAGGCCCTTCGTCTACACGGGCACGGTCGCCCCTGGCACGCCGGGTGAGCTAGGCGATCTCGCCTACCGCGACCGGGAACTGCGGACCCTCCTGGCGCGTGTCCCCGGCATCGCGGCGTTCCCGTACGCCATGCCGCCGGGCGCCGGCCCCGCGGTCGTCGGCAGTTGGCCGGGGGAGCTGGCCAGGCACACCGGCATGGCGTGGTGGGCCTCCACGGCGGAGGTCCGGCTGCACCGTGATCCGCGTACCGGCACGTACACCGTCGCCGTGGTCCTGGAGCCGGGCGCCCCGCCGACCTCCCTGCACACCTGGGGCCAGGTCACCCCCGACATGGGCGACCCGCGGAACACGCATCCGCCGGCACCCGCCGGCGCGGAAGCCGCCTTCGCCGCCCCCGCCGGTTCGGAATACCAGTCGTCGCCGACACTCGCCCCGCGGGCCCTCCAGGCCGCGCCCCCGCGACGGATGGTCACCCGGCCGGTCGCGGACGTGGTGCGGAGCACCGGCAGTGCGCGGGCGTGGGACCCGGCCGGTCCGCCGCAGGGCTTCCCGAACACCGGGCGGCCCGGCTCCCCGATGTCCCTGACCGGTTCGACGCCTCCCGGCTCGCCGATGGAACTGGACGACCAGCAGGGCGTACAGGCGGTCGATGAGCACTACGCGCAGATCCTGACCGAGCTGTTCGGACCGCGCGCCGGGAGCGAGCACGCCTGGACGCGGGGCAGGGAAGCGCTGGCCGCCCTGGACCGACTGCGGGCGCGAGAGCCCCGGTGGGCCGGCGGGCCGCTCGATCTCGGCGCGCTCACCCGCCACGTACTGCTGCTGGGACAGAACGACGCGACGGTCGAGCAGCGCAAGAAGCTGCTCGAAGTCGTCCTGGACGACAGGGCACGCCAGGCGTACGGGGTACGGGCGGACAGCCTGGCGGTGCTCGCCGCCGACCACCTCGCGCGGGAGGGCGCGTTCGACGCGCGGTTCCGCATCCCGCCGGGCGCGGGGAACCGCCCCCGGGGCTGGGACTGGACAGGGCAGTTGCCCGCGGACTTCGATCTGGGGCGCTCCGCGGTGTCCGTGATCGACAAGAACGGCGGGCAGTCCACGGCGCCGGACCCCGCGTGGTCGGCGAACGGCCGGCCCGAGCCGTATCTCTACTCCGCGCCCAGCGACCCGGCGCGGGTCGGGGTGGCCGGCCGGGGCACCGCCAGGTGGTTCGTGCCGTACGAGGTCTTCGTCGAGCTGCCCGCTTTCGACCCGGATCTGCGGCAGGTGCCGCAGGGGACCGATCTCCTGCTGGCCATGAACCGGGTCCGCGAGCTGGGCCTGGTCCTGCCGAACGGGCTCGCTGCGAAGTACGGCAGGGGCGTGTGGGCCCACGACACCCAGGCGACCTGGACGCCGCCGCCCGGCCGGCCGGGCCCGCCCGTGCTCACCCTGGTCGCCCTGGAGCGGCAAAGCGTCCGGGGCACCTGGCTGCGGTCCGACCCCGCGACGGTGCGCACGGCGAACGGCTCGGGGCACGGGGACGCGGCCCGCTGGAGCCGGCAGATGACCTACCGCTCGTTCGGCGACGCGGACCACCGCCTCGTGGGCTTCGTCGCGATGGACTTCACCGCCATGGCGGGGGTCGAACGCTGGAACCGCACGAAGAACGCCGCGCGGATGTGGGCGCCCTCGTGGCAGGTGCTCACGCGTCCCGGCCGGATGCCGCGCCCGGAGGACCTGCGGGCGCTGCCGTGGGTGGCGGCCGATCTGCCCGTCCCCGTCCAACTGCACATCCACGGACTGACCGGCTGCACCATGTGGCCCGCCCCGGGCGGACAGGAGACCACCTCGGGCGAGCGATCGGCTGCCCGGATGGCGGGTCTGATCGCCCTGGCGGGGCGCTCCGACGACCACCCCGTCGTGGCGACCAACTGCTTCGGGGCGATGCCCAGGGAGCGGGGGCGCCCCCGCGCGCGGTTCCTGTCGGTCTACGACCACGAGCCGCGCGGCGCCGATCCGCTGGAGGACCTGTCGGAACTCCAGCTCGTGGCGGACCACTCGGGCAAGACGGTGTTCGCCCAGCTCTACGAGGGCTACGACTTCTGGGACGCGCCGAGTCTGCGGCTCCCGGCGGACGTGCCGGTCTTCGGCGTGGGCACGGATCCGCGCGGCAGGGGGATCACCTCCGCCACGGGATTCGCCGTCCTGCGGCCCCGGCCGGCCGGGGCGGCGCTGGACGACGTCGCGCGTATCGCCGGTCTCCACACGGGCCAGGACCCTGCCTCCGACGAGACCCGGACACGGACGCTGCGGGTGGTCATGGCGCTGCGGCGGATCTCCACCCCCTTCAAGGACCTGAACGGACGGTTCCTGGCCCTTGACGAGCACGCGCTGCCGCTGCGGAACGCGGGCCTCACGCCGGATCCGCGGCACGAGCGGGCCCGGTTGCTGCTGCGGGGCATGGGCGCGCTGGAGCTGATGCGGTCCGCCGATCCTGCGCTGGACGGTCCCGGGGTCCGCGGCACCCGTCGGTTCACCGCCGAGCTGTTCGAGGCCGTGGCGGACGCGTACCCGGCCCGCCACGGGCAGGGGCAGGGCAGCGCGGTGGGGGCGGTGCCGCAGCTCGTCGCGGAGCGCTTCGGCCGGCTGCTGGAGGACGCGGCGCAGGAGTGGGCCGGGCAGCCGGGGCGCCCGTTGACGCAGTGGCACGGCCTTCCGACGGTGACCCGCGCGCTGTCCCAGTTGGGGTCGCTCCAGGACCCGGAGTCCGCCATCAGAGGGGTGCTGGACCTGGCGGACGGCGCGCCGGTCGAGGAGGCGGAGTGGTCCCGGGCGCTGTGGGCGGGGGTCAGGGCCCAGCAGGTCGTGGAAGGGCGGACAGGCGAGGCCGCCAAGGGCGCGTTCGCCGCGACGATCCTGCGCCTGGACGCGCCCGACGCCGCGCGGTTCGGGGAGGCCCGTGCCGCGGTCGTCCGGGCGCTGGCGGCGGGGCGCGATCCCCTGAGCCTCGACGAACTGGCCTCGTACGGCCTGGAGGAGGACGGGGCGTTCGCACCGGAGCGGCGACTGCTGGACTCCCGGGGCAACCCCTGGGGCCGGGCCCTGGACGGCGGGCAGCACCGGGCGGGGGACCTGGACCCGGGAGTCGTCACGCTGATGGCGCGGTCGGCCGACGGCCGCTCGTTCGTGCCCTACGACACGGAACCGGCCCCCTGGGCCGCGCGGGACGGCGCCGCGCCGTTCGTCTACGCCCTGGACGAGGAGTACGCGCCTGCCGGGCAGTTCGGCGACCTCGTCTCCCACGACCCGGAGGTGCGGGCGCGGAACCCGTGGTCCTCGGTGGTCCTGGCGGTCGGCCGCGCCAAGCCGGCCGGGCCCCCCGTCGCGGGCAGCCTGCCGGTGGAGTTCGCCCGCAACACCGGCAAGATCACGCACTTCTCCACGCACTCGGTCGGGCTGCACCGCGACGGGACCACGGGCGTGACCACGGTGGCGGTGTACCCGAAGGCCGGCACCTCCCAGGCGCCGCGCGACACGTGGGGCAAGGTCACGCCCGACCAGGCGGACCACCTGTCCCGGCCCGCCGGTGCCTCGGCCGCACCCCTGCCCCCCACACCGCTGTCGATCCCCTGGC
Source organism: Streptomyces sp. NBC_00370 (assembly GCF_036084755.1). Classification (NCBI taxonomy): domain Bacteria; kingdom Bacillati; phylum Actinomycetota; class Actinomycetes; order Kitasatosporales; family Streptomycetaceae; genus Streptomyces; species Streptomyces sp. NBC_00370. The sequence goes on from NZ_CP107968.1 coordinate 5,190,639, forward strand.
TCGGCATCGTCGGCGCGGGTCCCGGGCCGGCGACGGCAGTGCCGATGAACGTGTCGGGCACGCCGGGGCGCGTGTTCGTACGGCGGGTGGAGGAGGTGTCCGACGACTCGGACTCGACCGCGCCCGGCACAGCCGCCGCCACCCGGCCCGGCGTGGCGCGCCCTGTCCTCACCCGGCCCGTGGCCGATCCGGCGGCCCCGCCCCGGCCGCTTCCGAGCACCGTGTCAGCGCGGCAGAACGCCGTACTGCTGCAGACGAACATGCCCCGGCCGGGACGCGGCACGGCACCCGCGCCCGGTCGCGGGCAGTCCTCCGGCGGGCGCCGGGGCTCTTCCTCCTCCGGCCGCGGGCAGTCCTCCACCGGGTTCGCGCGGCTGCCTGACGCCGGACCCTACGAGGGGCTGCTCATCTTCCTGTACGGGCCTGCGTCCGGGGACGGAGCCCGGCGGACGGCGGCCCGGGACGCCCTGGGCACGCTGGACGCACTGCGCATGCGGGAGCGGACGCTGGCGCACGGTCCGCTCGAACTGGACGTACTGGCCCGCCGGGTGCTGCTGATGGGACCTGCCGAGCCGGTGACGCAGGACATCCGTCGCGAGCTGCTGCGGGTGGCGATGGACGCGCGGGCCCGGGGGGCGCGGAATCTGGCGGTGCTGTCCGCCGTCCACCTGATCCGCAAGGGCGTGTTCACCGACCGGTTCCGCCGTCTCGACGCCCAGGGCGATCCGCGGGGCTGGGACTGGAACGCCCAGCGGGTGCCGCTCAACGCCGATCTGACCAGGTCGGCGGTGGAAGTCGTCGACCCGCGGCGCGGAATCTTCTACCCGGAGGACGGCCCCGCCCCCTGGGGCAGCGGACCTGAGCCGTATCTGCTGGCCGCCGAGTCCGACCAGGCGGGCATCCTGCTGCGCGGTGCGAGGGGCTTCGCGACAGCGGTGCCCCCCGAGGTGTTCCACGAACTGGTGGCGTTCGACACGACGCTGCCGACGCTGGACGCGGCCGTCCCCGTCCTGTTGGCGATGCCCGAGGTCAGTGCCTGGGGCCTCACGCTCCAGGACGCGCTGGTCGCGCGGCACGATCGCGACGTGTGGGCCTCCAACGGCCTGGTGCGCTGGGCCGACGCGACCCCCGGCTCCCAGCGGCCCGTGCTCGTGCTGACCTTCGAGGAGAAGGAGGGGTTCAGGGCGCAGTGGCTGCTGCGGGACCCGGCCACGGTGCGTGCGGCAGCCACGCTGCCGCACGGCGGCACGGTCGACTGGAGCCGCGAGGAGATCACCTTCCCGCTCGCCGGCGCCGACCACCGCTTCAACGCGTACATCTCCATGGACCTGGAAGGCGCGCCGGACCGGGGGAGCGTACGCAGCGATCTCTACGCCCGCCTCGCCGGCATCAGGTCGTACCTGGAATACCGGCCGAGCCGCCTGCGCCTGCTCGGGCCGCGCCTCGTGCCCTGGGTCGAGGACAGGCTGCCCACCCCGGTCTTCGCCAACAACCACGGAGGCGCGGGGTTCGTCGACTGGCTGGCCCGGGACCGGTACCGGGACCGGACCCGGGTCAGAAGGGACGACGCGCGGCAGTCCGCACGGTTGATCGCGTCCCAGGTGGCGCAGGCAGGCCTGCCGCTGTCTCATCCCGTGGTGCTGCTGGCCTGCTTCGCCGGGATGCCCGGGGGAACGGATCGCTCGGTGCACAACCCCCCGGTGGCCGGTGGCCGGCTGTCCGGGGCCGCCGCGCTCCCGCTGTCGACCGGAGCGGACCCGCTGGTGGACCCGCCGATCGGCCAGTACGTCGCGAACGAGACGGACCGGAGGGTGTACGCCACCAGCTACTCGAACGCCGTCCACGCCGGACGGGACCTGCACCCGTCGCTGCCCCCCGACGAGGCGGTCATCGCCCTCGTCACCGACCAGCGCGGTGCCGGGACGCGGTGGGTGGTCTTCCTGCCGGAGCCGAAGGGCGCCGAGCTGGACGAGGCGGCGCGTTCGGCGCATCTGCACGACGGCGCGGCTCCCGCATCGGCGGAGGTGCGGGGACGGGCGCTGCGGCTGGTGCGAGCGCTGCGTCTGGTGTTCGGTGCGGAGGTGGCGGACCGGGCGGACTTCGGGACGCTGCTGAGCGGTATCGGCGCGCTGGAGTCGGGCCGTGCGGCTGACGGCGCGCTGAACCGGCCCGGCGGGCTGCGGTTCACCATGGAGCTGTTCGAGACCCTGGCACGCGCGCACGCCGGAACCGGGCAGTCGCCGGCAGCGGTGACCGCCGACGACCACGCGTCGCTGCTGAGCGCGGCGGCGGCCCGGTGGGACGCCGGGCAGCGGGGCGCGCCGTCCGGCCGACTGCCGCTGCCCGAGTTCGTCCGGGCGCTGGACTGGGTGTCGACAGCGTCGGACCCGGAGTCCCTGATCAGGGACGTCCTGGGACTGGACGGGGCCGCGCCGATCGGCGAGGCGGAGTGGTCGCGGACCGTCTGGGCCGAGGTCAGGACCCGACGGTTCTTCCAGGACGCGCCGGACCCGGGCGTCCTCACGCAGCGGATGCTGCACCTGCCCGCTCCCGACCCGGCACGTCGTGGTGAGGCGGTGGACGCGGTGCGCAGGGCACTCGCCGCCGGCCGTGACGCCGAGGACATCGACGCGCTGGCCTCCCATGCACGGGAGCGGGACGGCGTGCTGTCCCCGTACTCGCTGCACCGGGACCCCCTCAACGGTCTGACCTGGGGCCGGTCTCTCGGCAGTGGGCCGCAACTGCCCACGGTCTTCGACCCGTCCACCGTCACCTTGATGGGCCCGGCACCCCACGGCTCGTTCGTGCCGGTCGGCACCGAGATCGCCCCGTGGTACGACCCGCACGGAGCGCCGCCCTTCGTGTACGACGTGGACGGCGCCCTGGCCACGCCCGGGGAACTCGGCGATCTGGCCTACCGCGACCCCGCGCTGCGTGCCCTGAGCACGAGCGCCCCGGTGATCATGGCGGCGGTCAGCGCCGTCCCGCCCGGTACCCACCCGGCGACCGGTCCGCTCGGTGAACTGTCGCGCGGCACCGGCAGACAGGTGTGGGGTTCGCTCAACCACACCGGGCTGTACACGGACCAGCTCACCGGTGTCACCACTCTCGCGGTCTATCCGGACCCCGGGGGGTCTCCGGCGCTTCCTCACACCTGGAGGGAAGTCCTGCCGGACGACGTGGCCGCACCGGCCGCGAGCCCGGGGAGCGCCACGCACAGCTCGCCGGCCCCGGTGCTCTCCGCTCCGGCGACCCCGCTGCCGGGGTTCGCCACCCTCTGGACTCCCGGTACGAACGGGCAGGTCCCCTCGCTGTCCGCGACCAATCTCGCGACCGGGGCCGCGGGAGCCGGCCCGGGGCGTGTGCTCACCCGGCCGGTGGAGGATGTCTCCCTCGGCACCGTCTCGGACAGTGCGGCCGACGACGCGGCGGTGATGGCGTCCATCGCGAGCCTGACCAACGCGTCCTCGGCCGACTCCCGGCCGGTATCGCCTGCCGGGCCGCCGCGCGCGCCCTTGACCGTGCCCACGCGGGCGCGGCAGGACTCCGTACCGGAGTACCACCGGTTCCTCGCCGTGCTGTACCGGGGCCGGGAGACCCCCGCCGGGGCGCTGGAGGCGCTGGAGCGGCTGGACCGGCTGCGCGCCGAGGTGCCGGCTCTTCGGGAGGGCGCGTTCGACCCCATCGAGATTGCCCGGCATGTGCTGATGCTGGAGTCGGCCGCGAGGGTGGCCCCGGCGCATGTCGAGGAAGCGCTGCGGCTCGCGGCGGACCCGCGGGCGCGGGGAGCGCGGAGCTTGGCGCTGCTGTCCGCCGTCCACCTGCTGGACAGGGGCGTACTCGACGACCGGTTCCGCCGTCGGGACGCCAACGGCGGCGCGCGGGGCTGGGACTGGACCGAGAACGGCCTGCCCGCCGGCCTTGACCTGACCACGACGGGGACGCGGACCGGCCGGGCCGACACCCCCGTGACGGAGGAGCCCGCCGGGTGGAGCGCGGGCGCGGAGCCGTATCTGGTCGCCGCGGCCGGCAGCGACCAGAAGACGATCCGGGTGCGGGGACTCGGAAGCTTCCGACGACGGGTGCCCTTCGAGGCGTTCGTGGAGTTGGTGGCGTTCGACACGGAGCACGGGAAGCTCGCGAAGGACGTTCCCTTCCTGCTGGCGACGGGCCAGGTCGCCGGCTGGAACCTCCATCTCCAGGACGGTCTCGCGCTCCGGTTCGACCGGCCTGCTTGGGCCCCCAACGGTGAGATGTCCCTGTCGGAGGCGGGGGAGACGGACCGGCCGCTGTTCCTGCTGGAGGGCCGGGAGGGGAAGGTCCTGTCCCGCTGGCTGGTGCGGGACCCGAAGACGGCGCGCGCCGCCAGGCCGGAGAGCGGCGAGGTGGACTGGAGCCGCAGGGAGATCGCGTTCCCGCTCGTCGGCGACGACCATCGTGCGTTCGGCTTCATCTCGGTGGACCTCACCAGCGGGACCAACTGGGAGCGGTCGCACGTCTCCCGCCTGATACGCCGGTCCAAGACGTCCCTCGTCATCACGCCGGGCCGCACGCGTCACGTGGTCCAGGAGACGCCCTGGGCGGCGGAGAACCTTCCTTTCCCGCTCGTCGCGGGTGTGCACGGTCGGGTCGGTCACGCGACCTGGTTCACCCAGGACGGGCCGCAGAGCGTCGACAGCAGGGAGCACGCGCGCAGGATCGCGTACCAGATCTCGCTGGTCGGACGGGAGCGCGCGCACCCCCTCGTGCTGCAGGACTGCTACCGGGGGATGTTCGCCCCGCAGGGTGCGGTGGCGGATCCTCCTACCACCCTCGCCGGCCGGCCGGCCGGTACCGACCCGCTCACCGATGTGCCCGGCGCCCAGCACGTGGCGAACGAGGAAGACCGGCCGGTGTACGCCAGCGTCTTCGAGAACTCCGCCTTCTACGACCGGAGTCAGAGCGCTCCGTCGTACGTGCTCATGACGGACCGGCGCGGTGGCACGGCGCAGTGGATGCTCTTCCGTCCGGAGCCGAAGGGTTCGGCGCTGGACCAGGTGGCGCGGTGGGCGCGACTGCACGACGCCGCAGGGCCCGCGTCCGAGGAGGTGCGGGAGCGGACACTGCGCCTGGTGCGGGCCTTGCGGCTGGTCTTCGGCCCCTCCGTGGACGTGCGGGCCGACTACCAGGAGCTGCTGGGCGGTATCGGGTCGCTGGAGAACCGGCGGGAGGCCGATCCGGCCCTGAACCGGCCCGGCGTACGGCGGTTCACCGTGGAGCTGTTCGAGTCCCTGGCACGGCGGCACGCCGGGACCGCGGAGGGGGCCCCGGTCACTCCGGACGCCTATCTGAATCTGCTGCGGGAGGCGGCGAGTCGGGCGGACGCGGGGGAGCTGGGGCCGCTGACCAGTTGGCTGCCGCTGCCGGCGGTCACCAGGGCACTGGACGCGTTCGAGAAGATGCCTGACCCCGCGAAGGTGATCAGGGACGTACTCGGGCCTGACCCCGTCACCGACCCGGACTCCGACTCCGACTCCGACGCGTCCTCCGACTGGGGCACCGGCTCCGAGACGCCGCCGGTCGAGGCGCAGTGGTCACGGACGCTGTGGGCGCAGATCGAGACCGAGCAGCTCCTGGTCACCTGGGGGATGTTCGCGGCCGACCCCCGGCTGCGGGCGCAGAACAGGGCGATGCTCACGCAGCGTCTGCTGGGCCTGCCGGCCCCCGATCCCCGGCGCTTCGGTGAGGCCGTCGCGGGGGTGCGCAGAGCGCTGGCCGCAGGCCGGGACCCGGGGAGCTTCCATGAGCTGGCCTCGCACCGTCTGGAGCTGGCGGGCGCGCTGTCCCGCGACACACTGAGGAAGGACCAGGCAGGCCAGGAGTGGGGCAGGCTCTTCAACCTCCGGGACTTCCGGCCCGGGAGCTTCGACCCGAGCAAGGTCACCCTGCTGCGGCGGAAGCCCGAAGGCCGCGGGTTCGAGGAGTTCGCCACCGAGGACGCCCCCTGGCACAAGGAAGGCGGCCCGGCTCCCTTCGTGTACGGCGGACGCGGCAACGGCACGCCGTTCGAGCAACTCGCCGATCTGGCCTACCGCGACCCGGAGTTGCGCAAGAGGGAGCACGGGGTTCCCGTGATCACGACGCTCGCCGCCGCCATGCCCCCGGGCTCGCGGTCCCTGCACGGCACCCCGCTCGGTGAGTTCGCCCGCAACACGGCAAAGACATGGTGGGGGTCGACGGCTCAGGTCGGCCTGTGGTTCGACGAGCAGAGCAAGACCTTCAGCCTCGCGGTGTACCCGGCGTCCGGCGCGTCGGAGGCGGCACGTGACACCTGGCACAAGGTCACGCCCGACGAGGGCGACCCGCCTTCGGCGGCGGCTCCCTCGGAGGCGGGGCAAGAGGCCCGCATTGATCAGGTCTCGCGGCTGACGAACTCCGCGACGGACGGGCCCGAACCCGCCCCGGAACCCGTTTCCGCGCCCGCCTCCGAATCCGCCCTCGAACCTGCTTCCGATCCCGCGCTCGACTCCGCGTGGAGCGGGCACGCGCGGGCGCTGGCCGTCTTCCGGAACACCGTCGCCGGAGCGGAGGCGGCGCTGCGGGGAGACGCCGACGACAGTGCGATGACGCACGCCTGGAGCGACGTCGCGCGGGACCGTACCGCGGTGGAGGACGCCGAGGCACGGCTGCTGGGCCTGGGCGTCACGCCGGCCGAGCTGACCGCGTCCCGTGCGCTCGCGGGCGAGGACACCGCCAGTACGGCCGCCGGCCCGCTCGTCCCCCGGGACGAGGCGCATCGCGAGTGGCTGGCCCGCGCGGTGACCCCGGACGACCTGCCGGCCGGTCTGCTCGCGGGGCTGCCCGCCCCGGACGCGAACGAGAGCGTCGACCCGGCCGACGTGGATAGGGCGAGCGTCGAACTCACCGGCAGCCAGAAGACCGAACTGGTGCTGCTAGGCGACAAGCGACTGCTCCTCGGCGGCTTCGGGCGGCCGGAGCAGGCGCGGTTGCGGATGCTGCGGCCCGGCGTCTGGCCGCAGGTGCTGGACGTGGCGGCGGCCAACGTGGCCCGCAGACTGTGGACTTCGGCGAGGCAGGAGTTCAGCGCGCCCGAAAGCGCCACGCCGGCGGACGTCGAGCGCGCCTGGGCCGCCGCCGTTGCCTTGGTGCTGCCGCTGGAACCGCACGACGTGCTCGCGGACTCCCGCTACGCCGGGCCCGACTTCCGGAGCGCCGTCCGGCAGGTCGCGCGGCACCTGTTCACCCAGGGCGGCGCCGACCTGGCTCAGGCCGCCGAACTCGCCGACACGCTCCGGTCCGGTCTGGGGCTGCGGAAGCGGTGGGCCGGGGTCGCCACCGAGCCCCGGGCGGCCACGCCCTCCGAGGACGCGTCGCCGGTCCCGTCCGCGTCCGGGGCGGTGCGGGAGCGGCCGATGTTCGGCGGCCGGACCCCGGGGCTGCGCACGGTGGCGACGGACGCCGGGCCGGTGCGGGTCGCGCCGGTCGGCGCGCGGGAGGCGAACGCGCCGCGCACGACGACATCCGTGGCGGTCCCGGACGGGCACGCGCGGCAGGAGACGAACACGGCCGCCGCGCCCTTCACGTTCGTGCCGTTCTCGGCCGGGGGCTCCAGCGTGTCGCGGAGGGACCGGGCGGGGATCGAAACGCTCGCCCGTCAGGTGGCGGCCGGAGCCGTTGCCCGCAGGCTGCCCTACCAGATCGAGGTCATCGGCTACGGCACCGGTACGGGCGGCTCGACGGGCCGGTCGGCCGGAGACCGGAGCGGGAAGCGGGCGGCAGCGGTCGCCGCCGTCTTCGGCGCGGCGCTGGACCGGGAGCTGACGGCGCTCCAGGCGGGCCAGGCCCCGGATCAGCCCCGGCTGCGCGCGGCTGACTTCGTGACCGTGGTGAACGGCGGCTCGGCGCCGGTGGCCGCTCCGCCGGGGCTGACGGACCGGAACGAGCGACGGCAGGCGCTCATCCGGGTGACCACCGTCACCGCCGAACACGCGGCGGAGAAGCTGGCCGCGCTGGACAGGTCCGACCCGCGGACGGTCGGCAAACCGGCGTCCACTCCGGAGGAACAGGCGCGCCGGGTGCTGCACCTGGCTCCGGACGCCGTCGTGGACGACACGATGCTCCAGGCCCTGGTCGCTCTCTTCGGCGCGGCGGAAGCCGCCGGGCAGGCCAGGACCATGGGCGAGCTTGGCGCCTACTACCTGCGACAGCCGGGCGTGCTGGAGCACTTGGGAGTCATCGCCCCGAACCGGAAGCGCCATTTCACCGGTCGTGCCGGCCTCCGGACCGCAGGTCTGAACTGGGGCCGTCCGTCCGAGGGCACCGGAGGCCTGCGGCCCGGCGAGACACGGGACAAGGACCGGGTGCGGCTCGACGCCTCCTCGGTGGAGGCCCAGCGGCTGTCGCCCGACGGCCGGCAGGACGGCGACCTGATGGTCGTCGACGCCATTCCCTGGGCCGGGAGGCGTGCCTACTTCCTGGTGGCCGACGGGCGGCGCGGCGTGGTGGAGATGCGGATGCCGGACGGGTCGGTCCGGGAGCTGAGCATCGAGGAGACCGTGGAGGTGGTGGCGGCGGACGTGGCGCGGGAGGGCCTGGACAAGAAGGTCCCGATCGCGGTGATCCTGCCGTTCGCGACCGCCTACGACATGAGGCTCCTGCGGATGCTCGCCCTCCGCACGGGCCACACGGCGTGGGCCCACACCGGCACGATGGACTTCTCCCACGACAGCGGCCGGCCCCGGCTGATCGGGCAGGAGGGGCAGTTCTTGGGCGAGTGGGTCGACGCGGCTCCGGACACGGCTCCGGACCCCGACGACGAGCCGCTGGCCGAGGACTGGTACTGGGAGCAGGAGAGCCGGTTCATCGCCGGCGAAGCGACGGGGCGCGTGATCGCCAACCTGTCGTACGCGCCCCACGATTACGAGCTGCGGGAGCAGTTCGCCCCGCTCCTCGATCAGCAGACGACGTATCTGCACTTCAACCCCGCGACCGGCAACGTCATCGCCGAGGAGCCGCTCCCGGCCCCGCCCGGTCTTGTCGAGGCCGACGCGGATCATCTGCTGGGGCACGGTCTGCGAGGCGTCCTGATGCGGGCCCGGTGGAACGGCGGGACCGCCGAGCTCGGTGAAGGCCGGATCGAGCAAGCCGCCGCACGCCTCGCGCGAGTGTTCCGGGGCCGCTGGCTCAGCCTCGCAGCATGCTGGGGCGGTACCGCCCCCGGACCCCGCGACGGCCGCGGGGAGCGGGAGGCGGCGCCCCCGCCGTTCGTCTCGGACCCTCTCCGGCAGATACCGGCGGGGCAGCGGGCGGCCAACGGGAGGCGCGGCTATGTACGCGCGGCCGAGCGCATACACGCGGTCACCCAGCGAGACGGCCGGATCAGCCACGGCCTGTTGACGGATGCCCAGGGCCGGCGTACCCGGTGGCAGATCTTCCGTCCCGAACCGGACTGGGAGGAGCGGGGCCGGCTGGCCCGGGAGATCGGGATGTACGGCGAAGGCGAGGCGGAACCACTCGGCACCCGGGAGCAGGTGCTGCATCTGGTCCGGGCGCTCAAGCTGATCTTCGGCCGGGACGTGCAGGACGCCGCCGACTTCCTCGATCTGCTGCGGGGGGCCGCGGCGCTGGAGGAGATGTGGCGCGCCGACATCGAGCTGCACCTGATGGGCGGCTTCACGCTGGACGCCTTCCAGCGGGCGGTCGCCGCGCACCCGGCGGGCCGGAGGGGGGTGGACCAGGCCGGCTACCGCGCGGTGCTGGCCGCCGCCGAGCAGGCCGCGCCCGGCACGGCGTTGAGCGATTTCGTGCCGCTGCCGACAGTGAAGGAGAGCGTGGCGTGGCTGGACGCGCAGGGTTCGTACGACACGGCGACCAAGAAGCTGCTGGGGGTCGACGTCGTCCGTTCGCTGGACGTGTCCCGGCTGTTCTGGGCGCGGGTCAAGGCGTACGACCTGCTGCACGGCCTCGGTACGGACGAGAGGGCGGCCTTCACCCGCGAGGTGCTGCGCCTGGATCCGTCGGCGGCTGTGGACGAGCGGCGGGACGAGCAGCTCGGGCTGCTGCTCACGCAGGGGTTCGCCGAGGGGCGCGATGTCGCCGACCGTGAGGTGGCGGCCGCCTACCAGCTCGAAGCCGCCGGGGTGCTGGGCGGCGAGACCGCCATGCCCGTCACACTGCACGCCGATGGCACTCTCGGAAGGGGACGGGACTTCACCGGCGAGCGACGCCCCCTGGCAATGGATCTGACGCAGATCAGGACCCCGGACGGCAAGAAGCCCGCTCCGTGGGTGCGCAAGGATGTGAGCGGCGAGGACAAGCCGGCCCCCTACGTGGTGCGCGCCACGCTGGACCGGGCCGATCCGCGGTACCTCAACTTCGTCCTCGACGGCAGCGTCCTGCGGGTGACGCGAGGCGAGTTCATCGAACTGCTGGCCGCGGACCCTGTCCTGAGCCAGGAAGATCTGGTCACGGATGTCGTGCTCGACATTCCGGAGCTGGACCTGCTGACGACCGGCCTGGCGGACCACCTTTCGCAGCGCCTCGCCCAGCGCCTCGGCCGAAGTGTGTGGTCGACCTCCGCGCGGACGGAGATGTCGCCGACGGGCCTGGACGAGAGGTTCCTCCTCAGTACAGGAGCTCCGCCGCTCGATTCGGATGCCCCCTCGGAGGCGTGGACCGAGAGCGCGCCCGTCGACCCGGCCGAGCCGGTGGAGGCGCCGCGCCCCGTGCCGGACCCCGTGCCCGAGCACGCGCCGCTGCCGGACGGGACGGCTGCCTCCCCGGAGCCGGCCGAGGCCGCGCCGACGGGCGTCAGGAGCGGGAACGCCGCCGGGTCCCGGCCGATCGCGGTGGCGACCTCTGTGCCCGCCGCCGTCAGGCAGCGCGCGGTGTCCCGCGCGACGTCCGGCCAGCCCATGCCGGGACTTGAGTACACCGCTGCTCCCGCGCGGCCGAACGCCCAGCCGGTGCACGAAGCCCCGCAGCGGGCGCTGCCGCGGGCGACGCTGGTGCCGTTCGCCGTGGGGGCGAAGACGCCGTCGGAGTACGACGACGACCTGAAGGGCGTCGAGCGGCTGATGGTCCGGGTGGCCCTGGCCGGGATGCGCAACCACCGTCTTGGGGTGTCCCTGCCGGGCATCCTGTTCACCGGATACGGGGCCGACGCGACGCCGGAGGGGCAGGAGAGCCGTCAGGAGGCGGGGAAGCGGCTCGGCGCCGAGCGTGCGGAGGCGGAGCGCGAGGCGTTCATGGCGCGTCTCGACGAAGAACTGGAGGCCAGGCAGCACAGCCTGCCCCCGGAGGACCGGCTGCGGGCCGCCGACTTCAGGACGCGCGCTCGCGGCCTGGACCAGGTGCCCGTGGACGCACCGGTACGCGCCGCACTGACGCGAGTGGCTTCCGCCGCCGACATCGGACGGCAGGCGACGATCGAGTTCGCCTACGACCGGACCGCGGCCGGTGTGGAGCATCTCGACGCACTGCGGCGGGAGGACCGGCGGCTGACCGGTCTTCCGCTGGACCTGGCCGGGCTGGCGCGGCGGACCCTGCATCTGGGCGAGGGCGCCGCCGTCGGCGCTGCGGAGCGCACGGCGCTGTTCGAGCTGGTCGAGGAGGCCCGGCGCGCGCGGCGGGCGAGGGGCGTGGCGGCCTTGGGCGCCTTCCACGCCGAGCGGGCCGGCGTCCTGGAGTCCGACCGTAAACGCCACTTCACCAGCGGCGACGGCAGGACCAGGCTGCCCGGCCTGAACTGGGGCGGGACGCCGGTCGTCACCCTGGACACCGGCCGTATGCGCACGCGCCTGATGAAGGACGACACGCTCCAGCGGACCCTGGTGGGCAGCCCCCCATGGCCGCTCTCCGCGCAGCCGTACGTCGTGGCGGCCGAGATGCGCGACGGCAAGGTCGTGGTGCGGCGGGACGACGAGTCGGAACTGCCGCTGGACTTCGAGGAGTTCGCCGAGCTGGTAGCGGTCGACGTGGCCGGTCTCGGGCTGCCCGATGACACCCCGATCGTGCTGGCCGTACCGTTCGCCGGTGACGGGCTGCTGCGCGGGCCGCGGCTGCTGGCCGGCCTGACCGGGATGACGGTGTGGTCCCACACCGCCGAGGGGGTGCTGGCGGAACAGGCCGGCACCGCCATGGTCGGGATGGTGCACAGGGCCGGGAAGCGGCAGGGCGCCTGGGTGCCCAGCCCGCCGGGTCTCGACACCGACCCGTGGGAGGCGGACCCGCTGGCCGATTTCAGCGGCGTGCGGACCCAGGCCATCGTCAGCTCTCTGACGGGACGTCAGATCGGGCGCAGCTCGCACACCGAAGAGGACCTGGTCGGCAGGGACTTCGAGGAGGCGGGCCGCAGACTCGACACGATCACCACGTACGTGCACTACAACCCCGTCACCCAGCGGTACACGGCGGAGTCCCCACTGCCGGCTCCCGGGCCGATACGGGACGCGTTCTCCGAGGACACGCACGGGAGTCCGAGCGGACTGACACTGGTGCAGCACGACGGCACCAAGAGGTCGTTGGCCAGGAACCTGCCGCTGTGGCACTGGTTCCGGCGCAAGAGCGTGACGGAGCGGCCCCGGCTCTGGATCGACCTGATGGGCTGTGCGACGGGTGAGTACGAGGACACGTCCGTGCCGGCCGTGGCCGGTTCCGACGTGGACAACGCGGCGTTCGTCGCCGACCCGCTCGCGACGATCCCCTTCGGTCAGCGCGTCGCGAACGTGTCCGGCCGGCCGGTACGCAGCGCCAGCACCTCCGACGACGTCCGGGAGGTGAACGGACGGTGGGTCCGGGTCCTGTTCACGGACCCCTGGGGCCGCAAGGGACGGTGGGTCATGTTCCTGCCCGAGCCGAAGGAAGCCGAGCTGGACCGGTTGGCCGCCCTGTCCGGCCGGCACGCGGACCCTGACGAGGCGACGCGGCAGCGCACCCTGCGCGCGGTGCGGGCACTGCGGCTGGTCTTCGGCTGGGACGTGGAGCGGAGCGCCGACCACGAGGACCTGGTGCGGGGCGTCGCCGCACTCGACGACATGTGGCGGTCCGACGGCCGGTTCGCGGACCTGGGCCCGTTCACGCTGGACCTGTTCCGACGAGTGGTGGCAGCCCACCCGGAGGGTGGCCCGGACGCCGGTCAGGCCGCCTACCGTGCGGTGCTGGCCAAGGCGAGGGAGGCCGCGCCGGGCACACCGCTGCGGGACTTCGTCCAGCTCTCCGACGCGGTGGATAGGGCCGTCGCGTGGGCCGGGAGCGCGGACACGGACCTGTGGGAGGAGGCGGAGGACGCGCTGCGCCTGGACCCGGACGAGGCCGGTGTCCCTGAGCGTTCCCGGATGTTCTGGGCGCGGGTCAAGGCCGAGGAGACGCTCGGCGCGCTCGACGCCGACGCGCTTCTCGCGCGGGTGCTCGACATCGACCCGGCCGTCGAGCCGAACGACGCGCTGCGCGAGGAACTGCGGTCGGCCTACACCACCGCGTACGCGGCCGGCTGGGACGCCGCCGACCCGGACACGGTCGCCGCACACCGGCTGGAGCGGGAGGGCGTGCTGGAGGACGACAACCAGATGTACGCGGTCAACACCCCGGAAACACTCGCGAGACTGGTGAACCTCGCGAAGAACGCCGGGAGCGTGGACGGCTCTCTGGCCGACGGCGGGGGGCGGGACTTCGGACCCGGACAGGGAACGCCCGTGGTCGACCTCACCCAGATCCGCACACCGGCGGGACCGGAGACCCCGGACTGGGTCGGCACGTTCACCGACGGAAGGCCGTACGCGTGCCCCTACCTGGTGCGGGCGGCCCTGGACCCGCAGGACCCGGACATCGTCCTGGCGCACGTGGCCGGGATGGAGCAGCGGGTCCCGCTCGACGTGTTCGCCGAACTGCTCACCGCCGACCGCGCGTTGCTGAAGTACGGTCCGCATGTTCCGGTCATCCTCTGCCTGCCGGGGACGCCGGCTCCACTCGTCCGCCGGGTGGCGTGGCGGCTCGCCGACCGGCTCGCCCGGTCGGTGTGGTGGGCGGACGTGCCCGTGGACCTGTCAGGGACGGGTGCCGGCGGACTGCCGGTGCTCACGCTGCACGACGACCCGACGGGGAAGCACGCGGCCACGATCAACTCCTGGGTGCTGACCAGGCCGCAGGCCGGCACCCCCGTGGGCCAGTCGCTGTCGGTCCCGCCCCCCGTGTCGCGCTCCGCGCACTCCCTGCCGCCGCAGCGCCCCGGGACGGACTCCCAGCCGGTCGCCCCCGAGGCGGCGCCCGCCCCGCCCGACCCCGCACGTGCCGAGGTCCGCGCAGCCCTGGGCCCGTACGTGTCGTCGGCTGACGTCTTCGCGGCGGATGTCTTCGCCGCGGACTCCGAGGCCGAGGAGGAGGACGGCACGGCCGGTCCGCCCCTCGTCCGCGCCCCGTCACGGCCGGCCACGCTCGCCGGCGACTCCTCGGCCAGGCCCCCCGTACGTACCCGCCCGGTGGGAGCGACCGCTGCCGCGCCTGCGGCGGCGCGGCCGGCGCGGGTGACGTACCTGGCCTTCCCGCGCCGCCGGGCGAACCTGCCGATGGCGGACCGGGCCGCCGTCCGGAACCTGGTCGGCCAGGTGGCCGCGCTCGGCCTCCGCGCGCGGGAGCTGGGGATCTCCCTGCCGTCGGTCACCGTCCGCGGCTACGACGAGGACGTCTCCGGACGGTCCTCCCTCGGGATACGGCGGGCCGAGGAGGTGTACGACGAGTTCGTCCGGGGGCTCGGCGAGGAGTTGACCGGGCTCCAGCGGGGTCTGCCGCAGGGCGAGCGGCGGCTGACGGCCCGGGACTTCCAGATCACCGCGGAGAGTGGCCGGGCGGACGCGGCACCGATCGTGCGGGTCGGGTCCGCCGGGTCTCCGACGCGGGTCCAGGCGCGCGTGCAGGTCTCCCCGCCCCGGCGCCTCGAGGACATGGAGGAGCTGGACGCGCTGCGGCGGCAGGACAGATGGCTGCGCGGGGGACGGTTCGACCTGGCCGCGCTGGCCCGTCGCGTACTGCACCTGGAGGCGGCGGCGCGGGTGGACGGAGCGGTACGCGCCGACCTGCTCGACCTGTTCGCGCGCGCGAGGGCGGCGGGCCGGGCGAACGGTGTGGCGGCGCTGGCCGCCTTCCACCTCTCGGAACTGGGTGTGCTCGCGGCCGACAGGGAGCGGCATTTCACGGTGGGGGGCAGCCGGGTCCCCGGGCTGAACTGGACACAGGAGAAGGCCAGGAGACTGGAGCTGGACGCCTTCCACGTCCGCGAGACCGAGCAGGACGGCGGCCTCACCTCCCCGCTGACGCTTCCGGCCCGCTGGCCGACGCACACCCCGCCCTACGTGGTCGCCGCGGAGGAGGGGCGGCACGACGTGGTCACGGTGCGGCTGCCCGACGACTCGGCACGAGAGGTGGACAGCGACGAGGCAGCCGAGCTGATCGCCGAGGACGTACGGAACGCGGGCCTGCCGCAGGGGACGGCGATCGTGCTGGCGTACCCCTTCGCCGGTGACCGCACCTTGCGGCTGCCGCGCATGCTGGCCGACAGGACCGGCCTGACGGTGTGGGCACACAGCGGTGTGGCGAAGCTCAACGGCGCCCGGGGCGGCACGAGCCGGCTCCAGGTGGTCCACCGCTACCAGGAGCAGCAGGGCGACTGGGTGCCGAGCGTACCCGGGACGGCCCCCGGGGCGGACTTCGACGACACGGACGGCTGGCGGCTGCGGATCCTCACCCGGGCGATCATCAGCGCGGAGACCGGGCAGCAGATCGGCCGCGGGCTGCACGCGGAGACCAAAACCCCTCTGGAGGACCACGGCCGCCACCTCGACCGGATGACGACGTACGCCCACTTCAATCCCGCGACCGGCGCCATCTCGGTGGAGTACGCCATGCCGGGCCCGCAGCCAGGGCCGGGCGAGCCGCCCTTCGGCGACCCGTACCACCTGGACGCCCACTCCGTACCGGGTGCGGTCAAGGTGCCGCTGGAGGACGGCGGGGGCGAGATCGTGCCGGCCCGCCCGTTCTTCCAGTGGTTCAGCCGCCGGGCCAGTTTCGCCACCCGCCCCGCGCGGGACTGGCTTGACCTGGTGTTCTGCCACAGCGGGGCCGCGCCGGACGATGCCGTGCCGGCCTCCCTCCTGGGCGACTCCTTCGCCGGCCCCTTCGTCGCCGATCCGCTCGCCGCCATCAGCGTCGGGCAGGAGGCCGCCAACGCGACCGGACGCGTCACCCGGGTCTCCTACCTGCGGCAGAGCACCCAGCAATACACGAACGGCAGATACTTCCGGGGGCTGCACAGCGATGCCCAGGGCCGGTCGACGTGGTGGTCGATACATCGCCCCGAGCCCTCGGAAGCGGAGCTGGACCGCTTGGCGGTGGTCGTCGGCCGGCACCCGGGCCCCGGCGCCGTACCGGAGGCGGTGCGGTACGGGACCCTGCGCGCGGTGCGGGCACTGCGGCTGGTGTTCGGGTACCAGGCGGAGTTCGAACCGGACCACGAGGACCTGATGCGCGGTATCACCGCGCTGGACGACATGTGGCTGGCCGACGGGCGGTTCGCGCATCTGGGCCCCTTCACCATGGACCTGCTGCGGCGCGTGGTGGCGGCGCACCCGGCCGGTGGGACGCACGACGAACAGAGCGCCCTCCGGGCCGTACTCGGCGCGGCACGGGCGGCGGCGCCCGGTACGCGGCTGGCGGACTTCGTGCAGCTCCCCGCCGTGGACGAGGCCCTGGTGTGGGCCGCCCAGCGGGACGTGGACGCCGCTGCCGCCGACGTCCTCAAGCTCTCCGGTCCCGGCCAGGTCACCGACGCCATGCGGTCGCGGATGTTCTGGGCACGGGTCAAGACGGCCGAGGCACTGGCTGCTCCCGGCGTCGACATGGGCCGGCTCACGGCGAGGCTGCTGCACCTGCCCGTCGGGACCACGGACGACACGGCCGAGCACGATCGCATGCGCGACCTCTGCACCAGGGTCTTCGCCGAGGGGCGCGAGGTGACGGGCCCGGACGTGATGGGTGCCCGGCACCTGGGGCTGCTCGGCGCCCTGGAGACAAAGACGGTTCTGCGCACGGTCCCGAGCACGTCCCCGGTCGGCGGGCGCGACTTCACGAGCGGGCCGAAACCGGCGCGGGTGGATCTCACGCGGGTCCACACCCCCGACGGGCTGAAGGACGCACCCTGGCTCAAGGACGCGAAGGGCGAAGACCTGCCCACCCCCTACCTGGTCCGCGCCGAACTCGACCCCGCAGACCCCGACGTCGTTCTGCTGACCGTGGACGGGGCCCTCACGCGGAGCCCCGTCGGCGAGCTGGTCGAACTGCTCGCCGACGACGGCTGGTTGCGTCTCGTGCGGCTGACCACTCCGGTGGTCCTCGCCGTGTCGAGCCTGGGCGACCTGGCGCCCGGCCTGGCCGAGCGGCTCGCCCAGCGGCTGGGCCGGACCGTGTGGTGGACCAATTCCGTGGTGAGTACGTCGGAGAACGGCGACAGCGGTGACCCGGTGGTCACACTGCGTCCCGGCACCGGGGCCGCTCCCCGCAACGACGGCTGGCAGCGGGCGCGCCCCGTCGACCCCCAGGTCCCGAAGGTGCTGCCGTGGCCGGGCGGTCCGCTGTTCGACCGGTCGGCCGATCCCGCCGTGGCCCCGGGGGAGAGCCAGGGCCGTGCGGTCCTCGCGGAGATCCAGGACAGGGCCGTGCCGGACCCGGCCGGCTCCCCGGCACGGGCGGCGGAGCCCGCCACGGGCACCGCCGACCGGCAGGTACGCCAGGACGCGGCTCACCACAACCGCGGCGGCGACCGGGCCCGGACGCCGGCCCGCTCCTCGTCCGGGCAGCCGATGCCCGGACTGGGCGCGGCCGGCACTCCGGCGCGGCTCCCGGTCCGTCCGCTCACCGAGCCGGTCGTCACAGCGCCGTTGCCCGAGCTGCCGCAGGAGACTCCGGTGCCCGTCGACCGCTCGGGACAGACGTCCTCTGCCGTCGGCCGGCTGGCGGTGGCGGTGGCCAGGAGCGGGCTGCGCAACCACGCGCTGCGTGTCTCGCTTCCTGAGATCACCGTCGTCGGACACGGCGCGGACGGTGCGCGCGACCAGGACGCGCGGTCCGTGCGTCAGGAGTTCGTGAGCCGGCTGGACGGGAAACTGCGGGCGTCGCAGCGGAACCTGCCCGCAGGGCAACGGCCCCTGACGGCAGCAGACTTCACGATCACCCGGCGCGAGCAGCCGGGCCCGGCGGAGGGAGCGCGGATCTCCAGGCGCGCGCGGGCACGCGCCGCGCTGCGCGGGGAGACGGCCGCAGGCGGGGGCCGGCGCCGGGCGACCCTGGAGGTCGCGCAGCAGCCGGACGCGGCGGCTGTGGAGTTCCTGGACGTGCTGCGGGCCCGGGACCGGCGGCTGGACGGAAAGCCGCTGGACGTGGCCGGACTGGCCAGGCAGGTGTTGCACCTGGGCGAGGCCGCCCCGGTCGACGCCGCGGCGCGCCGGGAGTTCTTCGCCCTGGTCGGGCGGGCCCGGGCGGCGGGCAGCACCCGCGGTTTCGCGGCTCTGGTCGCCTTCCATCTGGCGGAACAGGGCGTTCTGGACCCGCGGCGGGCCCGGCACTTCACCCGGAACGGGGTGCGCGTACCGGGGATCAACTGGAGTGGCGGGACGGTCGTCGCCCTGGACACCGTCCGCACCTATGCCATCCAGGTGGACCAGAGGGGGAGGGAGACGCGGCGGGAGCCGGTCACCCCTCCGTGGCAGACGGGTCTGCCGCCGTACCTGGTGGCGGCCGACGGCCGGTTCGACGTCGTCCTGGCACAACTGCCCGACGGCTCCGAGCAGGAGACGGGTACCGAGGAGTTCGCCGAGCTGGTGGCGGCCGACGTGGCCCGGCAGCGACTGCCGCAGGGCACCGACATCGTGCTGGTGATCCCGTCCGCCGGCGGCCGGCTGCTGGATCTGCCGCGACTGCTGGCGGAGCGGACCGGGCTTACGGTGTGGTCGCACCTCAGCGAGGTGACGCTCACCGCGCAGCCCGACGGCAGCACCACCATGGACGAGATCTTCCGGCACGGCGCGACGGAGGGCTCCTGGGTGCCCAGCCCGCCCGGACTGGCCCTCGACCCGCGGGACGGCGACCCGCTCGCCGAGTTCCGCGACGTGCTGACCCAGGCCATCGTCAGCAAGAAGACCGGCAAGCAGATCGGGCGTTCTTCGCACAACGTCGACGATCTGGTCCGGTGGCGATTCGAGGAGGAGAGCCGGCACCTGGACGAGATGACGACGTACACACACGTGCACCCCATCGCCGACCACATGTCGCAGCCCTTCCCGCTGGAGGGGCCCGGCGACGCGGCCGACGCCTACTACGAGGACACCCACGGCGGCGTGGGCTATGTGGCACTGGCCCTGCCGGACGGCTCCTCCCGGACGATGTCGGACCCGAGCGTCCTGCGGCGCTGGTACCGGCGCAACAGCCTGGTCGCGAACCCGAAGGGCTGGCTCGATCTCGGCTCGTGCATGGGCGCGACCCAGAAGGACATGGCCGTGCCCGCCCGGGAGCGGCTGTACTCCCACATGGACGGGCCCTTCGTCGCCGACCCGCTCAGGCACGTCCCGTACGGGCAGCTCGCCGCCAACGCGTCCGACCGCCCCGCGCGAGCCGCGACCCGCCCCCAGGCGACCGACGAGGAGGGGGGCAGGTACACCCGCTTCCTGTACACCGACGCGTGGGGCCGGCGCGGCCGCTGGGTGCAGTTCCTTCCGGAGCCCAAGGGCGCCGGTCTTGACCGGCTCGCCACCCAGGTGGCCTGGCACACGGGCCGGGGCGAAGCGAGCGCCGAGGTCAGGGAGCGGACCCTGCGGGCCGTGCGGGCGCTGCGGCTGGCCTTCGGCTGGAACGTGGAACAGGAATTCGGCACCACCGGCGGCAAGTCCGGCGTCGCCACGTCGCTGCGGCGGGCCTTCGGCCGGAGCGCCCCCGCCGGGACCGACTACCTCGGTCTGCTGCGCGGTGTGGCGGCGCTGGACGGCATGTGGCGCGCCGACAGCCGGTTCGACGGGCTGGGTCCTTTCACCCTGGACCTGCTGCACCGGGTGGTCGAGGCCCACCCCGAGGGTGGCAGGTCCGCCAGTCAGGCCGGTTACGCAGCGGTGCTGGGCAAGGCGGGTGCGGCGCCGGCCGGCAGCCGGCTCGCCGACTTCGTCACCCTCCCGGCCGTGGCGCGGGCCGCGGCGTGGGCACAGCGGGTGGACCTGAGCCAGGAGGCCGCCGACGCCCTGCTCCTCGACGGCCCCGACGAGGTGGGCACCGAAGAGCGGTCGCGGATGTTCTGGGCCCGGGTCAAGGCCGAAGAGGTACTCGGCGGGCCCGGCCTGGACTTCGACGAGACCGTCGCCAGGGTGCTGCACCGGGCCGTCATCCCGGGCGCCGGAGCCGACGCCCGGCTGCGCGAGGAGCTGCGGTCGGTCTTCACCACCGCCTTCGCTGCAGGCCGCGCCGCCTCGGATCCCGCGGTGGCCGCCGCGCACTACCTGGAGCGGCACGACGCGCTGGACCCCGACTCCGTCGTGGCGACGGTCTGGGACATGGGCGCTGGCTCGTACCGGGGTTCGGGACGGGACTTCGGCCCGCGGCCCGGCGTCTCCCTGATCGATCTGTCCCAGATCCGGACCTCGGCGGGCCTGGCAGCCGTCAGGTGGGAGGGCAGGACCGTGGACGGCAAGGAACAACCGCAGCCCTATGTGCTGCGGGCCGCCATGGACTCGCAGGACCCGGGGATGATCGTGCTGTCCGTCAAGGACATCACCTACCGGACCCGGCTCGACGCCTTCCTGGAACTGCTGCTCTCCGACCCCACCCTGCGCGAGGACCACAACCTCCCGGTCCTGCTGTGTCTGGAGGACGGCCTGCTGACTCCGGAGACGGCGCAGCGGATCGCCGACCGGCTCGCCAGGACCGTGTGGTGGACGGATCTGCCCGTGGATCTGTCAGGGACCAACGACAGCGGACAGACGGTGCTCACCCTCAAGGACGGCCCGGCGGGAACGCCCGCGCCGTCGGCCGCCTCCTTCCGCAAGACGCAGCCCGTGATGCCCGCGGCGCCGGGGGAGTCCCGGCTGGACGCGACGCTTCCGGTGCCCCGCTCCGCCCCACTGGACGTCGTCGACGGCGCCGACACGGCCGGGGACGTCCAGGACCTGGATTCCGGGCCGGAATCCCATTCCGACGCCGGCTCCGACGCCGATTCCGACGCCGATTCCGACGCCGGCCGGAGCGACCTCTCCACCGTGGTCGCCGGCTCCGACTCCGGCCGGAGCGACCTCTCCACCGTCGTCGCCGGCTTCGGCCGCGACCGTCGTGGACTCCAGGGTTCGGTGTACGTCATGCCGTTCCCGGCCGAGACGCTGGAGTGGCTGCACATCACCCTGGGCCGGGCCGTCCACGAGCGGGCGGTCCAGGATCCGTCGGCCCGGGACGTGGAAGCGCAGGACGCCGACACCGCCGCGCTGGCGGCCCTGGGAACGCAGGTGACCGACGCGTACGACGGAACCGAGCTGCTGGAGGCTCTGCCGTACGCGCTGAGCGTCAAGGGCATGGTCCGCACCGTGACCTACCGGGGCCGCGAGTACCGGATCTCGGCGCGGCTGAACCTCTCGGACGCCCGGCCCGCACCCACGATGACGCCCGAGGGGCCCGACGGCCGCACGGTCCATCAGGAGGAGCGGAACAAGACCACCGTCACGTCCGCCGACACCGCGGGGCAGGGCACCGTACGGAGCATTCCGCTCGCCTACGCCCGCAGGTGGGCGATGGACGGTGCGGGGGACCCCGTGCTGTCGGCGCTGGGCTTCACCCCCAAGCTGACGCTGACGCACAACCAGGAGGCCCACTCGGTCACGGTCGAGGAGGACTTCATGGCGATGTCCGGGCTGGTCATGGGCATGGACCCCTCGCACGTCCACGACTACGCGATGGAGTGGCAGGTCAAGGTCGAGCCGGTCGACGGGACGATCCCGATCCCGGCGCCGGCGCCGGCGCCCGCGCCCGTGTCCGACCCGGCTCCGGGCGTCGACCCGGCCACCGCTGACGACGGCTGGGGCGACGCCGCACTCGCCCCCGGCCGGCTCGACGCGTGGTTCCCCGCCTATCTGACCGAGACACCGGAGCCCAGTCCGTTCGGCACCCTGTTCGCGACGCCGGACGATCTGCCGCCCGACCCGTGGACGCTGACCGATGAGCTGCCGCTCCTGCGCGTGGACACCGTGCGCGACCCGGCCGCACTCCACGACGCGATCATGGCGGCCGACGAGCTGCACCCCCATCTGCGCCGGATGTCGAAGGAGTCCGCGGCGGAGCTGGGCGAATTCCTCTCCGAGAACAACCAGCGCGCCGGGCTGCCGCTGATGCTGGCCGGCGCCTACCCGTCGCCGGTCCTGCTGGACCGGGCCGGGGATCCGCTGGGGTTCCTCGAGGTCAGCGCGCGGCTGACCTGGCTGAGTCCCGATGTGCTGGCCAGGTCGAAGAACGTGGTGCTGGAGAACAGCCTGCTGCACACCGTCGGCCCCAAGGGCTCGTACAAGGTGTCCAACGCGCTGAAGCCGGGCTTCTCCGTCGCTCCCGCCTTCGTGAAGCCCGACGGCTCGGGCATCGGCGGCGGCCCGGTCTTCGCCGGCTCCTACCAGTACCAGCGCGACCACGTGCTCAACTCGGGGGGCACGGCGTACGACTGGTTCAGCCTCACCACCGAGAACCCGCAGCTCCTGGTCGACGCGGACCTGGAGTTCGAGGCCGTCCTGGTCCTCGCCGAGGGCGGCCGCACCGAACCGTTCACCTTCACCGCCTCGGGCGACCACATCCTGCGGGTGCCCAGCAGGGCCGAGACCGACGGAGTCCCCGTCGCGCCGGGCCAGGAGCGGCATCTGCCGCCGGAGCTGGCGGAGTTGCGCTCGCTCGGCGTGTCCACGACCCCGCTCAAGGTCGCGGGTACGGATCCGCTGTTCGAGCAGCTCGAAACCTGGCTGCGCGACCACGGCTTCCTGCCCCCTGCCGACCGCCAGTCGCTCTCCTGGATGGACCACAAGAGCCGCAGGAAGATCGTCAACGCCTGGCTGGCCAACGCCCGCAAGCTCACTCTCGCCCGCTCCCAGGTGGGGCTGCGCAGCGGGCTGCGGCAGATGGTGGACGGCGGCCGCCCGCTCCACTTCGACCTGCCCTTCGAGCACGACGTCTGGCGGGCCGGTGTGCTGCTCACGGTCGCGCCGCAGGCCGGCACCTACCCCCGGCACCGCAAGAACCTGCCGAACTGGTCCTCGCTGAACTCCAACGGCCTGTCGGTGACGGGCAGCGAGTCGTTCACCACGTCGCACACGGTCTCCGCCGAGCTGTCGGGCGAGGCCCACGGCCCGGTCCCGGGGAACACGACGCTGGCCGGCGGCATCCCGTCCAGCGCGTCTGTCGCCGAGCAGCGCGCGGCCACGGCCGGCTCCGCCACCGGGTACGGGCTGGACATGCTCGTGTACAGCCAGGTCGACCTGGGCGTCTACGACATACCGGCCACCTTCACCATGGAGGTCTTCTCGGGGCAGGGCACCGAGCCGGTGGCGGCGTTCGACCCGCAGGACGGGACCGTCTCCCTCGCCGTCCCGCTCGCCCGCACCCTCGACGCGCGCCCCGACCCGCTGCCCGCGCCCACGAGCAGGACCGCCACCGACGACGACTACCGGCTCGCGCGACTGGCACCGGACGAGAACGGCGACCGCCCGCACGAAGCACTGATGCTGCCGCCCTACGCACACATCAACCTGGCGGTCGGCAGCGCCGAGTTGATCAAGGCGTTCCAGCACCTGCTCACCGACGGCCACCCCGAAGGACGCCCGGAGCCGGGGGCGCTGGCCAGAGTCCTGAACTGGTTCGCCGAGAGCGGCGCCCAGGTCGGCAGCACGCTGCCGTCATTCGTCACCGAGCCCGCCCAGTGGCTGAAGGACATCACGCTCGGCGAGTCCCTGACGCACCCCGAGAGCCCGGCCCAGCAGGTCGCCAGGAGCGCCCTGTCCAGCACCATGGTGCACGCCCGCGCCTCGCAGATGCTGCGCGGCGTCTACGTCTTCGACGCCGGTGCGGCCGGCACCCTGCTGGGCACCGACACCCAGGGGGAGGTGCGCGGCTTCCTGGACAACGCGGTCCACGAAGGCGTCGGCTTCCACCCGGAGGGCTTCGCCGGCACCGAGTACTGGATCGAGAGCGACGTCACCGCCACCGACTCGTCCTGGCGGGGGACCGGCTCCAAGCGCACCGCGCAGATCGTGTTCAGCGGCTCGGGGACCCGTACGGACGGGGACACCTCGGGCGCGGTGTCCGGCAGCGGAGGCCGGGGCACGTCGGTGGCGTCGAGCGAGACGGACACCGACACGGTCTTCAACGCCCGGATGAACGTCGAGTCCAGGGAACCGATCCACGCGTTCCGCGCCCACATCACCTATGTCTTCGCGTTGTCGCAGGGCTACCGCAACGCGCCCGCCAACGCCGTAGGACTCGGTCCGCGCGGCACGCGGGCCATCGCCGTGCGGGTGCCGGGCGGCCTGGTCTTCTTCGTCGCCGAGACCGACGTCAGGGAGGACCCGCGGCTGGCGGCGCTGGCCGGCCTCACCCCGTCGGTGCCGACGCTGGACCGGCTCCTCCCGTTGTACTACGTGCGGTCGCGGGGCAGGGCCATCGGACCGGCGACCGTCGCGGACGTCGTTCCGGACGGCCCTCTCGACGCGTTCGTGGACGCGATCCGCGCCGAGGTCCGGCGCGTGGCCCCGGGCGCGCTCACCCCGGGCAGCGGCACCCACATCCCCGGGCTCGACGCCCTGGTCGGTGGAGTCGGATCGGTCATCGGCCTGCGGACGCTGGCGTCAACGGGCGCCAAGAAGTGGCAGCGGATCCACTTCGTCCGCAAGGGCCGGACGGGCAGCCTCCACCTGGTGGAGGTGGCCCTCAACGCCCGCCCGGCGCCCGCTCGCGAACTGGGCGACGTACGCGGGGCACTGCGCCCGAAGTCCGGCACGGAGAACATCTACTCCTCGTCGCCCAGTTCGGTGACGCGCACGCTCACCCGGTCGGGCACCTTCTCGCTCGGCCTCTCCGGGGCGGGCGGCTACACGGTCGCGCCCGGCACGGACAACACCGGCGGCGCCGGACTCGCCGCGTCGCTCTCCCTGAGCACCTCCAGGTCCACCTCACTCACCCTCAACCGCAACCGCCAGCAGTGGATCCGCACCTACGCGCCGTCGGCGCAGTTCAGGGTGGAGTACGAGTACCGGGTGGCGGTCTCGTCGACGCGGCTCGACGACTCGCTCCCCGGCTTCCTGGTCAACCGCGTCGTCTCGCTCGGGCAACTGGCCGGGCTGCTGGGGGCGGGGGCGCTGTCGCTGGGCGCGGCCAGCGGAGTGACCCAGTTGATCAGCGCTCTGACCGGCGGCGCGACCGGCGGGATGATCCCCCTCCACCGGCTGACCGCGCCCGGTGAGCGGACCGCCGGAGACCCGGACAACGAGCCCGCGGTGTCCGACCGGGAGCCCGCGCCCGGCACCCCCGTCTCCAGCACGCCCGTGACCGTCACGCTGCGGTTCCCCGCGAGCGAGACGCCGCAGCAGCAGGAGGACGGCACGGCGGTGTGGCATGCCGTGCCCGAACTGCTGGTCCCGGCCGTCCACGAGGCCGACCCACGCGACATCGCGGACCGCCCGCTCCAGGAGCCGGCCACGAGCCCGGCCCAGGACACCGCCGCGAATCCGCTGCGGGACAACGCCCGCTGGACGCCCCGGCAGACGCTGGTCGTCGGCGACTTCGACGCGACCGACGAACTCGCCGACGCGCTGCGCGCCGTGGACCCCGCCCTGCGCGACAAGGCGCTGCCGAAGACGTCGGAGTCCCAGGAGGCCACCCTGCTGCGCATCGGCGACCTCGTACGCGCGGGCAGGGTCGCGCTGACCCCGGCGCGCGCGGGCCGCTACACCGGACAGCGGCCGTCCGGCAGCTCCTCGGCCGTCCGACTGACGCTCTACCGGCCGCAGAGCGAGACGACCAGCCGGACGAGCACCCTGATGGAGCTGCGCACCGACGTCCGCACCGTATCGACCGCCGGTGGGCAGACCTACGCACCTGCCGTGAACGTGCCGCTGAGCGGCGGTATGACGACGAGTGACGCCGACGCCCTCAGCGGCGCGCTCCCGATCGCGGGCGAGAACATCTCGACCGGGCAGAGCACCGGCGTCACCGGCTTCCGCCGCGAGGTGATCAAGTACGGTACGGGCCTCTCGCAGAACGCGGACGGTGAGCCGGACGACAGCGGCGTGCTCGGCTTCACGCTGACCGTGCACGCGCTCCTGGAGGTCAGCGGCCCCGACGGCACCCGCTGGGTGACCGGGAACGCAGCGGTGCGGGCCACCCTGGAGGACGTACTCGGCCTCGGTCTCGCCCCTGCCAGGCCGTCCCCCGGGGTGTACGACGCCCCCGCGGCCCTCGCCGCGCACGGGACGCCCGACGGAGCGCGCGGCGACTGGCGCGCGCTGAGCCCGGAGGACTTCGGCGACCGGCTCGCCGCCGCCTTCACCGACGAGGACGAGTCGCCGCAGGTGTGGCTGGACCCCGGCGATGTCACGACGGCGGCGCGCCGGGCGCTGCTCGGTGCCCGGCAGGCTCTCACGGCCGGTGGCGCGCTCCCCGACGCCCGGCGGGCCGCCGGCGCCGCGCTCCCCGCCGACCTCGCCGCCGCGATGGGCGGTGCCGCGCGCGCCGCGGTCCGGTCGGGCCGCCCCGTCGAACTGGTCCTGCGCACCCCGGAAGGCCCGGTCCACCTGCCCTTCGCCCCGCCCACCCGGGAGGAACTGCGCGCGTCGGAGGCGCTGGGCCGCGCCGCGCTGCACCTCGCCCCTGACGCCGCGTGGGACGGGGCGGCGTACACGAAGCTGAGGGAAGTCCAGGAACAGGCCGCCGCCGCAGGGCAGGATCCGGCCGACCCGCTGGTACTCGGGCTCGTGCACCTGCGCACGCTCGGCGCGTTCTCGGACGCGACCCGGCTCCTGGACCCCGAAGGCGGCAACCAGGGCCGCGACTACGGCAGCACGCCCATGCCCGGCGGACTTGAGCCGCTGCGGATGTACACCGTCCGGCCGGGTCCCGAAGGGAACACCACCCACCTGGAGTTCGCCCCGTGGGCAGCGCACGGCGGATCGCTGCCGTACTTCGCGCACACCGACACGGACCCCGGCACCGGCGGCAGCGTGCTCCAGCTGCCCGGCGGCAGGGTGCCGGTCTCCGACGCCGAGCTGTTCGCCCTGTTCTCCGCCGACCCGGAGCTGCGCGGGGCCGGCCGGGAACGGTGGCTCGCACTGCTGACGGCGGGGCCGGGCACGGCGTCCCGCCGGGCGGCCCAGCAGGCGTACAGCGAGCGGGAGAACCGGACGGCGATCAGCTACGGAGGGACGACCGTGCTCTCCGAAGGCGCCCCGGCGGAGCCCAGTTGGCTCACCGCCCTCCCCGACCCCGCGACCGGGTCGGCCGGCAGGTGGCACCGCACCCGGCCCGCCGTCCCGGCCGACGGGCGCGCGCCGCGGCTCCCGATCCCGCGCGACGTGCCGTACTCCGCCGACGGCCGGTTCGACGAGACCTTCGCGGACACCCGGAAGGCGTATCCCACCCCGGCCGTCACCTCCACCGGGTCGAGCACGGTGTGGGGCGAGGGGCAGCACGATCCGCGACTGCACGTCTTCGTGGCCGAACTGCCCGGTCTCGGGCTGCGCGGCGCGTACAACCCGGACGGCCCGTCCGCAGGCCGGGTGACGGACGACGGCGGGCGGCAGTACAGTGAAGGCCCCGCCTGGGACTGGTACATGGCGGGCCGCGGCCTGGTCGCCTCCTCCCGGCCGCGGACGGTCCTTCTGGCGCGTGACGCCGACGGCGACCCGGACGACTCGGGTGTCCTGCCGGTGCCCGCCGCCTGGCCTGCCACCGGACCCGTCAGCGCGACGGCGCCGGTCCACCCGGCCACCGTCGCCGCTTCTCCGCTCCCCCTGCTGCCGCGCGACCTGCACGCGGCCCTCCGCTGGCGCGTCAGCACCGGCCCCCTGTACGCCGTCAGCTCCCGGTCCGCCGAGCTGGTCTTCGCAGAGGGACTGCGACCGGAAGGAGACGAGGGGATCCACCCACTTGATCACGTGTACGGCGACGACCGCTCCACCTCGGCCTGGGTCAGCGCGACGGCGAACCTCTCCGTCGGGCCGCCCGGCGGGAGCACCTGGGGATTCGACCTCGGCGCTCCCGGCGGAGTGGACGTGAACGCCACGCTGGGGCTCGCCTCGCCCTTCCCGCAGCGAGGGGAAGTCCTGTTCCCCGGAGGCGTCCACCGCCGCTACATCCGGGGCGCGCAGCGCCTGGAGAACGGCCTGCCCGTCGGGGACTACCTGCCCAACCCGTACTTCGGGGAGGAGGACGAGGAGGAGAGCGACGACGACTCGTGAACAGACATGAACCGACGTGAACCGACGTGAACCGACGTCCGGACGGTACGACCCCGAAAGATCGGCGAGTGAGGAAGAGATGAGCGAGACCAACGGCGAGGTCCTAGTCGCCACCGACCCGGCGGAGCCGGGAGCGGGCGGCTCCACCGGCACCGCGACAGTGGACCCACCCCCGCCCGAGGAGTTCGTGGAGGCGGCCAGGCTCGCCCCCGACCACTGGCTGTATCTGATCGACCCGACCTGGTCCGACGAAGGCCCGCCGCCGGAGTGGGCCGTGGTGGGGCAGTGGCGCTCCGACGCCGAGGGCGAGATCGTCGAGTGGCAGGACAACGAGGAGTACCGGCCCTCACCCTCCGCGATGGGCTGGCCGGAGCCCGCCGACGACGTGGACGCCGCCATCCAACTGGCCACCACCGGGTACGGCCCCGCTGACGACGTCACCAAGGCGCTGGCCGCCGCGGAGGTGGCCGTACTGGTCACGGCGGACGGCGAGCCGGTGCGCGCCTCGGCGCCCGACAGCACCCCCGTGGTCCTCGTCTACAGCTCCCCGAAGTACCTCCACCTCGCCGGCCGGCTGGCCTTCGAGACGACGCGGGTGCCGGAGTTCCTGGAGCGGATCCCCGAGGGGCACAGCATGTGCATCAACAGCTCGGGTCCCGTCAGCATGGTGATGACCACCGACGGCCTCGCGGACATCCTGAGCGCGGCCGGAGAGGCGCCCGAGGGCGAGGGCGAGGGCGAGCAGCCCGGGTCCGCCGCCGCGTCCGGCTGGCCGCGGACGACGAGCACCGAGGTCCCCGAGTCCGCGGCCGGGTCCTCGTCCGCCTCCGGGTCGGAGTCCGGGTCGGAGTCCGAGTCCGGGTCGGACGCCGCACAGGACTCCCGGTCGGGGGAGGGGAGTTGACAGCAGTCCGGCAGCCGGCGGCGTGAACCTTTCCGGCCGCACGCGCATCGCACTCGGCGGGCCCATGTGAACCATCCGCACCGCCAGGACCACGGAAATCAGGACATGTCGACTCCATCAGGTGACAACGGTAAGTGGCAGAACCCGAGTTGCCCCGCAACTCCCGAACCAGGGCCAGAGGCATGAGCCGCTCGGACAGCGGCTGGGCGCGATGGTTCGGCCGCCGAGGCAGCCGGACAGCGGCTGTACGGCCCGGCCCGCCCACGACACCCGCCCGAGGGGCCGGCGGCGACGGTACGGGAGACGCCGAGCGACTGCTCGTCGAGGAGTACGACGGCATCAGGCTGCTGCGTACCTCGTCCGACGACACGATCAGCGACTCCGACGTCCTCGACCTGGCCCGGGTCTTCGGCGCCGAGAAGAACACCGTCACGGTGGTCGCCGGGGCCGGAGCTCCGCGCTCCGCAGACCTGTGGCCCCGGCTCGGCGGGCTGCTCGACGACGTGCGAGCCGAAGGCACCGGCACGGTCCGGCTCGTCCTGGCCGCCGCGGGGGACGACCGCCCTGGCGCGCCCGCCCTGGCCCGCCGTATCGCCGACGCCTGGCGGATGGAGGTCATCGCCCCCGACGGCGCCGCCCTCGTGGTGCCGGGCGGCGGACTGTTCGTACCCCCCAGGCGCCCGGAACCCGGCGCCGCGGAGCACCCGGCGCGCGGTGGCTGGTGGCGGTTCGCGCCGGACGAGGAGCCCCGGTGCGTCGGCGCACGGCAGCCGGTGCCGGACTGGCAGTCGGCCGTCGACCTCGTCCCCGGCCGGGTCGCGGGCGGCAGTGTGATCGAGCAGCTCCCCGCCGGGCTGCTCGCCAGGTCGCCCGGGTCGCCGCCGCCCCGCCACGGAGACCTCTGCTACGCGGTACCCGCCGATCCCCGCGGCCCCACCGTCCTGGTGGGCGGCCGGGAGAGCGAGGAGGTCCCGGCGGACGACATCGCCGAAGTGCTCGGCGCCCTGCCCGAGTCCGTCAGGGAACGGGTCATGCTCGCTCCCGGCGGCTCCCGCGACATTCTGGCCGTCGGCCAGTCGGTCTCGGACACCCTGGGGACCGGGACCGTGGTGTACACGGGTATGCCGCTGCTGTCCCGGAGCCCGGCGGACCGGCCCGGCAAGGTACGCGCGGTACTCGTCGGAGCCGACGGCGCGCCGCGCTGGGAGGCGTACGTCGGCGCGGTGAGGTGCGTACCGGCAGCGGCGGGTGAAGCGGGTGAACAGCAGGCCGCCCCGGAGCCGTTGCCCTGGAGCCTGGCCCCCGGAGAGCCGGCGGAGGGCGGCGCGATTCGCCTCTCCGCCGGCTGGCGGGCCGACCTGACGCGGGCAGGCCTGTGGCTCACCGACCCCTCGGACGGGCGTCCCCCCGCCACCGACAGGCCGGTGGACCCGGAGGGCCCGGCGATCGAGGTGGGCCGGCCGGGGCAGCCCCTCGACGCTTCGCTCTTCCCCGCACTCGCCGAACTCCTCGGCGGCCTCGGCGCCGACGTCCGCGGCAGGGCCCGGCTGTTCGTCCACGGGACGAGCGCCGACGGCGGACGCGAACTGCGCCGCATTGCCGCGGAGAACGGGCTGCGCGCCGTCCGCTTCGCACCGCGGGGCGCCGTGCCGCCCGCTCCGGCTCCGGTCCCGCTGTCGTCCGACCGCGACAGGGAATCGCAGCCGAGCGCGCCGACGCCGTCCCCGGCGATCCGGACGGCACCGCCCCCGCCCGGGCCCCTGCCCGCTCCTGAGCCGGCCCCCGCGAGGGGGCCAGGGGAGGCGACCGGCCCTGCCGCCCCCCGTCGGCGGCAGCCGACCGAGGGCTCCCCTGTCCCGGAACCGGCCCTGATCACCCGGGCGTTGACCGGAACCCCGCTCCCCGAACCGCCCGTCAGCCGCGCCGCCCCGTCCGTCCCGTCCTACCTGGACCCCATCGAACTGCCCGCGGTTCTCCCGGCGTCCATGACGCCCGCGGAGCCCGGGGTGGCGGCGCCGCCGGTGGAGCCCGCACGGGCGCTGGAACCCGCACGGCCGAGGGAACGCGCACGGCCGGAGGAATCCATGGTGCACCGGGCCTTCTCGCCGTCGACCTCGTCCATCGCCCCCACGGCCGCGGTGCCCCCGGACCGGACCGGGAGCGCACCCGTGGAGCCCGCGCCCGAGACGCCCGAACCTCCCGTGCCCGACCCCGCCGCGCCCGAGACGCCCGAACCTCCCGCGCCGGCCCGGCCGGCGGCCCCGCCCGCCGTCGTCGTCCCCGGCCCGCTGCCGCCGGTGCCGGTCCCGCCGGGATACGCCACCAGCGCCGCGGAGCGCGCCGCGTTCCGTGGGCTCGGGGAGGACGGCTGGGAGCGGCACGGGGCCGCGGTCACCCGGGCCCTCACCAAGATGCCCGCGCTGCGCGGACAGGAGCAGGCAGAGGCCCGCGACGACCTGATCGCCCTTCACATGTACCTGCACACCACCGAAGGTCCCCTGAGCCACGGCGAACTGGGCCGTAGCCTGCGAGCGGGCGAGGCGCGGCTGCTGCCCTACGCGGCATGCGTGTCCTCCGCGCTGCGACGGCTGCCGTCGTACCGCGGACTCGCCCTGCGCGGCACCGACGCGGCGGACGCGGGACTCGTGCCGGGAAACCTGCTGCGCGACGCGACCCCGGTGGGCGCGCTGCCCCTCGGCTCCGGCGCGCCCCGGCCGGGCGGAGCGCAGTACGCGATCTGGTCCGCGACCGGACGCCGGGTGCGCGAACTGGTGAGCGGCCCGGGAGCCGCGGGCCGGGACATGATCATGTTCGCCCCCGGCTCGCTGCTGCGGGTGCTCGACGTACGCGAGAGCGACGGCGCACCCCTGGTGCTGCTGCGCGAGGTACCCGCGTCCCCCGCCACCGCGACCACGGAGACCGTGCCGCAGGGCACCGCACTCGACGACCACGACCGTGTGGCACTCGACCGGCTCGACCAGGCCCTGCGCCGGCACCCTCTCGCACCCGGGCAGTTCCGCTGGCCGGAGTTGTGCGCAGGGCCCCTGGGACGCCGCGGGGACGCGGCCGGTGCCGTGCCGGGCGCCCGATGACCCACTCGACCGAAATCCGAAACGGAGAAAACATGCCCAGCAACGAACCGACGGGCCAGGGCCTGGAGGTGCGCCGCGCCGTACCGCTGACCGGCTCGGCGGGCCCGCCCGACCCTGACGCACTGCGGCGGAGGGGCGTCGACCCGGACGCGGAGGCAGCCGTGCCGCCGACCTCCTTCGGACCGACCGCCTCCTTCGGACCGGGTTCCCCGGCCGCTCCGGCCGAGCCCGAGGCGGACCCGTCGACAGACCCGGAGGCCGAGCCCGAGACGACGGTCCTCGCGACGGCCGAGACGTCCACGACGTCGGAGACCCCGGCGCCCGCCGCGTCCGCGCCCGGCGGTCGCGGTGCGGGCGCCGCCGCTGCCACGGCGACCACGGCGGACGGCAATCCGCCCGAGCCGTCCAGCGATACGGACGGCGGTGAGGAACCCCCCTCGGGTCGGCCCACCAAGTCGCTGCGCGCCGCCGCGGCCCTCGCGGGCGCCCTCCTGATAGCCGTACCGCTCCTGATCGTCGTCACGGACAAGGACGACGACAAGCCGAAGACGGCCGAGGCCGCCTCGGGAGTGACCATCCTGAAGGGCGACGAGGTCGCACCCGGCTCGTACGAGGCCAAGTCGCCCTCGCCCTCGCCTTCGCCCACGGCCGGAAAGGACGACAAGACCAAGAGCGGGAGCAAGGGAGAGAGCGGGAAGAACTCCGCCCTTGACACCACGTCCGAAGTCGGCAAGCCCGATCCCGCTGCGAAGGGGGCCAAGGAGAAGCCCGCCGACGCGAAGGCCAGGACCACCTCGGTGAAGCCCAAGATCGCCGTATCCGGGCCGGGCGCCCAGACCTTCGACAGCAGGTTGCTCTTCAACGTCATGACCGGGATGTGCGCCGATCTCGCCGGCATGGGGAAGGGCAAGCCCGAAGCGCGGATCGTGCAGTACAAGTGCGTCAAGGCCAGGAGCGCGGACAACCAGACGTGGGACTTCGTGAAGAAGCAGCAGGGCAAGGCGCCCGGCGGCCGCGATCTGTACGTGATCCGCAACACCAAGGACGGCCTCTGCATGGACCTGCCGGGGAAGGGCGCCGTGCCGGGCAGGACAGCGGTCCAGGAGTACGGGTGCGACGGCAGCCTCACGGACAACCAGTTGTGGTGGCTGGAGGGCCGGGGCGGCGGCGAGTGGTGGATCCGCAGCTACAGGGCGAGCAACATGTGCCTGGACGTCTGGGGCGAGCACGGTACAGGCGGCCAGAACGCCCGGCTCGGCGTGGCGAAGTGCTCGCCGGGCGACGACCACGCGTGGCGCCTGGCCTGACCTCGCTGACCTGCGAGGCACCGGGACGGATGTGACCGATGTGCCGGAGACGGGACGCTGAGCGCCCTGTCTCCGGACCCCGGTCCCGCCCCCGACCGGAATTGGGTTGGGTCCTGGGGCCGACTCCCTTCACAATGCGGAGCATGGGACATCTAGAAGCGGCACACCTGGAGTACTACCTGCCCGACGGGCGGGTGCTGCTCGGGGACGCGTCGTTCCGGGTGGGGGAAGGCGCCGTCGTCGCGCTGGTCGGGGCGAACGGCGCGGGCAAGACCACCCTGCTGCGGCTGATCGCGGGGGACCTCCAGCCGCACGGCGGGACGGTCACCGTCAGCGGCGGGCTCGGGGTGATGTCGCAGTTCGTCGGTTCCGTACGGGACGAGCGCACGGTCCGCGACCTGCTCGTATCCGTCGCGCAGCCGCGCATCAGGGACGCGGCGCTCGCCGTGGACAAGGCCGAGCACGCGATCATGACCGTCGACGACGAGGCCGCGCAGATGCGGTATGCGCAGGCGCTGAGCGACTGGGCCGAGGTGCGCGGCTACGAGGCCGAGACGCTCTGGGACATGTGCACGAGCGCCGCGCTCGGCATGCCGTACGACAAGGCGCAGTGGCGGTTGCTGTCCACCCTGAGCGGGGGCGAGCAGAAGCGGCTCGTGCTGGAGGCGCTGCTGCGCGGGCCTGACGAGGTGCTGCTGCTCGACGAGCCGGACAACTATCTGGACGTGCCGGGCAAGCGGTGGCTGGAGGAGCGGCTGAAGGAGACCCGTAAGACGGTCCTCTTCGTCTCCCACGACCGGGAACTGCTGGCCAGGGCCGCCGAGAAGATCGTCAGCGTGGAACCGAGCGCGGCGGGCTCCGACGTATGGGTGCACGGCGGCGGCTTCGCGACGTACCACGACGCCCGCAAGGAGCGCTTCGCGCGCTTCGAGGAGCTGAAGCGGCGCTGGGACGAGGAGCACGCGCGGCTGAAGGCGCTGGTGCACCGGCTGCGGCAGCAGGCGGCGATCAGCCCGGACATGGCGTCGCGCTACCACGCGATGCAGACCCGCTTCAAACGGTTCGAGGACGCCGGCGCCCCGCCGGAGCCGCCGCGCGAGCAGGACATCAAGATGCGGCTGCGTGGCGGGCGTACCGGCGTACGGGCCGTGACCTGCGAGAACCTTGAGCTGACCGGCCTGATGAAGCCGTTCTCGCTGGAGGTCTACTACGGCGAGCGGGTGGCCGTGCTCGGCTCGAACGGCTCGGGCAAGTCCCACTTCCTGCGCCTGCTCGCGGGCGGCGACGTCGCGCACACGGGCGAGTGGAAGCTCGGCGCGCGCGTGGTGGCGGGCCACTTCGCCCAGACCCACGCGCACCCGGAGCTGCTGGGCCGGACGCTGGTGGACATCCTGTGGACCGAGCACGCGAAGGACCGGGGCGGGGCGATGTCCGTGCTGCGCCGGTACGAGCTGGAACGGCAGGGGGACCAGCCCTTCGAAAAGCTCTCGGGCGGCCAGCAGGCCCGCTTCCAGATCCTGCTGCTGGAACTGCGCGGCACGACGGCCCTGCTCCTGGACGAGCCGACGGACAACCTGGACCTGGAGTCGGCGGAGGCGCTGCAGGAGGGCCTTGAGGCGTACGAGGGGACGGTGCTGGCGGTGACGCACGACCGCTGGTTCGCCCGGACGTTCGACCGGTACCTGGTGTTCGGCTCGGACGGGGTGGTCCGGGAGACCCCGGAACCGGTCTGGGACGAACGCCGCGTGGTCCGCGCGCGCTAGCGGCCCGCTTACGCCGACCGCCCCCCGGGGGGGCCCGGGGCTCCGCCCCGGACCCCGGTCCTCAATCGCCGGACAGGCTGGAAGGTGCGCCCGGACGGGCTGGAAGTGGGCCGGGACCGACTGGGAAGTGGGCCGGGGCGGGTCAGTGGGTGGGCGGGTTCTGCTGCTTAAGAGCCGACGGGCCCGTGAAATCCGTGGCGAGCGCGTCCATGAGGATCTCGTCGCAGGTCGTCCCGAGCCAGTAGCCGGCCTCGCGGAGTCGTCCGGCGGGCTTGAATCCTGCCTTCTCGTAGGCGCGGACACCCGCGGTGTTCGGGGCCAGGACCTTGAGCCAGACCATGCGTAGATTGGTGATGTGGAAGGCGTAGTCGAGCGTCAGCCGCGTGGCCCGGGTGCCGAAACCCCGGCCGCGTGCCTCGGGGGCGAGCATGACGACGTATTCGGCGGTGCGGACGGAGTCGTCCGGCAGCAGGGTGGTGACTCCGACGGGGGTGGGTGTCTCCGCCGTCGTGTCGTAGACCGTGAAACGGATATTTCCGCCCCGCAGTTGGGCGGCCATGCCCTCCGTCCGCGCTTCCAGCGATTCGGGCGCCTGGCGTCCGTAGCCGATCATGAGCCCGGGATCCTGCTCCCAGCGCCAGTAGGTCTCGACGAGGTCGGGACGGTAGGGGCCGAGCGCGCAGGTGTCGGTGCGGATCCAGAGGATCGGCTCAGAGGTGGTGCTGATGTCGGGCTCCGATGGTGAGGACGGGCTCGGACGCCCGGGTGGACGGCGGTTCTGCGACGGGACTTCCGTCGGCGGTCTGTATCCAGGCGTGCAGCCGGACCGGATCGGCGGCGACGCCGTGGCACCAGGTGACGTGCAGACGGCGCGCGGCCAGCAGCAGGACGGCGGCGGCGGATTCTTCCAGGCAGGCCACGCGTGTCGGACTGTGCCATGCGGCACGGCGGACGGCCAGTACGCAGGCGGCCGCTTGCGCCGGCGTGGCGGGTCGGCGGCACATCGCTGTAGCGGATGCGATTAGCCGGCTCACGCGGTGCATGGCCGTTGCAGGGCGTCCGACGTGTCCGACGGCGAAGACAGCGGCCAGTGCGCCGGCTGCAGCAAGTGCCCTCGGCAGGCGGACGGGCGAGGGCCGTTGTGCCCCGGCGGGAAACTCCGCACTGCCCCAACTCGCCACGGACGTGGTGGCGGGCGGCGGAACCTCCCAAGGGGTGGCAAGCGCGGTGGGGGTGAGGAGACCTGCGGCCAGCAGGCTTTTGGCGAGGTCTTCCGGCATACCGTCGAGGCAGCCGGTTCTGGCTGCCTCGCTCCACCGCGCGGCAGCGGCAGGCAGCAGGCATTGGACGCGGCCGGTCCGGTAGTCGACGAGGACCGCGACATGGCCGAAGTCGACGCATCGGACGTGGGCAGGGGCCGTCGCGAACCGCGGCAGAGGCAGGTCAGTCACGGGCACTCCCTGGACGCGTCGTGCTCCAGACAGGGGCGGGATCGCGATGGTGCGCGACGAGCCACGCCTCGGCGGCGAGGGCCTGCTCGACCGTGGCCAGCGGCATGGGGACCCCGGCCGCCGCCCGGCGGACATGGCGGCGGAACGGTGCGGGATCGATGAGCCCGAGCGCGGCGAGGTGGCCGTCCGCGAGGCTCAGGAGCTGCGGGAGGTTGGTGCGCATTCCCGTGTAGTGGTCCGCGTCGAAGCTTCCCTTGGTGCTGCGGTTCGCGACGGCGACGGGCAGTACGTGCCGGCCCGCGCTGCTGAGTAGCGGCTTGTACGTATGCACGCGCGGGCGCTCGTCCAGCCGGACCGTGAGGATCGTGTCCACCACCGCCGGATCGAGAAAAGGGTTGTTCAGATCGACGCCGCATCCTCCGGCCAGGGCGGCATCGGCGGCCGCGGTGCGGGCGACCTCACGGATGTCGTCCACCAGAGTCCGTACGGCGGCGTCCAGGTCCGGCATCGGATCGGGGGCAGCGGCAGCCTGCTGGGCCGCATGAGTCAGGAGGTGCTGGACGGACAGGTCGGCGAAGGCGGGGAACGGCAGCAGCGGAAACCACTGGATGTGGCCGTGATCGTTCCTGGCGGGCGCGCCGATGTCACGGACGAGTCGGGTCAAGGCTTCGGAGCGCCCGACAGCAGCTGTGCTGATCGCTTCACGCAGGACGGCCGGGGCCGTCGTGTGCCGTAGCCGTGCCCAGCCCGCGGCCTCGCCCAGCGCGCGCCGCCAGCGGTGGTGGCGGACCAGGTCCGCCAGGTGGATGGGCGGTTGGAAGAGAACGCTGTCCCCTCCGTCGCCCGTCAGATGGGTGTGTGAGCCCAGCCGATCGCGCATCCAGTGGAGTTGAGCCGTCAGGCGCGCCTGGGTGAGGGTGGAGGGCGCCGGTTCGTCGGTGGCCGGTACGTCGGTGATCGCGGTGTAGGGCAGATGCCGGCGACTTAGCGGCAGCAGATGGTGCGAGAGGCGTGTCGGGTGTGCGGCGGCGGCCAGTCGTGCGTAACGCAGGTCCGCACCGTCGAGATCGTCTTCAGGGTGGATCGTGATCGCGTCGAGGCGTAGTCCGGGCGGGAGCGCCGTCGCGGCGAGCAGCGCGACGGTCGTGGAGTCCAGTCCGCCGGACATGTCGCACGACAGCCCGGGGTCATGAGCGACCCGCAGTGTTACCGCGCTGGTCAGGGCCGCACGTAATCGCTGGTGCGGGGGGTGGCCGGAGACAGGATCGGGGCGCCATGTGGTCGTGCGGCGCAATCTGCCGCCGTCGGCGGGAAGTTCGACGCGGCTGCCGGGCGGCAGCTGTTCCACAGCGGTGAAGAAGCTCCGTGACCCCGCCAGCGCGGGGATCGACGGGAGGAAGACAGCGCAAGCCAGTCGCTGGATGTCGACGGTTGCCCCGGTCAGCGCCGCCAGCGCCCTGGGCGAGGTGCACCATGCCCATGTGTGCCGGTACGAGGCCGTGTAGACAGGCTGTGCGGCCACGGGATCGGTGTGCACCACGACAGCTTCGACGGTCTCCTCCACCACGGTGTACGCGCCGGGCCACCGCCATGTGACGTCGGCGGGGACAGGCATCTCGGCCAGCTGCCGCAGTTCGCCGGCGGTGGCGCCGCACCGTCCCAGCACCAGGACCCGTCGGTGGCCCGCTCCGACGACGCTCGCGTGCGACTGACCTTCCCCGAGCCTCCACGCGGTCGATCCGGCGGCAAGTGATTGGGCGCCTTCCGGTCTCGGGCAGGTGTGGTCGAGCGTGCTGAAACCGCCGAAGATCACGGGGTCCTCCAGACAGAGCGGCAGGGGCGCGGCCAGGATCAGAACGGCGAGGTGGTGCCGCCGGCGTGCGGCACCACCCGGGTGGCGCGTCAGCCGCAGGAGTTGTAGGCCCTGCGCTTGTCCTCGCTGCTGCCCTGCCCCTGTCCCTCGGTCAGGTCTGCGGCATCGCCGATGTCGACCATCAGCACTTCGTCATCGGAGAGAGCATCGATCCGGAGGTCGTCCATGGGGTTTTCCCTTCTCAGCGGGCTATTGCCACCTCCATGACAGCGAATTCCCACCAGGCCCGGTAGATCTGAAGATGGGGACTTGCTAGGACCTGATCCGGGGCGGAACTGGGATCCGGCTGGGACGGGCGCAGGTCATCGGCGGCCCAGGAGGGCGAGGACAGCGTGGTGGTAGACCGCGTGGACCCGGGGGAGTTCCGCCAGATCGGCACGTTCGTCGATGCCGTGCAGACCTTCGTAAGGCACGCCGAACCCGGCGGTGGCAGGGATGCCGTGCCCGGCCAGCAAGTTGCCGATGTTGGACGGACCGGCGACCTTCGCCCGCACCGCCAGGCCCATCTCGGCGGCTCCGGCCAGCAGGGCCGCCGCGGGCTGTTGGTCGGGCTCCAGGCGAAAGGGGGGCCACGACGTGATCTCGGTGACGTCGGTGGGCGCGGGACCCGGAAGATCGGCGTCGAGCTGGGCGGCGGCCTTCCGGACCAGCTTGTCGGCGTCCTCGACGGTGAACTCAGGGGTCGTGCGGAAGTCCACGTTCATGTCGCACCGGTCGGCGGTGACGGAGAAGCCTTCGCCGCCTCGTACGGCGGTGACGCTCAGCTTCGGCGGCAACGGGAAACCCGTCCCTCCGGCCGGGGCCTCGGGGAGTTCCGCCGCGTCGAGCAGCTGTACCAGCCGGGCCGCCCGGGAGATGGCGCTGACCACCGTACGGCGGGAGCCGGAGTGTCCCGAGGGAGCGTGCACCGTGATCTCGGCCCTCCACAGACCGCGTCCGCCGACGACAACCTCGTCCATGCCCGGATAGCCGATCATCACCCCCGCCGGACGGGCGGCCCGCTCGTCGGCGAGATAGGCGCGGGCGCCGCCGAAGCC
Organism: Streptomyces sp. NBC_00370; assembly: GCF_036084755.1. NCBI lineage: Bacteria > Bacillati > Actinomycetota > Actinomycetes > Kitasatosporales > Streptomycetaceae > Streptomyces > Streptomyces sp. NBC_00370. The sequence continues at coordinate 5,230,562 of NZ_CP107968.1, forward strand.
GCCGGTGTGCTCGTCCACATCGAGCAGGACCGCCAGACCGCCCGTCAGTTCGGCGGCGTCGAGGTACAGGTCGGCGGCGATGTGACAGAACACCGAGGCGGCCAGCTTCGAGTCGGCGGCCCCCCGGCCCCGGAGCCAGGTGCCGACCACGTCACCGGCCGTGGGCGGGAACGACCACGCGCTCTCGTCACCGAACGGCGCGGTGTCCACGCACGCGTCGAGCGTCCACCACGGCCCCGGCCTGCCACCTGCGATCTCCACGAGCAGACCGACCAGCTGTCCTGTCCCGTCGTACAGCCTGCGGTGCGGCAGCGACCGCCCGGTCAGCCAGGACTCCAGGATTCCGAGCACGGGCGCGTAGTCGTCGACGCCACCGCGGCTCGGCAGCCGGATCAGCTCCTGGGCGAGGCCGATCACCGAAGCCGACCGCTCGGTGGCGCGCGCCACCAGGTTGTTGCTCACGCTTCTCCTCGCCTCGGCGTCCCGGCTACCGGAGCGGCAGCGCGCGGACAGCCTCCATCGTCTCCACATGCCGGGCGGCGGCACAGGCCTCCCGCCCGTGTCGTACCAGCCCGAGGGCGGCCTCACGGCCCAGCAGCAGCCCGCAGTCGAAGCCTTCAGCGCCGTGGAAGCTCGGCAGCGGGACAACGGCGGCCCGTTCCGACGCCACGAAGAAGCGCTCCCGCGCGGCGGGCGGCTCCGCCAGGCCGATGTGCAGCGTCTTGACCCCGTTGCGGCGCTCGGCGGGATCGCGCAGTGCCAGCAGACGCATCAGGTGGTCCGTGAGCGCGTGATGATGCGGCGGACCGTAGAGCACCCGGTAGTGGACGAGGTCCGGCCGCTCCGCCACCGCCCTCTCGATCGCCGGCAGGTATGCCGTCTCGCGGCTGCGGCTTCCGGTCACGACGAGCTGTTCGCGGGCGCCGGTCACCACGTCGACCATCGCCTGGGCGAGATCGGCATAGCGGGCCAGTACGCGCGCGGCCACCTCGGTACCGGCCGCGTCCGAGGCACCCGAGTCCCTGTCCTGATGGGCGAAGAGGACTTCGGAACGCTCGTCGTAAAGCCTGCACAGCCCTGCACGATTCTTGATCCCGGTCCGTTTGCGGCCCGACTCCCAGGCGCTGAGGAGACTCGCGTCCGTCGCGCCGCCGGTGATCGCGTTCAGCCGTTCCGCTGCCTCTTCCAGCGTCAAGGTGCGGATCAGCCGTGCTTGACGCAGAGCCGAGCCGGCTCCTCCTGTGCCACCCGCCATTGCCTCCGCCTCGTACCCGACCGGTCCTCGGAGCCTTATGGTGACGAAGCGTGTCGGCCCTGTTACGCGAGAGCCCCGCTTCGTGCTCGAAGCGTGACTTCCGTAGTCTGGGTCCGATGGGCCGGACGGGCTACGTGGACGCGTTTTGACCCGTGTGGGGGCGCCCGGGTATTCTTCTGGTTCGTTATGCGTATTGGCTTGGTCGTTCTCACGCGAGGGGCCCTTACGCAGGTCCGCCGGGCCGATGGACAGCGGCAGGTGCACGGGTTGCGTCCCCGTAGTACCGCCAGGGCTGTCGTGATCGTCCGGGTGGCCTTGTCAGGACTCACCCACTGAAGAAGCGAAGGCTACGACCGTGCGTACGTACAGCCCCAAGCCCGGCGATGTGACGCGTCAGTGGCACATCATCGACGCGCAGGACATCGTCCTGGGCCGTCTGGCGACCACCGCCGCTAACCTCCTCCGGGGTAAGCACAAGCCGATCTATGCACCCCACGTCGACACCGGTGACTTCGTCATCATCATCAACGCCGACAAGGTGCACCTCTCCGGCAACAAGCGCACTCAGAAGATGGCGTACCGCCACTCCGGTTACCCGGGTGGTCTGCGGTCCGTCCGCTATGACGAGCTTCTCGCCAAGAACCCCGAGAAGGCCGTCGAGAAGGCCATCAAGGGCATGATCCCCAAGAACACCCTGGGCCGTCAGATGATCTCGAAGCTCAAGATCTACGCGGGCGACCAGCATCCGCATGCTGCTCAGCAGCCTGTCCCGTTCGAGATCACCCAGGTCGCGCAGTAGTTCCGGCCACCCCCTAAGACAAAAGAAATCTGAGGATAATCGTGGCCGAGACCACTGTTGAGACGCCCGCCGAAGCCCCCGAGGCCGAGGAGACATTCGACGCGGTGACGACTTTCGAGTCGGAGACCCCCGTCGAGGGCGAGTACACCTCCGAGTCCCTGGCGTCCCGCTTCGGCGACCCCCAGCCGGCTGCCGGCCTGGGCCGTCGGAAGAACGCCATCGCCCGTGTCCGGATCGTTCCGGGCAGCGGCAAGTGGAAGATCAACGGTCGCACCCTTGAGGAGTACTTCCCCAACAAGGTGCACCAGCAGGCTGTCAACGAGCCCTTCAAGGTGCTTGAGCTCGACAACCGCTACGACGTCATCGCCCGCATCTCGGGCGGCGGCGTCTCCGGCCAGGCCGGCGCGCTGCGCCTCGGTGTGGCCCGCTCGCTGAACGAGGCGGACGTGGACAACAACCGCGCCCCGCTGAAGAAGGCCGGATTCCTCAGCCGCGACGACCGTGCGGTCGAGCGTAAGAAGGCCGGTCTGAAGAAGGCCCGTAAGGCTCCGCAGTACAGCAAGCGCTAAACCCGAACGGCCTGTGGCCCGTACGGCAAATGGTTCGCCCCGGCAGCACTTTGTGCTTGCCGGGGCGTTCGTTTATGGGAATGAGCCAGGTCGGGCGTATAAACAACATTAAACGCTCGGGCACCAGGGCCCATGAGCTTGTGTATTTCTGAGCCTTTTCGGAGGGAGAGCTGTGGGACGACTCTTCGGCACGGACGGCGTGCGCGGTGTCGCCAACGCCGATCTGACGGCGGAGCTCGCGCTCGGGCTGTCGGTCGCTGCGGCGCATGTGCTCGGCGAGGTGGGGACGTTCGAGGGGCATCGGCCCACCGCCGTCGTCGGGCGTGATCCACGCGCCTCGGGGGAATTCCTCGAAGCCGCTGTGGTGGCCGGACTCGCGAGCGCGGGTGTGGACGTTCTGCGCGTCGGTGTGCTGCCCACCCCCGCGGTGGCGTATCTCACCGGCGTGCTGGGCGCCGACCTCGGCGTCGTGCTGTCGGCCAGCCACAACGCCATGCCCGACAACGGCATCAAGTTCTTCGCGCGCGGCGGCCACAAACTGGCCGACGAGCTGGAGGACCGCATCGAGGCCGCGTACCGGGACGCCGTGTCCGTGGAGAGCGTGGTGCACCACACCGGGCCCTCCTGGAAGCGGCCCATCGGCGCAGGCGTCGGCCGGGTCCGTACGTACGACGAGGGCTTCGACCGGTACGTCGCCCACCTCATCGGGGTGCTGCCGAACCGGCTCGACGGGCTCACCGTCGTCCTGGACGAGGCGCACGGCGCGGCTGCCCGGGTCTCGCCCGAGGCGTTCGCGCGGGCCGGGGCCGAGGTCATCACCATCGGCGCCGAGCCGGACGGGCTCAACATCAACGACGGGTGCGGCTCCACGCACCTGGACCAGCTGAAGGCCGCCGTCGTCGAACACGGCGCCGACCTCGGTATCGCGCACGACGGCGACGCCGACCGCTGCCTCGCCGTGGACGCGGCGGGCGAAGAGGTCGACGGCGACCAGATCCTCGCCGTCCTGGCGCTCGCCATGCGCGAGGCCGGCACGCTGCGCGGGAACGCCGTGGTCGGCACGGTCATGTCGAACCTCGGCTTCAAGATCGCGATGGAGCGCGAGGGCATCGAGCTGGTCCAGACGGGCGTCGGCGACCGTTACGTGCTGGAGTCGATGAAGGAGCACGGCTACGCCCTCGGCGGCGAGCAGTCGGGCCATGTCATCGTCCTCGACCACGCGACGACCGGCGACGGCACGCTCACCGGGCTGATGCTCGCGGCGCGCGTCGCCGCCACCGGACGTACGCTGACCGACCTCGCCGGCGTCATGCGGCGGCTGCCGCAGGTGCTGGTGAACGTGCCGGACGTCGACAAGTCGCGCGTCGACACCTCCGCCGAGCTGGCGACCGCGGTCGCCGAGGCGGAGCGGGAGCTGGGCGAGACGGGCCGCGTGCTGCTGCGCCCCTCCGGGACCGAGCCGCTGGTACGGGTCATGGTCGAGGCCGCCGACATCGAGCAGGCCCGGTCCGTCGCCGGCCGCCTCGCCGACGTCGTCAAGTCCGCCCTGGGGTGACGTCGGTGGCGGGGTTCCACGGTTCGTCCACGTGGAACCCCGCCACCCGCACCCGGCTACTTGCTCAGTCTCACCGGCAGCCTCGGGTAGCCGTACATGATGAACGACTCGTGCGTGACGGCCTCTTCCGTCCCGTACGCCGCCGTCATGTCGGGGAAGCGCTCGTACAGCGCGGGCAGCGCGATGCTCGCTTCGAGCTGCGCCAGCGGCGCGCCGATGCAGCGGTGCACGCCCGTGCCGAAGCCGAGGTTGTCCCGCTGCCTGCGGTGCGGGTCGAACACATGCGCGTCGTCGCCGTGTTGCTCGGGGTCCCAGCTCGTCGCCGCGTACGTGGTGAGAATCGCCTCGCCCGCCGGGATGACCGTGCCGTCGACCTCGATGTCGGCGGTCGCGTAGCGCAGCGGCAGATTGGCGACCGGCGGCGCCCAGCGCAGCACCTCGTCGGTTATCTGACGCCACGTCAACTCGCCTGCCGCCAGCTGGTCGCGGTACTGCGGGTGGCTGAACAGCGCGGCCACGGTGTTGCCGATGAAGTGGACGGTCGTCTCGTGTCCCGCGCCCAGGATCAGCACGAGCGTGTCGATCAGTTCCTTCTCGGCGAGATGGTCGTTGTCGTCGGCCCGAGCGGCGATCAGGTCGCTGGTCAGGTCGTCCCCGGGGTTCAGCCGTTTGGCCGCGACGAACGTGCCGAGCATCTCCTGGAACTCGCCCATGGCGGCGGCCACTTCGGCCGGCGGCGCGGTCGTGGTCACGATCACGTTCACCAGGCGGGCCGTGTCGGCGTGCAACTCCTCTGGCAGGCCGAACAGTTCGCAGATGAAGCGCATCGGCAGCGGGTGCGCGTAGTCGGCGACGAGGTCGACGCTCGCGCCGTCCGGTACGGCGGCCAGCTCCGCGACGAGGGTGTCGGTGATGCGCTGGACGCGGGGCCGCATCGCCTCGGTCCTGCGTGCGGTGAACGCGGGGGAGACGAGCGTGCGCAGCCTGCGGTGGTCGGGGCCGTAGGCGGTGAACATGTTGTCGACGCCAATCCAGCCGTACAGCCAGTGCGTCGCCGGGTCGGCGTGGATGGTCCCGTCCGTCCACAGCGTCCAGTGGCCCGGGTCCTTGCTGACCTTCGGGTCGAGCAGCAGCGTACGCAGGGCGGCGTGCCGGGTGACGGCCCACGCCGGTACGTTCCCGGGCAGCGCTATGGGCACGGCCGTGCCCAACTCCCGTAACCGCGCCGTCTCGCCGGGCAGATCGCGGCCTGTCGGGTCGATCAGGACGCGCTGGGGGTCGGTGTCCATGGTGTGGTCCCTACCTGGTCGGGGTGGATGGGGGTGAAGCGCACCGGCAGGGCGGCGAGACCGCGCAGGAAGCCGTTCGGGCGCCACACCAACTCGTCCGCCGGGACGGCCAGTTCGAGGGTGGGCAGCCAGGACGTCAGCTGCTCGACGGCGGTCGCCGCGATTTGCACGCTGGGGTCCTTCGCCGGGCACGCGTGCGGGCCCGCCGAGAACGCCAGATGCGAGCGGCCGCCGTTGCCGGGTTCCTCCGGCCGCTCGGGTGCGCCGGCGTCGTTGATCGCGGCGAACGAGATCAGTACGAGTTCGTCGGCCTTGACCCGCACCCCGCCGAGGACGGTGTCCTTACGGGCGAAGTGGGCGCCGTAGTTGGCGGCCGGCGACTGGTGCCAGAGCACGACCCGGATCGCGTCGTGCACGGTCAGGGCGCCGTCGGTGAGGGTGCTGTAGTACCGGTCGTCGGTCAGCATGCGGTGCAGGCTGTTGCCGATCAGCCCGCTGGTGGGTTCGTGGGCGGCGCCGATGGTGAGGATCAGCTCCTCGGTGACTTCCTCCGTGGTGAGGTTCGCCGAGTGGGACAGCAGCCAGGAGGTCAAGTCCCGTCCCGGCTCGCGAAGTTTGAGCGAGACCAGATCACCGATGTAACCGGCGAAGGTGAGATACGCGGCCTGCGCCGTCTCCTCGTGCACGCTGGTGAGGTCGGTCAGCGCGCCGACCAGCCGGTCGCTCTCCTTGTCGGGGAAGCCGAACATCTCGTTGAACAGCAGGACGGGCAGGCCCATCGCGAACTCCGCGACGAGGTCGCACTCACCCCTGGCGGCGAACCCCTGGATGAGCCGGTCGGCGCTGCGCTGCACCATGGCGCGCAGTATGTGCGGCTCGAAACGGGCGAGGCAGTCGGAGACGGCGCCCCGGTAGCGGGCGTGTTCCTCGCCGTCCGTGAACATCGGGTTCCTGCGGTAGCCGAGCATGCCCCGCACCGGCGAATCGGGGGCGAGATGGGCCGCTTCCCAGGTGCGCGGGTCCTTGGACCACAGGTCGGTGCCGTGCAGCACCTCCAGCGCCGTGTCGAGGTCGGTCACCAGCATCGCCCGTACGCCCGGGGCGATCTCGGCGGGGACGACCTTGCCGCGGGCCCGCAGCCGCCGGTAGAGGCCGTAGGCGTCCGCCGCGTACTCGGGGCCGTAGAGGGCGGGCAGTTCGGGGGCGGGTCCTGCGGCGGGGGCGGGGGTGGCGTGCGTCGTCACACTGACTCCAACGGGGCTAAGACGTGCCGGGTCATGGCGATCAGGGTGTCCAGGCATTCGTCGCGGTCCCGCGCGTCGACGCTGATCAGCGGGGTGCCGGGGGACAGGTCGAGCGCGGCCCGTACGCTGCCCAGGCTGTGCACGGGCGAGGTGGGGAAGCGGTTGACACCGACCGCGTACGGCACGTCGGCGGCCTCGACCATGTCCATCACCTCGAAGGCGGCCTCCAGCCGGCTCGTGTCGACGAGGACGAGCACGCCGAGGGCGCCGCGCACCAGGTCGTCCCACAGCACCCGGAACCGCTGCTGACCCGGGCTGCCGAACAGATACAGCACCATGCGCTCGTCCAGCGTCAGCCGGCCGAAGTCCGTGCCGACGGTGGTGTGGGTCTTGGCCGCTTCCCCGTCGGCCCGGTACCCGTCCAACTGGTCGACCAGCGCGCCCGCCTGGGTCATCCGCTCCTCGGTGTGCCGGCTCTTGATCTCGGAGACGGTGCTGACGAAGGTGGTTTTGCCGACCGCCAGCGGGCCCGTCACGACGACCTTCAGCATCAGCGCGTTCGACGGCAGGTAGTCGGGTGCCGGATGGCCGGCCGACGCGGCGTCAGGAGACGGACTTGGCTCGCTGGAGCGCATCGAGCACCTTTCTCAGGAGGTCGGGGTCGTGCCGCGCCGCCTGCGGCACCGGGGGCCGCGCGAGCACACAGCCCGACGCGATCAGATCCGCCAGCACCACCTTCGAGAGGGACACCGGCATCCGCAGACAGGAGGCCGTCTCGACCAGGGTCAGGGCGCCGCCGCCGAGCAGGTCCATGGCCTCGCGCTGCTTGTCGCTCAGACCCGGCGGGACCTCGTCGCTCACGCGGTGCAGCAGCGTTATGCGTTCGAGGGAGTAACGATCGGTCCGGGCCTTGCCGTCGGTCTCGACATAAGGCCGCACCAAAGGCCTCGGCACCCGGCCCGCTGTCATGACACGGTGTCCGCCGCGCCGGTGCCGGTCACGCCTGTACCGGCCGCGCCGGTGCCGGTCACACCCGTACCGGCGGCGCCGGTCTCGCGCGGCGGGCTGTCCATCGCGCGGCGCAACTTCTTGACCTGCACCTGCACTTCGTGGGCCACGACGCCCAGGTCCACGTCGATGTCGGCGTAGACCGAGATGACGGTGTTCTCGCCCGCGCTGGTGAGGAAGGCGTACCCGTCATGGCCCTCGATGACGACCTGCCGTACGGGACTGGCGCCCGCCGAGCCCTCGTACGCCCCGAGCAGCCCGCGCGACGCGGACATGATGCTCGCCAGCATGGCGGACGCGCCTTCGGCGTCGGCCCTCGGCAGATCGGCCGAGCGGCCCTCGATCAGTCCGTCGGTGGTCAGGACGACGGCGTGCCGCACATGCGGGATCTCGGTCAGCGGATCGAGGACCCACGACATGGTCTCCTCGGTCGTACGGAGCCTGGGGTGGCGCGCTGCGGTCGTCATGAGTGGGTTCCCCGTTCTTCGACTGCGTGTTCGTCGTCGGCGGCGCGGCCCGCCGCCGTGCCCAGCTGGAGCGCCGCCCACCGGTTCCGGCTCTCCGCCGGGCTCGGCCCGTCAGGCTCGGGGAATCCGGCCTGCTCGGCGAGTTGGAGCGGCGGCAGCGGGGGGTGGTCGTCGGCGTGCGTGTGTATCGCCGGATCCCCCTGCTCCCAGCCGCCCGGTGGCTGCGCCCAGCTGCCTTGGTCCGGCGGCGCCTGCCCCTCGGCCGCCCGTCTGCGCAGCGCCCGCCGCTGCGGCAGCGCGCTGCGGGCGTGCTCGTCGTGGCCCGGCTCGGCGGCCGGGCTCTCCAGGACGCCGAAGCCGCCGAGCCCGTCCAGACCGGCCGAAGAAACGGTCGAGGAAACGGCCGAGGGAGCGGTCGACGGAACGGCGCCGGGACCGGGCTCGTACGTCTCGCGCTGCGCGGGGAGGACGGCGGGTTCCTCGTACGGGTCCTCGACGTACCGGTCCTCGATCGTCACGAGCAGCGGCTCGGGTACGAGCACGGCCGCACGCAGCCCGTGGCTGTACGGGGACGGTTCGAGCACCGTGTGGAAGCCGTACTGCCGGGCGATGGCGCCGACCACCGGCAGGCCGATACCGGGCGGCTCGCCCTCCAGGTCGGTGAGCAACTGCCCCAGCTCGCCCGAGGCCAGGCCGTTGGCGCGCCGCAACTCCTCGGCGCTCATGCCGAGTCCCCAGTCGGTGACGAAGAACGTGCAGCCGCTGGCGCCGTGTTTGACGGCGACCTCCACGTCCACGTTGCTGGGCGAGTGGCTGAGCGCGTTGTCGAGCAGTTCGGCGAGGATCATCGCGAGCGGTTCGACGGCCCGAGCCGTCACCGCCAGCCGGCCCCTGACCTGGTAACTCGACCGGGCGACGCGCTGGTAGCCGACGACCCGGCCGGTGGCGCTCTTGACGATGTCCTGGACGGGGGAGTCCTCCCGCGCGAGACCCGGCCACCGGCCGCACACCACGGCGAGGCCCTGGACCAGCCGGAGGTTGCGTTCGTTCAGCTCGTCGAGCCTGACCAGGTCCTGGGCCACGTCCGGATGGTCGTAGCGCTCCTGCATGCTCTGTACGAAGGTCTGCTGGCGGTAGTGCTGGGCCTGGAGCTTGCCCATGACGCCGCGCATCACGGCCTTGGCCGCCTCGTCGCCCCTGCGCCGTTCGTCCACGACGAACTGGGCCGCCTGCTGCATCAGTTGGGTGAGGAGCCGGTCGACGTCGCCGCCCGCGAGGCGGTTGTCGAGCAGTCCGGGGACATGGACGCGGGGGTGGGCGGTGGACATCACCGACTCCGGCAGCCGTACGGCGCTCAGATGGTGCAGTTCACCGACGATCGCCCGCAGGGTGTCGTCCCGCTGGGCCAACTCGCCCTTCAGCGCCGCGATCTCGCGCTCCAGCCGGTCCTGGAGCTGTTCCTGCTCGCGGATCGTCTGCCGTGACAGGCGCGGCATCAGGTCCTGCCCCCGGCCGTCGGCGGCACGGCTAACTTCTGGCCAATCCCCGGACCGAACATAGTTGAATGCTCCATCACATCGCTGTCACGACCTCGCTTGGCCACACCAAGGTAATGGAAGGAACACATTCAGTCAGCGAAAAAGAACTCACGTACGGGGAGGGGCAGATGCGGTCACTCAGAGTTTGCGCAGCGACAACCGCTGTACCTTGTGGTCAGGGCCCTTGCGCAGCACCAGCGTGGCGCGACCGCGGGTCGGCGCGACATTTTCGAGCAGGTTCGGCCGGTTGACGGTTCGCCACATCGTGCGTGCGTAGTCCAGCGACTCTTCCTCGGAAACCTGGGTGTATTTCCGGAAGTACGAAGAAGGGTCCTGGAACGCCGTTTCGCGCAATTTGCGGAAGCGGTTGAGATACCAGGCCTCCACGTCGTCCGCGCGGGCATCGACGTACACGCTGAAGTCGAAGTAGTCCGCCAGAGCGACCCTGGTCCTGCCGTCCTGGCCCGGCAGGGCCGGCTGGAGGACGTTCAGCCCCTCCACGATCAGGATGTCCGGGCGCCGTACGGTCAGCAGTTCGCCCGGCACGATGTCGTAGATCAGATGCGAGTAGACCGGCGCGGTCACCTCGTCCTTGCCGGCCTTGATGTCGGCCACGAACCGCGTCAGCGCCCGCCGGTCGTACGACTCGGGGAAGCCCTTCCGCGCCATCAGCCCGCGCGCCTGCAGCTCCTTCATCGGCAGCAGGAAACCGTCCGTGGTGATCCGCTGGACGCGCGGGTGTTCGGGCCAGCGCGCCAGCAGCGCCTGCAGGAGCCGCGCCACGGTCGACTTGCCCACCGCCACACTGCCCGCGACCCCTATGACGAAGGGCGTGCCGCGCTGCGCGCCGTGGCCGCCGCCCGCCTCGCCGAGGAAGGTGTTGAGGGCGCCGCGCAGCCCGGCCGTCGCCTGCACGTACAGGTTCAGCAGCCGGGACAGCGGCAGATAGACGTCCCGCACCTCGTCGAGGTCGATCACGTCACCGAGCCCGCGCAACCGCTCCACCTCGTCGGCCGTCAGCGGCAGCGGCGTCTTGTCGCGCAGCGCGCTCCACTCGGCGCGGGTGAGGTCGACGTAGGGGGTCGGCCCGTGCTCGGCCCGGCGCTGAGAGGTGTGTGGAGCTGAATTGATCACGCGTCCATTGTCGGGGGTGCGGGCGCGCCGTGGGCGGTGGGCTCGGTCACGTGGGCGGCGGCGCGCGGGGCGCGGGTGCGCTGGCGCCAGGCCCTGGTGAGCTGGCCGCCGAGATACAGCGTCGCGACGGAGGCCAGCACCGCGCGCAGATGGCCCACGTCCGGCGCCCACCAGGCGTACGCCGTGGTCGGCAGGAACAGCAGCACACCCAGCAGACGCAGCGTCCACCAGCCGCGCGGCCGGGGCACCACCGGCCGGGGCAGCGCGGGCTGCGGCCGGAACGCGGCGGCCCGGTGGCCGTTGCCGACCGTCAGCACCCGCCGCAGACCGGCGAAGAAGCCGTGCCTGGCCAGCACCTGCGCGCCCGGTACCTCCGTCAGCACCTCGTCACGCTCGCCGAACGCGGCCGGCAGCGGGGGCAGGCCGAGCGCGGCGACGAGTCCGCTCTGCCGCCGGTCGGGGGCGTCCGAGCCGCGCAGCAGGGATGTCAGCGGACGGATGTCGTCGATGCCGTAGACGGCGGCCAGCGCCCGCGCCGTGGCGGCGGCCGTCGCGTGGTCGGGGACCGGGGCCGCCGGGTCCCACTCGTGGTCGGCGAGCGTCTTGCCCCGCTGGACGAGCGTGACGCCGTACCGGTCCGCCGTCCTGCGCAGCACGAGCGCCGGCCAGCGCTCGCCGGTGGTGAAGTTGTCGGCGGCCGAGGTCAGCCGCTCCTCGCCGAGCAGCGCCGCGCGCCCGCCGGGCGCCGCGTCGGCGGCCTCCGCCGCCTCCGCCGCCACCTCCACGTACGAGATCCCCTCGGCCGCCGGTGCGATCCGCAGCGGTACGCCACAGATCAGCGCGGCCTCGGCGACCTTGTGCGGCGGCGCCTTGACCAGGGCGAGTGAGCGCGGCGTGTGGTCGGCGCCGCGCGTCCGCGGGGCGGGCTTCGGCGCTGAGAAGAACGGGATCCGGGCCGCCACGTGCATCCGCACGCCCGTACGGAAGTCCAGGAACTCCCTGCGGGCGTCGCCGAAGTACGCCCACGGCAGCTCCGTCGCATGCACGCCGAGCGCCCGGAACTGCTCCAGCGACTCCTCGTGCCGCCCGGCCAGGATCAGCATCAGCGCCAGCTGGTTGCGTACGCCCGCCGCCTCCGGATCGCCCGGCGGATATCCGGCGGACAGCTTCAGGGCCCGCTCGATCGCGGCCTCGATCCGGGCCCGGGGGATCCGCTGGTCGCCCGACGTGACGTTCGCGTTCGCCACCACGTCGTACTCGACGGCGGCCAGCAGCGGCAGCGCGTGCAGCTGCGACCCGGGCAGCGCGCCGCGCGCCGCGCGCTCGGCGAAGTCGAACATCTCCTCGTGCGAGCCGTGCCACTTGTCGCACAGGTACTGCAGCGCCGCCGCGTGACAGCCGTAGTGGTGCGGGGCCCGCTCCACCGCCTCGGCCCAGTACGCGTCGAAGACCTCACGCGGCGCCTGACTGCCCGTCGCGTGGGTGAGCGCCAGCTGCCACGGCACCGGATCCGTCGGGTTCAGCTCGGCGGCCGCGCCGATGACCGGTACGGCGTCGTCGAGCAGCGCGAAGAACGCCTGGAACTGGTCCTGGGCCACGTCCTTGGCGCGGGCCGCCGTCCGTATCTCCCACGCCTGCTTCACGCACAGATCGGCCTTGACCAGCGTGGCGTCCGGATTCTCCGGCTCCGCCGCCAGCCAGTCGTCCAGCCACCCGGGGCTGTGCAGCGCGCTCGCCGCGAGCCGGGGCACCCAACTGCCGCGCCGCTCCCACTCGCCGCCGAGCCGGGTCGCCGCCAGCAGGTCACGCGCGGGACGGTGGTCACCGGCGGCTGCCGCGATCAGGGCGCCCCGCAGCTCGGGGGCGGGCGGGTCCAGGACTACGGCGGTGTCGGGCGGCAGGTCGGCGCCGACGGCGGAGCCGTGCCGGAGCATCCGGGGCAGGGTGATCAACGTGCGGAGCGTCACCGGGCCATTGAATGCGGTCGGGGGTGGTTGACACCAGACGTTCCGGCGACCGGTTCGCCGACTCGGCCGCTCGGGAGCGTCGGTCACGAGAGGCGTGGGGACCCTCACCGTAGGCTGCCGACATGTGCGGAATCGTGGGTTACGTCGGCGGACAGTCGGCGCTTGATGTGGTCGTCGCAGGCCTCAAGCGGCTCGAGTACCGGGGGTACGACTCGGCGGGGGTCGCCGTGCTCGCCGACGGGGGGCTCGCGGCGGCCAAGAAGGCCGGAAAGCTCGTCAATCTGGAGAAAGCACTGGTGGAAGCGCCGCTGCCGAGCGGCGCCACCGGGATCGGACACACCAGGTGGGCCACCCACGGCGGCCCCACCGACGCCAACGCGCACCCGCACCTGGACAACGCGGGCCGGGTCGCCGTCGTGCACAACGGCATCATCGAGAACTTCGCCGCGCTGCGCGCCGAGCTGACCGACCGCGGCCACGACCTCGCCTCCGAGACCGACACCGAGGTCGTCGCGCATCTGCTCGCCGAGGCCTTCTCCTCCTGCGGCGACCTCGCCGAGTCGATGCGTCTGGTCTGCCGTCAGCTCGACGGCGCCTTCACGCTCGTCGCCGTCCACGCGGACGCGCCGGACGTGGTGGTCGGAGCCCGCCGCAACTCCCCCCTGGTCGTCGGCGTCGGGGAGGGCGAGACGTTCCTGGCCTCGGACGTCGCCGCGTTCATCGCGTACACCCGCTCGGCCATCGAGCTGGGCCAGGACCAGGTCGTCGAGGTGCGCAGGGACGGCGTGACGGTGACGGACTTCGACGGCGCCCCCGCCGACGTCCGCTCGTACCACATCGACTGGGACGCCTCCGCCGCCGAGAAGGGCGGCTACGACTACTTCATGCTCAAGGAGATCGCCGAGCAGCCCAAGGCCGTCGCCGACACCCTGCTCGGACGGATCGACGGCGAGGGCTCGCTGCACCTGGACGAGGTGCGGATGCCGGCGTCCGTGCTGCGCGCGGTCAACAAGGTCGTGATCGTGGCGTGCGGAACGGCGTTCCACGCCGGGCTCATCGCGAAGTACGCCATCGAGCACTGGACCCGGATGCCGTGCGAGGTGGAGCTGGCCAGCGAGTTCCGCTACCGCGATCCGATCCTCGACCCGCGCACCCTGGTCATCGCCATCTCGCAGTCCGGCGAGACCATGGACACGCTGATGGCGCTGCGGCACGCGCGCGAGCAGGGCGCGAAGGTGCTGGCCATCTGCAACACCAACGGCTCGACGATCCCGCGCGAGTCCGACGCCGTCCTCTACACACACGCCGGCCCCGAGGTCGCCGTCGCCTCCACGAAGGCGTTCCTGACCCAGCTCGTGGCCTGCTACCTGGTGGCGCTCTACCTGGGCCAGCTGCGCGGCACGAAGTGGGGCGACGAGATCCGCGCCGTCATCAAGGACCTGTCGCGGATCTCCTGCGAGGTCGAGCGGGTGCTGGAGACGATGGAGCCGGTACGGGAGCTGGCGCGCTCGCTCAAGGACAAGCGGACGGTGCTGTTCCTGGGCCGCCACGTGGGCTACCCGGTGGCCCTCGAAGGCGCGCTCAAGCTGAAGGAACTGGCGTACATGCACGCCGAGGGGTTCGCCGCCGGCGAGCTGAAGCACGGACCGATCGCCCTGATCGAGGACGACGTGCCGGTCGTCGTGGTCGTACCCTCGCCGCGCGGCCGGTCCGTGCTGCACGACAAGATCGTGTCGAACATCCAGGAGATCAGGGCGCGGGGTGCGCGGACGATCGTGATCGCGGAGGAGGGCGACGAGGCGGTGGTCCCGTACGCCGACCACCTGATCCGGATCCCCGCGACGCCTACGCTGCTCCAGCCGCTGGTCGCGACGGTGCCCCTCCAGGTGTTCGCCTGCGAGCTGGCGACGGCGCGCGGCAACGAGGTGGATCAGCCTCGTAACTTGGCGAAGTCCGTGACGGTGGAGTGAGGAGTCCGGCTTGATCATCGGGGTGGGGATCGACGTGGCGGAGATCGAACGGTTCGGCGCGTCCCTGCGGCGCACGCCGCAGCTCGCCGCGCGGCTGTTCCGCGACGAGGAACTGCTGCTGCCGGGCGGCGACCGCCGCGGGGTGGCGTCGCTGGCGGCGCGCTTCGCGGCGAAGGAGGCGACGGCGAAGGCGCTGGGCGCGCCGGGCGGGCTGAGCTGGACGGACGTGGAGGTCTACGTCGAACCGTCCGGCCAGCCACGCCTGCGCGTACGCGGAACGGTGGCGGCGCGCGCGGCGGAGCTGGGGGTACGGGGGTGGCACGTGTCGCTGAGCCACGACGCGGGGGTGGCGTCGGCGGTGGTGATCGCGGAGGGCTGACGGTTCGCCTTCCGGCGGGGGGTGCGGGTTCTTGGTTGCGGTTGTCGTCGTCCGTGCCGGGTTCCGGGTCCTGCGGAGGGGGGTGTCCGGACTGCTTGTCGCATGAGCTCCTTCGCTTTACGTCCGGACACCCCCCTCCTCCGGCCCCGGCCCCCTCCCCCCGGTGGGTCCCAGCAGACCACCGCGTCAGCGCGGGCGAGCGGTGCCCTGCGGGCCGAGGGAACATCCCTGGCGTGAACGCCCGGCCACCGGCCCTTGGTGGTCGCGGCGCAGCCGTCCGTGGCTGCCGGGCTGAAGGGGGTCGTGCAGGGGTGGTGTCCGGAGCGTAGAGCGTGATTTGTGGCGCATCTCGGCGGTGGCTCCGCGTCAGGCGAGTACGCGCCGTAAATCATGCAGCGCAGGACACGACCCCGGAACGGCCCCCGGCGACAACCGCAACCACGACCCGCAACCAAGAACCGCGCCGGACGGCGACACCGCGCAGGACACGACCCCGGAACGGCACCCGGCAACAACCGCAACCAAGACCCGCAACCCCGAACCGCGCCGGACGGCGACACCGCGCAGGACACGACCCGGGAACGGCACCCGGCGACAACCGCAACCACGAACCCGCACACCAAACCGCGTCGGACGGCGAAACCGCTCAGCCTTCGGCCACGTTCCGCCACGCCGACGCCACATGCCTCGCCACGTCAAACGCCGACACCGGCGCCCCCCTCGACGCCAGGCGCGCCGCCAGGCCGTGGAGGTACGCGCCCACCGACGCCGCGTCGCGCGGCGCCAGGCCCGTGGCCAGGAGCGAGCCCGTGAGGCCCGAGAGGATGTCGCCGCTGCCCGCCGTCGCCAGCCAGGGCGTGCCCGTCGGGTTCACCCGGACCGGAACGCCCTCTTCCGGCGAGGCGATCAGCGTCGTCGAGCCCTTGAGCAGGACCGTCGCGCCGAAGCGCGACGCCAGTTCCCGCACGGCGGACAGCCGCGCCACTTCGACCTTCGTACGGTCCGTGCCCAGCAGCGCCGCCGCCTCGCCCGCGTGCGGGGTCAGCACCGTCGGGGCCGTACGGGCGCGGACCGCCGCCGGGTCCAGGTCGTGGAGACCGTCCGCGTCGATCAGGACCGGTACGTCCGAGGCCAGCACCTCGTCCAGGCCCGGGCTGTCGCCGAGGCCGGGCCCCGCCGCCCAGGCCTGGACGCGGCCCGCCTGCGACGGCGGCCCCTCGTGCACCAGGGCCTCCGGGAAGCGGGCGAGCACCGCGTCCCGGCCGGGGCCCACGTACCGTACGGCGCCCGCGCCGCCGTGCAGCGCGCCCGCCACGGCCAGCACCGCCGCACCCGGGTAGCGGGCCGAGCCCGCCAGGACGCCGAGGACGCCCCGGCGGTACTTGTCGCTCTCCGCCGAGGGCTCCGGCAGCAACACCGCCACGTCCGCGTGCTGCAGCGCCTCCACGTCGGGCACGGACGGCAGGTGCGGGCCGAGGCCGATGTCGACGAGCTGGACGGCCCCCGCGTACTCGTGCGCCGGGTCGATCAGCAGGCCCGGCTTGTACGCGCCGAACGTCACCGTCGCGTCCGCCCGTACCGCCTCGCCCGTCACCTCGCCGCTCGCCGCCTCGACGCCGCTCGGCAGGTCGACGGCGACGACGACGGCGTCCGAGCCGTGGGCCGCGCGGGCCACGGGGACGGCGTCCGGGCGCAGACCGCCGTGGCCGCCGATGCCGGTGATCCCGTCCAGGACGAGGTCGGCGGAGGCCAGTACGTCGAACGGGTCGTCGGCGACCCGGCCGCCCGCGCCGCGCAGGGCGGCGAGGCCGGCGGTGTGGACCCGGTCGGGGGCCAGCAGCACCGCCGTGACGGCCGCGCCGCGCCCCGCGAGCCGCGCGCCGGCGTACAGCGCGTCACCGCCGTTGTCGCCGCTGCCGACGAGCAGCACGACGTGGGCGCCGCGCACCCGGCCCAGCAGCCCCGCGCAGGCCGCGGCGAGGCCCGCCGCCGCGCGCTGCATGAGCGCGCCTTCGGGAAGGCGGGCCATCAGCTCGCGCTCGGCCGTCCGGACTGTCTCCACGCTGTACGCAGTACGCATGGGTCAACCCTCCGCGATCAGCGGCCGCCACGCCAGTCTCACTCGGGGGACCAGGCGACGACCAGGTCCAGCAGGCCGGGGAAGCGGGCGTCGAGGTCGTCCGTCCGTACGTGGCTCCGGCGTTCCAGACCGTACTGGCGCTGTCTGATCAGGCCCGCGTCCCGCAGCGCGCGGAAGTGGTGGGTGAGCGAGGACTTCGGGCGGTCGAGTCCGAACCAGCCGCAGGTGTGGTCGAACTCCGAGCGCTCCAGGAGGAGTTTGCGCACGATGCCGATCCGCAGCGGGTCGCTCAGGGCGCCCAGCACGGTTTCCAGGCGCAGTTCGGCCACGGACGGTTCGGGCAGGGCGTCCGGGAGGTCCGGCGGGGCCGGGAGGTGCGAGGCCGGGATGTCGGGCATGGGGTCCTCCTCCGCTTGTCCGCGTCCGAGCGTACGGCGTGCGGCGGTGCGTCGAGGCGCTGCTCTGCGACACTGGGCGGGATGACCGGAACGACACCAACCACGCAGCGCGGCAGAGCCAGCGCGGAGATCGATCTCGCCGCTCTGCGCGGCAATGTGCGCGCGCTGCGCGCCCGCGTCGGGCCGCGTACCGCGCTCATGGCGGTCGTGAAGTCCGACGCGTACGGGCATGGCATGGTGCCCAGCGCCCGCGCGGCGCAGGCGGCCGGCGCGGCCTGGCTGGGGACGGCGACACCGCACGAGGCGCTGGCGCTGCGGGCCGCCGGTGTCGGGGGGCGGCTGATGTGCTGGCTCTGGACACCCGGCGACCCCTGGCGCGAGGGCATCGAGGCCGACCTCGACATGTCGGTCAGCGCGATGTGGGCGCTGCGCGAGGTGGTGGCGGCGGCGCGTGCGGCGGGGCGGCCCGCCCGTATCCAGCTCAAGGCCGACACCGGCCTCGGCCGCAACGGCTGCCAGCCCGCCGACTGGCCGGAACTCGTCGGCGCCGCGCTCGCCGCGCGGGCCGAGGGGGCCGTCGAGGTGACCGGGCTGTGGTCGCACTTCGCGTGCGCCGACGAGCCGGGCCACCCGTCCGTCGCCGCGCAACTGGACGTCTTCCACGAGATGGTCGGCTACGCGGAGAAGGAGGGCGTCGAGCCCGAGGTGCGGCACATCGCCAACTCCGCCGCCACCCTGACCGTCCCCGAGTCGCACTTCGACCTCGTACGGGCCGGCATCGCCACGTACGGCATCTCGCCCAGCCCCGAGCTGGGCACCTCGCGCGACTTCGGGCTGCGCCCGGTGATGACGCTCGCCGCCTCCGTCGCGCTGGTGAAGCGGGTGCCGGAGGGACACGGCGTCAGCTACGGGCACACGTACCGCACGGCGGGCGAGACGACGCTCGGACTCGTACCGCTCGGGTACGCCGACGGCATCCCCCGGCACGCCTCCGGGCGCGGCCCGGTGCTCGTCGGCGGTGCCTGGCGGCGGGTGGCGGGGCGGGTCGCCATGGACCAGTTCGTGGTCGACATGGGCGACGACACGGTCGAGGCGGGCGCTCCCGCCGTCCTGTTCGGCCCCGGCGACAACGGCGAGCCGACCGCCGAGGACTGGGCGGAGGCCGCGCAGACCATCGCGTACGAGATCGTCACCCGGATCGGCGCGCGGGTGCCGCGGGTGTATGTGAACGAGGATCCCGTGTGATCCCGCTCGGGTGAACCACCGCACGAAGGGGAAGACAAGCCAGGACAGCGAGGAGCGGCACGTTGAGCAAGGGAAGCGCGGCGGGGGACGCGGCGGCTGTCGCGGCCGCCACGGTGACGATGTCGAGGGACGCTGCCGCCGGGAACTGGAGCAGGGCCGGTGTGGCCGGCGTCGCCATAGGCGTGATCGCGGCGGGCGCCGCTGCCGGTATCGCGATGGACCGCCTCGCCGTGGGCCGTGGCATGCGGAAGAAGGCGCGCCTCGCGCTCGACGCGACGGGCCCGTACGGCGCGCTGCGCGGCGCCCCCGGCAAGGCCGTCGCCGACGACGGCACGCAGCTCTACTACGAGACCGACGAGCTGGACGACCTGCCCGATCCGGCCGCCGACGCGCCGCGCAGGCGGCGGCTGTTCGGCCGTAAGGCGCCCGCGCCCGTCACGGTCGTCTTCAGCCACGGCTACTGCCTCAACCAGGACTCCTGGCACTTCCAGCGTGCCGCGCTGCGCGGTCTGGTCCGTACCGTCCACTGGGACCAGCGCAGCCACGGCCGGTCGGGGCGCGGAGTCGCCCAGCGCGGCCCCGGCGCCGTGCCGGTCACCATCGAGCAGCTGGGCCGCGATCTGAAGGCCGTCATCGACGCTGCGGCGCCCGAGGGGCCGCTGGTGCTGGTCGGGCACTCGATGGGCGGGATGACGATGATGGCCCTCGCCGACCAGTACCCGGAGCTGGTGCGGGAGCGGGTCGTCGCTGTCGCCCTCGTCGGCACGTCGAGCGGGAGGCTCGGCGAGGTCAACTACGGTCTGCCGGTGGCCGGTGTGAACGCCGTACGGCGGGTGCTGCCCGGGGTGCTGAAGGCGCTGGGTTCGCAGCCCGAGCTGGTCGAGCGCGGCCGGCGGGCCAGCGCCGATCTGTTCGCCGGGCTGATCAAGCGCTACTCGTTCAGCTCGAAGGACGTGGACCCGGCCGTCGCGCGGTTCGCGGAGCGGATGATCGAGGGCACCCCGATCGATGTGGTCGCCGAGTTCTACCCGGCCTTCGCGGACCACGACAAGACCGGGGCGCTGGCGGAGTTCCGCGAGGTGCCGGCGCTGGTGCTGGCGGGCGAGAGCGATCTGGTGACGCCCAGTACGCACAGCGAGGCCATCCAGGACCTGCTGCCGGACGCCGAGCTGGTGCTGGTGCCCGACGCGGGCCACCTGGTGATGCTGGAGCACCCGGAGGTCGTCACCGACCGGCTCGCGGACCTGCTGACCCGGGCGGGTGCCGTGCCCGCCGGGGCTAACGTTGACCCCCATGGAAGCACCGCACGGCCCGGCGGCTGACGCCGGCACCACCGCCGCCCACACCCTCACCGTCGATTCGCCCGAGCTGATGGCCGATCTCGGCCGCGCCCTGGCCGCCGTGCTGCGCCCCGGCGACCTCGTCATGCTCACGGGTGAACTCGGCGCGGGGAAGACGACGCTCACCCGGGGGCTCGGCGCCGGGCTCGGGGTGCGGGGCGCCGTCACGTCCCCGACCTTCGTGATCGCGCGCGTCCACCCGTCGCTGACCGGCGGGCCCGCGCTGGTCCATGTCGACGCGTACCGGCTCGGCGGCGGACTCGACGAGATGGAGGACCTCGACCTCGACGTGTCGCTGCCCGACTCCGTGGTGGTGGTGGAGTGGGGCGACGGCAAGGTGGAGGAGCTGTCCGACGACCGGCTGCACGTCGTCATCGACCGGGTTGCGGGCGACACGGACGACGACCGCCGGGTGGTCACGCTGACCGGGTACGGCAGCCGCTGGGCGGAGGCGGAAGTCGCCGCGCTGGCACGGCAGGGCCGCTGACCCACCTTTCCGGGGAAGATTCCGACAAGACGTCGGCAAAATGTTGCGCACGCCGGTCCTGGCGTGTTCACATGGTTGGAGAGACATGGTTAGGTCTACCTAACCAGGCCTGCCCCCGGAGCCTCAGGAGGCATCCATGCCGGCGCCAGACAGCGAACCGCGTCCGCAGCGTCGCCCGCAGCCGTCGGACGTGTCGATGAAGGACCTCTTGGCGTCCTGTGCGGCGGCCTCGGCCGTATCGACACCGCCCGACGAGCCGTCGGCCGTGTCGGCGCGGGCCGAACAGGAACGTGCCGGGGCGCGGCTCGACGCGGCGTAATTCCGGCTTCGGCGCTACCGGACGACGACGACCTTCGACGTGACGGTCGTGAACGACCACAGCGCGTCGCCGTCCGCCCGCTTCATCCTGACCCCGCCGGTCTTCGACGTCGGGTCCGGGCTCGGCATGGTGTTGTCCAGCGCGGCGCTGAACCCGATCGTCGCCCCGCCCACCGTCGCGAACCGCACCACATGCTCGATCGGAACGCCGTCGGAGCCCGCGGTCTGTCCGGTCCGGCTCGTCACCGCGTACGCGCCGGGCTTCGGGTTGATCGTGCTCGGCATGACGGGGAACGTCCGCTGCGCCTTGCCGCTCGCCGACACGAGCCACACCCGCCGGGCCTTCAGCGCGTACACGACCCGCTTGCCCGTGCCCGACGTGGCCGGGACGACCAGCGGGTCGGGCTTCTTGACGGGGGAGCCGGACGGGCCTGGGGCCGCCGAACTCGGTGCGGCGGGCTTGGCCAGGCTGTCGGGTACGTTCGCCGACGCCTGGTAGGCGAGGAAGCCCACGGCGGCGAGAGCCGCAGCGGTGAGCCCGGCCACGATTCCCGAGCTGCGCTTGGGCACCTTGATCCACCTCTCGTACGTATGACTGCCTGGTGACGGTAGCAGCAGCCGGGTGACGCTCAGGGGCGCCGTGCCTGGCGCTCAGGAGCCGTAGGCTGTTTGCGTGCTTCTGCTTGCTGTCGATACCGCCACACCAGCCGTGACCGTCGCCCTCCACGACGGCACGTCCGTCATCGCCGAGGAGAGTCAGGTCGACGCGCGCCGCCACGGCGAGCTGCTGCTCCCCGCCGTCGACCGGGTGCTCGCCGGCGCCGGGATGCGGCTCGACGCCGTGACGGATGTGGTCGTCGGCGTCGGACCAGGACCGTACACGGGCCTGCGCGTGGGGCTCGCCACCGCCGTCACCTTCGGCTCCGTGCTCGGCGTTCCGGTGCACGGGCTGTGCACGCTGGACGGCCTCGCGTACGCGGCGGGGCTCGAAGGCCCGTTCGCCGTCGCCACCGACGCGCGCCGCAAGGAGGTCTACTGGGCGCGGTACGCGGACGCCCGTACCCGTACCGGCGAACCGGCGGTCGACCGACCCGCCGACATCGCCGAACAGCTCGCCGGGCTGCCCGTGGTGGGCGCCGGCGCGCTGCTCTACCCGGACTCCTTCCCCGACGCCCGCGCCCCCGAGCATCAGTCGGCGGCGGCGCTCGCCGCGCTGGCCGCCGAGCGACTGGCGGCGGGCGGGGAGTTCCTGCCGCCGCTGCCGCTCTATCTGCGCAGGCCCGACGCGCAGGTCCCGAAGAACTACAAGGTGGTCACTCCGAAGTGACCGATACCGAGCGCCCGTCCGTGCCGTTGCGCGAGATGCGCTGGTGGGACATCGAGCCCGTACTGACCCTTGAGCACGAGCTGTTCCCCGAGGACGCCTGGTCCACGGGCATGTTCTGGTCGGAGCTGGCCCACGCGCGCGGCCCGCACGCCACCCGGCGCTACGTCGTCGCCGACGACGGCGAGCGCATCGTCGGCTACGCGGGCCTCGCCGCGGCCGGCGGGCTCGGTGACGTCCAGACGATCGGTGTGGCCCGCGACCACTGGGGCGGCGGTCTCGGCGCCCGGCTGCTCACCGACCTGCTGCAGCACGCCACCGCCTTCGAGTGCGAGGAGGTGCTGCTCGAAGTGCGGGTCGACAACTACCGCGCGCAGAAGCTGTACGAGCGCTTCGGCTTCGAGCCCATCGGCTTCCGGCGCGGCTACTACCAGCCGGGCAATGTGGACGCGCTCGTCATGCGCCTCCATATGCAAGGACTCCACATACAAGGAACTGAGAACCATGGCTGACGAACCTCTCGTCCTCGGCATCGAGACGTCCTGCGACGAGACCGGCGTCGGCATCGTGCGCGGGACGACCCTGCTCGCCGACGCCGTCGCCTCCAGCGTGGACGAGCACGCCCGGTTCGGCGGAGTGGTGCCCGAGGTCGCCTCCCGGGCGCATCTGGAGGCCATGGTCCCCACCATCGAGCGCGCCCTGAAAGACGCCGGGATCGCCGCGCGCGACCTGGACGGGATCTCCGTGACGGCGGGCCCGGGGCTCGCCGGGGCGCTGCTGGTGGGCGTATCGGCGGCGAAGGCGTACGCGTACGCGCTCGGCAAGCCGCTCTACGGCGTCAACCACCTGGCCTCGCACATCTGCGTCGACCAGCTGGAGCACGGGCCGCTGCCCGAGCCGACGATGGCGCTCCTGGTCAGCGGCGGCCACTCGTCGCTGCTGCTCGCGCCGGACATCACCGCCGACGTACGGCCGCTGGGCGCGACCATCGACGACGCGGCGGGCGAGGCGTTCGACAAGATCGCGCGCGTGCTGCAGCTCGGCTTCCCGGGCGGCCCGGTGATCGACCGGCTCGCCCGGGAGGGCGACCCGGCGGCCATCGCGTTCCCGCGCGGCCTCACGGGGCCGCGCGACGCGGCGTACGACTTCTCGTTCTCCGGCCTCAAGACGTCGGTCGCGCGCTGGATCGAGGCGAAGCGGAAGGCCGGCGAGGAGGTTCCGGTACGGGATGTGGCGGCGTCGTTCCAGGAGGCGGTCGTCGACGTGCTGACCCGTAAGGCGGTCCGCGCCTGCAAGGACGAGGGCGTCGACCATCTGATGATCGGCGGCGGTGTCGCCGCCAACTCCCGGCTGCGGGCGCTGGCGGCCGAACGGTGCGAGCGCGCGGGCATCCGGCTGCGGGTGCCGCGGCCCGGGCTGTGCACGGACAACGGCGCGATGGTCGCCGCGCTCGGCGCCGAGATGGTGGCACGGGGGCGGGCGCCGTCGGACTGGGACCTGTCGGCCGACTCCTCGCTGCCGGTGACGGAGACACACGTACCGGGCCACGACCACCTGCACGAGCTGAGCAAGGACAACCTGTACTCATGACCGTCGCACTGATGTGGGAGGCGAAGGCGGCGCCCGGCCGGGGCGCCGACCTGCTGGCCTGGGTACGGGCGCTGGAGCGCCCCTCGCCCGCGCCGCTGCGCAGCGAGGTACTGCGCGCCCCGCAGGACCGGGTCCTGGTCCTCACCTGGTGGGACGCCCCCTACGACGCGGAGCTGCCCGAACTGCCCGAGCCGGCCGACGACTTGGTGGCGCGGGCGGTGCACCGCTGGCGGTTCGAGACGGTGGAGTAGAAGAATCCTCCGGCGTGTGTCGATGCGGGCTCCCCTCGATCGACGTAAGGGTGAGAGGCGGGGAACAGCCCGCCCAGCACATCGAGGAGTCACCATGCCGCGCTTTCTTTCCATGATCTGCAACGACGAGAACAACCACCCCGCAGGCGGCCCGAGCGACGCGCTCATGGAGGGCATGGGCAAGCTGATCGAGGAGATGACCGAGGCGGGCGTCATGCTCGAAACGGGCGGCCTCCTGCCGACGTCGAAGTCGGCACGCGTAGGGCAGCGCGGCGGGCAGATCGCGGTGACCGACGGGCCCTTCACGGAGACCAAGGAGGTCGTCGGCGGCTACATGATCCTGCGCGCGGACGATCTGGCCCAGGCGGTGGAGTGGTCCCGCAAGTTCATCGAGCTGCACGAACCGGAGTGGGAGATCGCCTGCGAGGTCCGCGAGATCGTCGGCGCCTGACGGTTCGCCGTCCGGCGGTGTCGCCGTCCGGCGGGGGCGGCCGGGTTCGGTGGTTGCGGTTGTCGTCGTCCGTGTCGGTGTCCGGGTCCTGCGGAGGGGGGTGTCCGGACTGCTTGTCGCATGAGCTCCTTCGCTTTACGTCCGGACACCCCCCTCCTCCGGCCCCGGCCCCCTCCCCCCGGTGGTCGGGCACGCCCGTCCGCGTCGCCGCGGGTGAGCGGTGCCCTGCGGGCAGCGGGTCCGGGCAGCCCCCCCGATGGGGCGGGGGCTGAAGGGGGTCGTGCAGGGGTGGTGTCCGGAGCGTAGAGCGTGATTTGTGGCGCATCTTTGCGGTGGCTCCGCGTCTGGGGAGTACGCGCCGTAAATCATGCAGCGCAGGACACGACCCCGGAACGACACCCGGCAACAACCGCAACCAAAACCGCCAACCGACACCGCGCCGGACGGCGACACCGCGCCGCGTCAGTCCGACGCCAAGTCGTCCGTAGCCACCCGGCCCGCGTCCACCGTGCGCCGCAAGAAGTCGGCCAGGACCTCCAGCTCCGCATCCGCGTACCCCGCGCAGATCGAGTCCATCGCGGTGTTCATCCCCGCGTAGAGCCCGAACAGCTCGCCCGTTCGGTCGCGCAACGCCCGTACCAGCACAGCGCGGCGGTCCGACGCGTCCCGCTCGCGCGCGATCCAGCCGCCGCGCTCCAGCCGGTCGAGGATGCCGGTCATGGTCGCCGGATGCAGGCCGGCGCGGCGCGCCAGCGAGCTGGGGCCGATCGGCCCGTGCCGGGTGATCAGGTCAAGACAGTCCACATCGACCTCTTTGAGGTCCAGCCGGGCGCCGACCCGGTTGTTCAGCAGCGACAGCTGGACGCTCAGCTCCCGGAGCGACTCCTTCACCGAGACCCCGAGCCGTCTGCGGGCGCGCGCGTCACCGGCCGCACCACCGGCCGGGTCCACGGCCGCACCGTCGAGCCCTTCTGATTCTACGGAACTCATATGATATTCTCCACGTAAGATATGGACTTCATGGACCAGGGTACCCCGAGGGGTGCCTGGAGAGGTACGCCATGATCTTGATTACTGGAGCGACGGGCCACGTCGGCCGCGCGGCGGTCGACCTGCTGCTGGCCGCGGGCGAGCAGGTCACCGCGGTCACCCGCGATCCGGCCGGGGCGGCCCTGCCGGCCGAGGCGCGGGTGATCGGCGGCGATCCGTCGTGGCCCGCGACCCTCGCGCCCGCGCTGCGCGGCGTCGAAGCGATCCTGCTCAGCCCGCGCGCGGTCGGCGCGGGGGTGGGGGAACTGCTGGCGCTCGCCGCCGACGCGGGCGTACGGCGGGTGGTCGTGCTGTCGGCGGTCACCGTCGAGTACGGCGGTGGCTACCGGCGGTTCGCCGAGGCGTTCACGGCGGTGGAGACCGCCGCCGAGGCGTCGGGACTGGCGTGGACGCATCTGCGCTGCGCCGACTTCGACGCGAACGCCCTCGTCTGGGCGCCGCAGATCCGTACGACCGGAGTTGTTCGGGGGGCGTACGGAGCTGCGGCGACCTCGGCGATCCATGAGCGGGACATCGCCGAGGTGGCCGCGCTGGCGCTGACCGACGAGGCGCACGCGGGACGCGCGTACGCGCTCACCGGGCCTCGGTCGCTCAGCCAGCGCGACAAGGTCGCCGCCGTCGGCGCCGCGCTCGGCAGGGAGGTGTCCTGGGAGGAGGTCCCGCCCGACCAGGTCAGGGAGGCGATGCTCGCCCAGGGCGTCGAGGAGAACGTCCCCGACCGGATGCTCGGCTATCTCGCCGCGTGCCTGCACGAGCCGGGCCCGGCCACCGACACGGTCGAGCGGCTGCTCGGCCGCCCCGCGCGCACCTTCGCCGACTGGGTGGCCGACCACGCCGGCGCGTTCACGCACCCGCACGCCGTCGCAGAGGCGGGGAGGCCGTCATGACCGGGGGCGCGGACACCGAGAAGATCGACTTCATCATGATGTACGCGACGCACAACGCCTTCCGGCGGGATCTGGGCCGGATCCAGGCCGCCGCTGCCGGGGGCCGGGCGGACACGCCGCAGACCCGGGCGGGCTGGCGCAACTTCAAGCACCAGCTGCACATCCACCACACGGTCGAGGACGACACGCTGTGGCCCCGGCTGCGCGCCGCCGTCACCGACCCGGCGGATCTGGCGCTGCTGGACGAGATGGAGGCGGAGCATGCCCTGATCGATCCGCTGCTCGCCGCGGTCGACGCCGCCATGGACGCCGGCCTGGACGCCCCCAGGGGCGCCGCCAGGGACGACCGGCCGGACGTGCTGCCGGAGCGGCTGCGGGAGCTCTCCGACGCGCTGGGCCATCACCTCGTACACGAGGAGATCAGCGCGCTCCCGCTGATTCAGGCCGTGCTCACACCGGCGGACTGGGCCGCCTTCGGCGGTCAGATGCGGCGGGCTCAGGGCGTCAAGGGCGCCGCCGTCTACATCCCGTGGATACTCGACGGGAGGCCGCGCGTCGAGCAGCGGCAGTTCCTGGCCGCCCTGCCGCCGCCCGCGCGGCTGGTCAACCGGCTGTTCTGGCAGTCGCGTTACGCCAAGCTGGAGTTGTTCGGCGGGGGCGCGCCCGACCCGGCAGGCACGGGGTCGGCGGGGGCCGGGCACCCGGCGTAGCACCCGAGGCGCCCCGCTACTGTCATGTCTCATGATCAACCGCCGCCCGCTGCCCCCGTCCCCGTACGAGCTGTCCTCCGACGAGCCGGCGGACCTCGGGCCCGACGAGGAGCCGGCGGACCTCGGGCCCGACGACGAGGCCGTGGTCGCGGCCAGGGACGCGGCGATGCTGGAACTGGCGACCCGGGGTCTGTCGGTGTGGCGGCTGCTGGCGCTCTGGCTGGCGGCCGGGGTGGCGGTCCTCGGCTGGGCGGCGCTGGGGCTGGCGAGTGACAGCTTCGAGCAGGGCGGCCTCGGGGCGCTGTCCGGGCTCGTCGGTCTGGTCCTCGGGGCGCTGTTCCTGCTGCCCGCCTCGATCGGTATAGCGGTCTGGGTGAGCACGGGCCGCGAGATACGCGACCGGCTCGACGACTGGGCCGATGTCGGCGCCGAACTCGTCACCGACGAGCGGCTGCGGGCGGAGCGCCGCTGCGCCGGCTGGCTGCTGTCGTCGGCCGCGCTCTGCGGGTACGGGGTGTGGACGCTACTGAACGCGGGCGGCGCAGCAGAATCGGTCACCGTCGGTCAGATGTTGTACGCGTACGGTCTCGCCGCGACAGTCCTGCTGGCGGGTGTTCTGGGCTTCGTCCGGGCGGCCGGACATTTGCGCTGGTCAGGGCGGTTGCTGCGGCCGGTTTCCGGGCGGGGCAGGGGCGGCGCCCATCGCTGAGGCGGTTCCTACCGTGTCCGGCCTATCCTGGAGTGGGAACGCATGCGCCATTCAGGGTTAAGGGGCGGCGGATGGACTGGTTTTGGTGGGTTTTCGTCTTCTTTATGGTGGGCGGCTTCAGCTGGATAGCCGACACCGGGCGTACGGCGCTGAAAACCCGGCATGAGCGAAGGATGGAACGGCTCAAGCTGGGCGAGAAGGAACGGCTGGCTCTGGAAGAGGCACACAAGCCACCCGAGCCGGTATGCGGATGCTCACACCATCTGGCAAAGCACGACCGCAAGGGCAAGTGCCACGAGGACGTGGAAGTGCCGACGGAGTGGGACGAGAACAAGAAGCCGCTGCGGTACGAACGCAGGCAGTGCAACTGCCAGCAGTACATCGGCCCGCAGCCGCTGTCGCAGATCTACGCTGACGAGCTTACGGACCTGGCGTGAGGGCAGGCACCGTCGTGCGGGTGTGCGGTCGCCTTCTGCGCGACCGCACACGGAAAAGACCACGCGCGAAGGGATGACTCCATGCAGGTGCTCTGGGTGTCGGCCCACCCCGACCCGCGCTCGCTGAACGGCGCGTTGCGCGACGAGGGGATCGCCGTGCTGCGCGAACACGGGCACGAGGTGGTGGAGTCGGACCTGTACGCCATGAAGTGGAACCCGGTCGTCGACCATGCCGACTTCCAGCACGACCCGGTGAAGCGGCTCGACGTACTCAACGAGTCCCAGCAGGCCTTCGAGTCGGGGACGCTCAGCGACGACATCCGCCGCGAACAGGCCAAACTGGACCGGGCGGACACGCTGATCGTGCAGTTCCCGCTCTGGTGGTTCAGCGTGCCGGCCATCCTGAAGGGCTGGTTCGACCGGCTGTTCGTGCAGGGCTACGCGCAAGGCGTCCTCGACCCGGAAACCGGCCGCGCCCAGCGCTACGGCAACGGTGGCCTGACCGGCAGGCGGGCCATGGTGGTGACGACGGTCGGCGCGAACGCCGCCACGACGGGCCCGCGCGGGATCCACGGCGACATCAACGAGGTCCTGTTCCCCGTCCTGCACGGCACGCTCTGGTACACGGGCATGGACGTCGTCCCCCCACTGGTCGTCAACGGCGCGGTAGCCCTGTCGGACGCCGACTACGCGACGGCCGCGGCCCAGCTACGCGACCGCCTCCTCACCCTCCCGCAAACGCCCCCGATCTCCTACCGCCACCAGAACGGCGGCGACTACGACGACCACCTGGTCCTCCGCCCCCACCACGCCCCGGACGCCACGGGCATCCGCATCCACTGCCGGTCCCCGGAGACGGACACACAAGACGAACGAACAGGCGGCACCTCCGAAGCGGACCGGTAACTCGTGCCCGCCGAGCCCCCGATCACCTGAGCCGGACGGCGAGGGCGGCGAGCCAGCCGCTGGGGGAGTAGGGCTCGGGAGGATCCATCTCCATGCCCAGCTCGGCGACGGCGACGGCGTGGTCGGACTCCCCGAGCGGCAGCGCCAACAGCTCGGCCAGCTCCCCGGCGAGCGCGGCGACCAGGCCGGGGTCGGTGGTGTCGAGGTAGTCCTGGAGCGCCGCGTCGTGATCCTCGAACTCGTCGGGCATGTCCTGCGAGAACCACCCGCCCAGGAACTGCGCGAGTTCGGGGAAGCGGGCATGCCACTCGCCATGGGTCCGCGGAGTCGAGGCCGGCGGTGCCGCGCCGTTCTCGACGCTTACTTTGATGCGATCGGCGAGGGACAGCAGCCACGCCTGGATCTCGGAGTCGGTCAGTCCGACATCGGGCACCGGATAGAACTCACCGAGCCGCAGCCGCAGCCGCCCCGGCGGATGTTCGGCGTACTGCCGCAACTGCTCCTCGGCCACGGCGAGCGCCCACGGTCGGGTACGCCAGGTATGCCGCAGATAGCCGGCCAGCGCTTCCTCGTCGTCGGCGGTCCTGCCCACGAACGCACGGATGACCTGATCCAACTCGCCGTACTTACGGTCGTGTTCGAGGGGCTTCAGGGACATGGACGGCCTGCCTCTAGAGGTGGATCGGGAAGGTGGCGTGGACGGTGAAGCCGTGCGGACTGCCGGCGTCCCGCTTGAGCACGACCCGAGCGGCCCGCACGTCCACAGGCTCCCGCCCGGCCAGCATCATGGCCTGCAACAACACCCGCCCCACGGGCTCGGCCCGCGAAGGCCAGGCGGCCTCGACGGTGAGCCGCTGTCGGGTGTTCTGAGCGAGCCACCGATGAATCGCCTGCTCGTTCCACGTCACCACCTGCTGCGTGGCCCACTGGGCGGTCTCCCGGTCGGGATAGCTGGCGCTGCGCGTTCGCATGATTGATTGCCCTGCCTGGATGTGGTCAGCGTCCGTCCCAGCTGACTGGGTGGAACTCCGTCATGTGGTCGATGCAGGCTTGCGCGAGCATGGGGAAGAATTCCGTGAAGTCCGCGTAGCTGGAGCCGCCGTGGATCACGCCGGTGAAGAACAGATCCAATCGTTCCTCGGTCTGGAACGTGGCCAACGCCTCATAGCACTCGCCGGCCACGGCAGGCAGGTGCCACGGACAGGCAGGGTGAGCCTCGTTGATCACCATGGCGATGCCCTCCTCGGTGGTCGCGTCGCTCATGTCGTCCGAGACGGCAAGACCGTCCTGACCGAAGTAGATGGGCAGGATCTGACTCAACCGAGGGAATCGGAATTCGAGTTCGGTGGCTGTCGTCCTGACGGGACAGGTTCTGCCTTCGGCCGGGAAAGGCTTCCATGTGTCGAGATGCTCCGCGATTTCCCGGAGGACTGCGGGTGTTTTCTCGGGAGTGACTGTCCTGGGAATGTTCTCCAGTACGGATGAGCCGGGATCGTCGATGAACAGATCGGCAGCCGTGCGTAGTTGAGCAGCAGTCTCGTGCAGGGTCCGACCGCCGCCGCTCGCGGCGTAATAGAGCCCTCGAATCGAGGATGCCAGCGCGGGCTCCCATTCGGTGCGGTCGTCCGGGATGCCTTTGTGGTCGACGATCGACAGCAGTTCTCTGGCGCCGGGCAGTCGCCAATGGTCTCGAATCGGCGTCAAAATAGCCTCCCTTGTTTCCTGGCGGGGCATTAAGGGCCTGTGCCGGGCTTCGCGGCCACCGGCATGGACGTCACCACGGTGAAGGGAGGGTCCAGGTCCGGATCATACGCCAGGCGGGTTTCGACGCCCTTCACGTCCGTTGCCTTGCCCGACGGGAAGGGTGACGTCTGCATCTCCGTCCTGTCGATACTGCGTCCGCTGAATTCATCCGGGTTGGCCGGATGATCCACTCGAATATCGAGACGCGGTTCTTTGGGATTGGGCTGGGTCGCGAGCCAGGTGCTGATCTTGCTGTTGTTCCGGTCAATCGTGTACTGCGTGAGTCGTTGCGCCGTGTCGATGTCCGGGAACGTCGATGCGTTTCCTATCTTCGGCTGTCCGTACGGCCAGGCGGTGCCGGGTCGCGGCGGTTTCTTCAAATCGTCGCGCAGCCGCTGGGCGAGCTGGTCGTCGGTCAGCCCGACATGTTTGTTGAGCGTGTGCGAGTTGTTCAGCCACTCCGTCGATGCCAGGTCGAGCTGGTAGTTGCCGTTGGCGGTGTCCCCGTCCTTCGTCCAACGGTGCCGTGGTTTGAACTCGTCGAGGGACCGGGCGCCGAACCCCTCGGCCCGAGCCTCCTCCGACTGGTAGGTCGGCGCGCTCTGGTACGCCTCCTCCAGCTCGGGGAGCAGGCCGCTGAGCGTCGCGGCGGCATCGTGGAAGGCCTGCTGGTACGCGTCCACGGCGGCGTCCACACCTGACTTGTCCATGTGGGACCGGAACGTCATGACGATCTCGCCGAACGCCAAGGTGGAGCCCAGCCGCGTCAGCTCCCCGAAGTCAAGACCGGTCGTGAGGTCCTTCACGGTCGCCTTCGCGGCCTCGGAACCGAGCCGGGACGTGGTCTCCCTGGTGGTGTCCGCCGTGGTGGCCAGGTCGTCGCACGCCTTCTTCACGGCATTCGCCGTCTTCTGCAGCACCTCAATGACGGGTTGTCGCTCACCGGGTTTCTTCGACGGGTTGGTGCGCCATTCCCGTCCCCCGGAGGAGCCCTTGGGCACCGCTGTGCCGTCCGCGTTGCGCGGTTCGCCCCACGGTGTCGTTCCCCAGATGGACTGGCAGAAGCCGTTCATCGCGGCCTGCCATTCGCTGTTTCCGTCGTCCGTCAGATAGCCGATGATCCCCGCGAAGTTACCGGCCGACGTTTTCGCGGAGTCTCCGGTCCGCTTCCAGCCGTCCCCGATGCCACGCAGATCGTCACTGTCCGCGCCCGGCGTGATGTCGTGGGTCTTCCCGAGCCGGAGTCCCTCTTTGATGGCCGGCTCGATCAAGTCGGAGAGAAAGTCGGGGAAGTTGCCTATCCCGGCCACGAACGGGATGTCCGTGCCGTCTCCCGTGCCGGTCCACTTGATGGAGGCGACAGGACCGTAGTGCGTGTTGCCGACGCCGATCGGCGGGTCCCTGCGGGGCGGCGGGCCCTGTATTTTGCGCGCTGCCCAGTCTGCGGCCTGGTAGTGGTTGGCCGTTTCCGTGAGTCCGACGGCCACGCCGCCGATGCTCTGGATGCATCTGGCCCACACGTCGAGGAACCGTTTGGCGACATCCTCGTACGCGGCGGCGAACGCGTCGGGGCCCTCGCCCTTGCCCGCGGCCTGGCGATGGTCGACGTCCTCGACCATCTGCTGGCCGGCCTTGTGGAACGTGAACTGCTCGTCGCGCACGAGTGCGGACGTGTAGTAGACGTGGCCGGGCCGCACGTCGAAGCCGCCTCCCGCGTCCGGCGCCGGCTGCTTCAGCTGTTCCCGCTCCCACTTGCGGCGCTTGTCGCTGGGCAGACCGTCCGCCCCGGTGGGCGGCGGGGGCGGCGGTTCGTAGTTCGGATCGGGGGACGGGCCAGGGGTAGGACTGGGCGTCCGGTCGGGCATCGGCGGTACAGGCGGTGCGTCGCCTGCGGACGGCGAAGCGGACGGTGAGGGCTGGGGCGGTGGTGGGGTGGCCATCAGGCTGCTCCCCAGCCGCGCAGCACCGCCCGGTGTGCCGCCGCGTAGTTGGCGTGGCCCGTCGTCACGACCTCGTGGAGCCAGGCCTGGGCGGCCTGGAGGTCCTGCATCGAGCGGTCCCAGGTGTCGAATTCGTCGACGAAGGCGTCCCGCGCCTGGCCGTCCCAGCTCAGGACGACCTTCTCCGTACGGTCGTAGAGCGAGTCGAGGCGCTGGTTCAGCTGTTTGAGTATGTCCTCCAGCTCACCCGCGAGTTCGCGCAACGTGGCGAAGCTGACCTTGATGTGGTCGTCGTCCGGCATCTGTTCCCCCCGGTTGGATGCGATGGCTCAGATCGGTCAGATGTCGAGGATGCGGCTCTGAGGCGGGGAGGTGTCGTCGGACAGTTTCGCCGCCTCGCCCGCCACGTCGACCTGGGACTCGGCGCCGCGCATCCGGCGTAGCGTTTCGAGTTCCTGGTGGGTGAACCCGTCGCGGCTCAGGCGGACTGCCTCTTCGATGACGACCAGGACCTCACGGATGCGTACGGCGTCCTCGGCGGCGCCTCGGTGCAGGTCGCGGTATCCGGTGGCGGCCGCGCCCTGCCAGCCTGCCTCGATGCGGTCGACGATCGCGTCCATCCGCCGTACCTGGCTGTTCAGATGCTGCTGCATGTCGTCCAGGTCGCCCGACAGGCGTGTCAGGTCGTCCTCCGAGACGTCGAGATCGGGCCGGTCCACCATGATCCCCCCGGACAGTCGTTCATCACCCCGTATGGATCTTGCCGTCAATACTATAAACAGGGGACCGTGAGGGGACGTCAGAGATTTTCGGCCCCTTTGGCGGGGGCGCCGAGCAGCATCGTCGGGGCTCCGGCGACTCTCGTCAGGAAGACCGTCGTGGCGTTCGGGCCCTTGAGTTTCATGCGGCGGCGGAGTTCTTCCGGTTCCACCGCCGAGCCGCGTTTCTTCACCGTCAGTACGCCCACCTCGCGTTCGCGGAGAAGCGCCTTCAGTTTCTTCAGGCCGAAGGGGAGTTGGTCGGTGATCTCGTAGGCCGTGGCGTACGGGGTGGGGCGCAGGTGGTCGGAGGTGATGTACGCGATCGTCTCGTCGATCAGGCCGCCGGCGAGGTCTTCGGCTGCCTCGGCCACCAGGTGGGCACGGATGACGGCGCCGTCCGGTTCGTAGAGGTAGCGGCCGAGTGGGCGGACCGGGGGGTTGGGGAGGCCGCGGGTGGTGAGGGTCGCGCCGGTGGGGAGCAGGGTGGCGCGGCGGGTGCCGGGGGTGATGTCGGACGAAGCGTCCGGCGCGTGCCAGAGCACCGCCTCCTTCACGTCGCCGCCCGCCGAGATCCACTCCGCCTCGAAGTCGTCGGGGACGAGTTCGTGCGGGATGCCGGGGGCGATCTTGACGGCTCCCGTGCCGACCCGGCGTACCGCTTCGATCGCCCAGGACAGCGGCGGCGCGTACGCCTCGGGGTCGAAGATCCTGCCCCGGCCGCCGCGCCGGGCCGGGTCGACGAAGACGGCCTCGGCGTCCGACAGGTCGTGGGTCAGGACGTCGGCGTTGAGCACGGTCGCCGGGGGCGCGGCGGGCGCCAGCGTACGGAGGTTGGCCGCCGCGATCTCGCACGTCGGACCGTCCAGATCGACGGCCGTCACGGCGAACCCCGCGCGGGCCAGGGCGAGTGCGTCCCCGCCGATCCCGCAGCACAGGTCGGTGATCCGGCGCGCGCCGGTGCGGCGGAAGCGGGCGGCCCGGTGGGCGGCGACCACGGTGCGGGTGGCCTGTTCGACGCCGTTGGGCGTGAAGAACATCCGGTACGCGTCCTCGGCGCCGAACTTCGCCACCGCGCGCTGGCGCAGCCGCGCCTGCGCCAGCGCCGCCGAGACCAGTTCGGCCGGGTGGTCACGGCGCAGCCGGGTGGCGAGGGCGAGTTCCGTCGCGGGGTCGTGGTCGCGCAGTTCGGCGAGGAGCGCCTGGCCCTCGGCCGACAGCAGCGGCGCCAGGCCGGCGGAGGCGGGCGACGGGGCGGGCGCGGGGTGCGGGGTGGGCGACGGGTGCGGGGCGGGCGTGCGGTCGGTCACCCGGCCATTGTGGGCCAGCCGGGGGACCGCGCGCTTCGGGCGGAGGTGTCTGCCGGGCGGCGGCCCGCAGCGCTGACAGGATGCGGGGCCATGCAACTAGTAAGACAAAAGGAAGATGCGGTGACCAAAGGGGCGGCAACAGCGCGGCTGAGGGCGCAGGCGCGGGCCCGGCTCCGGGGCGTCCGGCGTACCCGTACGGCACTCGCGGTGCTGCTGGTCGCCGCGATCGGCTCCGGCTGCGCCGCAGGGGCGGACGGCGCCGGGGGCGGCCCCACGTCCCGGCCGATGCCCCTGCCGCTCGATGTCCGCCCGATCACCTTCCCGCCCGCCGCTCCCGCATCGAAGCCGGCCCTGCGTCCCGTACCCGCCAAGCCCGCCGCCGGGCCGCAGGCGGCGCAGGCCGCGCAGGCGCTGGGCGGACCGGCCGGGGCCGTGGCCGCACAGGCGGACCTGCTCAAGCGCGGCCAGCTCGCCCGGGTCGCCCTGGCCAAGAAGTGGGGGCTGCGCAAGGTGCCCCTGCTCGCGCCCCCGCCGCCCGCGGTCAAGCCGAAGATCACCACCCGCAAGGGCTTCGAGGTCAGGGGCGGCGACGCGGGACTGCCACCGGTGTTCACGACCGTCCCCGTCAAGGACAAGGTCGTCTTCCTGACCATGGACGACGGCGCCGAGAAGGACCCCGAGCTGCTGCGGATGATGTCCGAGCTGCGCATTCCGTACAGCGCGTTCCTCAGCGACTACCTGATCAGCGACGACTACGGCTACTTCAAGAAGGCGCAGAACCTCGGCGTCTCGCTGAACAACCACACCCTGCACCACCTTTACCTTCCCAAGCTCACCCCGGCCCAGCAGCGGCACGAGATCTGCGACCAGCAGGACAAGCTCGCCAAGCACTACGGGAAGCGGCCGACGCTCTTCCGGCCGCCGTTCGGCAACTACAACGCCGACACGCTGCGTATCGCCAAGGCGTGCGGAGTGACCGCCGTACCGCTGTGGGAGACCGAGGCGTTCCCCGACCACATGGACTGGCGGGACGCCGACCAGCACCTGGACCCCGGCGACATCATCCTTACCCACTTCAGGGGCCGTTCCGACTGGAAGGCGTCGATGCCGGACCTGATCAGGTCGCTGCTGAAGCGGATCACCGACAGCGGCTTCGCCGTGGCCAAGCTGGAGGACTACGTCTGACCCCGGCCGCCACGGGGGCTGCCGCGCTCAGCCGCCCGGGCAGTCGCCGCTGCCGCTGTAGCACGGCACGTAGTGGCGCTGCGGGGGCCGCGGCGGCGGGTGCGCGTGCTGGTAGGCCCGTGCCGTCACCGCCAGCATCGCCCCGCCGACCACCAGCACCACCAGGACCTGTACGCAGACGGTGATCGGGTGCCTGCTCCGTACGAACCACCAGACCGACAGCGCGATCAGCAGCACCGGGACGCCGTACGAGAGCAGCGGCGCCCAGTCCATCTCCGGCACCGTGCGCGGCGGCAGGTCGCGGGGGCCCACGTCGAGCTGGGCGAAGATCAGCAGCAGCGTGCCGATCCCCAGGAGCATGGCGTCGGCGACCAGGACGACGAAGGCCAGGAACGCGTCGGCGCCACGCGTCGGCCGCGCCGCGTCGGCGGAGGGTGCCGCATCGGCGGAGGGCGCCGCGTCAGCGGAGGACACCGGGTCGAGAGGGTTTGTCACGCTCGTACTTTCGTACGGAACGGCCGCCTCCGGCCAGCGGTTTCGTGATCCGCGCGGATCCGCCACGCGCCCGCCCGCTGGCACTCCGCTTGACCGAGTGCTAACCGCGGTCATAGTCTCAGGTCTGGCACTCCCCACTGGAGAGTGCCAAAGCGCGACAAGCAGGTCCGGCTCCCGCGACGACGGATCCCAGCTGTCGCCACCCCAGACAGTTAACCCCGTGAGATCTCCGAAGGGGGAGGTCGGATCGTGACGACCGCCAGCACCAAGGTTGCCATCAAGCCGCTCGAGGACCGCATTGTGGTCCAGCCGCTCGACGCCGAGCAGACCACGGCCTCTGGCCTGGTCATCCCGGACACTGCGAAGGAGAAGCCCCAGGAGGGCGTCGTCCTGGCAGTCGGTCCGGGCCGTTTCGAGAACGGCGAGCGGCTTCCGCTCGACGTTTCCGTCGGCGACGTCGTTCTTTACAGCAAGTACGGCGGCACCGAGGTGAAGTACAGCGGCGAGGAGTACCTCGTCCTCTCGGCTCGCGACGTTCTCGCGATCATCGAGAAGTAATTCACCAGTTCGTTTGCTTTTGATCTGCGCCCTCGGCCCCCCTGCGATTGCCGGGCGGACGGGGGCGCAGTTCATTTGAGAGGACACAGAAGCTCTAATGGCGAAGATCCTGAAGTTCGACGAGGACGCCCGTCGCGCCCTCGAGCGCGGCGTCAACAAGCTTGCCGACACGGTGAAGGTGACGATCGGCCCCAAGGGCCGCAACGTCGTCATCGACAAGAAGTTCGGCGCCCCGACCATCACCAACGACGGTGTCACGATCGCCCGCGAGGTCGAGCTCGACGACCCGTACGAGAACCTGGGCGCGCAGCTGGTGAAGGAGGTGGCGACCAAGACCAACGACATCGCGGGTGACGGCACCACCACCGCGACCGTGCTGGCCCAGGCGCTGGTCCGCGAGGGCCTGCGCAACGTCGCCGCCGGTGCTTCCCCCGCCGCCCTGAAGAAGGGCATCGACGCAGCCGTCGCCGCCGTCTCGCAGGAGCTGCTGGCGACCGCGCGCCCGATCGACGACAAGTCCGACATCGCCGCCGTGGCCGCGCTCTCCGCGCAGGACCAGCAGGTCGGTGACCTCATCGCCGAGGCGATGGACAAGGTCGGCAAGGACGGTGTCATCACCGTCGAGGAGTCCAACACCTTCGGCCTTGAGCTGGACTTCACCGAGGGCATGGCCTTCGACAAGGGTTACCTGTCGCCGTACATGGTGACCGACCAGGAGCGTATGGAGGCCGTCCTCGACGACCCGTACATCCTGATCAACCAGGGCAAGATCTCCTCCATCCAGGACATGCTGCCGCTGCTGGAGAAGGTCATCCAGGCGGGTGGCTCCAAGCCGCTGCTGATCATCGCCGAGGATGTCGAGGGCGAGGCGCTCTCCACCCTCGTCGTCAACAAGATCCGTGGCACCTTCAACGCCGTCGCGGTGAAGGCCCCCGGCTTCGGTGACCGCCGCAAGGCCATGCTCGGCGACATCGCCACCCTCACCGGTGCGACCGTCATCGCCGAGGAGGTCGGCCTCAAGCTCGACCAGGCCGGTCTCGACGTGCTGGGCTCCGCCCGCCGCGTCACGATCACCAAGGACGACACGACGATCGTCGACGGTGGTGGCGACAGCACCGAGGTCGTCGGCCGCGTCAACCAGATCAAGGCCGAGATCGAGTCCACGGACTCCGACTGGGACCGCGAGAAGCTCCAGGAGCGCCTCGCGAAGCTGGCCGGCGGCGTGTGCGTGATCTCCGTGGGTGCCGCCACCGAGGTGGAGCTCAAGGAGAAGAAGCACCGTCTGGAGGACGCCATCTCCGCGACCCGCGCCGCGGTCGAGGAGGGCATCGTCTCCGGTGGTGGCTCCGCCCTGGTGCACGCCGCCAAGGTGCTCGAAGGCAACCTCGGCAAGGAGGGCGACGAGGCCACCGGTGTCGCCGTCGTCCGCCGCGCCGTCGTCGAGCCGCTGCGCTGGATCGCGGAGAACGCGGGCCTGGAGGGCTACGTCATCACCGCGAAGGTCTCCGAGCTCGACAAGGGCCACGGCTTCAACGCCGCGACCGGCGAGTACGTCGACCTGGTGAAGGCCGGCGTCATCGACCCGGTCAAGGTCACCCGCTCCGCGCTGGAGAACGCCGCTTCCATCGCCGCCCTGCTGCTCACGACCGAGACCCTGGTCGTCGAGAAGCCGGCGGAGGAGGAGCCCGAGGCGGCCGGCGGCCACGGGCACAGCCACTGACGTAGCGCGTCGCTGCTCAGTCTGTTCAGTACACCGAGGCCCGGTGTCCCCTCGCGGGGGCACCGGGCCTCGGTGCGTACGCCGTCCGGCGCCGCGGGCTACGCGGAGAGGTGCAGCGCCGCCGGGAGTACGGGATCGGCGAAGGGCAGGCCCTTCGTGTAGCGCTCGATCTCGTCGAGCGCCTGGTCCGCCATACGGTGGATCTCGTTGCCGAGCGAACCCGCCACATGCGGGGTGAGCAGCACGTTCGGCAGGTCGTACAACGGCGAATCCGCAGGCGGCAGTTCCGGCTCCGTCACGTCCAGTACGGCGTGCAGCCGGCCGGAGACCAGCTCGGGCAGCAGCGCCCGCTCGTCCACGAGCGAGCCGCGCGAGGTGTTGATCAGCGTCGCGCCGTCCGCCATGGCCGCGAGCTGCGCCGCGCCGATCATGTGGTGCGTCGCCGCGAGCTGCGGGGCATGTACGGAGACGATCGAGCTGCGCGCGCACAGCTCGTCGAGCGGTACGGCCGCCGCGCCGAGCGCCGCCGCCGCTTCGGCGTCGACGTACGGGTCGTACAGCAGGACGTCGAGATCGAACGGCCGCAGCAGCTCGGCCACCCGGCGGCCGATGCGGGAGGCGCCGACGAGCCCGACCGTACGGCGGTAGTTGCCCGCGCCGTCCAGCTCCGCGCGCCAGTCGTGCTCGGTGCGCAGCTCCCGGTAGCGGCGGGCCGAGCCGAGGACGTTCTTGCCGGCGAAGAGGATCGCGGCCAGCGTGTACTCGGCGACCGGCACGGCGTTGGCCGCGGCGGCGGAGGTGACCGTGATGCCGCGCTCCCAGCACGCCTCGGTGATGTGGTGCTTGACGGTGCCCGCCGCGTGCACGACGGCGCGCAGCCGGGGCGCCGCCGCCAGCACCTCGGCGGTGAGGGGCGGCGCGCCCCAGCTGGTGAGCAGCAGTTCGGCGTCGGCGAGCGCGGCGGCGACCGCCGGGGTCGGGTCGGTGAGCTGATGGGCCGTCAGGGCCAGGTCGGTGCGGACGAGACCGGTGAGCCGGGTGCGGTGGGCGGCGGTCAGCAGCCGGTCCGCGATGCCCGGACTCATGGCGAGCAGCGCGGACGGCCGGTTGTCAGTGGTGTGGTGCATGGTGGGACGTGTGCTCCTCGGGATCACGTGGGGCTGGTCACTGGGGGCCGGTCACCCGGCGGTCGTCCGGCGTCGGTCGATCGGCGACGGTCGATCAGCGTCGGTCATTTGACGCTGCCTGCGGTGAGGCCGGCCTTCCAGTGCCGTTGCAGCGCGATGAACGCGACGATCAGCGGGACGACGGCGAGGAGGGACCCGGTGACCACCATCGGATAGAAGTCCGGGGTGGCGTTGGCGTTGCTGTGCCAGTTGTAGAGCCCGAGGCTCAGTGGATACAGGTTCTTGTCGGAGAGCATCACCAGGGGGAGGAAGAAGTTGTTCCAGATCGCGGTGAACTGGAAGAGGAAGACGGTCACGAACCCCGGCATCACCATGCGCAGCCCGATCGACCAGAAGGTGCGGAATTCGCCGGCGCCGTCGATCCTGGCCGCCTCCAGGGACTCGTTCGGGATATAGCCGGCGCTGAAGATCCGGGACAGGTACACGCCGAACGGATTGACGAGCACGGGTATCAGCACGGACCAGTAGGTGTTGATGGTGTGCGTCTTCACGGCGAGCAGGTACAGCGGGAGCGACAGCGCGGTCGACGGCAGCAGCACCCCCAGCAGGACGACGGCGAACAGCTTCTCCTTGCCCCGGAAGCGGTACTTGTCGAAGGCGTACCCGGCGGCGATGCTCACCAGCGAGCAGCCGAGGGCGCCGATGCCGGCGTAGAGCAGCGAGTTGCCGTACCAGCGGAAGTAGATGCCGTCCTGGTAGGACGACAGCTCGGAGAGGTTGTTGCCGAGGTTGAAGCCCTCGAACGAGAAGACGTCACCGCCCAGCAGATTCCCGGCGTCCTTGGTCGAGGCCGTGATCAGCCAGACGAGCGGGAAGAGCGTGTACGCGGCGGCCAGTACGAGGACGCCGTTGACCGCGGACTTGGACAGCCAGCGGCTGGTGCCGGGGCGGCGGGCGGCCCCGACGGGGGAGCGGCGGCCGGTGTCGCGGCCACGCTGCGAGCTGAGCTGGGTGGCCGGGTCGACCACGAGAGGAGTCGTCATGACGCCGACGCCTCCTTCCGGTTGGAGAGTCGGGTGACGACGAAGGACAGCACGGCCGCGACGAGGGCGATGAAGACGGAAGCGGCGGCGGCGAGGCCGTAGTCGTTGCGCTGGAAGGCCGCGCTGTAGGCGTACATGTTGGGCGTCCAGGCGCTGGTGACGGCCGCGCCCGAGCCGCTGAGGATCAGCGGTTCGGTGAACAGCTGCATCGAGCCGATGATCGTGAAGAGCAGCACGAGCATCAGGGAGGAGCGGATCAGCGGGATCTTGATGCTGAAGGCGAGCCGCCACTGACCAGCGCCGTCCACGGTCGCCGCTTCCAGCAGGGAGCGGTCGACGGCCTGGAGCGAGGCGTAGAAGATCACGACGTTGTAGCCGAGCCATTCCCACAGGGCGATGTTGACGATGGACGGCAAAGCGCCGTCCGACGAGAAGAAGTCGAAGCCGATACCGCCGGAGTGCATGGCGTTGACGACGGGGCTGAGCCCCGGTGTGTAGAGGTAGATCCAGATCAGCGCCGCGATCAGGCCGGGGATGGCGTGCGGCAGGAACAGCGCCAGCTGGAAGAAGCGGCGGGCCCTGGCCAGGGCGGTGTCCAGCAGCAGCGACAGGACGAGCGCGCCGCCGACCATCAGCGGGATGTAGAACACGCAGTACTTGGCCAGCACCCAGAACCCGTCGCGGAACGCGGAGTCGCCGAGTGCGGCCGCGTAGTTGCCGAGGCCGTGGAAGACGGTCGTGGGGCCGTCGAAGCCGAGCCCGGTCGACTTCTCGGTGAACAGGCTGAGCCAGAGCGCGTAGCCGATGGGGACGACCATCGCGACGGTGAACAGGACGAAGAAGGGAGTGAGCAGCACACCGGCGGCGAGGCCGGTGCGGGCCCTGTTGGTCTTCAGCCGCTTCGTGCTTCCGCTGGTGCTCGCCGTGGTGCTCACATCGGTGCTCGTGCGGGTACTGGTGCTTGCGTCGGTGCTCATGAGGGGTCCTCGACCTTCAGGCCGCGCTTCTTCAGATCGGCGACAGTGGCTTTCTGAGCCGTCCTGACCGCCTCGGGCAGGGTGGACGTACCGCCGACGACCTTGGTCAGCGCGTCACCGAGCGCGTCGTTGGTCGCGCCCGTGCTCGGGCCCCAGATCCAGTCCGGGTTGATCGTCGCGCCGGCCTTCTCGTACAGGGCGTAGAGGTCCTGGCCGCCGTAGAAGCTGGTGTCGAAGGCCTTCTGCGCGACCGGCACCATGGCCGGGGCCGCGGGCAGGGCGCTCGACGTGCTCGCGCCGATCCTGGCCTGGACGGCTTCCTTCGACGTGGTCATCCACAGGGCGAACTGGACGGCGGCGGCCGTCTTCTTGCTGTTCTTGCTGACCGCGAAGGACGAGCCCTGGATCATGCCGCTGGACGGCTTGGCCGCGTCCCAGCTCGGCATCTGTACGGCCGCCCACTTGCCCTTCTCCTCCGGCACGATCCCGGCGAGGGTGCCCGCGCTCCAGGAGGCGCCGAGATAGCCGAGCGTGGTGCCCGCCTTGAGCGAGCTGGTCCACTCGGGGCTGTACGACGAGGCGGTGCTGATCAGCTTGTCGTCGATCATGCCCTGCCAGTACTTCGCGGTCTTGAGCGTCGCCGGGTCCGTCGTGTTGATCTGCCAGGCGTCGTGGTCGGTCTTGAACCACTCGGCGCCGGCCTGCCAGGCCATCGACTGGAAGAAGGTCGGATCGTCGGGGAAGAACGTGGCGATCCTGGTGTCCGGCGCGATCTTCTTGACCTGCTGCGCCGCCGTGCGGAACTCGGCCCAGGTGCGCGGCAGTGCGATGTGGTGCTGCTGGAAGAAGTCCTTGCGGTAGTAGAAGATCTGCGGCGAGGCGTCGGACGGGATCGCCCAGTTCTTGCCGCCCAGGGTGGTCAGCTCGATGGTCTGCGGCAGGAACTTCCGCTTCTCGGCCGGGGTGAGATAGCCGCTGAGGTCCTGCAGCGAGCCCTGGCTGACGAACTGTCCGAGCT
This sequence comes from Streptomyces sp. NBC_00370, assembly GCF_036084755.1. Lineage (NCBI taxonomy): Bacteria > Bacillati > Actinomycetota > Actinomycetes > Kitasatosporales > Streptomycetaceae > Streptomyces > Streptomyces sp. NBC_00370. The sequence continues at coordinate 5,273,793 of NZ_CP107968.1, forward strand.
GCGGATACTCGATGGAGAGCAGATCGGGCGCGATGCCCGCCTTCACCGCATTGGCGATCTTGGGATAGCCGCCGAGACCGCCCGACGGGATCTCCTCGAACTTCACCTTGATCGTGTCGTGGGAGGCGTTGAACGCGTCCACGACCTCCTGGGATCCCTTGGTCCAGGCCCAGAACGTGACGGTGACCGGGTGCTCGGCGGTGCCCTGGGCCGGGGATTCGGCGCCGCCACCGCACGCCGTGAGCGCCACGAGTGCGGCCAGCGCGGTGGCGGCGCCGGCCAGGGCATGGATGGGACGGGACCAACTGCGACTCACGGCGCGGCTCCTGATGCGTGCGGGGACAGGCGTGCCGTGATACTTCGAGGAGCCGTGAGCGAAGTCAAGAGCGAAAGATTGAATGATCGAAAAATGAGCGAAACGGCTGGGTCTAGCGCTGTTTCGATCTTGCCGGGGCGCCGCAGGATTCTCGCACCCGCAGCCGCGGCAGCAGCTCCAGATGGCGGCGGGTCACCTCGGCGCCCGGCCCCGCGCCGCCGCCGGACCTGCCGGTGAGCCGCTCGATCAGCAGTTCGGCCGCCGCTGCGCCCACCTCGCGCTTGGGCGGCGCCACGGCGGTCAGCGGAGTGTCGGCGAGGGCCGCCACCTCGTCGTCGTACGTGATCAGGGCGAGGTCGCCCGGCACCCGTACGCCCAGCTCGGCCAGGCGCCGGACGATCCAGGTGGCGTCCTCGTCGTTGTGCATCAGCGCGGCCGTCGCCTCACCGGACGTCACCGCGTCGCGCAGCGCGAGCGCCGCGCGCTCGAAGAGCTCCGGGTCACGCTCGGGCGAGTTCGAGTCGATCATCGGCCCTGGCGCCGTGAGCCCCAGCGCGTCCAGCGCCCGCCCGTACCCGGCCCGTACGGCCATGGCGGTCGGGCTGTCCCAGCGCGCCACCAGCAGCGGCGCCCCGTGGCCGAGCCGGACCAGGTGCCGGACGGCGATCAGCACGCCGTGCGCGTGGTCGGACCTGACCTGGTCCATGTCGTCCAGCGGGCCGCCGGGCACCCCGGCCCGCTCCACCAGCACCGTGGCCACCGGCAGCCGGGCGATCCAGTCGCTGTGCAGGGCCGGGTGGTCGGGGGCCGTCCAACTGGGCGCGACCAGCAGGCCCTCGGCGCCGGCGGCGAGCAGCCCCGCCGCGTGCGAGGCGTCGTCGTCGGGGCGGTAGTCGGAGACCCGCAGGATCAGCCGGGCGCCGAGCCTGGCCGCCGCTTCGTGGGCGCCCCTGATCACCTCGGCGAAGTAGTAGGCGGCCGCAGGCGCCAGCATCCCGATGACCGGGCCGCCGCCGCCCGGCGCCGTACCGGCCGGACCCCGCCGCTCGGGCCAGGACACCGAGCCGTGCGCCCGGTCGAGCAGCCCGCGGCCTGCCAGCGTCTCCACGTCACGGCGGGCGGTGACGGGGGACACCCGCAGCTCGACGGCGAGGTCGGCGACCCGGACGGTGCCCCGTTCGCGTACCAGGTTCAGCAGGCGGTCATGACGTTCAGCGGCACCTTCGCGCACGGTGGCAGACCCTTCGCAATGTGATGTCACGCGCCATGGCATGGCCCGGACGCGACGAGCCTAATGCGTACGATCGAAAGGCGGGCATCCGATCATTCGATCACGGCTGTCGACCACAGCTGGCGCTGACAGCGGGCGATGACAGCCAGCGACACCCGGCGCTCATCGCGATCGATCGGCGGCGAAGTGGGCGGTCACTGCGGGCCGTACTTGCTCCGCGCCTTCGACGTGATCCCGCCGAGCAGCCCGCGCGGCGCGATCTTCACCGCGCCCATCAGCGCCTTGTAGCGCGGATCCGGCACCGACACCGTCCTGCCGCGCGCCAGGTCGGCCAGCGCCGCCGTCACCAGCTTGTCCGCGTCCAGCCACATCCAGTCGGGGATCTTCTCCGTGCCGAGCCCGGCCCGCTCATGGAACTCGGTCCGTACGAACCCCGGGCACAGCGCCATCAGCCGTACGCCCGAGCCCGCCACGTCCTTGGCGACACCCTGGGTGAACTGCACGACCCACGCCTTGGAGGCGCCGTACGTACCGCGCGGCAGGAAGGCGGCCACCGAGGCCACGTTGACGACTCCGCCCCGCTCGCGCGCCCGCATCCCGGCGACGGCGGCCGAGGTCAGCCGCAGCACCGCCTCGCAGTGCACCTTCAGCATGGTCAGCTCGTCGGCGAGGGAGACTTCGAGGAACGCGCCCTTGCTGCCGAACCCCGCGTTGTTGACCAGCAGATCGACCGGATGCCTCCGGTCGGCGAGCCGCTTCTCGACCGCTTCGATCCCCGCGTCGGTGGCCAGATCGGCGGTCAGCACCTCGGCCTCGATGCCGTGGCGGTCGTGCAGTTCCGTGGCGTGCGTGCGCAAGCGCTCGGTGTCGCGGGCCACCAGGACGAGATTGTGTCCGTCCGTGGCCAGCCGCCGCGCGAAGGCGGCGCCGATACCCGCCGTCGCGCCGGTGATGAGAGCAGTCGTCATGCGACGGCACGTTAGCGCCCCACGGCGGCCCGCCGATCCGGCAGGGCGCCGCTCACCTGCCGTACCAGGCCGCCGCTCAGCTGCCGTACTTGGCGACGTACTCCCTGGCGGCCTTCAACTCCTCGGTGTGCAGGGCGTCCGCGGCGGCCAGGATGCGCGGCAGCAGCTCGCGCTCCAGGGTGACGGCGCGGAAGGCCAGCGCCACCGTGACGTCATGGTCCGGACGGTGCACGATCTCGATCGGGTCGCCCGAGCGGATCTCCCCGGGTGTGATGACCCGCAGATACGCGCCCGTCACCGCATGGCGGGTGAAGCGCTTCATCCAGCCCTTCTCGCCGAGCGTCGCCTGGAACGTACGGCACGGGATGCGGCCGCTCGTCGCCTCCAGCACCAACTCGTCCCCGATCCGCCAGCGCTCACCGACCTTCGCCGCCGCCATGTCGAGCCCCGACGTGGTGAGATTCTCGCCGAACGCGCCGTTGGCCAGGGGGCGGCCCAGCTCCCGCTCCCAGTGGTCCAGATCCTCCCGCGCGAACGCGTACACGGCCTGGTCGCTGCCGCCGTGATGGCGCAGGTCGCACACCGCGTCCCCGATGAGACCGCTGCCGCCCTCGCCCTTGGCGCCGGGGTCCCGCACCCGCACGGGACCCTCGGCCGGCTGCTTGCCGATGCCCGTGACCTTGCCCGGCGTGTCGGTGTACGGGACGACTTCGGGCCGCCCCACGTTCACGGTCAGAACTTTCATGGCAGCACGGTATCGGCAGCCACCTCAAAGCATCCACCGATTATTTTCCGCCGTGCCCAAGCGTTGCTTATAGTTGGAAGATGATCGAGGCCCGCCATCTCCGCGTCCTGCGCGCCGTCGCCGTCACCGGTTCCTTCTCGGCCGCCGCGCGTGAGCTGGGCTGCACCCAGCCCGCCGTCAGCCAGCAGATGAAGGCCCTCGAAGCGTCGGCGGGCACCACCCTGCTCGTCCGCACCGGGCGCGAGACGCGGCTCACCCAGGCCGGTGAGGTGCTGGTCCGGCACGCGACGGGGATCCTCGGCGGGCTCACGGCCGCGGAGGAGGAGATCGCCGCCCTGGTGGGGCTGCGGGCGGGCCGGGTCAGGCTCGTCTCCTTCCCCAGCGGCAGCTCGACACTCGTCCCCGCCGCGCTCGCCGCGCTGCGCGCCGCCCACCCCGGCACCCGGGTCTCACTCGTCGAGGCCGAACCGCCCAGTTCGGCCGGGATGCTGCGGGACGGCGACTGTGACGTGGCGCTGGCGTTCCGGTACGGGGACGGCGCCGACGCCGAGTGGGACGACCTGGTCGTACGGCCGCTGCTGGTGGACCGGCTCGTCGGACTCGTACCCGAAGGGCACCGGCTGGCGCGCGCCGGCGCCGAAGCGGTCGCCATGGGGGACTTGGCGGGCGAGCCGTGGATCGCGGGCTGTCCGCGCTGCCGTACCCAACTCGTCGCCGCCTGCGAGGAGTCGGGGTTCACCCCGCGGATCGACTTCGCCACGGACGACTACCCGGCCGTGGTCGGCCTGGTCGCCGCCGGGCTCGGGGTCGCCGTACTGCCCGAGCTGGCGCTGGCCTCGGTGCGTACCGAAGGGGTCCGTACGCTCGCGGTCGAGCCGGCGGTGCTCCGTGAGGTCGTCGCGCTCACCCTGCCGGACCTGGCCAGGGTGCCCGCCGTCGCCGCCACGCTGGACGAGCTGGCCGTGGCCGCCGCCCGCTGAGGCGGCCGCCCCCGCCGTACCGGCCGACCGGACCGTCCCGACCAGGCAGTGCAGAAACGTTTCTTCTCGGCTGTTGGGGGCTGCTGCCTCAGTCGTCGAGGTGGTCGAGGTGGTCGCCGAAGGAGTGGCCCCCGTGGCCGCTATGACCGCCGTGCCCCAGGCCGTGACCCCCGGGCCCCGGGTCGTGCGACGGCGGTGGCCCCTGGTGCGCGCCGCCGTGCGAGGCGGCGGTGGACGCCGTGATCAGCCGGGTGCGGGCGCGGCCCATCAGCTCCTCGCGCTCGTCCTCGGTCAGTCCGCCCCACACGCCGTACGGCTCCCGCACCGCCAGTGCGTGTGCCGCGCACTCCGCGCGGACCGGGCACCGCATGCACACCTCTTTCGCCGAGTTCTCACGCGCGCTTCTCGCCGCGCCGCGCTCCCCCTCCGGATGGAAGAAGAGTGAACTGTCGACGCCACGACAGGCCGCGAGGAGTTGCCAGTCCCACAGATCGGCGTTCGGTCCGGGAAGGCGGGAGAAATCTGCCATTGCTTAAGTCCCCTTGAAACCTGGACGGCGTTGGATCACTCATGACCGTACATCTGCAGTGTAAGTAGATGTAAATATGACTCATTGCGAATCTAGCCACAGACACCAGCAAAAGGGAAGAAAAGCCACTAAATGGGGCATACCCCTAACGGGGGAAACGGGTGATCCGCCCCGTACATCTCTGTGTGCGCCCGCTTACAAAGAGTGTTGAAGTCGATCGTCGGACCCGTAACTCTTTCGAGTGACCGTCGTTGAATGTGCGAGGCGGTTGAGAGAACGAGCGATCGGGCACATGTCCGAAAGCCGTCAATCGCACAGGTGACGAAATGTAACCAGCCTGGAGGCCCAAGGTGACGCGCATCAGCTGCGGAGGACGGTCATGACATCCGTCCTCGTCTGCGACGACTCCCCGCTTGCCCGAGAGGCGCTCCGCCGCGCGGTCGCGACCGTGCCCGGCGTCGAGCGCGTGACGACCGCGGCCAACGGCGAGGAAGTCCTCCGCCGCTGGGGCGCCGATCGCTCGGACCTGATTCTGATGGACGTACGCATGCCAGGTCTTGGCGGCGTCGAGACGGTGCGCAGACTGCTCTCCGCCGACCCCGGCGCCCGGATCATCATGCTCACGGTCGCCGAGGACCTGGACGGGGTCGCGCTCGCGGTCGCCGCCGGTGCCCGCGGCTATCTGCACAAGGACGCGTCGCGCGCCGAACTGCGCGCGACCGTCACCCAGGCGCTCGCCGACCCGACGTGGCGGCTGGCCCCGCGCCGGCTCCGCTCGGCGGAGATGGGTGCGGCGCCCACGCTCACCGCGCGGGAGATCCAGGTGCTCGAAGGCATGAGCCACGGCCGCTCCAACGCGGAGATCGGCCGGGAGCTCTTCCTCTCGGAGGACACGGTGAAGACGCACGCCAGGCGGCTGTTCAAGAAGCTCGGCGCCTCGGACCGCGCGCATGCCGTCGCGCTCGGATTCCGCTGGGGCCTGGTGCGCTGAGCCCGCAGGGGCCGCGCGGTCCGCAGGCTTCACGATCCGCCGCACCCTTCCGGGCGCCGGTCTCCCCGGACCCCGGGACCGGCGGTCCCTGAACCCCGCTCGCTGCCTCTGGCCTGTCCGGCGGATCATGGCCGGGTCCGCGACGCCTGGCACGGCACCTCGCGGCGTTGCCGAACCGCCCCGATGGCTCCGCTATCGAAGCGTCCCGGCGCCTTGCGATCCACCGCACCAGACGCCGCGGCCTGTCCGACCCTGATCCGCCGGACAGGCCATAACTCAGGGTGGGCGGGGCAACGTATGCCCGTACGCGACCGTTTCCCGCGCGATGCCGCATCCTTGGAGATGTGGAGTTCCTCGGGAACGAGTCGGACGAGCGCGAGGGGAGGGCACAGGGCATGAGTTCCGCCGCACCTGCTCATAACGCTTCAGTGCACAACTACGGACGCGGTGCCACCAATCAGGAGCCGCCAAGGCACCATGGACCGATGCGCGACGACGAGCCCACAGTGATCGGTGCGCTCGTCCACCGTGCCGTCGACGGTGACCAGCAGGCGACGCACGACCTCCTCGCCCGGGTCCACCCACTGGCGCTGCGCTACTGCCGTACGCGACTGAGCAGGCTCCCCGGTGACGCACGGCACTTCGTCGAGGACCTCGCGCAGGAAGTGTGTGTGGCGGTCCTCATGGCGCTGCCGCGCTACCGCGACACGGGCAGGCCCTTCGAGGCGTTCGTCTTCGCCATCGCCGGACACAAGGTCGCCGATCTCCAGCGGTCCGCCATGCGGCACCCGGGATCCACGGCCGTACCGTCCGACGAGATGCCGGAGCGGCCCGACGACTCGCTGGGACCCGAGGAGCGGGCGCTGCTCAGCAGCGACGCCGAGTGGGCCAAGAAGCTGCTCGCCAACCTCCCCGACAACCAGCGCGAACTGCTGGTGCTGCGGGTCGCCGTGGGGCTGACCGCCGAGGAGACCGGACAGCTGCTCGGCATGTCGCCCGGCGCCGTACGGGTCGCGCAGCACCGCGCGCTCAGCAGACTGCGCGCCCTCGCCGAGCAGTAGGCGGCGGCAGCGGCCCGGCACCCGGCCCTCCGGCCGTGACCCAGGTCCTGATCGAGACGATCGTGGAATGAGACCGCCGTGGAGCCCGTTAGCATGGACATCCGCACCGATCAAGGCCATCTGGGGAAGGTGTCATGACTGCAAACGTCGACGGAGTGCCCGAGAAGTTCGCGACGCTGGGGCTGACATACGACGACGTGCTGCTGTTGCCTGGCGCCTCGGAGGTGCTGCCCAACCAGGTGGACACGGCGTCCCAGGTATCCAGGAACGTACGGGTCAACATCCCGCTGCTCTCCGCGGCGATGGACAAGGTCACCGAGGCGCGGATGGCCATCGCGATGGCCCGCCAGGGCGGGGTCGGTGTGCTCCACCGGAACCTCTCCATCGCCGACCAGGCCAACCAGGTCGACCTCGTGAAGCGCTCCGAGTCCGGCATGGTGACCGACCCGATCACGGTCCATCCGGATGCCACGCTGGCCGAGGCCGACCAGCTCTGCGCGAAGTTCCGGATCAGCGGCGTCCCCGTCACCGACGCGGCCGGCAAGCTGCTCGGCATCGTCACCAACCGCGACATGGCCTTCGAGACGGACCGCGGCCAGCAGGTGCGCGCCGTCATGACCCCCATGCCGCTGGTCACCGGCAAGGTCGGCATCTCCGGCGTGGACGCCATGGAGCTGCTGCGCCGCCACAAGATCGAGAAGCTGCCGCTCGTCGACGACGCGGGCATCCTCAAGGGCCTCATCACCGTCAAGGACTTCGTCAAGGCCGAGCAGTACCCGAACGCGGCCAAGGACGCCGAGGGCAGGCTGCTCGTCGGCGCGGCCGTCGGCGCCAGCCAGGAGGCCCTGGAGCGGGCCCAGGCGCTGGCCGAGGCCGGGGTCGACTTCATCGTCGTGGACACCTCGCACGGCCACAACAGCAACGCGCTCAGCTGGATGTCCAAGATCAAGTCCAGTGTCTCCGTGGATGTTATCGGCGGCAACATCGCCACCCGCGACGGCGCGAAGGCGCTCATCGACGCGGGCGTGGACGGCGTCAAGGTGGGTGTGGGCCCCGGCTCCATCTGCACCACGCGCGTGGTCGCCGGCATCGGCGTCCCCCAGGTCACGGCGATCTACGAGGCGGCGTCGGTCTGCATGGCCGCCGGTGTCCCCGTCATCGGCGACGGCGGCCTGCAGTACTCGGGCGACATCGGCAAGGCGCTCGCCGCAGGGGCCAGCACGGTCATGCTCGGCAGCCTGCTCGCGGGCTGCGAGGAGTCACCGGGCGAGCTGCAGTTCATCAACGGCAAGCAGTTCAAGTCGTACCGCGGCATGGGCTCGCTCGGCGCCATGCAGTCGCGCGGCCAGGCCCGCTCGTACTCGAAGGACCGCTACTTCCAGGCGGACGTCTCCTCCGACGACAAGCTCGTGCCCGAGGGCATCGAGGGCCAGGTGCCCTACCGGGGCCCGCTCGGCGCCGTGCTGCACCAGCTGATCGGCGGGCTGCGGCAGACCATGGGCTATGTGGGCGCCGCCTCCATCGACGAGATGGAGCGCAAGGGGCAGTTCGTCCGGATCACGGCGGCGGGGCTCAAGGAGAGCCACCCCCACGACATCCAGATGACGGTCGAGGCGCCGAACTACAACCAGCACTGACATCTCCCGATGCCGCCGGTGGCCCGTCACCGGCGGCATCGGTGTGTCGGGGATACTGGGACGGCTGACGTAGAGGGAAAGGCACATCGTGACTGAGATCGAGATCGGGCGCGGCAAGCGCGGCCGCAGGGCGTACGCCTTCGACGACATCGCCGTCGTCCCCAGCCGGCGCACCCGGGACCCGAAGGAGGTCTCGATCGCCTGGCAGATCGACGCCTACCGGTTCGACCTGCCGTTCCTGGCCGCTCCGATGGACTCGGTCGTCTCCCCGCAGACCGCGATCCGCATCGGTGAGCTGGGCGGGCTCGGGGTGCTCAACCTCGAAGGCCTCTGGACCCGTTACGAGGACCCGCAGCCGCTGCTCGACGAGATCGCCGAGCTGGAGGAGGCCACGGCCAACCGCAGGCTCCAGGAGATCTACGCCGAGCCGATCAAGGAAGAGCTGATCGGGCTGCGCATCAAGGAGGTGCGGGACTCGGGCGTCGTCACGGCCGCCGCGCTCTCGCCGCAGCGCACCGCGCAGTTCTCGAAGGCCGTGGTGGACGCGGGCGTCGACATCTTCGTCATCCGCGGTACGACGGTCTCCGCCGAGCATGTCTCGGGCGCGGCCGAGCCGCTGAACCTGAAGCAGTTCATCTACGAGCTGGACGTCCCGGTCATCGTCGGCGGCTGCGCCACGTACACGGCGGCGCTGCACCTGATGCGTACCGGCGCGGCCGGGGTGCTCGTCGGTTTCGGCGGCGGCGCCGCGCACACCACCCGTAACGTGCTGGGGATCCAGGTCCCGATGGCGACGGCCGTCGCGGATGTGGCGGCGGCCCGCAGGGACTACATGGACGAGTCGGGCGGCCGGTACGTGCATGTCATCGCGGACGGCGGGGTCGGCTGGTCCGGCGACCTGCCGAAGGCGATCGCCTGCGGCGCCGACTCCGTGATGATCGGCTCGCCGCTCGCGCGCTCGTCGGACGCGCCGGGCAAGGGCAGGCACTGGGGCATGGAGGCCGTCCACGAGGACGTGCCGCGCGGCAAGCTGGTGGACCTCGGTGTCGTCGGGACGACGGAGGAGGTCCTGGCGGGGCCCTCGACCATCCCGGACGGCTCGATGAACTTCTTCGGCGCGCTGCGGCGGGCCATGGCGACGACGGGCTACAGCGAACTCAAGGAGTTCCAGCGCGTCGAGGTCACGGTCGCGGACTCGCAGCACCGGCGCTGACGGCCACGCGCGTGCGTGGCGCTCGTACCTGGCGCTCGTAGATGAGGGTGCCCCGGCCGGATTCCGGCCGGGGCACTCTGGTGCGTACGGGCTCTACTCGGCCGTCTTCTTCGCCGCCGAGAACGCGGCGAACGCGGCGAGCGCCAGGAAGACGAAGCTCATGAAGTCCATCTCCTGGCTCCACGCGTCGGTGAGGACGCTGAAGTGGTCCATCACCATGCTCGTCGCCGACACATTCAGCTGCTTGCCGCCGATCGCGGCGAGGCCGAAGATCTGCCCCAGGTAGACGGCGCCCAGCGCGAGGAGCGCGCTGACGCCCGCCAGCAGCTGGTTGCCGCCGCCGACCTTGCCCGCGGCGAAGCCGATGAGGGCGCCGACGCCGAGGGCGGCCCAGCCGATCTCGCGCTCGGTGAGCCCGATGATCCAGCCGTACACCAGGGCGGCCACGAGCGCGGCGATCACCGCTGCGACCACACCGCCCGCGATGTTGTTGCGGACCCTGGCCGGCGGCGGGGCCGGCATGAACGGGGCGGGCGGAACGGCGCCCGCGCCGTCGGCGAACGGGTTGCCGGACGGCGGAACGGGCTGGTTGCCGGGCGGCTGGACAGGCTGGCTCATGGTGAAAATCCCCCCCAGGGATTATGGCGTGCGCATGACTTGCACACGATGGCCCTGGAGAGTAACAGCCGCCACCGACAACGCGGTACGCAATTCCAGCTCAGGGCCGGTGTGGCCGGTTCAGAGCCGGTGCGCGGCCCCCGCCGGGCTCGCGCCCCTGGTGTCCAGCAGCAGTTGGGCCTTGACGGCGAGCCCCTGGAGGTCGTACGTGCGGTGGTGCTGGAGCAGCACCGTCAGATCCGCGTTGGCCGCCGCCTCGTACAGCGAGTCGGCGCGCGGTACGGGCTGGTCGCGCACGCGCCAGTCGGGGACGTACGGGTCGTGGTAGCTGACGGCGGCGCCGAGATCCGTGAGCCGGCAGGCGATCTCGGTGGCCGGTGAGCTCTCCTGGTCGGCGAGGTCCGGCTTGTACGTGACGCCGAGCAGCAGCACCCGCGCGCCGCGCGCCGACTTGCCGTGCTCGTTGAGCAGGGTCGCGCAGCGCTGGATGACGTACTGCGGCATCCGCGTGTTGATCTCCTGGGCGAGCCCGACCATCCGCAGCGGATGGCCGGGGGTGCGGCCCGCGTGCGGCAGATAGCTGGGGTCGAGCGGTACGCCGTGGCCGCCGACGCCGGGTCCTGGCCGGAACGCCTGGAAGCCGAACGGTTTCGTCTCGGCGCAGCGGATGACGTCCCACAGGTCGACACCGAGGTCGTGGCAGAGGACGGCCATCTCGTTGACGAGGGCGATGTTGACATGGCGGAAGTTGGTTTCGAGGAGCTTGACCGTCTCGGCCTCGCGCGGGCCCCGGGCCCGTACGACCTTGTCGCTGAGCCGGCCGTAGAACGCGGCGGCCGACTCGGTGCAGGCGGGGGTGAGGCCGCCGATGACCTTGGGGGTGTTGGCGATGCCGTGGCTGCGGTTGCCGGGGTCGAGCCGGCCGGGGGAGTACGCGAGGTGGAAGTCGCGCCCGGCGCGCAGCCCGGAGCCCTCTTCCAGTACGCCGCGCAGGAAGCCCTCGGTGGTGCCGGGCGCGACCGGCGACTCCAGCAGCACGGTGGTGTGCGGGCGCAGCCGCGCCGCGAGGGCGCGCGCCGCGGTGCCGATGGCGCTGAGATCGGGGGTGCGGTCGGGCCCGAGGGGGGCCGGCGCGCAGATGACGGCGGTGCGGACCCGGCCCAGCTCGGTCGGGTTGGTGGTGGGGCGGAAGCCGCGTGACAGCATCCTGCGCACGTCGGACGCGGTGAGTGAACCCTCGGCCGGGGTGTGGCCCGCCGCGAGTTCGGCGACCGGGCGCGGGTCGGTGTCGTAGCCGATGGTGTCGATACCTGCGGCTACCGCGGCCTGGGCGAGGGGCAGGCCGAGATGGCCGAGTCCGATGACGGCGAGATCTGCGGGCATGGCGGTGGCCGTCCTTCCCTTAGCCGGAGTGGACAGTGAGCGCAAGCCAGGTTGGACAGAACGAGCAAGCGCAATGTCAGACTAGGCTTAAATATGACCGTTATGCGGCATTGCGTGGCCCGGGGAGTCGGCGTCGGATCCGGATCTTCGACCGGTGTTATCCACAGGCAGTGGCTGAAGTCGGCGAGGGCGGACAGAATCGAGTGGTGGGCCTGACCAGTGGTGGGCCTGACCACACGGGGGCGACGGGAGGCAAACAGTGAGGACAGCGACACTGGGACCCGCTGAGCGCGAATCCGCGCTCGCGGCGATGGCCGAGCGCGAGCTGGACGTGCTGGTGGTGGGCGCGGGTGTGGTCGGTGCGGGGACCGCCCTCGACGCGGTGACGCGTGGCCTGGCCACCGGCATCGTGGAGGCGCGCGACTGGGCCTCCGGCACGTCGAGCCGGTCGAGCAAGCTGATCCACGGCGGTCTGCGCTATCTGGAGATGCTCGACTTCGGGCTGGTGCGCGAGGCCCTGAAGGAGCGCGGTCTGCTGCTGGAGAAGCTGGCGCCGCATCTGGTGAAGCCCGTTCCGTTCCTCTACCCGTTGCAGCACAAGGGCTGGGAGCGGCTCTACGCGGGCTCGGGCGTCGCGCTGTACGACGCGATGTCGGTGTCGTCCGGCCATGGCCGCGGCCTGCCGACACACCGTCATCTGACGCGCCGCCACGCGCTGCGCGTCGCGCCGTGCCTGAAGAAGGACGCCCTGGTGGGCGCCTTGCAGTACTACGACGCGCAGATGGACGACGCGCGCTATGTGGCGACGCTGGTGCGTACGGCGGCCAGTTACGGCGCGCATGTGGCGAGCCGGTCGCGGGTCGTCGGCTTCCTCCGCGAGGGCGAGCGGGTCGTCGGCGCCCGGGTGCAGGACGTCGAAGGGGGCGGCGAGTACGAGATCAGGGCCAAGCAGATCGTCAACGCCACCGGGGTGTGGACGGACGACACGCAGTCGCTGATCGCCGAGCGCGGCCAGTTCCATGTCCGCGCCTCCAAGGGCGTCCATCTGGTCGTCCCGAAGGACCGGATCCACTCCACGACGGGGCTGATCCTGCGCACGGAGAAGTCGGTGCTCTTCGTGATCCCGTGGGGGCGGCACTGGATCGTGGGCACCACCGACACCGACTGGAGCCTCGACAAGGCCCACCCGGCGGCGTCCAGCGCGGACATCGACTATGTGCTGGAGCATGTCAACGCGGTGCTGTCGGTGCCGCTGACCCGTGACGACGTGCAGGGGGTGTACGCGGGGCTGCGGCCGCTGCTGGCCGGCGAGTCGGACGCGACGAGCAAGCTGTCCCGCGAGCACACCGTCGCCCATCCGGTGCCCGGCATGGTCGTCGTGGCGGGCGGCAAGTACACGACGTACCGGGTGATGGCGAAGGACGCGGTGGACGAGGCGGTGCACGGCCTCGACCAGCGGGTCGCCGAGTGCGTCACGGAAGACGTGCCGCTGCTCGGCGCCGAGGGCTACCACGCCCTGTGGAACGGCCGGGCCAGGATGGCGGAGCGCACCGGCATCCACGTGGTCAGGGTGGAGCATCTGCTCAACCGCTACGGCACGCTGGTCGAGGAGGTGCTGGAGCTGATCGAGGCCGACCCCCGGCTCGGTGAGCCGCTGCCGGCCGCCGAGGACTATCTGCGCGCCGAGATCGTCTACGCCGCCTCGCACGAGGGCGCGCGCCATCTCGACGACGTGCTGACCCGGCGCACCCGCATCTCGATCGAAACGTTCGACCGGGGCACCCGCAGCGCGCAGGAGTGCGCCGAGCTGATGGCGCCGGTGCTCGGCTGGGACAAGGACCAGATCGCCAGGGAGGTCGAGCATTACGAGAAGCGGGTGGAGGCCGAGCGCGAGTCGCAGCGCCAGCCGGACGATCTGACGGCGGACGCCGCGCGGCTGGGCGCGCCGGACATCGTGCCGATCTAGCCGCGGGCCGGGCGGGCGCCGGGCGGCTCTCCCCGCGCGGGCGGCCCTCCCCGCGCGGGCGGATCAGGATCAGGATCCGCAGAATTCCGCGTCGAGGAGGGCCGGTTCGAGCGAGTCGTCGGTGAGGGCGTCCGTGTCGATCCGGTACGACAGGGTGTGGCGGCCGTCGGCCGTGGTCGCGGTGCGGACGTAACTGCCCGCGATCCGGCCGTTGTGGCCCCACACCGTGACGCCGCAGGAGAGCCGCTGCGGATAGACGCCCATCCCGTAGACGCCGTGCGTGGCCCGGGTGTCGAGCAGTTCGCGCCGCTGGGCGGGGGCGAGGAGTTCACCGTCCAGCAGCGCGGAGTAGAAGCGGTCGAGGTCGTCCAGCGTCGAGATCAGCTCGCCCGCCGCCCCCGCCGTACGCGGATCGAGATCGGTGACGTCGCTCAGCGGCCCGTCCGGGCCCGAAGTGCGGCTGTAGGCACGGCCGTGCGGGTCGGGGAGCGTGGTGCGGCTCCCGGGGAACGAGGTGCCGGTGAGACCGAGCGGGACGATGACGCGCCGCTCGGCCTCGGCGGCGTACGACCGGCCGGTGACCTGGCGGATGATCAGGCCGAGCAGTACGTAATCGGTGTTGGAGTACGCGTAGTCGCCGGCCGGGCCCGGCGTACGGGCCAGGGCGACGCGTACGGCGGCCCGCGGGGTCGTCGGGGCCGGCGCTGAGCGGTCGGCGGTGTAGTCGTACAGACCGCTGGTGTGGGTGAGCAGGGCGCGTACGGTCAGCCGGCGCCCGTCGTTGCCGTGGCCGCGCACCAGCCCCGGCAGCCAGCGCTCCACGGTGTCGTCGAGTCTCAACGCGCCCTCGGCGGAGAGCTGCAGAACGACCGTCGCCAGCAGACTCTTGGTGACGGACCCCGCGCGGAAGTGGTCGGCCCTGCCGATCCCGGCCCCCGCGCTCTGGAAGCGGGTGGCGCCCGGTGTACGGGACAACTGGGCGGCGGCGGGGGCGCCGCCCGCCGAGACCAGCAGCGACAGGACGGGGCCGTCGCTTCGTACGCCCGTCCCCAGCACGCTTGCGCCAAGCCCGAACAGGGCTATGACCAGCGGGGTGACCAGTCGGAGCCGGGGTAGTGGCATGGTGGGGGTCCTCTCCTCCGGACCCATCCTTACCGACGCGGGACCCGGGAGCGGCAGTGGTGCCGGAGTGAGGGACAATGGAGCCTCTGCCAGGGCGCGTTACGGCATCGCGCGGGCCGGGCCAGACAAGCGCCTGGCGGCGGTCGCGGGCCAGGATCAGGGAACGCAGAGGGGACGCATGTCGGAGGCGGAGCAGTCGCGGGACACGGCGCAGGATCCCCAGCACGAATCGGAACCGGAACCGAAGCAGGACGCGCCGGACGACGCACGACGAGACGCGTCCCAGGACGCACCGGAAGACGCGCCCAGGGACGTGCGGCGGGACGCGCCCGACGACGCGGTGCCGGACGCGCCGACGGACGCGCCCGCGGACACGCCGCGCGGCGCCGTCAAGAGCCCCACCCCCGAAGGGCGGCTGCTCGCGGGCAGGTACCGGCTGGGCGGTGTGCTCGGCCGCGGCGGCATGGGCACCGTCTGGCGGGCGCTGGACGAAACCCTCGGCCGTACGGTCGCGGTGAAGGAACTGCGCTTCCCCTCCAGCATCGACGACGACGAGAAGCGCCGGCTCATCACCCGCACCCTGCGCGAGGCCAAGGCGATCGCCCGGATCCGTAACAACGGCGCCGTGACGGTCTTCGACGTCGTCGACGAGGACGACCGGCCCTGGATCGTCATGGAGCTCATCGAGGGCAAGTCGCTCGCGGAGGCCATCCGCGAGGACGGCACGCTCACCCCGAGGCGCGCGGCCGAGGTCGGTCTCGCCATCCTCGACGTGCTGCGCGCCGCGCACAGCGAGGGCATCCTGCACCGCGACGTGAAGCCGTCCAACGTGCTGATCGCGGGGGAGGACGGCCGGGTCGTCCTCACGGACTTCGGCATCGCCCAGGTCGAGGGCGACCCCTCGGTCACCTCCACCGGCATGCTCGTCGGCGCCCCCTCGTACATCTCGCCCGAGCGCGCACGCGGCCACAAGCCGGGCCCCGCCGCCGACCTGTGGTCGCTCGGCGGTTTGCTGTACGCGTCGGTCGAGGGCTCGCCCCCGTACGACAAGGGCTCCGCCATCGCCACGCTCACGGCCGTGATGACCGAGCCGCTCGACCCGCCGAAGAACGCGGGCGAGCTGGCCGAGGTCATATACGGGCTGCTGGCCAAGGACCCCGCGCTGCGGCTCGACGAGCCGGGCACCCGCAGGCTGTTGCTCGATGTGATCAACGCGCCGGAGAAGCCGGCCGCGCCGCCGCCGGCCCTGCCGGCGTCCGAGAAGACCCGCGTCGTGCCGCTGCCGCCGGTCCCCCCGGCGGCGGGCAAGCCGGCGAAGGCCGAGCGCGCCCCCAAGCCCCAGAAGACCCCGAAGCCGGTGAAGACCACGGCATCCGCCTCGGTGGGGGCCGGTACGGGCCGCACGCCCACCCGGCCGACGGCGCAGCCGGCCACGCCCGGAGCGCCCACCAGACCCGCGACGCAGCGCGCTTCCCTCACCGATGTGGTGCCCCGGCGCACCCTGGTGATCATCGCGGCCGTCGTCGCGCTGGCGCTGATCGCCACGATCCTCGCCATCACCCTCAGCGGCGGCGACTCCGGCGGCTCCGCGTCCGGCAAGGACGACCCGTCGGCTTCGGCGGGGGCCGGCGCGGGCGGTCAGCCGACCGGCGACGGCAAGGACGACGACAAGGGCCAGGGACAGAGCGAGGCACCGGGCAAGGCGGGCGGCAGTGGTGACACCCCGTCGGCCCCCGCCTCACCGGCGAAGTCCGGCGAGCCGGGCGACGGCGCTTCGGCGGGCACGGGAGGTGCGGGCGGCGGCGGAGCCGAACTGCCCGCCGGCTACTCCACGGTGACCGACAGCAGGTTCCACTTCTCGATGGCGCTGCCCAAGGGCTTCCACCGCACCGACATAGCGGGCCAGAACTCCGGCGGCATATACAGCGAGAACGGCGGCTTCCCGCGCGTCCAGGTCGACTTCACCAGCAGTCCCACGGGCAACGCCCTGCTCGCCTGGCAGCAGTTGGAGTCGGCGGTCCGGGGCAGCAGTTCCAACTACAAGCTCGTCGGGATGCGCAAGTCCGACTACAACGGGTATCCGACCGTGGCGGACTGGACTTTCGAACGGCAGCAGAACGGCGAGCAGATGAAGGTGCTCGACCGGGGTTTCCGAATCGACTCCAAGCACGGATATTCGATAATGGTCAGCTGCAAGGCGAGCGAATGGGACGGGGCGGAATGCAAGACGCTGCGCGACACGGCCTTCGCCACGTTCAAGCCGAAGGACTGACACCTTTCAGCCGTCGGCGCGCAGGGGCGCGGCTCCGGAACGACACGTTCCAGATTCGGTTGCCGCGACCCTGCGGCGCGTTTGCCTGCGGCCACGTATCGTGAGAGTACGCGAACCGTACGCAGCCACAATGGGCCGGTAATCGACCGGAATTGGCGGTTTCGTAGGTCTTCCGGATCAGGAGACCCGAGAGGTGAGGGGAGGCGTTGTGGACGAATACGCGGGTCGGGTGCTCGCCGACCGCTATCGCCTGCCCCTGCCGCCCTCCGACGAGTACGACCTCGTCGAGACCCGGGCCTTCGACACGTACAGCGGCCAGGAAGTCCTCGTCAGGCAGGTCCCGTTACCGGAAGTCGTGGACGCCGAGGTGGTGGAGGCGGAGAGCGGTCCCGCGCCGCGCCGGGTCTCCGGACGCACCACCCGGCGGCCGACCGACCCCGCGGTGCGCCGGGCCATCGAGGCGGCGCAGAGCGCGGCGCAGATCCCCGACCACCCTCGGCTCGACCAGGTCTTCGACGTGTTCGCCGAGGGTGGCTCGCTGTGGATAGTGAGTGAACTGGTCGCCGCCAGGCCGCTCGCCGCGCTGCTCGCCGAACGCCCGCTGAATCCCTACCGCGCCGCCGAGATCGCCTCCGACGTGCTCACCGCCGTACGGGTGCTGCACGGCCACGGCTGGACCCATCGGAACATCACCGTCCGTACGGTGCTCGTCTGCGACGACGGGCGCGTGGTGCTGACCGGCCTCGCCGCCGGAGCGGCGGAGGAGGCGCTGTGCGGATACGCGCCGGTGCCCGAGCCGCCCGGCGTGCCGGGACAGCAGCAACAGCTCGGTCCCGTCGGCCCACTTGGCGCGCCAGGACCGATCGGCGCACCTGGCGCACCCGGCGCCTTCGGCGCACCCGTACCGCCCGCCGGCGCGCCCGGCTCGCTGGGGCACGCCCCGCCGCCGGCGCTGTCCGAGCCGGTCGAGCAGGCACCGGGCCCGGCGCAGGACTACACACAGGGCGGCCGGCAGCAGGGACCGCCGCAGCCGCAGCCCGGTCTGCCGTACCAGCCGGGGGTGCCCGGTCCCGCAGGTCCTTACGGCCCTGGTCCGGGTCCTTACGGCCCCGGGCCCGGCGAGACCGGCTCGACGGCCGGCGTGCCGGGGCCCGTCGGCCGGCCGGCGCTCGACCCGGTGCCCGCCCCCGAACCGCCGTACAGCACGGGCTCGTCCGGTACGTCCGGTGCGATGCCCCGGCCGCAGCAGGGCACGCCCGGGGTGCCCGCCCCCTACGGCAATCCGTCGGCCCGCCCCGCGCTGCCGAGCGGCGGCAACGCCTCGGGCGACATCCGCGCAGCGCGCGCCGGCGCCATCGCCGCGTACCGGGCGGGGGCCCGCGCGGCGGCCCGTGTCAGCGAGGACGAGCAGCGCTCGGCGGCGGCGCTCCCCGCGCCCCGCCCGCAGGACGGTCAGGACGGCCAGGACGGTCAGGACGGCCCGGGTCAGCGGCCCCAGCCGCCGGGGACCGGCACGGAGCCCGGCGTACCCGGGACACCGGGCGCGCCCGCGGCACCTCAACCGCAGGGCGGCAACCAGGACTGGTGGGCCCAGCCTCCGCGCGGCTTCGCCGACGCCGACAGCGAAGCGGACGCCGACGACGACGAGGACCCGCCGCCGCCCTACCGCGCCGAACTGGCCGGTACGTGGCGCGACGGACCCGCGTCGTGGCAGGACGGCCCCGGGCCCGTACCGGCCGGCGGCACGTCGGGCATCCCCGTGCCCGGTGGCCGCCACCCGGCGCAGGGACCCGACCCCGAGCCCGAAGGGCCGTACTACGGCCCGGACGCGGGCAGCCCCTACGGCGACCGCCCGGCCCCCGGCCGTACGCAGGGCCGTACGCCCCCGGCGCTGCCCGCCGGCTTCACCCCGGCGCCCGGCGCCTCCGGCGCCGTGCCGGCGCTCCCGCCCGGCGGCAGCGGCCAGGGCGCGCAGGGCGGCCACGGCGGCCGGGGCGACGACCACGGCATCGCCATGGCCCGTACCGGCGGCGACGGCGGCGACGCCCCGTACTCAGGCCCCGGCAGCGGCAGCAGCCGGTACACGACATCCGGCGCCTACGACGCGATGCGCGCCGACGACCAGCGGCATTCCGCCCAGCTCCCCGCCGTCGTGGGCGCGGCCCCCGGCGCGGGCCGGTGGGACGACGTCGTCGCGAGCGGCGGCTCCGTCCCCGCCTACCGGGGCCCGGCCAGCCCGCTCGCCGCCGAGCGCGCCCGGCAGGCCCGGATCGCCATCGTCGGCCCCGTCACCGAGCGCTGGGCCCCCGAACAGGCAGGGCCCGTCCACGAGAACTGGCAGCTCGCCCCGCCCATCGGGCCCGCGACCGACCTGTGGGCGCTCGGCGCGCTGCTCTACCGCGCGGTCCAGGGCCACGCCCCGTACCCCGAGGAGAACGCGTTCGAGCTGGTGCAGCTCGTCTGCGCCGAGCCGCCCGCCTTCGCCGAGGAGTGCGGCCCGCTGCGCCCCGTCGTCGAGTCGCTGCTGCGCCAGGACCCCACGGAGCGGCCGGACTTCGAGGAACTGCGCGGCTGGCTGCGCTCGCTCGTCAGGTCGGCGCCCGAGCCCGACGCGGGCCAGGACGTCGTGACCGTACCGACCATCGACGGCCGGCTGCCGATAGTCCGCCGCAGGGGTGAGCTGGTCCGCAGGCGCCGCTGGGGCCGGAACAAGAACCGCGACATCGACCGCGGCCGGCACCGCCAGCGCCGGGGCAGGGAGCGCGACGAGCAGGACGAAAGGACCTCCCTCGGCGAGCTGTTGGGGGAGCAGGCCGACGAGCGGTACGAGCGTCCCGCGCGCTACGAGAACGCGCAGCGCCGCGAGTCGCCGCCCCGCCGCGAGAGCCCCGAGCGGTATGAGCCCGCCGAGAGCTACGACCGCTACGAGCGCCAGGGCAGGCCCGACCGCGACCGGGACCGCAAACCCCGTTCCCTGGGCCGCACTTTGCTGATCCTGATCCTGCTGGTGCTGGTGGCCGCGATCGTCTACGCGGTGATGTTCATGCCCAAGTCCAGCGACAACGAGGGGCAGAGCGTCACCGAGGCGAGCCCCGGGGTCACCGCTTCCCAGGCGCCGCCGCCGGTGTCGGACGACCCCGCGCCGTCGAAGTCCGGTGCGGACAAGCCGCCGTCCTCACCCGCCGCGCCGACCGCGCCGGCCGGCAACCTCGAAAAGGGCTACGTCCTGCGCAAGGACACCGAGGGCTTCCAGGTCGCCGTCAACAAGGACTGGCAGCGCAGCCCGATCAACGACAGCGGGCAAGTGCGCTACGGCAACTCCGACTTCACGCTGGTCATCGTCCCCGGGCGGGACACCGTGCAGGCCAACGGCGGCGACCCGCTGGCCTACCAGCGTGACAAGGAACGGGAGTTGCAGCCCTTCCGGGACTCCTCCTGGGCCACCGCCTCCGGCCTCCGCCGGATCAATGTGGGTCAGCAGGCCATGGCTGAGGGGCAGTTCACCTGGCAGGACAGCAGCGGCCGGCAGGTCTACGTGCGCAACCTCGCCCTGATCATCGGCGGTCGCTACCACGTGATCCAGGTCATCGGCCCGGACAGCCAGCGGGACGCCGTCACCGACATCTACCAGCAGGCCACCAGCTCCTATCGCGCGACCGGCTGACCACGCACCGGAGTTGACCGCGGCTCACACCTGCCGGTCCGTCAAAGGCGACGGTCACAGTGGTGTCTCCGTACGCCACCCGAGGTTCCCCGCATGGCGGTGTCATCCGTAACCTGTCAACTCAAAGATCAGGGCGGGAGACGTGGAACATTCACAGAGCACGGGTGCCGGTCTGCTGCTCGCCGGGCGCTACCGGCTCGGCGAGACCATCGGCAGCGGCGGCATGGGCCGGGTGTGGCGTGCCCAGGACGAGCTTCTCCACCGGACCGTCGCCGTCAAGGAGTTGACCGCCGGGCTGTACGTCTCGGCGGACGACCGCGCCGTTCTGCACGAGCGGACGCAGAAGGAGGCGCGGGCCGCGGCCCGGATCAGCCACCCCGGCGTCGTCACCGTCCATGACGTCATCGAGTACGACGGCCGCCCCTGGATCGTCATGCAGTACGTGGACGGGCCCTCGCTCGCCGACGCCGCCCGCGAGTCCGGGCGCGACGGGGGCAGGATCGAGCCGCGCGAGGCGGCCGGCATAGGCCTCCAGATACTGGGCGCGCTGCGTGCCGCGCACGCGGCCGGTGTGCTGCACCGCGACGTGAAGCCCGGCAATGTGCTGCTGGCCCGCGACGGTCAGGTGCTGCTGACCGACTTCGGCATCGCCGCGATCGAGGGTGACTCGACGATCACCAGGACCGGTGAGATCGTCGGCTCCATCGACTATCTCGCCCCCGAGCGGGTCCGTGGCTCCGACCCGGGCCCCGCCTCCGACCTGTGGTCGCTCGGCGCGACGCTCTACACCGCCGTACAGGGCAAGTCGCCGTTCCGCCGCAACTCGCCGCTCTCCACCATGCAGGCCGTCGTGACGGACGAGCCGCCCACCCCGGACCGGGCGGGACCGCTCACCCCGGTCATCGCCGCGCTGCTCTGCAAGGACCCGGCGGCCAGACCGGACGTCGCCGAGACCGAGCGGATGCTGCGCGCCGTACTGGAGGGCCGGCCCACGGGGGCCGAGGCGTACGTACCGACGCGGAACATGCCGCAGGACGGCGGCCCGACGGTCGCTTACCCGGCCGCCGCCGGTTACCCGCCGGGCTATCAAACGACGCCGGTGCCGGGCGCCGGGCAGACAGGACCGCAGCCGTCCGGACCGCACACCGCTCCCTCGGGCCCGTACCCGCCGCCCTCCCCGGCGTCGCGCGAGCGCAGCCGCAGACGCTGGCGTACGACCGTGACGGCCATCGCCGTGGCCGCCGTGCTCGGTGCCGGTATCGGGTTCGCCGCCATGCACTTTCCGGGCGACGGCAACGACCCGGGCCCTGGACCGACCGCTTCCGGGCCGACGGCCGACGACACCGCGGGGGACGACACCGCAGGGGACGACACCGCGGGGGACGACACGACGACGCCGAGCCCGACCGGGGATCCCTCGGACGGCGGGGCCGTCCCCGACGGCTACCAGGAGGTCAACGCCGACGAGGGGTTCGGCCTCTGGGTGCCGGACGGCTGGACCCGGCAGACGGACGTCAACACCATCGACTACAGCCCCGACGGCGGCAACCACGTGCTGCGGGTGAGCATCGACCCCGAACCCGACTTCGCGACCCCCGAGGCGCACATGCGCGACCTGGAGAAGGGGCTCGCCGTCCTGCCCGACTACCAGCAGCTCCAGCTCGGCCCCGTCGACTACCGGGACCAGAAGCAGGTGGCGCGCTGGGAGTTCAGCTGGACCCAGTCGGCGAAGAACGGCGTGCCGGGCCCCCGGCACGCCGTCGACCAGATGTACTTCGACGACGAGACCGGCGCCGAGTACGCCATCTTCATGTCGGGCCCCGCGGACGACTGGGACGCCACCCAGAAGCAGTTCGCGACCGCGCTGCGCGGCTGGCAGCCGCCGGGCTCCACCGGCTGAGCCGCCGGCCGGCCCCGCACCGGGCCTTCGGCTCTGTCACGGCTGTGCATCCGCTCGGCCTTCGCGGTGGTCACGGCAGGGACAGTTGGTAAAGATATCCCCATGACCAACGACGGGGGACGGGCGAACGAGCCCACCAGCTACGGACTTCAGCCGCCTATCGCGCCAACTGTGCCACCGCAGAGCCTGACCCAGGCCGTGACACCGGCCGCCGACCCCGCCGTCGGGCGGGTGCTCGGCGGCCGGTACCGGCTCGTCTCGCGGCTCGGGCACGGCGGGATGGGGACGGTCTGGCTCGCGCACGACGAGGTCGTCGACCGCGATGTGGCGATCAAGGAGCCACGCGTTCCTGACCACGTGGGCGAGCGCGAGCGCGGCCATGTCTATCTGCGGATGCAGCGCGAGGCGCGGGCCGCCGCCAGGATCGACCATCCCTCCGTCGTCACCATGCACGACGTGGTGGTCGAGGACGCCAAGCCGTGGATCGTCATGGAGCTGGTGCGCGGCCAGTCGCTGGGCGACCGGCTCCAGGAGGGCACGCTCGACCCCCGCGAGGCGGCCAGGATCGGGCTCGCCGTGCTGGGCGCGCTCGCCGCCGCCCATGCCGTCGGCGTACTGCACCGCGACGTGAAGCCCGACAACGTCCTGCTCGGGCGGGACGACCGGGTGGTCCTCAGCGACTTCGGGATCGCGCAGGTCGAGGGCGAGCAGGGGCTCACCGAGACCGGCTCCTTCGTCGGTTCGCCCGAGTTCATCGCGCCCGAGCGGGTGCTGGGGCAGCGGCCGGGGCCCGAGTCGGACCTCTGGTCGCTGGGTGTCGTGCTGTACGCGGCGGTCGAGGGGATGTCCCCGTACCGCCGCTCCAACGCGCCCGCGACGCTCCAGGCCGTGCTGTCCGCCGAACCGCAGATGCCCGCGCGGGGCTCCGGCGCCTTCGGCACGCTGGTCATGCGACTGCTGCGCAAGGACCCGGCGGCCCGGCCGGACGTCACGGAGATCCGGCAGACGCTGGAGTCGGTGGCGCGGCCCCCGCAGGGCGGCCCCGGCGAGACGCGCGTGGTCACCGCGGGCGCCCAGGCCCCGGTGCCCGTCACGGGCGCCGCCGGCTGGGTGCCGCCGGTGCTGGCCCGCAGCCGCCCGGCCCGCTACGGACTCGGCGGCGCTCTGCTGGCCCTCGCGGTCGTCATCGCGCTGATCGTCGCCAACCCGTTCGCGAGCGGCGGTGGGCTGCCGTCCGGCTGGGGCGTACGGACGGAGAACGAGATCCTGCACGCCAAGATCGCCGTCCCCGACGAGTACCTGCGCGTCGAGGACGCCGACGACGGCAACGTGACCTACTACGACCCGAGCAATGTCTTCCGCGTCTACGCGGAGCGGGTACGGCCCGACGCGGAGGCGGAGATCCTCGCGCCGACGCCCGCCGCCTGGAAGACCTTCTACCGGAAGGGCGGTGACAACGGCACCGAGATCAAGGACGCCGCCGTCACCACCAAGGACACCGTCGTCCA
This sequence comes from Streptomyces sp. NBC_00370, assembly GCF_036084755.1. Taxonomy (NCBI): domain Bacteria; kingdom Bacillati; phylum Actinomycetota; class Actinomycetes; order Kitasatosporales; family Streptomycetaceae; genus Streptomyces; species Streptomyces sp. NBC_00370. The sequence goes on from NZ_CP107968.1 coordinate 5,297,897, forward strand.
GGGCAGGAAGGGGTTCGAGACGGTCGTCGACTACACCGACTACAGCGCGTCGGACGACGACGCCTTCCGCTACCGCTGGCACGAGCTCGTCATCCCCGATTCGGGTGGTTTCTATCTGCGGCTGCGGGTGTCGATGCCCGCGAAGGGATGGGCGGCGAAGCCGGGCGAGGAGTTCTACGGCACCGTCGTGGACCAGCTCGTCCTGGAGAAGTCCTGAGGTCGGGCGCGGGGGAGCGGGCAAGGCGCCAGTGATCACTGGCGCTTTTGTGAGCGGCCGGTGAAAGGTGTTACCGCCGGGTACCCAAAGCTGTGACAGGCGGCATACGCTCTGCGCCATGACGGACTCGCAGGCACCCGCCCCCGGCACCAACCCCGTGGCCGCAGCCCCGGCCGGCGCGCGCACGGCGGCCGACGTGGTCACCCCCGAGGTGGTCGCCCGGCTCACCCGCGACATCGTCGGCTCGGGCCGTACGGTCAGCCACACCCCGTACACCGGGGAGAAGCTGGCCGACCTGCCCGAGTCGACGCCCGACGACGTCGCGACCGCCTTCGACCGGGCCAGGGCCGCCCAGCCCGGCTGGGCGGCGACGCCGGTACGGCAGCGGGCGGCGGTGCTGCTGCGCTTCCACGACCTGCTGCTCTCCCGGCAGGGCGAGGTGCTCGACCTGATCCAGCTGGAGACCGGCAAGGCCAGGCAGCATGCCCATGAAGAGGTCCAGAGCGTGGCCGTGGAGGCGCGGCATTACGGGCGCGCCGCCGTCTCGTACCTGAAGCCCAAGCGCCATCTGGGCGTCGTACCGACGCTGACCAAGGTCACCGAGCTGCGCCAGCCGCGCGGGGTCGTCGGCCAGATCGTGCCCTGGAACTATCCGCTGGAGCTGTCGGCGGGCGACGCGCTGCCCGCCTTCGTCGCGGGCAACGCCGTCGTGATGAAGCCGGACACGGAGACGGCGCTCACCGCCCTGTGGACGCGTGATCTGCTGATCGAGGCGGGACTGCCCGCCGAGGTCTTCCAGGTCGTCATCGGCGAAGGCCCGGTGGTCGGCCCCGAGTTGGTCAAGCACGCCGACTACGTCTCGTTCACCGGCTCCACCCCGACCGGACGCGAGGTCGCGCGCGGCGCAGCCGACCGGCTGATCGGGGTGTCGCTCGAACTGGGCGGCAAGAACGCGATGCTGGTCCTGGACGACGCCGATGTCGAGAAGGCGGCCGAGGGCGCGGTGCGCGCCTGCTTCTCCTCCGCAGGCCAACTGTGCATCTCCATCGAGCGGTTGTACGTGCACGAGGCGGTCGCCGACACGTTCGTCCAGCGCTTCGTGGCGCGGACGAAAGCCATGCGGCTCGGCAACTCCCTCTCGTACGGGGCCGACATGGGCTCCCTCGTCGGCGAACGCCAGCTGAAGGCCGTCACCAGCCATGTCGAGGAGGCCGTCGCCAAGGGCGCCACGGTCGTCGCGGGCGGTGTGGCACGTCCGGACATCGGCCCGTACTTCTACGAGCCCACCGTCCTCGAAGGCGTCGAGGAGCCGATGGCCGTGTGCGCGCAGGAGACGTTCGGCCCGGTCGTCTCGCTCTACCGCTTCAGCGACGAGGACGAGGCGGTCCGGCTGGCCAACTCCACGGCGTACGGCCTCAACGCGAGCGTCTGGAGCAGGAGCGGCCGGCACGCCCACGCGGTCGCGACCCGGCTGCGCACCGGCACCGTCAACATCAACGAGGGCTACGCGGCGGCGTACGGCAGCGTCGGGTCGCCGATGGGCGGCATGAAGGACTCCGGGCTCGGCAGGCGGCACGGCTCCGAGGGCATTCTCAAGTACACCGAGGCCCAGACGGTCGCCCACCAGCGACTGCTGCCGCTGTCCCCTTCGTTCGGGATGGACGACGAGAAGTACGCCGCGCTGATGAGCCGCGGCCTGCGGGCGATGAAGGCGTTCCGGCTGCGCTGAGCCGGCTCTCCACGACAGCGAGGAGGACGAGTGTCGGACGACCGCAAGACGTACGGCGCCTCGGACGAGCGCCAGGGCAAGGGCAAGGACGAGGGCAAGGACGAGGACGACGAGACGTACGACTACGACGTGATCGTGGTCGGCTCGGGGTTCGGGGGTTCGGTCGCCGCCCTGCGGCTGACCGAGAAGGGGTACCGCGTCGGGGTGCTGGAGGCGGGCCGCCGCTTCACCCGCGAGACCCTCCCCAAGAACTCCTGGGACGTCAAGAATTACCTCTGGGCCCCGGCCCTCGGGCTCTACGGCATCCAGCGCGTCCATCTGCTCGGCAACGTGATGGTGCTGGCGGGCGCGGGGGTGGGCGGCGGCTCCCTCAACTACGCGAACACCCTGTACGTACCGCCCGCCGCGTTCTTCGAGGACCCGCAGTGGGCCTCGATCACCGACTGGCAGGGGGAGTTGGCGCCCTACTACGACCAGGCGAAGCGGATGCTCGGCGTACGGCTCAACCCGACCATGACCCCCTCCGACGTCCATCTGAAGGCGGCGGCCGAGGCGATGGGCGTGGGCGAGAGCTTCCATCTCGCCCCGGTCGGCGTCTTCTTCGGCGACGGTGACGACGCGGAGGGCGCGGCGCGCGGCCGGCCGGGCGAGAGCGTCGCCGACCCGTACTTCGGCGGCGCGGGCCCCGCGCGCAACGCCTGCACCGAGTGCGGCGAGTGCATGACCGCCTGCCGGCACGGCGCGAAGAACACCCTCACCGAGAACTATCTCCATCTCGCCGAGCGGGCGGGGGCCGTGATCCACCCCATGACCTCGGTCGTCGCGGTGACCGAGGACAAGGCGGGCGGCCATCGCGTCACGACCGTGCCGACCGACGCCCGCAAGAGCCGCAAGAAGGGCACGTACCGCACGCTGCGCGCCCGTCAGGTGGTGATCGCCGCCGGCACGTACGGCACGCAGACCCTGCTGCACACGATGAAGGACAAGGGGCTGCTGCCCCGGCTCTCGGCGCGGCTCGGCGAGCTGACCCGTACCAACTCCGAGGCGCTGGTGGGCGCGCAGACCGACGACCGGCGCTACCGGGCGCGCCACGGCGCGGCGAAGGCGGACTTCACCAAGGGCGTCGCCATCACGTCCTCGATGCACCCGGACGCCAACACCCATGTGGAGCCGGTGCGTTACGGCAAGGGCTCGAACGCGATGGGCGCGCTGTCCATCCTCCAGGTGCCGCACAGCGACCGGCGGGTCAGCGGCTGGCTCGCCAACGCGGCCAGGCATCCGCTGCTGCTGGCGCGTTCGCTCTCCAACCACCACTGGTCGGAGCGGACCATCATCGGTCTGGTCATGCAGTCGCTGGACAACTCCCTGACCACGTACCGCAAGCCGGGCGGTGTCGGCAAAGGGCTGCTCACGGCGCGACAGGGCCACGGCGCGCCCAACCCGAAGCAGATACCGGAGGCGACCCGGGCGGCGACGCTGATCGCCGAGGAGATCAACGGCTTCGCCGGCAGCAACGTCGGTGAGCTGATGGGCACCCCGCTGACGGCGCACTTCCTGGGCGGCTGTCCCATCGGTGCCTCGGCCGACGAGGGCGTCATCGACCCGTACCACCGGGTGTACGGACACCCGGGCATCTCGGTGGTGGACGGTTCGGCGGTCTCGGCGAACCTCGGCGTCAATCCGTCGCTGACGATCACGGCGCAGGCGGAGCGCGCGATGGCGCTCTGGCCCAACAAGGGTGAAGCGGACGGGCGTCCGGAGCAGGGCGCCGCGTATGTCCGTACGGCCGCTGTCGAGCCGGTGGCGCCCGCTGTCCCCGAGGGGGCGTTCGGCGCGCTGCGGCTGCCGTTCCTCGGGATGCCGAAGGTCCCGCCGCGCTGATCCGCGCTGATCCGCGCTGATCCGCGCCGATCCGTGTCGATGAACGAAAGAGGCGCTGCACCCCCCTCCGAGTGCAGCGTCTCCCGCGTTGGTCTCAACGCATAGAAGACCGGTGACCCGCGTAGATGGTTGCTGCCGAGATCGTGTTCTTCTTGAGTGATCTGCGTCACATCGTTGAACCGGCATGGCCGGACCGGCATCGTCGGACGGACGTGGAAACGGCCGGCCCCGGGCGTCCCCGGAGCCGGCCGTCCCTGGGTGACCGGGCTGCTGTCCCCTGCCGTCCGGTCACGGGGCGCCGGGGCGAGGTCCCACGGCGTACCTTCCGGTGCGCCACACGCCCCAACGGACGAACGGTCCAACGACGGCCTTCGGGACCCGGTCACGCGCCGTACGGGTGAGAGCGGTGCTCGAACGCAGGTACGGGAAACGTGGCGGCGCGACGGGTCAGAGCCGGCCCCTGGACAGCTCCAGCAGCGTCATCGCGAGCGCGGTGCCGGGCTTGCCCAGCTCCGCCCGGTAGTGGCCGAGGATCTCGTTCTCCCGGGAGAGGCTGACCCGCCGGCCACCGGCCGAGATCCGGGCCTGCTGGACGACGGCGGACACCGCGGTCCGTTCCCGCACGAGGGCGATGATCTGTTCGTCGAGTGCGTCGATGCGCACGCGCGCGTCGGCGATGAGGGCGTCCGCGGTGTCCGTGGTGCCCGTCGTGTCCATGGCGGTCATGGGGTGCTCCTTGTCGGGAGGGATCGCTCCCCGGACCGTGCCGGGCCCCGAACGCGACAGGCGCCCCGGGCCTTGCCGGCCCGGGGCGCCTGTCGGAAGTCGCTTGTCAGCTCAAGCAGCACGACCATGGCAGCCGGACGGGCCGGTGCCATAGGTAAAGACGTACGTGAGGTGCTTGCGCATGCCGGAAGTATGGACCACGGATCCGGAACCGGACCAACCCGGTTTCGGATGGTGAGACGGACGAGACGAAAAGTGGTCCTCCGGCCGCCGTTAGAATCGTAGGACCAGACCTCCTTTTTGTTCCCGCCGGAAGGCCGCCCCGTGCCAGCAGCGCCCCCCGCCGCCCCCGAGATCGCCACTCCCGACGCCGTCCTGGTCGTCGATTTCGGCGCGCAGTACGCCCAGCTCATCGCCCGTCGGGTGCGTGAGGCCCGGGTCTACAGCGAGATCGTCCCGTCCACGATGCCGGTGGCCGAGATGCTGGCCAAGAACCCCCGGGCGATCATCCTCTCCGGCGGCCCCTCCTCCGTGTACGCGGAGGGCGCCCCGCGCCTGGACCCCGCGATCTTCGAGGCGGGCGTGCCGGTCTTCGGCATGTGCTACGGCTTCCAGCTGATGGCGACGGCCCTCGGCGGGACCGTCGACAACTCGGGTGCGCGCGAGTACGGCCGCACCGGACTGCATGTCTCCAAGACCGGCTCCACCCTCTTCGAGGGCACCCCGGCGGAGCAGCCCGTCTGGATGTCGCACGGCGACGCCTGCTCGGCGGCCCCGGCCGGTTTCACCGTGACCGCGTCCACCGACGTCGTCCCGGTCGCCGCCTTCGAGAACGACGAGAAGAAGCTGTACGGCGTCCAGCACCACCCCGAGGTGCTGCACTCGACCTACGGCCAGCAGGTCCTTGAGCACTTCCTCTACCGGGGCGCCGGCATCGAGCCGACCTGGACCACGGCCAACGTCGTGGACGAGCAGGTCGCGCTGATCCGCGAGCAGGTCGGCACCAAGCGCGCCATCTGCGGGCTGTCCGGCGGCGTCGACTCGGCGGTGGCGGCCGCGCTCGTACAGAAGGCCATCGGTGCCCAGCTGACCTGCGTGTACGTCGACCACGGCCTGATGCGCAAGGGCGAGACCGAGCAGGTCGAGAAGGACTTCGTCGCCGCCACGGGCGTGCAGCTCAAGGTCGTCGACGCGGAGGAGCGCTTCCTCACCGCGCTCAAGGGGGTCTCCGACCCCGAGCAGAAGCGCAAGATCATCGGCCGTGAGTTCATCCGCGTCTTCGAGCAGGCCCAGGCCGAGATCGTCGCCGAGGCGGGCGCCGAGGGCGAGGACGTCGCGTTCCTCGTCCAGGGCACCCTCTACCCCGACGTGGTCGAGTCCGGCGGCGGCACCGGCACCGCCAACATCAAGTCGCACCACAACGTCGGCGGCCTGCCCGACGACATCGAGTTCCAGCTGATCGAACCGCTGCGCCAGCTGTTCAAGGACGAGGTCAGGATGGTCGGCCAGCAGCTCGGCCTGCCGGAGGAGATCGTCCAGCGCCAGCCGTTCCCGGGTCCCGGCCTCGGCATCCGCATCGTCGGGGACGTCACCCGCGAACGCCTCGACCTGCTGCGCGAGGCGGACGCCATCGCCCGCGAGGAGCTGACGGCGGCCGGCCTGGACCGTGACATCTGGCAGTGCCCCGTGGTCCTCCTCGCCGACGTCCGCTCGGTCGGCGTCCAGGGTGACGGCCGCACCTACGGCCACCCGATCGTGCTCCGCCCGGTCTCCTCGGAAGACGCGATGACCGCCGACTGGTCCCGCCTGCCGTACGAGGTACTGGCGAAGATCTCGACCCGGATCACGAACGAGGTGGCCGAGGTCAACCGCGTGGTCCTGGACGTGACGAGCAAGCCGCCGGGCACGATCGAGTGGGAGTGACCTCCGACCCCCGGTGATCTCCGGTCCCGGTGACCTCGGACCCCGGTGACCTCGGACCCCTGCCCGGCCTGTCCCCTCGGGGTCAGGCCGGCTCGTTTCGGGGTCAGGCCGGGTCGTTCTCGTCGAGGGTGAAGTCCGTGAAGTCGAAGCCCGGGGCCACCACACACGAGACCAGCGTCGGTTCCGTGCCGACCGGTTCGGCCGACTGCCAGGCGCCTGCCGGCACCAGCAGTTGGGGCTGTTCGCCCGCCTCGACCGACGGGCCGAGGATGTGCGGCTCCGCCGACGACGCGTCGTCGTCCGTGCCGCCGATGTGCAGCCGCAGCGGGCCTCCGCTGTGCCAGAGCCACAGTTCGTCGGAGCGCACCTTGTGGCGGCGGGAGCGCTCGCCGGGGTGCAGCAGGAAGTAGATGCCGGTCGCGAAGGCGCGCTCGCCCGGGTAGCCGGGCGGGGTCGCGGCCGTCGGGGTGCGCCAGGTTTCCTTGAACCAGCCGCCCTCGACGTGCTGTTCGAGACCGAGGAGCGCGACCAGCGGTGAGATGTTGTCTGCCATGGCCGCCATTGTGGTACGTGCCTTCCCGCGCAGGTCGGCGACCCGCGTCAACAACGTAATCGTGTCGTCACCCGCCACAGCCGGGAGGGCGGCCCGTACCCCCCGTTCCGTGCGGCACAATTCGCAAGCGGCACAAGGAAGTTCACCGGGCATGGCGGACAGGGTGGGGAAGGCGGCATTCGGCGTGGCGGTGCAAGAGGCGCGACAGGGCACGCACGGCGGTGGCTGTATGTGCGGCGACTGCCCGCACGGGGCGCGGGAGGGACACCGGCAGGCGGTGGCCGCCTTCCTGGCCAAGCGGGAGGAACTGGCGGCGGGAGAAGGGCTGCCGGCCGCCGTCGCGCACTCGGCGGGGGCGTCCCGGCAGTGGGTCTCCGACGAACTCACCCAGTCGGCGCGGGCCGTGGCCGACCGCAGCAGGGAAGCGGGCGAAGCCTGGCTGCAGGCCGTCTGGCGCTACACGCTGTTCGCGGTGTGGGGCGGAGTCGTCGTCCTCGCGCTCGCCCAGGCGGCCACCGCCATCGGCGCCGGGTGGACCGTGGCGCGCACGGCGGGGCTGCTCGGCGCGCTCGTCGTCGGCGGGCTGCTCACCGGCGCCGCCGCGCTGCACCGCGCACGCGGCGGGCTGCTCGCGCCGCTGATCGGCGAGGACAACCGGCTCTCCACCTCGCGCGCCGTCGCCTCCGCCTGGGTGCTGTTCGTCGTCTTCGCCGTCCTCGTCCTCGCCCTCGAACTGGCCGGAGCCTCCGGGCACAAGGACCGCGACGCGCTCATCGACGGGCTCGAACTCGCCCGTGGCGCCGGGATCTTGACCGTCCTCGCGATCGTCTGCGCGATCGCCGTCGTCGTACGGCGCGTCGTCGCCGTACGGGTGCTGGCGCAGCGGCTGCAGAAGGTGCGCGCCGACCGGCCGCGCGCCGCCGATCTGCTCTGCGACGACGCGGGGCGCGGCAGTTTCACCGACGTGCAGTACGCGTTCGTCAACGCGGCGGCCGTCGTCTTCAGCGGCGTACGGCTCGCCAGGCGCCCCGAGCAACTGCCTGATCTGCCCTGGGCGCTGGCGCTGCTGGTCGCCGTCTCGGCCGCCACGTACTTCGCGGGCAAGTACACCGAGGGCGGCAGGCCCGTCGTGCTGTCCGTCGTACGGGCCAGGGAGGCCGGCGATCTGGACGCGCCCATCCGGACCGGTGACGACATCGAGATCCGGGGAGCCGGCTTCGTACCGCCGGGTGCCGGGACCCCCGACCGGCTCGCGAAGATGGTCGTACGGATCGGCGCCGTGCACGTGCACGTCCCGCTCGTCCCGGTATCGGGCGGTTTCGCCAACCCCTCGGACGCGGCGCTGACCGTGCCCGTACCGGTCGACGTGGAGCCCGGCGAGGTCGACGTGCAGGTGATCACGGCGGCCGGGGTGGAGACGAACAAGGTCACCGTGGACGTTCTCGACTGAGGGGTGAGCGTCGGCCGCGCCGTGTCCGTATGCATCAATGAGCACGCAGGGGAAAGCGGAACCTGCGGCCGCGGCGTGGGACACGAAGGGCAGGTCGGCCATGACTCAGGACTACCGGACGGACAACTACGGGACGATAGGCGGTGACCGGCAGGCGCAGGGGTGGCGGGAGAACTCCGTACGCTACGCGCTGCTGCCGCTCCGGCTGTTCCTCGGCATCACGTTCATCTACGCGGGCATCGACAAGCTGACCACCAGCGGCTTCTTCCAGGCGAGCGGCGCGGGCTCGGTCGGCGAGATGATGAACGGCGTGCGCGACAGCGCCGCCGTCCCCGCCCTGGTCGACCTGGCCCTCAAGAGCCCCGCCGGGTTCGGCTACGCCATCGCCTTCGGTGAACTCGCCGTCGGCCTCGGCACCCTCTTCGGGGTCCTCGGCCGGCTCGCCGCCTTCGGTGGCGCGCTGATCTCGCTGAGCCTGTGGCTGACGGTCAGCTGGCAGTCCACGCCGTACTACTACGGCAACGACCTCGCCTACCTGATGGCATGGCTGCCGCTGGTACTGGCCGGCGCCCCGATGTTCTCCCTCGACGCCCTGTGGGCCTCGCGGCGCCGTCGGATGCGCTGATGCCCCATCGCGACGACGGCGCTCAGGAACAGGCTGTCGCCGACGATCGTCAGGACCAGGAACCAGGGGACCTGCCAGGCGCCCGCCGCGTCGCCCGCGTAGACGGCGGCGGCGCCCAGCGCCGCGAGTCCTACGACCAGCCGGCCGGGTTTGGCGTCATGACGCGGCACGAGTGACCTCCACCTGGCCGAGGTCGACATGGAGTCGCAGGACGAGCGAGCCGGCGGGACGGGAACCGGCCGGCGGCGGCAGCGTCCGCTGCCCCGCCCGGTCGTCCGTCACGAACCGGTCGGACGTGCCGCCGGGCAGCCGCAGATTGGCGAACCCCGTGGAGACGCGCACCTTCACCGTGGCGTCCGGCGGGACGATCACCCTGAGCCGGCCAAGACCGGCATCGGCGGACGTCACCACCGTCTGTCCGCGCGGGACGGTCAGCTTCCCCAGATCGAGCGTGCCGACGCCGTTGCCCAGCGTGTAGCCCGGCTTGACGGCCGCAGCCGACGTCGCCGTCCAGTTCTGCCGGCTCCACTGCGTGCTGATGTCCTTGGGAACCGCCGCAGCCCCGGCGAGCAGCAGGGCGGTGACCACGGTCAGGAAAATCGTGCCGAAGCCGGTACGGCCGAAGAGGCAGCTCACGGCGAGACCGAGACCGAAGACGCCGAGCGCCGCGCTCAGCCCGATCTGCAGGCTCGTCCCCAGCGGCTGCGTGTGCCAGGACAGGCCGGTGCCGAGGCCGACCGCGATCAGCGCGAGCACGAAGAGCAGACCGCCGATGGAGCGCGGCCCCCGCACCCGGGTGGCGCGGACCGGACCCCCGTACCGGTACCCCCCGTAGCGCTGGCCGGGCGGCGCGGTGTCCCTCGGGGCCGCGTCCTGCGGGCCCCAGAGGTAGCCGGTGGGCACCGGGCCCGTCGTACCGTCCTTGACGATCGGGTCCCGCCACCACGACGGGCTGCCAGGCGTCGGCGGCGCCTTGGTCTCCGGCGGCGCCTCGACCGTGTGCACGACAGGCGGCCGGGGCGCGGCGGGGTCCAGCGGCTGCCCCTGCGGTACGGCGCCGCGGCGGCGCTGGGACCAGACGGCGGAGCCGACGACGGCGAGCGACAGCAGCGCGGCGAAGCCGAGCGTGCCGCCGTTGCCCAGCATCGACAGGAACAGACCGCAGCCGATCAGGGCGAGCAGGACGGCGATGAGCGCGGCGCCGTCGACCCGGCCCGACAGCAGCCGGCGCGCCTCGTTCTCGTCCTCGCCCTCCATGGGGACGAGCAGCCAGGCGAAGCCGTAGAAGATCAGCCCGAGGCCGCCGGTCACCGACAGCACGCCGATGACGATCCGGAAGATGACCGGGTCGATGTCGCAGTACCGCCCGAGACCGCCGCAGACACCGGCCACCACCTTCTGGCGCGGGGCGCGGTGCAGCGGCGGCCGTGCGGGCGGCGCGGCCGGCGCGGGCGGCGTCTGCGGCGGGGGAGCCGGTTCGGCGACCGGGTGGGCGGGCGGCGGAGTCATACGTCCATGGTGACGGCCCGCGGGGCGTGGCCGTACCGGAAGGGACCCTGGACGATCCCTGATTTTGACCACGCGCGGGCCGCCGGGGGCATCAGGGTCGGCTCAGGGGCGCGACCCTGATGCCCCGGGGCGGCCGTCCGTGTGACCATCAGTGGCATGCCAGCCGCCACGTCCGCCGCCGGAGCGACCTCTGCCCGTGGTTCCGCCCGTGGCTCCGCGCGCCCCTCGGCGCCCGAGGAGCCGCCGCAGCGCAAGCTCTACCGCAGCGCCGACGGCCGGCTGCTCGGCGGCGTCGCCCGCGGACTCGCCGGCCATCTCGGACTGCCGGTCGTCTGGGTCCGGCTGGTCTTCCTCGGCCTCTTCTTCGCCCAGGGCTTGGGCGCGCTGCTCTACGCGGTGTTCTGGATCGTCGTCCCGCTGGGCGTCGGCGGCACGGCGGCGCAGCCGCGCTCGGTCTTCGAGACGGGCCCCGACGGCAAACGCCGGCTGCGCAAGCCCGACAAGGGGCAGGTCTTCGCCCTGATCGCGCTCGTCATCGGCGCCGGCATCTTCATCGGCAACGTCAATCTCGGCCGTGGCCACGCGGGCCGGTACATCTGGCCGGTGCTGCTCATCGCGGTGGGCGTGGTCCTGGTCTGGCGGCAGGCCGACAACGCGCGGCGGGCCCGCTGGGGCGAGATCGGCCGCCGCCGCCGGGTGCTGCAACTGGCGCGCGGTCTCGCGGGGGTGGCCCTCGTCGGGCTCGGGCTGACCGTCTTCGTGGTGGTACGCGGCTCGGCGGCGCAGTTCGGCAACGTCCTGACGGCGGCCATCGCCATCCTCGCCGGGGTGGGGCTGCTGGTCGGGCCCTGGCTGGTCCGGATGACCCAGGACCTGTCGGAGGAGCGGCTGATGCGTATCCGCGCGCAGGAGCGCGCCGAAGTCGCCGCGCACGTCCACGACTCGGTGCTGCACACCCTCACCCTGATCCAGCGCAACGCGGACGACGGGGGCGAGGTCCGCAGGCTCGCCCGCGCCCAGGAGCGTGAGCTGCGCGCCTGGTTGTACAAACCGGAGGGCACGGGCAAGGACGAGGAGGACGAACCGACCACGCTCGCCGACGCGGTGAAGAAGACGGCGGCCGAGGTCGAGGACTACCACGGCGTACCGATCGAGGTCGTCGTCGTCGGCGACTGCCCGCTCGACGACAAGCTGGCGGCGCAGCTCCAGGCCGCGCGCGAGGCGATGGTCAACGCGGCCAAGTACGGTGGCGAGGGGGGCGCGGTGCAGGTGTACGCGGAGGTCGAGGGCCGGACGGTCTTCATCTCCGTACGGGACCGCGGACCCGGGTTCGACCTGGACGCCGTACCCGACGACCGGATGGGAGTCCGCGAGTCGATCATCGGCCGGATGCAGCGCAACGGCGGTACGGCCAGGCTGCGCGCGGTGCCGGACGGCGGCACCGAGGTCGAGCTGGAGATGGAACGGGCAGACGAATGAGCAGCCGGGCGACACGACCTGCGGACGATCGAGGGGCACACACCATGAGCAGCGAGGACGTACAGGCCGAGAGCACGGGGGACGGCCGCAGGGTACGGGTCGTGCTCGTCGACGACCACCGGATGTTCCGCACGGGCGTCCAGGCCGAGATCGGCCGTACGGAGGAGACGGGCGTCGAGGTCGTCGGCGAGGCGGCCGACGTGGACCAGGCGGTCACCGTCATCACGGCGACCCGCCCCGAGGTGGTCCTGCTCGACGTCCACCTCCCGGGCGGCGGCGGCGTCGAGGTCCTGCGCCGCTGCGCCCCCTTCATGGCGGCGTCCGAGCACCAGGTCCGCTTCCTGGCCCTGTCGGTCTCGGACGCGGCCGAGGACGTCATCGGCGTGATCAGGGGCGGCGCCCGCGGCTACGTCACCAAGACGATCACCGGCACCGACCTGGTCGACTCGATCTTCCGCGTCCAGGACGGCGACGCGGTCTTCTCCCCCCGCCTGGCCGGCTTCGTCCTGGACGCCTTCGCCTCGACGGACGCACCCCCGGTGGACGAGGACCTGGACCGCCTGACCCAACGCGAACGCGAGGTCCTGCGCCTGATCGCGCGCGGCTACGCGTACAAGGAGATCGCGAAGCAGCTCTTCATCTCGGTGAAGACGGTCGAGTCGCACGTCTCGGCGGTCCTGCGCAAACTCCAGCTCTCCAACCGCCACGAACTGACCCGCTGGGCAACAGCCCGCCGCCTGGTCTGACCGGTCCTGGTCTGACCGGTCCCGGTCCGAGCGGTCCCCGCGCTCAGTGTCGCGCGGGCTGTTGCGCGCAGTGCCAGGTTGTTGCTCTTGTGTGGCCCTGGGGGTCGCGTAGGACTCCTCTGATGCATTCGCCCGGGAGGGTGGCCAGGGTGCCGGTCAGTTCTGCCCGGCCGTGCTGGGTGCGTTCGGTGCCGAACCAGGCGGCGAAGGCCGTCAGGCGGTGGTCCTTGCGCTGGTAGCCCAGCTGGACGTCGGTGGCCGGGTGGCCGGGGCGTTGGGTGTAGCGGGTGGTGAAGGTGCCCTGCGCGCCGATCGGGCCCTCGATGCACAGGCGGCCTTCGGGGGTGTCGTCGCAGCCCGCCGGGGGTGCGCCTACCGGGGCCAGTACGAAGAACGCGGCCGCGACCAGGGCCAGCCCCGTCGCGCCGGCGGTGCTGCTTCGTCTCACGGCTCTCACGGCTGTCCCTTCGCGGGCCTGCGGGTGTGCTGCCCGCCCATCGTGGCCCGGGGGACGGCCGGGGGCATCCCGGCATCAGCCGAACGAGAGGCCTCAGGCCGGGCGGGTCGCGCCCGCGAAGGGCATCTGGTCGATCGGGGCCACCCGGACCGGGGTGCCGGGGCGCGGGGCGTGGATCATCTGGCCGTTGCCGATGTAGAGCCCGACATGACTGACCCCGGAGTAGAAGAAGACCAGGTCACCGGGGGCCAGCTCGGAGCGGGACACCCGGCGGCCCGCGTTGATCTGGGTGTACGTCGTGCGCGGCAGCGAGACACCGGCGGCGCGCCAGGCCGCCTGGGTCAGCCCCGAGCAGTCGAAGGAATTGGGGCCCGTCGCGCCCCACACGTACGGCTTGCCGAGCGCCCCGTACGCGAAGGCGACGGCGGCGGCCGCGCGGGACGTCGGCGCCTGCGTCCGGGCCGGGGCCTGGGACGAGGAGCGGGACATCGAGCGGCTGGCGCGGGTCGTGAGGGTGGCCGGGGCGGCGGCGCCGGACGCCTGGGTGTACGCCGCCCGCTGCGGCTCGCTCAGCCGCGCCAGCAGTTGCCGCGCCTCGTCCAGCTTCGTCTGGATGGTGGTCTTCCGGTCCGCCAGTTCCTTCTGCCGGGCCTTCAGGTCCGCGAGGTCGCCGTCGGCCTGGTTCCGCAGCCGGCCGATCGCGGCGAGTTCCCCGCGGACCCTGCTGAGCGTGTTCGCCTGGCGCGAGCCCACGCGCTCGGCGAGTGACGCGCTGTCCAGGTAGTCGTCGGGCTTCGACGACAGCGCGAGCTGTACGGCGGGGTCGAGGCCGCCCGAGCGGTACTGCGCCGTCGCCATCGAACCCAGCGCGTTGCGCGAGGTGTTGAGCCGTTCCGTCCTGCGGGTCGCCTGGTCGCGCAGCGACGAGAGCGAGCGGCGGGCAGAGTCGGCCTTCACCTTCGCCCCGTTGTACTTCTCGGTGGCGGCCTCCGCCTCCTCGTACAGCTTGTCGACCTTGGCCTTGACCTGAGCCGGCGAGAGCTGTGGCTCCGCGTGCGCCGCTCCGCCCGAGGCCGTCGCCGTCGCCGCTCCCGCGAGGGCGAGGGTGGCGGCGGTACGGCGGGCCGGTCCTGTGAACGGGCGGTGCTTGCGTTTCCGGTGCGCTGCCACGGGGGCGTCCACTTCCTTACGTCATATGTCCGTTGCAAGGAGGACGCTAGGGCGCAAGGTCACGAAGAGGCATCGACAAGCCAGGTATTGGCGCGAGATGAAAGTACAAAGCTGTTTTCTGACCGGATGGCCGACGGCAAGATCATCGCTTCCGCTCCGGACCCGACCGATACGCCGAGAACGCGGCGCCGGAGCGCGAAGTGGTGATACAGACGGCGGTTGGTGGGTCAGGGCGGCCGGGGTGGTCAGGTGACCGGGATGGGTCAGGCGGGGCGCACGCTGCCGTAGATCGGCATGTAGTAGATCGACTCCTCGCGGACGTTCGCACCCGGCTTCGGCGCGTGGATCATCATGCCGTCGCCGATGTAGATGCCGACGTGGCTGATGTCGTCGTAGAAGAAGACCAGGTCGCCGGGGAGCAGATCGTCCGTCGCGACGCGCGTGCCCACGTTCACCTGGTCGTACGTCGTACGGGGCAGCTCGACGCCGGCCGCCCGCCAGGCGGCCTGGGTCAGCCCCGAGCAGTCGTACGAGCTGGGGCCCGTCGCGCCCCACACGTACGGCTTGCCGATCTGTGAGCGGGCGAAGGCGAGCACCTTGGCGGCCTTGGCGGCGTAACCGGTGGTGGCACCGCCGCTCGAACCGGCCGAGGAGCCGGTGGAGCCCGTGCCGGAGCCGGTGCCCGACCCGGTGGCGGCGGGCTTCTTCGCGGCCTTCGCCGCCTCCGCCCTCGCGCGCGCCTCCGCCTTCGCCTTGGCCTCGGCCTTGCGGCGCGCCTCGTCCTCCTTCTTGCGCTCCAGCGCGGCGAGCCGCTCCTTCTCCTCCTTGGTCAGCTTCGACAGCAGCGTGCGTGCGGCGCCGAGCTTCTGCTGGACCTGCACCTTGCTGGTGCGCAGCGAGGTCTGCGACGCGGTCAGCGTCGCGAGCTGCTTCGTCGCCTCGGCGCGCTTCTCGGCCGCGGCTGTCTGCTGATCCTGGAAGTCGGAGACGGCCGCCTGCTGGCGGTCGGTCACCCGGGACATCAGCTGGCTCTGCTCGAAGAACTGCTGGGGGCTGTCGGAGAACATCAGCGCCGCCGTGCCCGAGACCGCGCCCTCGCGGTACTGGGCCGTCGCGAACATCCCCAGCGCGCGGCGGGCCTCGTTGACCTTGTCGGCGCGTGCGGCGACCTGGTCCAGCACCTGGTCGACGGTCTTGCGCTGCTTGTCCGTCGACTCCTTCGCCTTGTTGTACTGCTCGGTGGCCGAACCGGCCTGCCGGTAAAGGTCGTCGACCTTCTTCTGCACCTCTTCGACGGACGGCTTCGGGTCGCGTGGTGCCGCGTACGCGCTCTGCGAGGAGAGCAGGGTGACCGAGGCGATGGCCGCGGTGGTGAGCCCGACGGCGGGCGAACCCGCGCGAATTCCGGTGCGGCTGCGCGTTTTGCGATGCGACGACAAGGCCGGCATCTCCTTCCGTGAACCGCCCGCCGGGGCATGAGCCGTCCGGCCGGCGTGGCTCGCCTCATGAGGGGACGGGCTGCCTGATCGAGCACGCTAGCCAACCGTGGACACTCTGTGAAGGTTGATGTGCGATATGCCCGATACATTTTCGTGACCTTTGACGTGAAGTGCGTCTCGTCACACTCCGTGGTTGAGTGAAGGCGGGCGTGGGGTGTCAGTGCGGGAGCCTAGACTCTGGAGGCGATGAGCAGCCTCTTTGACGACAGCTTCCTGGCGGACCTCCAGCCCTCCGGCGACGAGCCTCCGCCGCCGCCCGAGGACACCGCGCCCGAGCAGGTGCCCGACGACCTATTCGAGGGGGCGTTCCACGTGCCCGCGGCCAGGGATGCGTACCACCGCGACGGCGCTCCGCGCACCGTCGTGGATCCCGCCGCGCTGCTCGACGGGCTCAACGAGGAGCAGCGCGCCGCCGTCGTGCACACCGGATCGCCGCTGCTCATCGTCGCGGGGGCCGGGTCCGGCAAGACCCGGGTGCTGACCCACCGGATCGCCCATCTGCTGGGTACCCGCAGTGTGCACCCCGGCGAGATACTGGCCATCACCTTCACCAACAAGGCCGCCGGCGAGATGAAGGAGCGGGTCGAACAGCTCGTCGGACCGCGCGCCGCCGCCATGTGGGTGATGACGTTCCACAGCGCCTGCGTACGGATCCTGCGGCGCGAGTCGAAGAGGCTCGGCTTCACGTCCTCGTTCTCGATCTACGACGCGGCGGACTCCAAGCGGCTGATGGCCCTGGTCTGCCGCGATCTGGACCTGGACCCCAAGCGGCACCCGCCGAAGTCGTTCAGCGCCAAGGTCTCGAACCTGAAGAACGAGCTGATCGACGAGGAGACGTTCGCAGGACAGGCCACGGACGGCTTCGAGAAGACGCTCGCCGAGGCGTACCGGATGTACCAGTCCCGGCTGCGCGAGGCCAACGCCCTCGACTTCGACGACATCATCATGACCGCCGTCCATCTCCTCCAGGCGTTCCCGGACGTCGCCGAGCACTACCGGCGCCGCTTCCGGCACGTCCTCGTCGACGAGTACCAGGACACCAACCACGCCCAGTACACCCTCGTCAGGGAGCTGGTCGGCCCGTCGGGCGAGGGGCACGACCCGGGGGAGCTGTGCGTCGTCGGTGACGCGGACCAGTCGATCTACGCGTTCCGGGGCGCCACGATCCGTAACATCCTCCAGTTCGAGGAGGACTACCCCGACGCGACGACGATCCTGCTGGAGCAGAACTACCGCTCCACCCAGACCATCCTCAGCGCGGCCAACGCCGTCATCGAGCGCAACGAGAGCCGCCGCCCGAAGAACCTGTGGACCAACGCGGGCGCCGGCGCCCAGATCACCGGCTATGTCGCCGACACCGAGCACGACGAGGCGCAGTTCGTCGCCGAGGAGATCGACCGGCTGACCGACGCGGGCGACGTCAAGGCGGGCGATGTCGCGATCTTCTACCGGACGAACGCGCAGTCGCGTGTCTTCGAGGAGATCTTCATCAGGGTCGGCCTGCCCTACAAGGTCGTCGGCGGTGTGCGGTTCTACGAGCGCAAGGAGGTCCGCGACGTGCTGGCCTATCTGCGCGTCCTGGCCAACCCGGAGGACAGCGTCCCGCTGCGCCGCATCCTGAACGTGCCCAAGCGCGGCATCGGCGACCGCGCCGAGGCGATGATCGACGGGCTCGCGCAGCGCGAGAAGATCACCTTCCCGCAGGCGCTGCGCCGGGTGGACGAGGCGTACGGGATGGCGGCGCGCTCGGCCAACGCCGTCAAGCGGTTCAACACGCTGATGGAGGAGCTGCGCACGGTCGTCGAGTCGGGCGCGGGGCCCGCGACGGTCCTGGAGGCCGTGCTCGAACGGACCGGCTATCTCGCCGAGTTGCAGGCGTCGACCGACCCGCAGGACGAGACCCGGATCGAGAACTTGCAGGAACTGGCCGCCGTGGCGCTGGAGTTCGAGCAGGCCAGACAGCAGGCGGCGGGTGACGACGGAGCGGCGGCCGGCCCGGACACTCCGGCGGCGGACCCGGCTGCTCCCGCGGCGGACCCGGCTGCTCCCGTTGCGGACCCGGCCGCTCCGGCCCCGGTTCCCGCCACCCCCGGCACGCTCGCCGAGTTCCTCGAACAGGTCGCGCTCGTCGCCGACTCGGACCAGATCCCCGACGAGGACGAGGACGGCTCAGGGGTCATCACGCTGATGACGCTGCACACCGCCAAGGGCCTCGAATTCCCCGTCGTGTTCCTGACCGGCATGGAGGACGGCGTCTTCCCGCACATGCGCGCCCTCGGCCAGGTGAAGGAGCTGGAGGAGGAGCGCCGTCTCGCGTACGTCGGCATCACCCGCGCCCGCGAGCGGCTGTATCTGACCCGCTCGGCGATGCGCAGTGCCTGGGGGCAGCCGGCGTACAACCCGCCGTCGCGGTTCCTTGAGGAGATTCCGGGCGCGCATCTGGACTGGAAGCGCACCGGCGCGCAGATCCCGGCGGGCCCCACCTCGGGGATCACGTCGTCGCTGTCGTCCACCTCGGCGCGGTCCCGCTCGGGCGGCGGCCCGTCCGGCTTCGCGACTCGGCGCGCGACCGACAAGCCGGTGATCCAGCTGGCGGTGGGCGACCGGGTGACACACGACCAGTTCGGTCTCGGTACGGTCGTGACGGTCACGGGTCAGGGCGCGGACGCGCAGGCGACGATCGACTTCGGGGACACGAAGCCGAAGCGGCTGCTGCTGCGGTACGCACCGGTCCAGAAGCTGTGAGCGGCGGCCTGGAGCTGTAGAAGCTCCGGGGCGCTCCTACTCGGGGTTGATCCCGTGGCTGCGCAGCCACGGGATCGGGTCGATCGCCGCGCCGCCGCCCGGCCGCACCTCGAAGTGCATGTGCGGGCCGGTGGAGTTGCCGGAGTTGCCGGAGTACGCGATGACGTCACCGGCCTTGACCGAACCCGAGCGGATCTTGGTGCTGCTCAGATGGCAGTACCAGGTCTCCGTGCCGTCCGGCGAGGTCACGATGGCCATGTTGCCGTAGGCGCTGTTGTACTGCGTGCGCACGGTGCCGTCGGTCGCCGCCATCACCGTCGTGCCGTACGAGACGGGGAAGTCGATGCCGGTGTGCACGGACATCCAGTTGACGCCGGCCTGGCCGAAGTAGGCGCTGAGCCCGTGCTGTTCGACGGGGAGGACGTACTTGGGCCGCAGCGCCTCCTTGCGCGCCGCCTCCTCCTCACGTTTCTTCTTCTCCGCCTCCTGCCGCTCCTTCAGGTCGATGCGCTCCTGGGTGCGGCTGGCGCGGTCCCCGAAGTCCCGGGCGTCGGCGCTGAGCGCGGCGAGCTGGGTGTCGACCTTGTTGTTGGCGGCGACGGGGTGCACCGAGGCGGGGTCGGCCGCGGCCTGTGAGGTCCGGTCGTCCTGGGTCTCTTCGCCGCCGCTGATCCCGCCGACGGAGGCGGCCGCGATACCGGCGACGCCCATCACGCAGGCGGAGGGGACGGCGATGGTGAGGAGCGCGGAGCGCTTGCTGGGCGTACGGCGCCGGCCACGGCTGCCGCCGCCCGAGCCGACCCGGCGGACCGGGATCTCGGGGCGCGGCGCGAGGTCGAGGTCCGGCTCGTCGCCGGGGTCGAAACCGTGCTCCGGCTCGGGCTCGTACGCTTCGGATCCGTGCGCCGCGGGCTCGTGTGCGGCGGGTTGGTACGGGTCGGGCTCGTGCGCCACGGGCTCGTACGGGTCGGCGGCGTACTGCTCCGGTTCGTAGTGTTCCGGTTCGTACTGCTCCGCCGGCTGCGGCTGTTCCGTGTGCGGCTGTTCCTGGTGGTGCTGTTCCTGGTGGTGCTCGGGCGCCCGCTCGTGCTCGTACGGCTCGGCCGCGTACTGCTCCGTCAGCTGCGTCGCGTTCCACGCGGTGGCGTCGTAGGCGCCGGTGTCGAAGGTGGGAGTGCCCCACTGCCCTGTCGTGTCGTAGCCGTACGGCGCGGTCTGCGCCTGCGTCTGCTGTACGGGAGCCTGCTGGACGGGCGTCTGCTGTACCTGCGTCGCGCCGTCCGGCTGGTTCCAGGCGCTCGCGTCCCACTGGCCGCTGGTGTCGTACTGCGGCTGCGCGTAGCCCGTGGCGTAGGCGGTGGTGGCGTACGCGTCGTAGCCCGCCGTCTGCTGCGCCCCGGTGTTCCACTGCGTGCTGTCGTACTGGCCGGTTCCGTACTGGTCGGTGCCGTACTGATCGGTTCCGTACTGGCCGGTGTCGTAGGCGATGCCGGTCTCGTAGCCACCGGGCAGGGAGCCGAAGAGCGGGTCGGTGTCGAAACTGCCAGTGGTGTCGCCGCCGTATGGGGCGTACCCGGCGTGGGTGTGCTGGTCGGTCACCAACTTCTCTCTCGCCTCGGCAGCAGAACCAGGGCCTCTCGGAAGCCGTCCTTGGAGGGAGGGCCCCGGGAGGGGAAAGCAGTGGCCGCGACTGTACCCGGCGGTATACGACGGCGACAATCTTCGGCGGGTTCTGGGCCCTGCGGAAAGGGGCATTCGGCCGTCTTTCGGGGGACTGCGGGCACAGCTTTGGCCCTATGTTCGAAACGTGTTCGAGTGTATTGACGTCTCGCTCAGGCCACGGAGACCGCTCCGTCGACCCCGGCGGCGCTCCGCTCGGACCCGAGGACGCGTCGGATTCCGGCCGCGACCGCCGGATGGACGGGCAGGGCGAGATGGCCCACGCCGGTCACCCGCACGTTCTCGGTGTCGAGGTCCGGGTGGTCGATCCTGGCCGTCCCCACGGGGGTCATCAGCGGGTCCAGATCGCTCCAGAAGCTCACGAACCGGGTGCGGCAGCCGGGCGCGGGGAGCCGTAGCTCCTTCATGACGGCCGAGCCGGGCCGCATCTGCCGCACGATGGGGTGCGCGCTGGCGATCGGGACGACGGACGTGCCCTCGTGCGGCGTGCCCAGCGTGACCAGGGTCCTGATCCGCGCGTCGCCGTCCAGCCGCTGGACGTAGTAGCGGGCGATCAGGCCGCCCAGGCTGTGCCCGATGACATCGACCCGCCGGTGCCCCGTACGGGCGCAGATCTCCTCGATGCGCTCGCCGAGGGTGGCGGCCGCGGTCGGGATGTCGCAGGTCAGCGGGGAGTAATTGATGAATTCCAGATGCCGCCAGCCGTGCCGGGACAGGGAGCGCCGCAGCAGGACGAAGACGGAGCGGTTGTCCACGAACCCGTGCACCATCAGGACCGGCGGGTGCGCGCGGCCCTCCGTGGGGAGTTTCGTCGTGTCGGCCGGCAGATCGGCGTCCCGGCGCTCCTGGGTGAAGCCGGTCGGGTAGAGGAGCAGATGACCCGTGAGAATCGCCAGGTCCAGGGCGGTGGCCTGCAGCCACATCAGCGGTGGCCATTGGAAGGGCGGAATCCTCATGGTCACCTCCGAACGGCGCTGCCGAGTCGTGCGCTAACGCCATAAAGCGAACATGTCCTCTATGTGATTTCCCCCTCCCGGCCTCCGCGAAACAGCAGGTTGCGGGATGCTGTGGATAACGTTCGTTCACATCTTCGTACCGTCACCGGTTCGAAGACCCGTGCCAGTGACAGCGCAGTCGGTATGTGGAGGCAGTGATGGGTGTGTCCGGTCCGATCCGAGTGGTGGTGGCCAAGCCCGGTCTCGACGGCCACGATCGTGGGGCCAAGGTGATCGCGCGTGCGCTGCGGGACGCCGGGATGGAGGTCATCTACACGGGTCTCCACCAGACGCCCGAGCAGATCGTGGACACCGCGATCCAGGAGGACGCCGACGCGATCGGTCTGTCCATCCTGTCCGGTGCGCACAACACGCTCTTCTCGAAGGTCATCGAGCTGCTGAAGGAGCGGGAGGCCGAGGACATCAAGGTCTTCGGCGGCGGCATCATCCCCGAGGCGGACATCCCGCCGCTGAAGGAGCTGGGCGTGGCGGAGATCTTCACGCCGGGGGCGACGACGACGTCGATCGTCGACTGGGTCAACGCGAACGTCCGCCAGCCGGCCGGCGCGTAAACCCGGCCAGGGGGACGTACGGGTCTCCGCCGCCGACAGCGGAGACCCGTACGTCCGTCCCGTCGCTCGGGCTACGCCTTCACGCCCGCCCCCAGGCCCGGTGTCTGGTTCCAGCCGCGCACCTTGTCGGCCAGCTTCACCAGCGCGCCGCCGCCGGAACGTGCCGCAGCGTTCGGGGGAATGTCGATGTAGAACAGCGCCTCGTAGGGGACGTCGTCGTCGCCGCCCCAGCGGACCAGGCCGCCGCAGTCGTCCAGGATGTCCCGCACGACGCTCCGCTGCGGCTGCGTCAGCCCGCCCCTGGCGCCCTTCACATAGGAACCGGGACGGATGGTGACCGCGGTCCCGGAGGCCTGGTTCGCCTCCGGATGACCGGCGTCGAGGCCGGTGAGAGGCCGCCAGCCGACGACCTCCCCTTCGCGCAGGGTCTCTATCTCGTAGTGCCAGCGCCGCACGACGTGCACCAGGACGGTTTCCACCATGCCGAGGCGGGTGGCGACGGTGAATCCGGCGCCGGAGACCGGGCGCGACCACACCCCCTGGTCGGTGTTGGCCGAGTCGGCCACCAGCCACCCGTTCGGGGTCGCCGGGTGCTTACGCGGTTCCTGGGTCCGCTGCCCCTCGTTCTCCGCCGCGGCGGCGGGAACCAGGAGCCCTCCGGACGCCGACACCAAGGCGGCGCCCGCTCCGATCCCGGCGAGTCTCATGAGCATCGCGCGCCGAGGCATGGCCTGTTGCGTCATGTCTGAATCCGTTTCCTTCAGTCAGGTCAGTGGAGGAGCTTGAATGCGATTACCGCAAGCAGGTACGGAACGGGGATGACGAGCGCGGCGGCGGTCCACTGCCGCCATCGCCGTCCCCTGTTGGCCGGGAGCAGGACATCCACCAGGAGCACCACCAGCAGACCCAGCCCGCCGACGAGGACCACGCCGACCCTGGCCCATCCGGCGCCTTCGACCATGCTGGAATCGCCACAGGTGTTGAGCCCGTAGCCCGAGTTGTCGAACGCGCACGCGCGGTACGTGGTGAGGAGCAGCCACGCCGAATGGAGCGGGAGCACGGCGGGTACGCCGAGCAGCAGGTTGACCCAGACCGGCGCCAGACGGCGCCACCGGGGCTGCCGGGGCTGCCGCGTCAGTTCACTGCTCTCCTGCTCCATCACGGTCCTCACTTCAGACGGAGGTTCGTACCCTTGGACAGGTACGTGCGGAACACCTTGTTGTACTTGTCCTCGAATATGCGGTAGAGCCCCATGCGGAGCTTGGCCTGCTGCGCCGCCTCCGCCGTGTTGCCCTGGTAGTACTTCAGGATCAGCTCGGTGTCGGTCTCGCTCGTCGTCAGTCCGGGGCGGGCCATACCGTTCTCGGACGCGTGCAGGATGTGCATGTAGGGCACCGTCGAGATGTTGTACGACTGGTTGTAGTGCAGCTTCTCCCAGACGGTCCAGATGTCCGCGTCCTTGGTGGGATCGAGCTTCGCCTCGTCGAGCAGCCCCAGGTCGACCGCGTGGTTGCGCGCGGTGATCGCCCTGTTCCCGAAGATCTGTCCCACTCCGGTGGAGCAGTCGTTGAACGGCGTGAGCTTGTTCAGGAACTGGGTCGCCCAGTCCGGCAGCGAACCGTCGTTGTAGTACTCCCAGACGCAGGCGTCCGAGAATTCGTCGTTGGCCTTCGGCACGGCCAGGTCCCCGATGCTGGTGACGTTGAAGTGCCGCAACTCCCAGATGGCGGAGGTCTGGATGAGTGCCTTGCGCATCTTCAGCATCCGGGCGAGCGACGTGAACAGGTCGTCCCAGGACAGCATGAACTCGACGCAGAAGCTGGTGGTGTACTTGGTCTTGCCGAGCGAGGGCCAGCTGTCGGGCGGGCCGGACTCGGGAATGCCGATGGACTTCAGGTATGTCTGGACGTCCGTCACGAGCTGATCGGTCCACGACATTTCGAACGGGACGTCGAGGTCGGTGTTGGGCGGCGGCGTGTCGAAGGTCCGCTGTCCGGTCTCACGGCCGGAAGCGATGTCGTTGTCGATCTCGATCAGTCCCGTCCCGGAACCGACGTTGACGGTCTTGATCTGGTCGATCGCCCAGTTCTCCGGCATCGGGAACCCGAGGTTCCCCGAGTAGCCGGCGGACATGTTGGAGACGAAACTCGCGCCGGCCAGGCCCGCGTCCGACACCCGCGAACAGGCGTTGCGCGTGGCGTAGATGCCGACCGTGTAGTGGTTGCCGGCCGCCGCGATCCCCTCCTGGATGCCCTGGAAATGCGGGATCAGGTTCGCGGTGATCTCGTCGTCGGTGTTGTCGTAGTCGATCGCGAAGTAGATACGGGTGTTCTTCTTGAAGCCGTGCCCGAGGGCGGCCTCGGTGGCGGCGATGGCGTCCGAAGTGCCCTGGTAGCGGCCGAAGTAGGAGGAGCTGTCGCCGAACGTCTGGTAGATCGGGAAGCAGCTCAGTCCTGCGGCGGCCATGGTGGCCAGCTCGCCGGGCTTGATCACCTTGTCCAGGCTGGTGCCCGGCACGTTCACCAGATAGCGTCCGCCGACCCGGTACCCCGCGTCGCAGAGGCTCTTGGCCCGGGCCGCCGTGACCTCGTCGGCGCAGTCGAAGGCGGTGCCCTTACGGGTGTCGTCGCCGTACGAGACCAGCAGTGACGCCCAGGTCTCGAAATCCGCCGTCCCGTTGACGCTCAGCTTCAGGAAGCTCTGGAAGGTGGAAACCGCACTGGCGAGGGACGAGGTGAAGCTGCTGGTGAAGTCCACACCGGCGCGGCGGTTGAAGACCATGGCCGCTGAGAACAGCTGCACCCACGGCCCCGCCGAACCGGTCGACAGCGGGTGCGCCTTGATGCCCGACTTCGTGCCGGGTCCGAATACACCGTTGGCGGTCCCGTCCGCCATGCCCAGCTCGTACTGGATCGCGTAGATCATGGCCGTCTGGACGTCGCGTGAGAAGTGCCCGTCGCAGGGGACGATGCCGTAGTCGGCCCGCTGCGCGTAGCGGGAGTTCATCCACTGCTCGATGGATCTGATGGTGTCGGTGCCGCCCGAGATGGTCGTGTAGGCGTCCATGTTGAGGAGGCTCTTGAACACCTTCGGTTCCAGCGAGCTGCCCGGGTAGGGGACGCTGACCCCCATGTTCGACTTCAGCTTGACGATCCCGGCCTTGACGCGGTCGTTGTACGTCCCGTCGATCTCGCCGCCGTCGTAGCCCTTGCAGTACATCGCCGACTGAATGATGCGGGTGAAGTTCGCGGACAGCGCCGTCCCCTCGTTGACCGAGGGGCACTTGGTCTTCAGCGCGGCCATGGTGGCCGGTCCGAACGAGTTGGACAGCGAGGAGATCCCCAGCTCGTACTGGAGAGCACGGGTGAGTGAGTACATGACGGTCCAGCTCGTCTGGCCGTTCTCGGCCAGCGGCGGGACACCGAGGACGTTGTTGGGATAGGTGAGGTTGATGAACCGCTGTGCGCGGAGCACCATTTCGTCAGCCACGGGCTGGGTCCCTTCGTCTTCATTCTGTTCGGGTGGATGGTGCGGGGATGCGGCGGTGCGACGGTGGTTCGGGTGGTGCCTCGGTGGCCTTCAGCGGCGAAGGGCTTCGGCAGGGGTGATCCGGGAAGCGCGCCAGGCCGGATACAGACCGGCCAGCAGCCCGGTCGCGAGTCCGAGGGCCGGGGCTGCGGCGAGGGTCGTCGGATCGACGACGGGGGTCCATTGACGGAACGCCGAGACGGAGACGACCGTCGCCGTTCCGGCGGAGGTGCCCACCAGGCCACCGATGAGCCCCAACGCCGCCGACTCGGCGAGGAATTGGAGAGTGATGTGGCGGCCACGCGCGCCGAGCGCCCGCCTGAGCCCGATCTCTCCGGTGCGCTCCATGACGGCGACGAGTGTGGTGTTGGCGATACCGACGGCCCCGATCACCAGACAGACGGCCGCCAGAACGAGGAACAGCTGGCTCAGGTCGCCGCTCACCGCGGTGCGCAGCGTCTTGGGGTCGGGCGGCGGGACGGCGTTGAAGTACTCGGGATGTTCCGGGCGCAGGGCCACAGCCGCTTCGTGGGCGACCTGCGGGGCGGCGCCGAGTTCCGTGGAGATCAGCATCTGGGCCCGGGTGTCCGTCGGGGGTCCCCAGATGAGTTCCGCGGTGGCACGGGGGACCACGACGG
The DNA here is from genome assembly GCF_036084755.1 of Streptomyces sp. NBC_00370. Lineage (NCBI taxonomy): Bacteria > Bacillati > Actinomycetota > Actinomycetes > Kitasatosporales > Streptomycetaceae > Streptomyces > Streptomyces sp. NBC_00370. The sequence goes on from NZ_CP107968.1 coordinate 5,324,019, forward strand.
ACATCAGCAGCTCCGGCTTGCGCTGTACGTCGTCCACGATGCCGATCACCGAGAACGGCACGTCCCCGATGAAGATCGCCGGCTGGGTGCGCAGTGTCGTGATGCCCAGCCGCGCGGCGGTGGCCTTGCCCAGGACGGCGACCTGCTGACGCCGCGCTTCGTGGAACGCGTCGAAGGAACGGCCCTGTGCGAAACGGGGGTTGGCCGCGGCCAGCACGCCGGGGGAGGCCGCGATGACCTGGGTCTGGGCGTCGGCGCCGTTGGAGATGCCGAGCGGGGCCGACCGGACGGGGTCCTGCCGGCCGAGCCGGACCCGCCAGTACACGCCGGCGGCAGTGACCCCGTTGAGCCGGTCGACGCGCGCGTCGGCGTTCCGGGGGAAGGCCAGGGACACCCGCGCCGCGTCCTTTCCGCCGGTGTCCTCGACACTGACCTCGGTCGCGGTGAGCTTGTTGAAACGGGTGTCGATCTGCGAGGCCGCGGTCCCGGTGAGCCCGAGCACCGCGATGAACGCTCCTACGCCCAGCACGGTGCCCAGCGCGGTCAGGACGGAGCGGGCCGGCCGCTGGAGGATGCCGGCGACCGCCTCGACGAGCAGATCCCCGGGCGCGAGCCGGGATCGGCCCATGCCCCTCCTCACGCGATTCCCTGATGAGCGACCTGCTCGGCCGGGACCTGCTCGGCCGGGACCTGCTCGGCCCTGACCTGTTCGGCCGGGACCCGCTCCGACAGCTCCCCGTCGTGCAGGGTCACCGTGCGCTGTCCCTGGGCCGCGACCTGGGCGTCGTGCGTGATGACGACGATCGTCATGCCGTCCCGGTGGAGGCCGTGCAGGAGATCCAGCACCGAGGCGGCCGTCCGGGAGTCGAGGTTGCCGGTCGGCTCGTCACACAGCAGGAGCGAAGGATCGGCCACGAGCGCACGGGCGATGGCCACCCGCTGCCGCTCACCGCCGGAGAGCTGGGTGGGAAGTGACTGAAGACGGTGCCCGATACCGACCCGGCGCAGCACCGCCGCCGCCCGTTCGCGCCGTTCACGGCGGGGCCGGCGCTGGTAGACCATGGCGAGCTCGACGTTCTCCTGGGCGCTGCGATGGGGCAGAAGATGGAAGGACTGGAAGACGAAACCGATGCGCTCGCTCCTGAGCGCGGCGCGATTCGCCTCACCCACGGAGCCGGTGTCGATCCCGTCCAGGACGTACGTGCCCCGGGTGGGTGCGTCGAGGAGCCCGACGATGTTCAGCAGGGACGACTTGCCGGATCCTGAAGGACCCACCACGGTGACGAACTCGCCCTGGTCGATCCGCAGGTCACACGGGTGAAGAGCGGTGACGGCCGGCGGCCCGGGATAGGTGAGGCCGACCCCGCTGAACGCGATGACAGGTGCGCCTGCCCGGTCCGCCCCGGTCATGACTGTCCTGCGGTGGCCGGTGTCCGAACGCCCACCACGACCAGGTCGCCCTCGGTGATCCGGGCCGGCTTCTCCGGAGTGATCTGCACATAGCCGTCGCCGGTCATGCCGACCCGGACGGCGACCCGGTGTTCCCGAGCGCCGGTCCGTACCGTCACGCCGGTCAGCCCGTCGGCGCCGGCCGAGATCGCCGAGGTCGGTACGGCCAGCACCTTGTCGCGCGACGACGCGGCGACGATCGTCAGCCGGACATCCGCACCGTTGAGGTCGGCGGGGAGCTTCTTGGCCGACTTGATCCGCAGGGCGTACGTCTCGCCGTGCTGCCCCTCGTCCCCGTCCTGGGCCTTGGTGGGGGAGTCGGCAACCGAGACGACCGTGCCTGCGGCCTGCTCTCCCGTCACCTCGGAGAGGACCTGGACACGTTGGCCGGGGCGGACGAGGCCCTTCTCGTACGACGCGACGGTGCCGTTGACGACAAGGGCCCCCGAGGTGAGCGACAGCAGAGTGCCCGACGCGTCGTCCCCGACCTTGGCCGTCACCGTGTCCGCACGCGCCGAGGCCGAGCTGACGAACGCCACCTCTGCCAGGGGTACGACGGACACGGGCGTGGTCGTTCCCGGACCGACGCCTGCGCCTGTGCCCGGGGTTGTGCCTCCGTCCACGCCGGGGCCCGCCTCCGCGTCCGCTCCTGCTTCCGCGTCGGCCGTGGTTCGAGGCGCGGGCGACTGCGGGACCTCCGACAGGGCCGGCGCGTAGCCGATCGCACGGTAGAAGCGGGTCACGGCCTGTCCGGTCCCAGGACCGAACACACCCGGGACGTCCCCGCCCGACGGGTAGCCGACGCCGGCCAGCGCACGCTGCAGCTGAGAGACGTCCTCTCCCGTCATCCCGGGCATCAGGTCGCGGTACGCCGGGACGGCGCCCTGGAGGAGCACGACCGGACGGCCGGAGATCTCCACCAGCACCTGCCCGGCCCTGAGTTCCTGGCCGGGCCTGACCTTCACCTTCGTGACGACGGTGCGGCCCACGTCCTTGCCCGCACCGACCGCCGTGATGTCCACCCGCTGCGAGGCGGTCACCTTGCCACGGGTCACCACGGACTGCGCGAGCACCTTGCGCACCACCGGCGCCGTCAGGACATCGGGGCGCGGAGCGAGCGTCTCGGCGGCGGCCTGAGCGGGAGATTTGATAAAGGTCGCCGCGCCGGCACCGGCGCCGGTGCACACCAGGCACCCGACAACCACGGCCAGCAGGACGCGTCGCCGCCGGACGAGTCCGCGCGCCGCCGGCGGATCCGCCGCGGCGTGACGTGTCACCGTGTCCCCGCCACCACGCCGGCCGCCTTCTTCACGGCGGCGTCAAGGGCACCGGACTCCTGCTCCAGCTGTTCGGCCTTGTCCTCGATGGCCTTGCTCTGCAGCTCCGTCTCGGCGTCGAACCAGACCTTCGCGACGTTCGTCCTGTCGCGGCAGCCGATGTCGGCGGTGGCTGTCGCGATTTCCTGAGACGTGACTTCCGGCGAGGCGAAGAGCGGGTCGTCGCTCGCGTCGAGCGGGGCCGCGTAGCTGTACCCCTTTTCCTTCATGCACGCCGACCACGCGGCGAAGGCCTTCACCACGCGGCTGTCGGACTTGGACTGGATGAAGGTCTGCGAACTGATCCGCTGAGCGGTATTCGTCTGTGTCGCCTGCGTGTCGATTCGACGGTCCGCCTGTCCTACGCAGCCCCCCTCGGGAACCTTGATCCCGTTGACCGTCCTGGGGCCGGTTCCGTCCAGCACCTGGGAGTCCGCTCCGCCGGTCGTCCCGTCGACGGCGCCGTCGTTCATCGCCTCGTCGTAAGCGGCCTGATCAGCCGCGGCCGGCTTGTAGCCCCGCTCCTTCGACAGCGCCATGTCGTGGATCCCGTAGCGCCAGTCGACGAAGGTCTTCCCGCCGATCCTGGGCAGGTCGGGGGACGGGGTCCAGGAGAATCCAAAAGTCTTCATGCAGTCGCCGACGAGCTGCTTCTTTGCCTGCAGGATCTGTGATCTGGCGCTGTCGGACGGCAGATAGCCCTGAATGGGAAGCGTCCAGGTCGCCGGGTCCTTCGCGTCGAAGGGGACGGACGGCGCCGGAGGGGTCCTGATGGACTTCGCGGTGGTCGCGGACGTCGATCCGGAACAGCCCGTCGCCACACACACGGACAATGCGGAAAGCATCATCGGAAAGATACTTCTGGACACAACGCTTTTCATCGTTCTACCTATTTCTGGCAAGGGAATGGGGCAGCCGGCCCGGCCCCTGCCGAGAAACAGGGGCCGAGCTGTTCCCGTCGAGGGTCAGAGGGTCTGCCAGGCGAACGAGGCGTTCTCGTTGTACGTACCGGAGAGCTTGCTCCATCCGGTGCCGGGGGAAATCCAGTCGGAATTCCCCTTGTAGCCCGAGTTGAAGTACACGACCGAGTAATAAGTGGAGTGTTTGTTCTTCGCGGACGCCGCGTTGTTCTTGATGCCCTGAAGGTTCCCGCTGCCGCCGTGGCAGAAGTTGAGGGGCTGGGTGCCGCCCTGAGGTGCGCCCCCGATGCGCTCGTCGGCGAAATCCCAGACGCTGTAGCCGATGTTGCGGTACGCGCCGCCGTAGTTCGAGTTGTAGTAGATGGCGAACTTGAAGGTCGACGCAGCCTGGGTCTTCGAGCAGGCTTCCGGGCTCATCTGGTTCTCCTCGCCCGTGCTGGCCTGGGCGGGAGTGACGGCCGACATTCCGATACCCGCGACTGCGGCGGCGACCGCCAGGGCCTTCTTCAGATTCATGACTCTCCTCATTGCGTAGCATTGAGGGGAAGATCGGACATGACTGTCCCACTGTCCGCCGTCAGAACTGAATCTGAGCATGCCCGTGGAATGGGCTACTCGAATGTGGTCGCAATCGAGTACATCCCCCATTCCGCCTGCACGCCTGCAAAGCGGACAGTTCGGTGCACCGATGAAACATCCTCCCCCGGTGCGCACCGAAAGGTCATTAGATCATTACGTCTTCTCCATGAGGAAGAGATTTTTGCTCAAGCCGTTAATTGGAGGAATCCGATTCCGTTTGTTCCGCCAGCTCCGTCAGCATGTCGGCGCGCAGCCGCAGGGTCGCCACCAAGCGGCGGAACGCCTCCGACCAGTAGCCGCCCGCTCCGGGGGAGGCGCCTTCCGGCTCGTCCGGTATCGCGGTGAGGAGTTCGAGCCTGGCCGCCTCCGCCGGGTCCAGGCACCGCTCGGCCAGGCCCATCACGCCGCTGAAGCTCCACGGGTAGCTTCCGGCGTCCCTGGCGATGTCGAGGGCGTCCACGACGGCCCGGCCCAGCGGCTCGGACCACGGCACCGCGCAGACCCCCAGCAGCTGGAACGCCTCCGACAGGCCGTGGGCGGCGATGAACGCCGCCACCCAGTCCGCGCGTTCGCCGGCCGGCAGCGCGGCGAGGAGTTTGGCCCGCTCGGCGATGGACGAGGCGCCGGGGCCCGCAGCCGGGGACACGGCGGGCGGGCCCAGCAGCACCGCCGACCACGCGGCGTCCTGCTGGCGCACCGCGGCCCTGCACCACGCCGCGTGCAGCTCGTCGGCCCAGTCGTCGAGGACGGGCAGCGCGACTATCTCCGCGGGTGTCCGGCCGCCGAGCCGGTCCGGCCAGGTCGCCAGCGGGGCGGCCTCCACCAGCTGGCCCAGCCACCAGGACCGCTCGCCCCGGCCCGCGGGCGGCACCGGCGTGACACCGTCGCGCTGCATGTCGGCGTCGCATTCGTGCGGCGCCTCGACCACCACGGCAGGACCGCCGCCCGGACCGCCGGCACCGCGGTCCAGGCTGACGCAGGTGGCGGCGCGGGTCGCCATGCGCAGGGCGAGCGCCGACCCCGGCAGGGCGGACAGCAGCTCGGCCGCCGTGGAGCGGACGTTACGGCTCCGGTCGGCGAGCGCCTGTTCCAGGAACGGCTCGTCGGCCGCCGACAGGCCCGTGCGCAGCGAGTCGAGGAACATCAGCCGGTCCTCGGCGCGTTCGGCCGACCAGGTCGAGGCCAGCAGCTCGGGGGCCGCACGCGCGTCCCTGGCCCGTACGGCGCCGAGCAGCGCGACCCGCTCCGCGAACAGGCCCTCGTCCCAGAGCCTGCCGACCGCTTCGGCGTCCGCCAGGTCGGGCAGCGCCGAACCGCCCGAGGCGCCGCGCAGGGCGAACTTCCAGTCCGGGTTGAGCCTGGCCAGCCACAGCCCGCGCGGTCCCGCGAAGGCCAGTGCCTGCGGGCGCAGGTCGGTGCGGCCACGCGCCGCGTCGAGCAGCGCGGGCAGCGCGGCGGCGGGTACCGCGTATCCGTGGCCGTTGGCGGCGGCGAGCCACTGGGGGAGCAGCTCGGTGAGATCGGGGGCCGTGCCGCGCCGGCCGCCGCCCGAAGGGGCCGAGCGGTCGGCGAGCAGCTGCGCCAGCCGCTTCCCCGCCTTCTCGGGCAGCTTGCGGCGCCCGTCGTGGGGAGCGCGCCCCGGCAGCTCGGCTGCGGGCGCGGGCAGCAGTCCGGCCCGCCGCCGTACGGTGTGCAGCGCGGCGGCGTCCAGCAGCGCGAGCGGCGCTTCCTTGCCGGGGACCATGATGTCCGCCGGGGGTGTGCGGCGGTCGGTGCCGAGCAGCGCCGAGGTGACGAGTTCTTCCCAGAGCGTGGCTGTGGTGCCGGGGTCGGTCATGGGTGGGTCCTCCCTGCGGATGGGGGCGACGGGGCCGGGGCCGGGCGCGGGCCGAACGGGGTCAGATGAGCGGAACCATCGCCGAGGACTCCTCGGACCAGGCGGCGAGCGGGTCGAAGCCGCGGTGACCGCACTCGCCGAAGACCGTGACGGGGGCGCCGCCGGAGAGCGCGGCGAGTTTCCACAGCCCGGGCCTGCCGAGCGCGGCCGGAGCGACCGGAAGGGCGGACCGCCCGTCGGCGTCGGCCAGTTGCCAGCCGTCCGCCACACCGGGCACCGGTACGACCCCGGTCAGGGTCACCGGCCAGGAGTCCAGCCACGGGTCGTCCCGCAGGGCCGATCCGTACGCGGCGAGGGCCGCGGCCGTCGGTCCGCCGGGCGGCGGCGCCGGGACCGGCACCGGCGGGCCCAGCTGCTCGCCCCAGTCGGCCCGCAACTGCCCGGCGCCGCCGTGCGGAGTGATCTCCGCGTCCACCATCAGCCCCACCGGCAGGGCCAGTTGCGGGGAGCGGCCGGCGGCGCCGAAGGACAGCAGCAGCGCCGAGCGGCCCGAGTCCCTTCCGTACAGCCAGATCCGACGCGTGGTCAGCTTGCCGTCCGAGGTGTTGTACTGCGCCAGGATCAGCCAGTGGTCCCTGACCGGCGGGCCTTCGGCAGGCGAGGGGAGACCGGTCCTGGTGCGGACCGTCGTCGCCAGCGGCTCGGGCAGCCGGTCGAGCCCCAGCCAGCCGGCGGTCAGCAGCCGCAGCAGCGCCGACTCTTCGAGCAGCCGCACCGGCCAGCCAGGACCCGAGCCCGGGATCGCACCCAACTCCCGGGCCCTGCCCGCGAGTCCGGGCGCCTGCGCGTCGACCATCCGGGCGGCCGTCTCCTCCCACAGCCCGTAGCCCGTCTGCTCCGCCGCCGCCAGGCCGCCGCGCAGCAGGTCCGCCAGCCGCTGCTCCAGCTCCGTCGCGCCCGCCGTGATCCGCGCCGCCCTGCGCTCGGCCCTGCGCCTCGCGGCCTCCGGATCCGCCGTCTTCGCCGACCCTGCCCCGTCCGGCCCGTCCTCCTGCCCCGCCTTGGCCTCCTCGCGCTTCCTGCGCCCCGCCAGCCACTGCCCGGCCCAGTCGGGCGGCTCGGCCGCCGCGACCGTCGCCTCGCCCTCCGCCCACAGCATCAGCAGCCCCAGCGCGTGCTTGCACGGGAACTTCCTGCTGGGGCACGTGCACTTGTACGCGGGGCCCGTCGTGTCCACCACGGTCTGGTATGGCTTGCTGCCGCTGCCCTTGCACAGACCCCAGACGACCCCCTCCGCCGTGCTCCCCGCCTCCGACCACGGCGCCGGTGTGCTCAGCTTGGTCCCCGCCTTGCGTGACGCATGGTCAGGAGCCAGGGCCAGCACCTGCTCCGACGTCCAGCGCACCCCCAGTTGATTCATGTGTACGACGGTAGGACGCGGCACTGACAAACCACTCCCACCTGCGGAAACAGATCGGCGCCGGTCGATTGTCAGTGCCGTGGTGCACGGTGGGAACCACATCCGGTCGATCGATCTGGAGGGGGATCCATGACCATGCCCGAAACCACCGCCGAGGTCCTGCGGCCGCACGCCGAGAACGCGTTCGCCGACGAACTCACCGCGCTGGCCGCCGCCGACGACCGGCCGAGGCCGGCCCGCTGGCTGCTGTCGCCGTGGGCCGTGTCCCTCTATCTGCTCGGGGGCACGCTCCCCGACGGGACCGTCATCTCGCCGAAGTACGTCGGGCCGCGGCGGATCGTCGAGGTCGCCGTCACCACACTCGCCACCGACCGGGCGCTGCTGCTGCTCGGCGTGCCGGGCACCGCCAAGACCTGGGTGTCCGAGCATCTCGCCGCTGCGGTCAGCGGCGACTCGACACTGCTCGTGCAGGGCACCGCGGGCACGCCCGAGGAGGCGATCCGCTACGGCTGGAACTACGCCCAACTGCTGACCAACGGCCCCAGCAGGGCGGCGCTGGTGCCCAGCCCGCTGATGCGGGCCATGACCGAGGGCATGACGGCCCGGATCGAGGAGCTGACCCGGATCCCCGCCGACGTCCAGGACTCGCTCATCACGATTTTGTCCGAGAAGACCCTGCCCATCCCCGAACTGGGCCAGGAGGTCCAGGCGGTGCGCGGGTTCAACGTGATCGCCACGGCCAACGACCGCGACCGCGGGGTCAACGACCTGTCGAGCGCCCTGCGCAGGCGCTTCAACACCGTCGTGCTGCCGCTGCCCGCCACCCCCGAGGCCGAGGTCGAGATCGTCTCGCGCCGCGTCGACCAGATCGGCCGCTCGCTCGAACTGCCCACAGGACCCGAGGGCATCGACGAGATCCGCCGGGTCGTCACGGTCTTCCGCGAGCTGCGCGACGGAGTCACGACCGACGGCCGTACGAAACTCAAGTCGCCGTCGGGCACGCTCTCCACGGCCGAGGCGATCTCGGTCGTCACCAACGGCCTCGCCCTCGCCACCCACTTCGGCGACGGCGTGCTGCGCCCCGGCGACGTCGCGGCGGGCATCCTCGGCGCCGTCGTCCGTGACCCGGCGGCCGACCGGGTGATCTGGCAGGAGTACGTCGAGACGGTCGTGCGTGAGCGCGACGGCTGGAAGGACTTCTACCGCGCCTGCCGCGAGGTGAGCGTGTGAGCGCCGCGCGGGGGAGGGCGGGGCGCGGGCCGCTGCTGCTCGGGGTCCGGCACCACGGACCCGGGTCCGCGCGGGCCGTGCGGGCGGCGCTCGAAGCGGCGGCGCCGAGCGTCGTGCTCGTCGAAGGGCCGCCCGAGGGCGACGCGCTGGTCGCGCTCGCCGCCGAGGAGACGATGCGCCCGCCCGTCGCGCTCCTCGCGCACGCCGTGGACGACCCGGGGCGCGCCGCGTTCTGGCCGCTCGCGGAGTTCTCCCCGGAGTGGGTCGCGATCCGCTGGGCGCTCGGCCATGACGTACCCGTACGGTTCATCGACCTGCCGGCCGCGCACACGCTCGCCCAGGAATCCGAAGAGGCGGGCACGGAAGGGGGCGGGGAAGCGCCCGACGGTGCCGACGAGCCCGCGGAGGAGCTGCGGATCGACCCGCTCGCCGTGCTCGCGGAGACCGCCGGCTACGACGACCCCGAGCGCTGGTGGGAGGACGTCGTCGAGCACCAGGGCCCGGGAGCCGGCGACCCCTTCGCGCCGTTCGAAGCGCTCGCCGAGGCGATGGGGGCGCTGCGGGAGACGTACGGCGTCGGCGGGCACGGGCGCGATCTGGTCCGCGAGGCCCATATGCGTATCCAACTGCGCGCGGCGCAGAAGGAGTTCGGCGCCGCCGAGGTCGCCGTCGTCTGCGGGGCCTGGCATGTGCCCGCGCTGATGGAGCGCACCACGGCCACCGCCGACCGCGCCCTGCTGAAAGGGCTGCCGAAGGTCAAGACCGAAGTGACCTGGGTGCCCTGGACCCATCGCAGGCTCGCCCGGCACAGCGGCTACGGCGCCGGAATCGACTCGCCCGGCTGGTACAGCCATCTGTTCGGCGTGGCCGACCGGCCCGTCGAGCGCTGGCTGACCAAGGTCGCCGGGCTGCTGCGGGAGGAGGACCGGATCGTCTCCTCCGCCCATGTCATCGAGGCCGTCCGGCTCGCCGAGGCCCTCGCCGTCCTGCGCGGCCGTCCGCTGGCCGGACTCACCGAGACGACCGACGCCGTCAGGGCCGTGCTCTGCGAGGGGTCGGACGTGCCGCTCGACCTCATCAGGGACCGGCTCGTCGTCGGCGACGTGCTCGGCGAAGTCCCGGACGCCGCGCCCGCTGTGCCGCTCCAGCGCGACCTCACCCGCGCGCAGCGCACCCTGCGCCTCAAACCCGAGGCGCTGGAGCGCGAGCTGGATCTCGACCTGCGCAAGGAGACCGACGCCGGGCGCAGCCGGCTGCTGCACCGGCTGCGGCTGCTCGCCATCGGCTGGGGCGAACCCTCGGCCGGACGGGGCAGCACCGGCACCTTCCGGGAGAGCTGGCGGCTGCGCTGGGAGCCCGAGCTGTACGTACGGGTCGCCGAGGCCGGCGTCTGGGGCACGACCGTGCTCACCGCCGCCACCGCCAAGGCGGCGGCACGGGCCGTCGAAGCGACCGCCCTCGCCGAGATCACCGCGCTCGCCGAGCGCTGCCTGCTGGCCGAACTGCCCGAAGCGCTGCCCGTGGTGATGCGCGCCCTCGCGGACCGCGCCGCGCTCGACGCGGACGTCGGCCATCTCGCCCAGGCCCTGCCCGCCCTCGCCCGCTCGCTGCGCTACGGCGACGTACGGTCCACGGACACGGCGGCGCTCGGCGAGGTCGCCGCAGGACTCGTGGAGCGGGTCTGCGTCGGACTGCCGCCCGCCTGTACGGGACTCGACGAGGACGGCGCGGCCGAGATGCGCGGCCATCTCGACAGCGTCCACACGGCCATCGGGCTCCTCCCGGACAACTCGCCCGCGATGGGCGAGCGTTGGGGAGCGGTGCTGCACAAGCTCGCCGCCCGCGACACCGTGCCCGGCGTGATCAGAGGCCGCGCCGCCCGGCTGCTGCTGGACGACGGACGGCTCGAAGAGGACGAAGCGGCGCGGTTCATGAGCCTCGCGCTCTCCCCGGGCACACCACCGGCCGACGCGGCGGCCTGGGTCGAGGGGTTCGTCGGCGGCGCCTCCGGCGGCGGGATGCTGCTCGTGCACGACGAGCGGCTGCTCGGCCTGCTCGACGCCTGGCTGACCGGCGTACCCGAGGCGTCGTTCACGGATGTGCTGCCGCTGCTGCGCCGCACGTTCGCCGCGTACGAGCCCGGAGTGCGGCGCACCCTCGGCGAGTTGGTCAGGCGCGGCCCCGCGACGTCCGGCGGCGGCGTCCCCGTGCCGGCCGACGCGGGCGCCCCCGGCTTCGGCGCGGGACTCGACGGACCGCGCGCCGACGCCGTACTGCCCGTGCTGCGACTGCTGCTCGGCGACGAACTGACGGAGGTGGCCTGATGACGGCGAACGGCACAGCGGGAACCGGTACCGACAGCGCGCACGACAGCGCGGTGGACGAGCGGCTGCGCCGCTGGCGTCTCGTGCTCGGCGGGGGCGGCGCCGACGGCACGGGCCGGGGGCTGACCGGCCAGGACGCGGCCATGGACGGCGCGCTGTCCGCGCTGTACGGCGCGGGGAAGAGCGGCGGCGGGCGCTCCGACCGCTCGGCCGGGCTCGGTGCCTCGGCGCCGTCCGTCGCGCGCTGGCTCGGCGACATCCGTACGTACTTCCCCAGCTCGGTCGTCCAGGTCATGCAGCGCGACGCCATCAGCAGACTCGGGCTCTCCGCGCTGCTCCTGGAGCCGGAGATGCTGGAGGCCGTCGAGGCCGACGTGCATCTCGTCGGCACCCTGCTCTCGCTCAACAAGGCCATGCCGGAGACGACGAAGGAGACCGCGCGCGCCGTCGTGCGCAAGGTCGTCGACGACATCGAGAAGCGGCTCGCCACCCGCACCCGCGCCACCCTGACCGGCGCGCTCGACCGGTCGGCGCGGATCAGCAGGCCGCGCCACCGCGACATCGACTGGGACCGCACGATCCGGGCCAACCTCAAGAACTACCTGCCCGAACACGGCACGATCGTGCCCGAGCGGCTGATCGGGTACGGGCGGGCCGCCCAGTCCGTCAAGAAGGAAGTCGTGCTCTGCATCGACCAGTCGGGGTCGATGGCCGCCTCCGTCGTCTACGCCTCCGTCTTCGGCGCCGTCCTCGCCTCGATGCGCTCCATCGCCACCCGGCTCGTCGTCTTCGACACGGCGGTGGTCGATCTCACCGACCAGCTCGACGATCCGGTGGACGTGCTGTTCGGCACCCAGCTCGGCGGCGGCACCGACATCAACCGCGCCCTGGCGTACTGCCAGTCGCAGATCACCCGCCCCGCCGACACCGTCGTCGTCCTCATCAGCGATCTCTACGAGGGCGGCATACGCGACGAGATGCTGAAGCGGGTCGCGGCGATGAAGGCGTCGGGCGTGCAGTTCGTCGCGCTGCTCGCGCTGTCCGACGAGGGAGCGCCCGCGTACGACAGGGAGCACGCGGCGGCACTCGCCGAGCTGGGCGCCCCCGCCTTCGCCTGCACCCCGGACCTGTTTCCCGATGTGATGGCGGCCGCGATAGAGAAGCGTCCGCTGCCCGTACCGGACGAGCCGGTCGCCCGTCCGTACGATCTGTGACAGGTATCACCGCTCAGGTGTGATCTGCGATTTAGGGTCCCACGGCCCTCGGGGATAACCTGCGAGACGGACATGCCGCGTACCGGACAGCGTGTACGCCTCCCTCTGTGACAGCGCAGTCACGTTGCCCTTCGCGGCACGCCCACGCACCCAACGAACCCGCGATCACCAGGCTGCGGAATCACAGACATAGGGACGGAGCGGACACGCGTGGACCTGTTCGAGTATCAGGCGAGGGACCTCTTCGCCAAGCACGGTGTACCGGTGCTGGCCGGTGAAGTCATCGACACGCCTGAGGCGGCCCGAGAGGTCACCACGCGTCTCGGCGGCAGGGCCGTCGTCAAGGCGCAGGTCAAGGTCGGCGGCCGGGGCAAGGCCGGCGGTGTGAAGCTGGCCTCCGACCCGGCTGACGCCGTCGAGAAGGCCGGTCAGATCCTGGGCATGGACATCAAGGGCCACACGGTCCACAAGGTGATGCTGGCCGAGACGGCGAACATCGCGGACGAGTACTACGTCTCGTTCCTCCTCGACCGCACCAACCGCACGTTCCTCGCCATGGCGTCCGTGCAGGGCGGCGTGGAGATCGAGGTCGTCGCGGAGGAGAACCCCGAGGCGCTCGCCAGGATCCCTGTCGACGCCAACGAGGGCTGCACCCCCGAGAAGGCCGCCGAGATCGTCGCCGCCGCGAAGTTCCCGGCCGAGATCGCCGACCAGGTCGCCGACGTCCTGCAGAAGCTGTGGGTCGTCTTCATCAAGGAGGACGCCCTCCTTGTCGAGGTGAACCCGCTGGTCAAGTCCGGTGACGGCAAGATCATCGCGCTGGACGGCAAGGTCTCGCTCGACGAGAACGCGGACTTCCGCCAGCCCGAGCACGAGGCGCTTGAGGACAAGGCCGCGGCCAACCCTCTTGAGGCCGCCGCCAAGGCGAAGAACCTCAACTACGTGAAGCTCGACGGCGAGGTCGGCATCATCGGCAACGGCGCGGGTCTGGTCATGTCGACCCTCGACGTCGTCGCGTACGCCGGTGAGAAGCACAGCGGTGTGAAGCCGGCCAACTTCCTCGACATCGGCGGCGGCGCCTCGGCCGAGGTCATGGCGAACGGCCTGGAGATCATCCTCGGCGACCCGGACGTCAAGTCCGTCTTCGTCAACGTCTTCGGTGGCATCACCGCGTGCGACGAGGTCGCCAACGGCATCGTGCAGGCCCTCGAACTGCTCGCCTCCAAGGGCGAGAAGGTCGAGAAGCCGCTGGTCGTGCGGCTCGACGGCAACAACGCTGAGCTGGGTCGCAAGATCCTGTCGGACGCCAACCACCCGCTCGTGCAGCGCGTGGACACCATGGACGGCGCGGCCGACAAGGCCGCCGAGCTCGCGGCTGCGAAGTAAGGGAAGAGGGAAAACCACAACCATGGCTATCTTCCTCACCAAGGAAAGCAAGGTCATCGTCCAGGGGATGACCGGCGCCACCGGCATGAAGCACACCAAGCTCATGCTCGCCGACGGCACCAACATCGTCGGCGGTGTGAACCCCCGCAAGGCCGGTACGTCCGTCGACTTCGACGGCACCGAGGTCCCCGTGTTCGGCTCCGTCGCCGACGCGATCAAGGAGACCGGCGCCGACGTCTCGGTCGTCTTCGTACCGCCGGCCTTCGCGAAGGCCGCCGTCGTCGAGGCGATCGACGCGGAGATCCCCCTCGCGGTCGTCATCACCGAGGGCATCGCCGTCCACGACTCCGCCGCCTTCTGGGCGTACGCGGGCTCGAAGGGCAACAAGACCCGGATCATCGGCCCGAACTGCCCGGGTCTGATCACCCCCGGCCAGTCCAACGCCGGCATCATCCCGGGCGACATCACCAAGCCCGGCCGGATCGGTCTCGTGTCCAAGTCCGGCACGCTGACCTACCAGATGATGTACGAGCTGCGCGACATCGGCTTCTCGTCCGCCGTCGGCATCGGTGGCGACCCGGTCATCGGTACGACGCACATCGACGCCCTTGAGGCGTTCGAGGCCGACCCCGAGACCGACCTGATCGTGATGATCGGCGAGATCGGCGGCGACGCCGAGGAGCGCGCGGCCGACTTCATCGCCAAGAACGTGACGAAGCCGGTCGTCGGCTACGTCGCGGGCTTCACCGCGCCCGAGGGCAAGACGATGGGCCACGCCGGCGCCATCGTCTCCGGCTCCTCCGGCACGGCGCAGGCGAAGAAGGAGGCCCTGGAGGCCGCGGGCGTGAAGGTCGGCAAGACCCCGACCGAGACCGCCGAGCTGGCGCGCGCCATCCTCGCGGGCTGACGGCTGACCGCAGACGGCACGCGCCGTCACAGCGCACACACGCGGCCGGTCCCGCACCCCGGACATCAGGGGTGCGGGACCGGCCGCGTGCCGTCGTACGGTCCGTCAGTGCGCCTCCGGCACCAGCCGGGGCGGCCCGTTCATCGGCTCGTCCATCAGCCTCTCGCGCAGCTTCAGGTCCGCGCCCGTCAGCTGCTCGGGGCCGCCGCGCTGCGGCACCCCGCCGACCCGCTCGCTCGGCGCGCGCGGCGGCTCGTACTGCCTGGGCGCTGTCGCGACGGTGAACGCGGTCGCCCCGATGATCAGTACGGTCAGGGCGACGGCCGACCGCGTCCAGAACTTGGCCCGCCGTTCGCCCGCAGTCCGTACGGCGCCCGCCGGTGCGATCGACGGCGGCGCGACGGTACGGGTGAGGGTGCCGAGCTTCGCGTGCAGCTCCTCCGGGTCGGCCAGTTCGGGCACCCGCTCGGCGACCGCCTCCCGCGCGTGCAGCAGCCGGTTGGCCGCCGTCGGGGTGCTCGCCTCGGTCTCTGCCGCCGTCTCCGGCAGGTCGAGGCCGAGACCGTCGTAGAGCAGCAGGGTGCGCCGGTGCCGGGGCGGCAGCCGCAACAGCGCCTCACGCAGCGGCCGTCCCTCCCGCTCGGCCGCCGCTGCCGCCGGGTCGGGGCGCCGGTGGGAGAGCCGCAGCCGGTGCCACGGCGACAGCGCGTACTCGTAGGCGGCGGCCCGCACCCAGCCCGCCGGATCGCGGTCGACGGCGACCTCGGGCCAGCGGTGCCAGGCGAGATGGAACGCGCGCTCGACGGACTCCTGGGAGAGCGCGCGCCGGCCGGTCAGCAGATACGTCTGGCGGACGAGAGCGGGCGCCGCGTACGCGTACAGCGCGTCGAACGCCTGCTCAGCCGTCTCGGCCTTGGCGTACGGCGGGGCCTTGACGATGCTGACCTTCACCGCGGGCGGCTCGATCACCGCCACCGCGACCGCCGTATGCGCGGACGTGTCAGGTGCGGACGTGTCGGGCGCGGAAGCGGCGGGCGCGGAAGCGGCGGGCGCGAGCGCCGTTGCGGCGCGTTGGAGCGCGGCGGCGCGCACCTCGGCGGCCTCGCGCTCCTCCTTCTCCCGCAGCTCGACGGCGTAGCCGGCCAACAGGCGCGCGTAGGCGTCCCGTTTACGGCCCCGGGGAGCGGCCCTGCCGGTCTCCCAGCCCCGTAGGGTCGACTGCGTGACACCCAAGGCAGCCGCGACCTGCTTGGCCGTCAGGGACTTCGCCTCGCGCAGCCGGCGCCGTTCCTTGGGGACGGGCAGCGGGGGCGCGGGGGCGCTGTCCTTGGTGCTCTGCGTCATGACGAACTCCCCGCAGCACTGTACTGGGCGAAAAAGTACATAAGCGTATATTGAGCGACACGGCGACCATTCGCCCGTTACGCGAATAAAGCGCGTGTCGTTGGCAGCATGGCGGCGTGACCCAGGTGACTGATCGCGGTATGCCGCTGTCCTCGGCCTCGGCCGCCGAGCGTGGCCGGGCCGCCGCGCTGACCGCGTCCTTCCTGCGCGGAACCATCGCGGCGGGGCTCGGACTCGGCGCCATCGCCGTCCTCGTGATGGCGCTGTGGATCAGCTCGCCGTACCCGGACAGCGGCGCGGGCGGAGCCATGCACGTCGCGGCTGCGCTCTGGCTGCTCGCGCACGGCGTCGAGCTGATGCGCCCCGACACCCTCTCGGGGGCGCCGGCGCCGCTCGGGGTCGTCCCGCTGCTGCTGGTGCTGCTGCCCGCCTGGCTCGCCTACCGGGCCGCGCGTGACACGACGGAACCCGACGAGGGACGGCCCCAGCTCACCGTGCTCGGCGCCGTGACCACGGTGGCCGGCGGGTATCTGCTGGTCAGCGCCGCAGTCGTGCTCTACGCGACGGGCGGCCCGCTCACCGCCTCCCCGCTGCGCGCGGCCCTCACGCTGCCGCTCGTCGTCGTACCGGCGACTTTCGCGGGGGCCTGGTCGGGTACCGGCCGCTCGGCGGGACCGCTGCCGCTCTGGCTGCCGGAAGCCGTACGGGCGTTCCTCGTCCGTACGGTCTGGGCGCCCGCGACCCGGCGCAGGACGGGCGCCGCGCTGCGCTCGGGGGGCGCGGGCGCGGCCGTGCTGCTGGGCGGCGGTGCGCTGCTCGTCGGGGTCTCGCTGGTGTGGCACGGCGACGCGGCGCAGGAATCGTTCCTGCGGCTCTCCGGGATCTGGTCGGGGCGGTTCGCGGTCATGCTGCTGGGGCTCGTACTCGTGCCGAACGCGGCGGTCTGGGGCGCCGCTTACGGCCTCGGTCCGGGATTCGCCCTCGGTACGGGGGCGACGGTCGGCCCGCTCGGCGTCACCGGCAGCCCGGAGGCGCCCGCGTTCCCGCTGCTCGCGGCCGTGCCGGGGACGTCGGGGACGCCGGTGCACTGGGCGTCCTTCGCGGTCCCGCTGGTCGCCGGTCTGGTGGTCGCCTGGTTCACGGTGCGGGTGGCGGCGCCCCCGTACGCGCTGCGCGAGGAGTCCTGGACCGCGCGCGAGACGGCGGTGGCGGTCCTGGTCGGCGGGGCGGGCTGCGGGGCGCTGAGCGCGCTGCTGGCGGCCGCCGCAGGCGGTCCGCTGGGGACGCACGACCTGGCGGAGTTCGGGCCGCTGTGGTGGCTTACGGGCGTCGCGGCGCTGGTGTGGACGCTGGCCGTGGGTCTGCCGGTGACGCTGGGGCTACGGGCCTGGCGGCTGCGGGAGCGGCGGGTCAAGGCCGTGGACACGGCGGAGCACCAGACGATTCAGCCGGTGGAGACCACCGCGGCCGGCGAGACCGGCACCGAGACCGGGACGAAGACCGACACCGCGGCGCCCGCGGCCGACGAGACCGCGAAGGTGGCCTGGTGGCGTGCGCTGCTCTGGTGGACCGGCGCACGGGCCGACGGCGCACCGGCCGTCGCTTCGGCGGTCGCCGCCGTACCGCAGCCCGCGCGTCCGGCGGCGGAAGGGCCGGATGCCGACACCGATCCGGACGCCGACTACGACTTCCTGCCGGCCGAGGCCTGGCACGACGACGACGCGCGCGAGGCCCGCTGGGCGGCGTTCAAGGAGGTCGCGGACGGTCCGGTGCCCGCCTTCCCCACGCCGGCCGCACCTGTCGTGCCCGTCACGCCCCCTCAGCAGCAGGAGCCGCCCTCCACGGAGGAGGGCGGCTCCAAGACCGAGACCGATCAGCGCGACAAGGGCGAGGCTGACAACCCGCCCACCGCTACTCCTTGATCCCGAAGACCGAGACCAGCGAGTGCGGCAGCTCGTCGTTGCACGAAATCTGACCCGTTTTGGTGAGGGCGTCGTCCACACAGGTGTAGTAGTCGCGGTAGACGAGCTGCACCGTGAACGTCGCCGCCACGATCGCCAGCGCGAGCCCGGCCGTCACGATCCCGCTCACCGCGGCCGTCGTCTGCGGCTTGCCGGTACCCGTCGTACCGGCCGGCGGACGCTGTCCGCCCTGGGCCGACGACCGCTGCGGACCCGCCGCAGGGGCGCGGTCCGACGGCTCGGCCGACGGCTGGGCCGGGGCGTTGAACGGGTCGGGCCTGCCGGCGGCGGCGCGGCCCTCCGTGCGCTGCGCCGGCTGCTTGTTCCGCAGCGAACTGATGCCCCAGTACAGACCGAGCGCGCCGAGCAGCAGCGCAATCTCGGGGAAGTTGAACAGCGCGAAGAAGAAGGCCCACATCCCCGCCAGCAGGGCGTAGCGGGCGCGGCGCTGGGCAGGGTCCTTCGGGTCCCAGCGCAGCCCGCGGCCTCCTTCGGGACCACCCTGGCCAGGCTCCCGGCCCGGTCGGCCGTTCTGTGGATCCGGGGTGTTGCGGCTGCCCGGACGGCTGCCGAAGCCGCCCTGCGAGCGGCCGGGCTGCTGGCTGCTCCACTGGCTGCCCCAGACCGGACGGTCGCCGTCCGCGCCCGAACCGTCGTCGGGGGAGTCACCGCCGCCGTGGTGGCGGGGCCGCCACGGCTGGTCGGGTCTGTCCTCGGGCGGAGGCGCGAACGGATTGTCGTCGGAAGGACCGGACGAAGGCCCGGACGATCCCGGACCGGAATCCGAGCCCGAGCCCGAGCCGGAATCCGAGCCCGAGCCCGAGCCGGAACCCGAGGCCGGGTCGCCCGGTTCAGCAGGTCCTGACGACCCGGAGGACCCCGTGGGCCCGGTGGAAGAGGACTGGCGTTCCCGCTGCAGCAGCACCGGCCCGGAGGGCGGCGGGAGGTGGAGCGCCGTGCGGCGGCGTCGGTCCGGCATCTGGTGAACGTCTTCCCCTCAGACCCTGCGCGCGGGGGTCTTGGTCTCGTATGGCCCGTCGAGAGACGGAACCCTGTCCCCTGACGCTACCTCCCGGCCACGCCCCCGTCCCGTGGGGGCGGCTCGGTGTGCCGGTATCGTTGCTGACGGTCGGCTCCTTCGTAGAGTTCCCCACATCGCGGGACACGATTTGTTCGTACGACCACACAAAGCCCGCAGGGACCTCTCGCCGAGGCCGTGCTCGCGCACAGAAAGGCGCCCGTCGTGGCCTCCGCGCCCCTCTCCCGTCTCGTGGTCCTGGTCTCCGGATCCGGTACGAATCTGCAGGCCCTGATCGACGCCATCGGCGACGACCCGGAGGCCTACGGCGCACGGATCGTCGCTGTCGGCGCCGACCGCGACTCCATCGCCGGTCTCGACCGCGCCGAGCGCGCGGGGCTGCCGACCTTCGTCTGCCGGGTGGGCGACCACGCGACACGTGCGGAGTGGGACGCGGCGCTGGCCGCCGCCACCGCGGCGTACGAGCCCGACCTGGTGGTCTCGGCCGGTTTCATGAAGATCGTGGGGAAGGAGTTCCTCGCGAGGTTCGGCGGGCGCTTCATCAACACGCACCCCGCCTTGCTGCCCAGTTTTCCCGGTGCCCACGGCGTACGCGACGCACTCGCGTACGGGGCGAGGGTCACCGGCTGCACCGTCCACTTCGTCGACGACGGTGTCGACACCGGCCCGATCATCGCCCAGGCGGTGGTCGAGGTGCGGGACGAGGACCACGAGGACGGTGGCGTCGCGCTCCATGAGCGCATCAAGGAAGTCGAGCGACGGCTGCTCGTCGATGTCGTGGGGCGTCTGGCCCGGCACGGCTACCGCATTGAGGGACGAAAGGTGTCAATCCAGTGACCGCCGAAGGTACGAAGCGGCCGATCCGCCGCGCGCTGGTCAGTGTCTACGACAAGACGGGCCTCGAAGAGCTGGCCCGCGGGCTGCACGAGGCAGGCGTCACGCTGGTCTCGACAGGATCGACGGCCTCGAAGATCGCCGCCGCCGGTGTGCCCGTCACCAAGGTCGAGGAGCTGACCGGCTTCCCCGAGACGCTGGACGGCCGCGTCAAGACGCTGCACCCGCGCGTCCACGCCGGCATCCTCGCCGACCTCCGGCTCGACTCGCACCGCGAGCAGCTGGCCGAACTGGACATCGAGCCCTTCGAACTCGTCGTCTCGAATCTGTATCCGTTCCGCGAGACCGTCGAGTCCGGGGCGACCCCGGACGAGTGCGTCGAGCAGATCGACATCGGCGGCCCCTCGATGGTGCGCGCCGCCGCCAAGAACCACCCGTCGGTCGCCATCGTCACCAGCCCCGACCGCTACGCCGACGTGCTCGCGGCCGTGCGGGACGGCGGGTTCGACCTGACGACCCGTAAGCGGCTGGCCGCCGAGGCGTTCCAGCACACCGCCGCGTACGACGTGGCCGTGGCGTCCTGGTTCAACGAGGACTACGCGGCGGACGACTCCGGCTTCCCCGAGTTCCTCGGCGCCACCTACGAGCGGTCGGCGGTGCTGCGCTACGGAGAGAATCCGCACCAGCCCGCCGCGCTGTACACGAGCGGTACGGGCGGCCTCGCCGAGGCCGAGCAGTTGCACGGCAAGGAGATGTCGTACAACAACTACACCGACACGGACGCCGCGCGCCGGGCCGCCTACGACCACGCCGAGCCGTGCGTCGCGATCATCAAGCACGCCAACCCGTGCGGGATCGCCATCGCCGACAACGTGGCCGAGGCGCACCGCAAGGCCCACGACTGCGACCCCGTCTCCGCGTTCGGCGGGGTGATCGCCGTCAACCGGCCGGTGTCGGTGGCGATGGCCGAGCAGGTCGCCGAGATCTTCACCGAGGTCATCGTGGCGCCCGACTACGAGGACGGCGCCGTCGAGGTGCTGGCCCGCAAGAAGAGCATCCGGGTGCTGCGCTGCGCCGGTGCCCCGGCCAACTCCGTCGAGGTGAAGGCCGTCGACGGCGGCGCGCTGCTCCAGGTCACCGACCGGCTCCAGGCGGACGGCGACGACCCGGCCACCTGGACGCTGGCCACCGGCGATGCGCTGACCGAGGCCGAGCTGGCCGAGCTGGCCTTCGCCTGGCGCGCCAGCCGCGCCGTCAAGTCCAACGCGATCCTGCTCGCCAAGGGCGGCGCTTCCGTCGGCGTCGGCATGGGTCAGGTCAACCGCGTCGACTCGGCGAAGCTCGCTGTCGAGCGCGCGGGGGAGGAGCGGGCGCGGGGTTCGTACGCGGCGTCCGACGCGTTCTTCCCGTTCCCCGACGGTCTTGAGGTGCTGCTCGAAGCGGGCGTCAAGGCCGTGGTGCAGCCGGGCGGTTCGGTCCGTGACCCGCTGTCGGTCGAGGCGGCGGAGAAGGCCGGCGCGACGATGTACTTCACCGGGACGCGGCACTTCTTCCACTGACGCACGTCCCACGGGTCCGCGCACCCGCACGCACAGGGGCCGCGCCTCCCCCAGGGGAGCGCGGCCCTCGTGCGGTCCTGCGGCTGTCGTCAGCGCACGTGTTACTTGGTCTTGATGACGATCGACGAGCAGATCTTGTCGGCGAACGTCTGGTTCTTCTCGTCCCACGCCGGCCACAGCCAGCCGATGTAGCAGGGGAGGCTGTCGAGGAAGTGCGCGAGGCGGCGGACGAACGCCATGCCGACGCCCAGCGGCTGACCGTCAGCCTCGCGGACCAGCCGGATCCCCACGGCCTTCTTGCCGATGGTCTGACCCGTCTTGCCCTCCTGGATCAGCTGCCAGATGGCTATACCGAGCAGCGCGAGGCCGCCGATCGCGGCGAAGATCCCGGAGATGGCGCCGTCGCTGTTCACGCCGATGATGAAGAAGAGGTACGGGACGAGGAAGACGAGCCCGTCGACGATCGTGCCGAGGAACCGCGCGCCCCAGTTCGCGTAACTGGGCGTCGATCCGTAGCCGTATCCGCCCTGGCCGGGTGCCTGCGGGTAGCCGTACGGCTGGCCGGGCTGCTGCGGGTAGCCGTACCCCTGCTGCGGGACGCCCTGCGGGGCCTGCTGGGGGTAGCCGTATCCGGGCTGGCCCGGGGGTGTGCTGCCCGGCTGACCCTGTTGCTGGCCGTACGGGTTGTTCGGGTCGCCGAAGCTCATTGCGGTATTCCTCCGTCGGTGGTGCGGGGACGGCGCGGCCCGCGCGGAGGAACAAGACATGACTGAGCGGACCGCTCCCCCGACACTTTCCGCGCTCTGCGCGGTCATCGTGGTATTCCGTCCGACTTTCTGTCCAGTCGTATGACGTATGCGTTGTGTAAGTGCAACCTGTGCCGCAGTCCGTTCCGGCCTCGAATTGGAACAGGGGAGGGGTCATCCGCGAGGATGGGGGCCATGAACGCCCAGATTCTCGATGGCAAGGCCACCGCAGCCGCGATCAAGTCCGAACTGACCGTCCGAGTGGCGGCCCTCAAGGAGCGAGGCGTGACCCCGGGCCTCGGCACCCTGCTCGTCGGGGACGACCCGGGCAGCCGCTGGTACGTCAACGGCAAGCACCGCGACTGCGCGGAGGTCGGTATCGGCTCGATCCAGCGCGAACTGCCGGACACGGCAACGCAGGAGGACATCGAGGCGGTGGTGCTGGAGCTGAACGCGAACCCCGACTGCACCGGCTACATCGTGCAGCTCCCGCTGCCCAAGGGCATCGACACCAACCGGGTGCTGGAGCTGATGGACCCGGACAAGGACGCCGACGGACTGCACCCGATGAGCCTCGGCCGGCTCGTGCTGAACGAGACGGGGCCGCTGCCCTGCACCCCGTACGGCATCATCCAACTGCTGCGCCACCACGGCGTGGAGATCAACGGCGCGCACGTGGTGGTCGTCGGCCGTGGCATCACGGTCGGCCGGTCGATCCCGCTGCTGCTGACCCGTAAGTCGGAGAACGCGACCGTGACCCAGTGCCACACCGGCACCCGCGATCTGTCGGCGCAGCTCAGGCAGGCCGACATCGTCGTCGCCGCCGCCGGGGTGCCGCACATCATCAAGCCCGAGGACGTCAAGCCGGGCGCCGCCGTGCTCGACGTCGGCGTCAGCCGGGACGAGAACGGCAAGATCGTGGGCGACGTGCATCCGGGCGTGGCCGAGGTGGCGGGCTGGATCTCGCCGAACCCGGGCGGCGTCGGCCCGATGACACGTGCCCAGCTGCTGGTCAACGTCGTCGAGGCGGCGGAGCGTACCGTCGTCGACGCGGGCTGAACGCGAGCCGAACGGGAAAGGGGCACCACACATGGGTGCTGGTACGAGCGCGGGCGACGCGACGGGTCCGCAGGCACGGTCGCGGGCCGGGACGGCACCGTCCGCCGCCCCGGCGGAACCACAGGGCCCTGCGGAGCCGTTGGAGCCGGCGGCACAGAACGGTACGGCGGCGCAGAACGGCGCTGTGAACGGTACGGCCGCGCAGAACGGCACTGCGGCCTCCGCGGCCGACGCCGTTCCCGAGGAGGAGGTCCCCGCGACCACGGCGCGCCCCGAGGGCAGTGGCCGCGCCGCGGCCCCCGACGCGCCCGCGCCGGTCCGGCAGTGGCCGCTGATCAGTGTGCTCGGCACGACCGGGCTCGGCCTGCTGATCGTCGGTCTGCACCCCTTCGACGAGGCGTTCCGCATCGGCACGATGCTGATCGGGGTCGCCCTGATCGGCGGCGCGGTGCTGCGCAGGACGATCCCGTCCGTCGGCATGCTCGCCGTGCGCTCACGCTTCACCGACATGGTCACGTACGGCCTGCTGGGCATCGCGATCGTGCTGCTCGCGCTGATGACGCAGCCCGATCCGTGGCTGGAGTTCCCGTTCCTGGAGGACGTGGTCCACTCGACGGTCAAGACGCCCACACCGTGAGGCGTTGAGCTTGTACGAGTGCGGCGGCGCCTGTCTTCTCCCCCGAGACGAGGACGGGCGCCGCCGACATCCACAGCGTCATGGACGTGCCGGGCGGCTACAAGGGCTGGCTGGTCGCTGTGGCACGGAAGTGACCATTCCGCCACGGTGTGATCCGTGCGCAACGGATGTGAGACAAGAGGGTGAGGCACATGCCGCGCTGGAAGACGCTGCCGGACGAACTGGACCCGGAGGTCAGGGAGTTCACCGGCCAGCTGCGCAGACTCCTCGACCGCGGCGGCCTCGGGGTCGCGGCGGTCGCCGACCGGACGGGCTACAGCAGGACGTCCTGGGAGCGGTATCTGAACGGCCGGCTGCTGCCGCCGAAGGGTGCCGTCGTCGCTCTCGCCGAGGCGACCGACACGAACCCGGCGCACCTGATCACGATGTGGGAGCTGGCCGAGCGGGCGTGGAGCCGCTCGGAGATGCGCCACGACATGACCATGGAACAGATACGCATCTCCCAGGCGCGCGCGGCGCTCGGTGAGCCCGGGGACGTCCCGGAGGGCGCGCCCGGCGTCGTACCGCGCGACTGGGGGACCCCGCCGCGCGCTGCCCAGGCCCCGGGGCCCGGCGCGCACGCCCCGCAGCAGGCGCCCCCGCGGCAAGGCACCGGCGGCGGCCGGCGCAAGCCGCTGATCGTTGTCGCCGCAGTCGTCGGGGTGCTGCTCGTGGTGGTCGCCGCCGTACTGCTGACCGGTCTCGGCGGTGACGGCGGAGGCGACGACAAGGCCGCCCCGACCCCGTCGCCCTCGCGCACCGTCGCCACGTCGGCGCCCGCGCTGCCGGCCGGTGTGCAGTGCTCGGGCGCCGCCTGCACCGGCAAGGATCCGGAGGCCATGGGGTGCAGCGGCCAGTACGCGGCCACCGTCAGCACGGCGACCGTCGGCGCCTCCACGATCGAGGTGCGCTACAGCAAGACCTGCGGAGCGGCCTGGGCGCGCATCACCCAGGCGGTCGCCGGCGACTCGGTACGGATCACCGGCGCGGGTGGGAGCAAGCCGCAGAGCCGCCCGGTCGCGGCGGCGGGGGACGCGTACACCCCCATGCTCGCGGTCCCGTCCGCCTCGGCCGCCAAGGCCTGCGCGACGCTCGCCACCGGCGTGAGCGGCTGTACGACGACGCCGTGAGGCCGCAGGACCAGGGGCCGGGGCTGTCGGGGGTCGTGGGTCCGATAGCCTGACCGCCGGATGTCTCTTCACGTCAAGATTCGGATCCGTGACCCGGAACCGGACTCCTGGCGGCGCCGAGACCTCCCGCACCAGGGGCAGGGACCCCCACCGCCAGCTGTATTACGGAGACCGCCATGACCCGCACTCCCGTGAATGTCACCGTCACCGGCGCGGCCGGCCAGATCGGCTACGCGCTGCTCTTCCGCATCGCCTCCGGCCACCTGCTCGGCGCGGACGTGCCGGTCAAGCTGCGTCTCCTGGAGATCCCGCAGGGTCTCAAGGCGGCGGAGGGCACCGCGATGGAACTCGACGACTGCGCCTTCCCGCTGCTCGGCGGCATCGAGATCACGGACGACCCGAACGTCGCCTTCGACGGCGCGAACGTGGCCCTCCTCGTCGGCGCCCGCCCCCGTACCAAGGGCATGGAGCGCGGCGACCTCCTCTCGGCCAACGGCGGCATCTTCAAGCCGCAGGGCAAGGCCATCAACGACAACGCAGCCGACGACATCAAGGTGCTCGTCGTCGGCAACCCGGCCAACACCAACGCGCTGATCGCGCAGGCCGCGGCCCCCGACGTACCGGCCGAGCGCTTCACCGCCATGACGCGCCTCGACCACAACCGCGCCATCTCGCAGCTCGCCCGGAAGACCGGCGCCGCCGTCTCCGACATCAAGCGGCTGACGATCTGGGGCAACCACTCCGCCACCCAGTACCCGGACATCTTCCACGCGGAGATCGCCGGCAAGAACGCGGCCGAGACCGTCAACGACGAGGCGTGGCTGGCCGACACGTTCATCCCGACCGTCGCCAAGCGCGGCGCCGCGATCATCGAGGCCCGTGGCGCCTCGTCCGCGGCCTCGGCGGCCAACGCGGCGATCGACCACGTGCACACCTGGGTCAACGGCACGGCCGACGGCGACTGGACGTCCATGGGCATCGTCTCCGACGGCTCGTACGGCGTGCCGGAGGGCATCATCTCCTCCTTCCCCGTCACCACGAAGGACGGCTCCTACGAGATCGTCCAGGGCCTGTCGGTCAACGACTTCTCGCGGGCGCGGATCGACGCGTCGGTGAAGGAGCTCCAGGAGGAGCGCGACGCGGTGCGCGAGCTCGGCCTGATCTGACACCTGTCAGTCTCCGAGAAGCCCCGGCCCGGATGGGTCGGGGCTTTTCTGTTGCGTCTCTGCCGCCGAATGTAGTACTTCTTATACATGAGCGAGCACGTGCACAACAGAATGGCGGTTGTCAGGGCGGAGCGGAAAGTGTCCAGACAACAGCTGGCGGAGGCCGTCGGGGTGCACTACCAGACGGTGGGCTACATCGAGCGGGGCCAGTACAACCCCAGCCTCGATCTGGCCCTGCGGATCGCGGAGTTCTTCGGCCTGCCCGTCGAAGCCCTGTTCTCCCTGGAGCCGTTCAGCCCGCTCACGGACGAGGTCTACGGGAGGAAGCAGCGATGAACGCACGCGAGATGTCGGGACCGACGCGCTACGACCGGCGCATGCAGGCACTGATGAACAGGCCAGAGGGGCGGGGCCTTTACGCGACGTCCGGCCGCAGACGACTGGTCGTCGGCACACACATCGCGCTGACCGCCGTCGGGGCCGGTGCCTGGATCGCCGGGGTCTTCACCGAGGCGAAGTGGCCGCTCTTCGTGACCCTCGGAGTCCTGCTGCCGTGGTGCCTCGCCACCGGCCTCATCAACGCCGCCACCCGCGGTCTGCTGGAGCTGCGCGGCCGGGTCCTGGACGAGCGGCAGCGCGGCGAGCGCGACCAGGTGCTCGCCCGCTCCCACCGGACGACCTCGCTGCTGCTCGCGGCGGCCGCCCTCGTGGTGCTGGCCGTCGGCCGGATCAGGGACGTGACGCCGGAGGCGGCGCTCGTGCCGGTCCTGGCCGGGGTCTTCGTCGTGCACTGGATGATGCCGCTGTGGACGGCCGGCCTGCTGGTCAGGGACGACCCTGCGGACGACTGACGCCGGACGACTGACGCCGTACGAACGGCAGATGGACGATGATGGCGTGATGCTGATCCGTATCGAGGCCACCGCCCTGCCGGGACGCACCATCGGTCCCGGGCCCACCTTCGACGCGGTCGACAACGTCCACGTCGGGGTGCAGCGCAAGGACCAGCCGGGCGAGGTGCTCGATCCGCAGCCCGGCGACGCCCGTTCGGTGGCCTGGACGCTGGAGTGCGCCGCAGCCGCCTCGGACACCGGCATCGACATCACGGGCCGCTACGTGCAGAACCGGCTCGGCGGGCGGTTCGTGTACCTGTCCTGGGGGACCCTCGACGACGCGGGACTCTTCACGATGTTCCGCCGGGCGAAGCTGATGTTCGCCGCGGTGCCGCCCCGGACCGTCGAGGCGGCGACGCGCACCGGCTGTCTGACGGCGAAACTGCTCCTCACCGACGGCGCGGGCCACCCGCTGTGCGGCGCCGTCCGCCCGCCCCTGGTGGCCTGGACCGCCACTCCACGCTGACGTTGCGTACGAACTGATCGGCCGAGCCGCCGGGGGGCGGCTCGGCTTCTTCGTCGCGTCCCGGTGCCGACCGACCGGGTGCGGCGGTGTGGCGGTGCGGCGGGACCGGCCGAGCCGCCCCCCGACGGCTCGGTCGGTCAGCCGCGCAGCTCCGCCGCGATCTCGGCGACGGCCGCCATCGCCCGGCGCTGCAGGCCGGGGCCGTAGGTGATCCTGGTCGCGCCGAGCCGGCCCAGCTCCGCCACCGAGGGCCCGTCGGGTCCCGCTGCCGTGTTGACGGGGCCTTCCACGCCGGCCCTGAGCGCCGGCAGGCTCTCCGGGGGTACGCCGATCGGGTAGACGCAGTCGGCGCCCGCCGCGACATAGAGCCGGGCGCGGGCGACGGCGTCGGCCGGGTCGGCCGAGCCGTGGATGAAGGTGTCCACGCGCGCGTTGACGAACAGCGCGTCGCCCGCCTCCGCCCGTACCTCCGCCAGCCAGTCGGCGTGCGCTAGCGGGTCCTTCATACCGGCGGCCGTCGAGTCCTCCAGATTGCAGCCGACCGCGCCCGTACCGAGGACCCGGGCCACCAACTCCTCGGCGGAGAGCCCGTATCCGCCTTCGACGTCCGCCGACACGGGTACGGGGACGGCCCGTACGATCCGGGTCACCGCGGCGAACATCTCGTCCGGCGGGGTCGCGCCGTCCTCGTGGCCGAGGGACGCGGCGACCCCCGCGCTCGGGGTCGCGAGCGCGGGGAACCCCGCGTCGGCGAAGACGCGCGCGCTGCCCGCGTCCCAGGGGCCGGGCACGACCAGCGGGTCGCCGGGGGCGCGGTCGTGGTGCAGGGCGCGGAAGAGAGCGACGGTCATCGAAGCGCCCCGGCTCAGTGGGTGTGCGCGGCGGGCACGTAGTGGCCCGGCACGAGACGGGCGGAGACACCGAGCCGGTTCCAGGCGTTGATCACCGTGATCGCGGCGATGACCTGCGCCAGCTCCGTCTCGTCCAGGTGCAGCGCCGCCTTCTCGTACACGGCGTCCGGCACGAAACCGTCGGTCAGGACGGTGACCGCCTCGGTCAGTTCGAGCGCGGCGACCTCCTTGGCGGTGTAGAAGTGCTGCGACTCCGCCCAGGCGCCGAGCTGGATGATCCGCTCCACGGACTCGCCCGAGGCGATGGCGTCCTTGGTGTGCATGTCGAGGCAGAACGCGCAGTGGTTGATCTGCGAGGCGCGGATCTTGATCAGGTGGTAGAGCGCCGGGTCGATGTCGCGCCGGGCCGCCGCCTCCAGCCGCACCATCGCCTTGTAGAAGTCGGGGGCGAGCTTCGCGACGTCGAGCCGGGGGGTGTGTTCGGGGAGCCGGTCGTCCGTCGTCGCTGCCGCTGTGTGCACTGCTTCGCTCGTGGTCATGGGTACGAAGCTACGCGTCCGGTGGCACAGCGGTATGGTCCACTTTCATGACAGATTCCTGGGCCAGTGGAACCGCTTTCGGCGCCGATCTGCATCTGGAGC
This sequence comes from Streptomyces sp. NBC_00370, assembly GCF_036084755.1. NCBI lineage: Bacteria > Bacillati > Actinomycetota > Actinomycetes > Kitasatosporales > Streptomycetaceae > Streptomyces > Streptomyces sp. NBC_00370. The sequence goes on from NZ_CP107968.1 coordinate 5,352,966, forward strand.
TGCGCGGCAGCGGACTGCGGGCCGGGCTGATGGACGCCCTGCGTGAGGCGGTACGCACCGGCCGGCTGACGCCGGGCACCCGGCTGCCGTCGTCCCGCTCGCTCGCCGCCGACCTGGGCATCGCCCGCAACACCGTCGCCGACGCCTACGCCGAACTCGTCGCCGAGGGCTGGCTCACCGCCCAGCAGGGCTCGGGGACCCAGGTCGCCCGGCGGGCCGCGCCGCGCAGGCCGGCCAGGACCGCGCGTACGACCCGGCCGGTCAGCCGCAAGGTCACCTACAACCTGATGTCCGGCAGGCCCGACCTCGCCACCTTCCCCCGGGCGCAGTGGCTCAAGGCGGCCCGCCGCGCGCTGACCGAAGCGCCGGACGACGCCTTCGGGTACGGGGATCCGCGCGGCCGGGTCGAACTGCGCACCGTCCTCGCCGACTACCTGGCGCGCGCCCGGGGCGTGTACGCGGACCCGGACCGGGTCGTCGTCTGCTCCGGCTTCGTGCACGGGCTGATGCTGCTGGGCCGGGTGCTCAAGGCGCGCAAGGTACGGGCCGTCGCCGTCGAGGCGTACGGCTTCGACGAGCACCGGGACCTGCTTACCCAGGCCGGGCTGCGCACCCCGCCGCTGCCCCTCGACGGGCACGGCGCCCGCACCGGGGAACTGGCCAGGACGCCCGGCGCCGGGGCCGTACTGCTCACGCCCGCGCACCAGTACCCCACCGGCGTCGCGCTCCACCCCGACCGGCGCGCCGCCGCCGTCGACTGGGCGCGCGCCACCGGCGGACTGATCCTGGAGGACGACTACGACGGCGAGTTCCGCTACGACCGGCAGCCGGTGGGCGCCCTCCAGGGCCTCGATCCGGAGCGGGTGGTGTATCTCGGCACGGCGAGCAAGGCCCTCGCGCCGGGGCTGCGGCTGGGCTGGATGGTGCTGCCGCGGGAACTCGTCGCCGAGGTGGTCGAGGCCAAGGGGCCGAGCGACTGGGCGTCGAGCGCGCTGGAGCAGCTCACGCTCGCCGAGTTCATGCGCTCGGGCGGCTACGACCGGCACGTACGCTCCGCCCGGCTGCGCTACCGGCGCCGCCGTGACCAGTTCGTCGCGGCGCTGGCCGAGCGCAACCCGGGTATCGCGGTGCGCGGCATCGCGGCGGGGCTGCACGCCGTACTGGAACTCCCGCCGGGCACCGAGCGCGCCGTGGTCGAGGCCGCGACCTGGCAGGGCCTCGCCGTGGACGGGCTGAGCCGCTACCGCCACCCGGACGCGGGGCCCGGCAGGCGGGTGCCGATGCCGGCGGCGGACGGGCTGGTGATCGGCTACGGGACGCCGAGCGACAGCGCCTGGACGGGCGCGCTCGACGCGCTGTGCCGCGTACTGCCGGACAGCGCCTAGGCGCTGTCGTGTGGATCAGGCCGGACGAGGGCGCGGTGCCGGCCCCCGCGAGCCCCGGCAAGATCCACACGACAGGGCCTAGGGCCTGTCTGACAAATGGCGCCGTCCGCCCTCAGGGCGGGGCTTGCGGCGTCTGGTGCGGGTGATCGCAAGGCGGAGGCTCGTCCTCGTACTGGACGTACTTGAACGAGCCGACAACGCGGCGAGCGTGCGTGCCAGGCGTCGGAAGCCAGGCGGGATGTGTCAGACAGGCCCTAGGGTGGTCGGACGGCATCGCGTGCCGGTCACCGACCGGGTGAGGCATGGAGGTGTCCGTGAGTTTGCCTTACGGAGGCATTCCACCGTGTCGATCCAGTTGAACCACACCATCGTCCACGCCCGGGACAACCGGGCCTCCGCCGAATTCCTGGCGGGCATCCTCGGCCTGACGGCCGGGGACACCTGGGGTCCGTTCGTCCCCCTCGAACTCAGCAACGGCGTCACCCTGGACTTCGCGACCGTCCCGGCCGAGTCCATCGTCATGCAGCACTACGCGTTCCTCGTCACGGAGCGGGAGTTCGACGGGATCTTCCGGCGGATCCAGGACGCCGGGCTCACGTACTACGCCGATCCGCACATGAAGCAGCCCGGCGAGATCAACCATCACGACGGCGGCCGGGGCGTGTACTTCCTCGACCCGGCGGGCCACGGCATGGAAGCCATCACCCGCCCGTACGGCAGCGGCCCGGTGAGCTGAACCGCCGCCCCGCCCCCGGCTCGCCCGGGGGCGGGGTGCCGGTCCGGGGCCTACTCGCTGAGCACACCGCGCAGTTGGTCCAGGCCCCAGTCCAGGTCCTCCTTGCTGATCACCAGCGGCGGGGCGATCCGGATGGTGGAGCCGTGCGTGTCCTTCACCAGCACACCGCGCTCCATCAGCCGCTCGGAGATCTGCCGGCCCGTGCCGCGCGACGGTACGACGTCGACCCCGGCCCACAGGCCACGGCCGCGCACCGCGTCGACGGCGCCGCCGCCCACCAACAGCCCCAGCTCGTGGTGGAGATGGTCGCCCAGCTCAGCGGCGCGCTGCTGGAACTCCCCGGTCCGCAGCATCGCGATGACCTCCAGTGCCACCGCGCAGGCCAGCGGATTGCCGCCGAAGGTCGAGCCGTGCTCCCCGGGCCGGAAGACCCCGAGCACCTCGGCGGACGACACCACGGCGGAGACGGGGACCACCCCGCCGCCCAGCGCCTTGCCGAGCAGGTACATGTCCGGCACGACGCCCTCGTGCTCGCAGGCGAAGGTCTTCCCCGTCCTGCCGAGCCCCGACTGGATCTCGTCCGCGACGAAGAGCACGTTGCGCGCGCGGGTCAGCTCCCGTACCCCGGCGAGATAGCCGGCGGGCGGGACCAGCACCCCGGCCTCGCCCTGGATCGGCTCCAGCAGCACGGCGACGGTGTTGTCGGTCACCGCCGCTTCGAGCGCGGCCAGATCGCCGTACGGCACGATCTCGAACCCCGGGGTGTACGGGCCGTAGTCCGCCCGCGCCTCCGGGTCCGTGGAGAAGCTGATGACCGTGGTCGTACGGCCGTGGAAGTTGTCGGCGGCGACGACGATCTTCGCCTGGTTGTCCGGCACGCCCTTGACGCGGTACCCCCACTTCCTGGCGGTCTTCACCGCCGTCTCCACCGCCTCGGCCCCGGTGTTCATCGGCAGCACCATCTCCATGCCGCACAACTCGGACAGCTGGGTGCAGAATTCGGCGAACCGGTCGTGGTGGAAGGCCCGCGAGGTGAGCGTCACCCGCTCCAACTGCGCCTTGGCAGCGTCGATGAGCCGGCGGTTGCCGTGGCCGAAGTTGAGCGCGGAATACCCGGCGAGCATGTCGAGGAAGCGGCGCCCCTCGACATCGGTCATCCAGGCCCCCTCGGCCGAAGCGACGACGACGGGCAGCGGGTGGTAGTTGTGCGCACTGTGGGCCTCCGCCGAGGCGATGGCGCTCTCCGTTGTCGACACACGTTCTCCGTTCGATCGGGACAAGGTGTCCTGCGTGGGCGGGTACCTACCCCAGTTTCTCTCGCCGCAGGGCCGTACGGAGAAGAAACCCCACCGTCCCCATGATCGGGCGACAAATCCCTTACGCTGGCCGGGCACGGCGACTGGCGAGCGCGGAACGGACCGCGGGGGAGCCGTGCCAGCAGGACCGCACGAGGCGCCGCCCGCCTGGGCGCCCCGGGACCACGACCGAGCAGCACCGAGTCGTCCCGGGAGGACGCCATGACCCTGCCCCCGCACCACCCCGCCCTGTCCGCCGCCGACCCCGAACTGGCCGCGCTGGTCGGCGCGGAGGAGCGGCTCCAGGCCGAGACGCTCCGGCTGATCGCCAGCGAGAACTACGTCTCCGCCGCCGTGCTCGAAGCGTCCGGGACCGTCCTGCAGAACAAGTACAGCGAGGGGTACCCCGGCCGCCGCTACTACGAGGGCCAGCAGGTCATCGACCAGGTCGAACGGCTCGCCGTGGCCCGCGCCAAGGCCCTGTTCGGCGTCGAGCACGCCAACGTCCAGCCCTACTCGGGGTCCCCGGCCAACCTCGCCGTCTATCTCGCGTTCGCCGAGCCCGGCGACACCGTCATGGGGATGGCGCTGCCCATGGGCGGCCATCTCACCCACGGCTGGGGCGTCTCGGCCACCGGCACCTGGTTCCGGGGCGTCCAGTACGGGGTGCGCGCCGACACCGGCCGGATCGACTTCGACGAGGTGCGTGACCTGGCGCTCAAGGAGCGCCCGAAGGTCATCTTCTGCGGCGGTACGGCCATCCCGCGCACCATCGACTTCGCGGCCTTCGGCGAGATCGCGCGGGAGTGCGGCGCCGTGCTCGTCGCCGACGTCGCCCATATCGCCGGGCTGATCGTCGGCGGCGCCCATCCCTCGCCCGTGCCGTACGCGGACGTGATCTCCACGACCACCCACAAGACCCTGCGCGGCCCGCGCGGCGCGATGCTGATGTCGCGCGCGTCCCACGCGAAGGCCATCGACAAGGCCGTCTTCCCCGGCCTCCAGGGCGGCCCGCACAACCAGACCACCGCCGCCATCGCCGTCGCCCTCCACGAGGCCGCCCGGCCGTCCTTCCCCGAGTACGCCCGGTCCGTCGTCGCCAACGCCAAGGCCCTCGCGGAGGCGCTGCTGGAGCGCGGCTTCGACCTGGTCTCCGGCGGCACCGACAACCACCTGATCCTGATGGACCTCACCCCCAAGAACGTCCCGGGCAAACTCGCGGCCAAGGCCCTCGACCGCGCCGGCCTCGTCGTCAACCACAACGCCGTCCCGTACGACCCGAGGAAGCCTTTCGACCCCTCGGGCCTGCGCATCGGCACCCCGTCCCTCACCTCACGCGGCCTGGGTACGCGGCACATGCCCACGGTGGCCGACTGGATCGACCGCGGCGTCACGGCGGCCGGCGCGGGCGACGAGGACGCCCTGGCCAAGATCCGCACCGAGGTGGCCGACCTCATGACGGCATTCCCCGCCCCGGGCCTGCCCGTCTGACCGGACAACCCCGACCCGAGCTGTCCGCCGTACCTGAGAGAATGGTGAACATGCCCTCTGACCGTCCCCGCGCGCTCTCCGGTATCCAGCCCACCGCAGGTTCGTTCCATCTCGGGAACTACCTCGGGGCGATCCGCCAGTATGTGGCGCTGCAAGAATCCCACGACGCCTTCTACATGGTCGTCGACCTGCACGCGATCACGGTTCCGCAGGTCCCCGCCGAGCTGCGGGCCAATACCCGGCTCGCCGTCGCCCAGCTGCTCGCCGCCGGGCTCGATCCGGCGCGGTGCACGCTGTTCGTGCAGAGCCATGTGCCCGAGCACGCCCAGCTCGGCTGGGTGATGAACTGTCTCACCGGCTTCGGCGAGGCGTCCCGGATGACGCAGTTCAAGGACAAGTCGGCCAAGCAGGGTGCCGACCGTTCCACCGTGGGGCTCTTCACGTACCCGATCCTGCAGGTCGCCGACATCCTGCTGTACCAGGCCGACGCCGTGCCCGTCGGTGAGGACCAGCGGCAGCACGTCGAGCTGACCCGCGATCTCGCCGAGCGCTTCAACACCCGCTTCGGTCCGACGTTCACGGTGCCCGCGCCGTACATCGTCAAGGAGGTCGGGAAGGTCTACGACCTCCAGGACCCGACGATCAAGATGAGCAAGTCGGCGTCCACGCCCAAGGGCCTGGTCAATCTGCTGGACGACCCGAAGGTCACGGCGAAGAAGATCAGGAGCGCCGTCACCGACACCGGCTCGGAGATCGTCTTCGACGCCGCCGACAAGCCCGGCATCAGCAATCTCCTCACCATCTACGCCACGCTCACCGGCACCGGAATCCAGGATCTGGAGACCGCGTACGCGGGCAAGGGCTACGGTGCGCTGAAGACGGACCTCGCGGACATCGTCGTCGATTTCGTCACACCGTTCAGGACCCGCACCCAGGAGTATCTGGACGACCCGGAGACGTTGGACTCGATCCTCGCCGAGGGCGCTGACAAGGCCCGTACGGTCGCGGCGGAGACCCTGGCGCAGGCGTACGACCGTATCGGCCTCCTGCCCGCCAAGCACTGAGCACCCGGTCCTGCGACCGGGCACGCTGGTAAGCGCGGCGGCGGCGAGTCACACTGGCGGACGGCGCCGGGCATATCAGATGACCTGCGAAGCGGTACATCGGCCGTAAATGGTGCAAGTGGTGCGAATGACGCATCAAGTGAGGAGAACGACGTGGGGACCGTAACGCTCGGCGTTTCGATCGCGGTCCCGGAGCCGTACGGCAGTCTGCTCCAGGAGCAGCGTGCGGGCTTCGGTGATCCCGCGGCGCACGCCATCCCCACCCATGTCACGCTCCTCCCGCCGACGGAGATCGACCATGCGTCGCTGCCGGCCGTCGAGGCGCATCTCGCCGCCGTCGCGACGGCCAGCAGGCCCTTCCCGATGCGGCTCTCCGGCACCGGCACCTTCCGTCCGCTCTCGCCGGTCGTCTTCATCCAGGTCGTCGAAGGCGCCTCGGCGTGCAGCTGGCTCCAGAAGCGGGTCAGGGACGCCTCGGGACCCCTGGTACGGGAACTGCAGTTCCCGTACCACCCGCATGTCACCGTGGCGCACGGCATCGCCGAGGACGCCATGGACCGCGCCTACGAGGAGCTGTCCGAGTACGGCGCGCAGTGGAGCTGCACCTCGTTCGCGCTCTACGAGCAGGGCACGGACGGCGTGTGGCGCAAGCTGCACGAGTACGCGTTCGGCGGCGGCGGTGAGACGTACGGGGTGCCCTCGCAGAGCAGCCCGCGCGACCACCACCCCGCCCCCTCCCTTCGGCCTTAGACGGGCCGGGCCGGGCCCCTCAGAGCGGGAGGGTGCGGAACAGCGCCCTCGGCAGGTGCCGCAGCGCCGACATCACCACCCGCGTCGCCCCCGGCACCCACACCGTCTCCGAGCGCCGCCGCAGCCCCAGCTCCACCGCCGTCGCCACCGCCCCGGGCGTGGTCGTCAGCAGTGCCTCCGCCGGTCCGGCCGTCCGGCCGGCCGTCATCCGCGACCGTACGAACCCGGGCCTGACGATCATCACGTGCACACCCGTGCCGTACATCGCGTCGCCGAGCCCCTGGGTGAACGCGTCGAGCCCCGCCTTGCTCGACCCGTGGATGAAGTCCGTCCGCCTGGCCCGCTCACCGGCCGCCGCCGTCAGCACCACCAGCGAACCGCGCCCCTGCGCCTGGAGCGCCGCCGCGCACACCAGCGCCGCCGAGACCGCCCCGGTGTAGTTGGTCTGCGCGACCCGCACGGCCGCGAGCGGCGCCGCCTCGTCCCGCGCCTGGTCGCCGAGGACCCCGAAGGCCAGCAGCACCAGGTCGATGTCGCCCTCCGCGAAGACCTTGCCCAGCGCCTCCTCGTGCGCGTCCGTCTCCAGCGCGTCGAAGGCGACCGTACGGACGTCCATGTCCGCGTGCAGCGCCCGCAGCGCGCCCGCCGCGCTCTCCAGGCCGGCGGACGGCCGTCCGGCGAGCCAGACCGTACGGACCCCGCGGGTGATCAGCCGGCGCGCCGTCGCGAGTCCGATCTCCGACGTGCCGCCGAGGACGAGCAGGGACCGTGGGGAACCGAAGGCGTCCTTCATCGGGCTGTGCTCCTTCGTCAAGACAGACATGAAGGTGACCGTATCGCCCTATACCTCATAATTTGTCGCCTTCGCCATCCGACTCGTATGAATGGGTGGCTGACGGTCCGCCCAGCGAGAGGCGTGGCGATGTAACCGCTGGACTTCCGATTCGGGGGTAAATCTCCTTCCATGGACTGGCTGAAAAAGCTCCCCGTCATCGGCCCCGTGGTGGCCCGGCTGATGCAGACGCACGCGTGGCGGTCGTACGAGACGCTCGACCGGGTCCACTGGGCCAGACTCGCCGCCGCCATCACCTTCATCAGCTTCCTGGCGCTCTTCCCGCTGATCACCGTGGGCGCCGCGATCGGCGCGGCGCTGCTCAGCCAGGGGCAGCTGGACCGGGTGCAGAACAGCATCTCCAAGCAGGTGCCCGGCATCTCCGACCAGCTGAACATCGACACGCTCGTCGCGAACGCCGGCACGGTCGGGCTGATCGCGGGCGCGCTGCTGCTGTTCACCGGTATCGGCTGGGTCGGCTCCATGCGCGAATGCCTGCGGGCCGTCTGGGAGCTGGACGACAGCCCCGAGGGCAATCCGATCGTCCTCAAGGGCAAGGACGCGCTGGTCCTGTTCGGCCTCGGCGCCGTCGGTCTCGCCTCGCTCGGCGCCTCCGGGTTCGGATCGACCGCCGTCGGCTGGACGGCGGACAAGCTCGGCATCCCCGAAGGCGGCGCCGGCGGTGTGCTGCTCCAGGTCGCGGCGATCGCCGTCGCGGCCGTCGCCGACTTCCTGCTCCTGCTGTACGTGCTGACGCTGCTGCCGCGCGTGAAGCCGGAGCGGCGCAGGCTCGCGGTCGCCGCCCTGCTCGGCGCCGTCGGCTTCGAACTGCTCAAGCTGCTGCTCGGCGGCTATATGAAGGGCGTCGCTTCGAAGTCCATGTACGGCGCGTTCGGCGTGCCCGTCGCGCTGCTGCTGTGGATCAACTTCATGGCGAAGCTGCTCCTGTTCTGCGCCGCCTGGACGGCCACCCCCAGCAAGGAGCAGGAGAAGGAGCGCGCGGCGGAGCGGGAACAGGAGCAGGAGCGCGAAGAGGCGCGGGAGCGGGCGGCGGAGGAGCGGGCAGGGCAGGTCAGGGACGCGGACGCCGACGGACCAGGTCCGGCAGCGGCCAGCGCCGGTTGACCAGATAGGCGGCGGCCGCCAGCACGATCAGCGCGCCCGCCGTGATGGACAGCGCGATACCGACCCCGCTCGAACCGTCCGAGACGGCGGCCGAGGCGTTGGCCCTGGCACCGGCGTCGGGCGAGGGCTTCGGTGCGGCGCTGGGCTTGCCGCCCGCCTGCTGGGTGTCGGTCTTGGCCGACTTCGGCGGTACGAGCTTGCCGACGGGCGTCACCTTGCCGGCCGAGGCGAAGCCCCAGTCCAGCAGCCGCCCGGCCTCCTCGTACACCGCCTGGTTCTCGTCCGACGACGGGTTCATGACGGTGACCAGCAGCACCTTGCCGTCGCGCTCGGCGACACCCGTGAACGTGGATCCGGCGTGCGTGGTGTTGCCGTTCTTCACCCCGGCGAGGCCCTGGTACGGGCTGACGCCGCCGGCGCCGGTCAGCAGCTTGTTGGTGTTCTGGATCTCGAAGGTCGAGCGCTTCTTGCTCGGCTTCTTGCCCTTCTTGGCCTTGACCATCTCGCCGGGGAACTTGGCCGTCGCCGTCGAGCAGTACTCCCGGAAGTCCTTGTTCTGCAGCCCCGACCTGGCGAACAGCGTCAGGTCGTAGGCGCTGGAGAGCTGGCCCGGCTCGTCGTACCCGTCCGGCGACACGACATGGGTGTCCAGGGCCTGCAGCTCGTCCGCGTGCGCCTGCATGTCCTGGACGGTCTTCTTGACGCCGCCGTTCATGGCGGCCAGCACGTGCACCGCGTCGTTGCCCGAGCGCAGGAAGACACCCAGCCACAGGTCGTGGACCGAATAGGTGAGGTTCTCCTTCACCCCGACCAGGCTGCTGCCCTCACCCATGCCGGCCAGATCGGCGGGCGCCACCTTGTGCTGCTCGGTGCTGGGCATCTTCGGCAGCAGGGTGTCCGCGAAGAGCATCTTGAGCGTGGACGCGGGCGCCAGCCGCCAGTGCGGGTTGTGCGCGGCCAGTACGTCGCCCGACTCGGCGTCGGCGACGATCCAGGACCGTCCCGACAGCTTCTTCGGCAGGACCGGCGCACCGAGTCCGAGATCCACCTGCGTGCCCGCCATGGCGAGCCTCGTCCCGCCGACGCTCGACATCGTGGCGGGCGGCTGGGGCTGCTTGCCGTCCGCCCAGGAGGGCGCGGCGGTCAGAAGGGGCAGCAACGCGGCGGAGGCGACCGTCAGGGCGGTCTTTTTCAGAGCGGACACGCACCAGAACGTACATGCCCCGCCCATGGATCCCCACCCCAGCCTCTTCGGGCCGGGGGACGACGGCGATACTGGGTCCATGAAGCTCAGCCGCCGTGTCTCCTGGTTCCTGCTCGCCTTCGGAGTCTGGAGCTGGTGGATCTGGATCACCTTCGCTAAGAATCTCTGGCAGGACGGCAGCGGACTCGCCTTCGACGACGCGGGCGATCCGACCGCCTACTTCTGGGTGCATCTGATGCTGGCTGTCGCGTCCTTTGTATTGGGGACGGTGATCGGCGTCATCGGGTTCCGTAGTGTGCGCACGCTGCGGCGCGAACGGGACGACAACCAGCCACAGCCGGAACCGGAACCGACGCGCGTGCCCTGACCACGCACGTCGCCGACCACGGCCCGCCGTCCGGGCTCCGACCGGCGCCCGGCACACTGTGCCGACGGGGTGCGTCGCGCGGCGCGGCCGACTGGGGCAGGAGCCGTTCGTGATCGTGTTGGTCGTCTTGATGGTGCTGCTGGCCGTCGCCGTGGTGGGTGCGGCGCACTGGTACGTGTGGCGGCGGCTGGTCCGTGACACCACGGCCGACGGCAGCGGCTGGCGCAGGGCCGGTACGGCCCTCGCCGTGCTCATGCCGGTGCTCGCCGTCGGCGCGCTGGCCGTCGGGCGGTCCGGGGCGCCGTTCCTGCTCCAGCGCGTCCTGGCCTGGCCGGGGTATCTGTGGCTCGCCGTCCTGCTCTACCTGCTGCTCGCGCTCGCCGTCGGCGAGGTCGTACGGCCGTTGCTGCGGCGGCTGTTGGCGCGCCGGGCGAGCGGGGCCGAGCCGGTCCCGCCGGCCGGCCGGGACCTCCCCGAGACTGACGAAGCGTCAGGAAGCGTCGCCACGGCGACGGTCACCGTTCCTTCACGCCGCCTCTTCGTCGCCCGGGTCGTCGGCGGCGCTGCGGGCGCCGCGGCCCTCGGCACCGTCGGCTACGGGACGTACGGCGTGCTGCGCGGCCCGCGCGTCAAGCGCGTGACCGTGCCGCTGGCCAAACTGCCGCGCGCAGCGCACGGGTTCCGGATCGCCGTGGTCAGCGACATCCACCTCGGGCCCATCCTCGGCCGCTCGCACGCGCAGCGCGTCGTCGACACCATCAACGCCACCAACCCCGATCTGATCGCCGTCGTGGGCGACCTGGTCGACGGCAGCGTCAAGGACCTCGGCCCGGCGGCCGAACCGCTCGCCGGGCTCCAGGCGCGGCACGGCTCGTTCTTCGTCACCGGCAACCACGAGTACTACTCGGGCGCCGCCGCCTGGGTCGCGCACGTACGCGAACTGGGCCTGCACCCGCTGGAGAACGACCGGGTGGAGATCGCCGGGTTCGACCTGGCGGGCGTCAACGACGTGGGCGGCGAGAGCGAGGGGCACGGACCCGACTTCGACAAGGCGCTCGGCGACCGCGACCCGGCCAGGGCCTCCGTACTGCTCGCGCACCAGCCGATCGTCATCGACGACGCCGTGAGCCACGGCGTGGACCTCCAGCTTTCCGGCCACACCCACGGTGGTCAGCTGTGGCCGGGCAATCTCGTCGCCCGGCTCTCCAACCCCACCGTCGCGGGGCTCGAACGGTACGGCGACACGCAGTTGTACGTGTCGCGCGGCGCGGGCGCCTGGGGCCCGCCGGTACGGGTCGACGCGCCCTCCGACATCACCGTGATCGAGCTGGCGTCCCGGCAGGCATGACCGCCCGGATCGTTGATTTTCAGCCAACTGCCGCGAAGAGGTTTCAGTGACCTGACCGTTGTGCGGGACACCTCTGATTTCCCTTCCCCATGTGAAGTCCGTGTGATTGGGTGAGCGCCATCACGGTCAGGGGTGGGCGTGTGACAGAGGGGCACAACAAAATGCGGTCGATCCGTCTTCGGATACTCATCACATGCGTCGTACTGGCGATCGTCGGAGTGGGCGGCTGGCAGCTGCTCCCGTCCGACAACTCGGGGCAGAAGGTGATCACCGTCGGCACGACGGACGTCGTCACCTCGCTCGACCCGGCGGGGGCCTACGACGCCGGCTCCTGGGCACTCTTCGGCAACGTCTACCAATCACTGCTGACGTTCAAACCCAGTTCGGTCACACCGGTGCCCGACGCCGCCAAGAAGTGCGACTTCGTGGGCTCGGGTCTGATGACCTACCGGTGCGAGGTGCGCGACGACATCACCTTCGCCAACGGCCACAAACTCACCGCCGAGGACGTCAAGTTCTCCGTCGACCGGGTCGCGACGATCAAGAGCGACCAGGGGCCGCTGCCGCTCTTCAGCACCCTGAAGTCGACCGAGGCCAAGGGCCAGACGGTCACCTTCCATCTCCGCTCGCGTGACGCGACGTTCCCGCTGAAGATCGCGACCGGGGCGGGCGCGATCGTCGACCACACCGAGTACCCGGCGGACAAACTCCGCACCGACCACGGCGCGGACGGCTCGGGGCCCTACGTCATCAAGTCGTACGACGACGGCGTCCGCGCCCACCTGGCACCCAACCCCTCGTACCACGGGGCGATCGGCGAGACCGGCGGCCCGGTGGACATCCGCTACTTCAAGACCTCCGCCGACCTCGCCAAGGCGTGGAAGGCCAAGAAGGTCGACGTCACGCACCGGCAGATGCCGCCCGCCGTGATCGCGGGGCTCGACACCAGCGCCGAGGACATCCGGATGAACGAGGCGGACAGCGCCGAGATCCGCAACCTCGTCTTCAACGTGCGCCAGGGCTCACCGATGTCCCAACTGCCGGTGCGCAAGGCCATCGCCGCCGTCATCGACCGGGACAAGATCGTCACGGATGTCTTCGACTCGACGGTCGACCCGCTCTACTCGCTCGTGCCGCAGGGCATCACCTCGCACAGCACGGCCTTCTTCGACGAGTTCCCCGAGCCGAACGCCGACGAGGCGAAGCAGCTGCTGGGGGACGCCGGGATTTCGACACCGGTGGAGTTCTCGCTCGGTTACGCGCCCGGCGGCACGGCGGGACCCGAGGCCGCCGAACTGCGCAAGCAGCTCGAAGCCACCGGGCTCTTCAAGGTCAAGACCATCGGCAAGCCGTGGACGACCTTCCAGAAGGACTACGCCAACGGCGAGTTCGACGCGTACACGGTCGGCTGGCTGCCGGACTTCCCCGACCCCGACAACTTCATCGCGCCGCTGGTCGGCGCCGACAGCGCGCTGCAGGGCGGCTACCAGAGCAAACGTGTCGACCAACTGATCACGGCCACGCAGCAGTTCGGCGAGCGGGGGCAGGCGGCCGACGACTTCAAGGAACTCCAGCAGGTGATCGCGCGGGACGTGCCCGTCGTGCCGCTGTGGCAGAAGAAGGACTACGTACTGAGCAGCGCCGAGGTCACCGGCGCCCAGTACCTCTCGGACGGCACCGGCATCTGGCGGCTGTGGGAGCTGGGCTGGATCTGATCAGCTCTTCTTGCGGGCGACCGCCGCTTCGGCCATGCCCGGCAGGAAGTCGGTGAACAGCTCGTGCACGTCCTTCACCAGCGGTCGCAGCACCCGGAACCGGGCGAGCGCGACGCCCCGCGTGGTCAGCCGGGCGCCGCGCTCGGCCAGCCGGCGGCTGCGCTCGCTGCCCTCGGAGCGGTCGAAGACCCAGTACAGGACGAGCCCCATCTGCGAGAGCCACATCAGCTCGGGCAGGATGTCGGTCAGTTCGTCGGCGACCTTCGCCTTCGACCCGGCGAGCACCTCGCGGTGGACGGCGATGGCCGCCTCGCGGGCGTGTTCCGACTCGGGGGAGAAGGGGCTGAGCGGGGACTCGGGGTCGGCGGCGTTCTTGAAGAACTGCGCGGCGAACTCGTGGTACGGCGCCGCGATGTCGAGCCAGGCGGTCAGCACCCCGGAGAGCCGGGCGTCCAGATCGGTCTCCCGGTCGAGCACCGGCCGGACGGCGGCCCGGTGCTCGGCGGCGATCCGGTCGTAGAAGCCCTGGACGAGATGTTCCTTGGACGAGAAGTAGTAGTACGCGTTCCCGACCGAGACCCCGGCCTCCCGGGCGATGACCCGCATCGTGGTCTTGTCGTAACCGCGCTCCTGGAACAGCCGCAGCGCGGTTTCGAGGATGAGCGTGCGGGTCTGCTCGCTCTTGGGAGGCCTGGCGTCCTTCGTGTCCATCTCGTCCTTCACGGTCCCCGAGCCTAGTGCCCCTCCCGGCAAGCTCTGCCCTGTCCGGTGACGTCCCGCCCGGTCAGGGAGCCGGCGCCGGCGCCTCGCACAGCCCCTCGCAGTGCGCGGCGCCCGCCACCCCGGCCGGCGCCCCCGTCGCCGCCCGGTACCTGGCCGCTGCGAGGACGGTGACCCGGGCGAACGGGAGGCCCGCGGGCGTTGCCAGCCAGTGGGACTTGGGGCGGTGCTCGGTCAGCGCCCACAGGCAGACGATCCAGGCGGCCGTCCCCCGGTAGACCTGGCCGCCGTCCCCGATCACGGTGATCTCCCGCAGCGTGCTGCCGTGGTCGAGGTCGGGGAAGCGCCGGCGCGCCTCCTGCGACGCCGCCGGCACCAGGTCGAGGGGGACGAGCTGCGGCTGGCGCAGCAGCCAGTGCCGCAGATGGACGCAGAGCGGGCACTCCGCGTCGTACAGCACCGTCAGCCGGCGGACCGGCGCCCGGCGGTCCGCCACCCGCGCGGGCGCGTACCGGTGCGGGGTCGGCACGGTGCTCACGCCCCGGTCGCCGGAGCGGCCCACGGGCCCGGGCCCTTCGGTCCGCCGGTCCAGCCCTGCGGCGGCACCGGCGGGGTCTGCTCGCGCTCCATGATCCCGCGCCGCCGCATCTTGTTGAGCACATACACATTGCCGAGGTGCATCACGCCGAGGACGAGCAGGACCACACCGACCTTCACCGAGATCTCCTCGACGACCGCGCGGGAGTCGGCGACGGCGTTGCCCGTCTTCAGGTACAGCGCGACGAAGCCGAGGTTGACCAGGTAGAAGCCGACCACCAGCAGGTGGTTGACGGCGTCGGCGAGCTTCTCGTTCCCGTGCAGGACGTCGGCGAGGAAGATCCGTCCGTTCTTGCTCAGCGTCCGCGCCACCCACACGGTGAGCGCCACGCTGACGACCAGGTAGATCACATACGCCACAACAGTGAGGTCCATACCTCACCCTCCCCTTGGATGCGCTCTTGAACGTGTTCAAAAGCTGTTGTCGATGACACTAGCCCTCCTTTTGAACATGTTCAAGCGCGCGCGGACGGCGAGAAACGCCGACTGCCCGGGTGCGGGCACCCGGGCAGTCGGTCGAGAGGCCGGTCCACGAACCGGTCGGGAAGCGGTCGTTACATGGCGCTGAGCGAGCGGGCGTAGTTGACCTGGCCCATCACGCCCATGAAGTCGCCCGGGTGGCTCGCCGGGATCATCGTCGCGTGGTGCTTGCCGCCGCTGGTCACCGTGACCTGGATGAAGCCGGTGGTCTTCTTCTCCTTCATCAGCAGGAAGAGCAGCCCCAGCAGACAGAAGACGAAGAAGACGATCGCCAGCACGATGGCGTGCGCCGGAATGCTCTCCTCCGTACGGGACATGTCCGTGGCGTTCCACACCGCGCCCCTGAGGGGCAGCGTGCCCGACGGGGTCACGATCGTGTCGTTCAGGACCGTGATGTCACCGATCGACACCAGCGGCGCCCCGCCGGCCTGCTGCGGGGCGCCGAACGGCACACCCGCGGGCAGCGTCGCGCTGTACTCGGCGGGCGGGCCCGGATAGCCGTAGCCGGGCGGCTGGTTGGGGTACCCGTAGGCCGGGTAGCCCTGCTGCTGCCCGGGGCCCCACTTGTACTCACCGTCGCTGTACGGATTCGGCTCGGTCATCGCATTTCCCCGTTCCCCCGGCTGGTGTCCGGCATCGATCCTGACACACAAAGGCCCGCCGCCGTACTGTCCGTGTACGGAGACGGGCCTTTCGGTGACGCCCGGAGCGCTCAGAACACCGGGAACGCTCAGAACACCGGGAACGCTCAGAAGCGGCGGGTGATCAGCGCGCGCTTGACTTCCTGGATCGCCTTCGTGACCTCGATACCGCGCGGGCAGGCGTCCGTGCAGTTGAACGTCGTGCGGCAACGCCACACGCCGTCCTTGTCGTTGAGGATCTCCAGACGCTGCTCGCCGGCCTCGTCACGCGAGTCGAAGATGAAGCGGTGCGCGTTGACGATGGCGGCGGGGCCGAAGTACTGGCCGTCGTTCCAGAAGACCGGGCAGGACGACGTGCACGCGGCGCACAGGATGCACTTGGTGGTGTCGTCGAAGCGCTCGCGGTCCTCGGCCGACTGGTGCCGCTCACGCGTCGGCTCGTTGCCGGTCGTGACGAGGAACGGCATCACGTCCCGGTACGCCTGGAAGAACGGGTCCATGTCGACGATGAGGTCCTTGAGGACCGTCAGGCCCTTGATGGCCTCGACCGTGACCGTCTTCGGCTTGCCGTTCTTGCCGGGCGTCGCGATGTCCTTGATCAGCGTCTTGCAGGCGAGCCGGTTCTTGCCGTTGATGCGCATCGCGTCGGAGCCGCAGATGCCGTGCGCACAGGAGCGGCGGAAGGTCAGCGTGCCGTCGATCTCCCACTTGATCTTGTGCAGGGCGTCGAGCACCCGCTCCTTGGGGTCGATCGACAGCTCGAAGTCCTGCCACTGCGACTCGTCCGAGACCTCGGGGTTGAAGCGGCGGATCCGGAACGTGACGGTCATGAGGTGCGAGGCTGCCGAGGCGGCCTCCACCCGGTCCATGGTGGCTGTAGACATCAGTACTTACGCTCCATCGGCTGGTAGCGGGTCTGGACGACCGGCTTGTAGTCGAGACGGATGGACTCGTTGCCGTCGTCGCCGACCTCGCGGTACGCCATGGTGTGGCGCATGAAGTTCACGTCGTCGCGGTTGGGGAAGTCCTCGCGGTAGTGACCGCCGCGCGACTCCTTGCGGGCGAGCGCCGACACGGCCATCACCTCGGCCAGGTCGAGCAGGTTGCCCAGCTCGATGGCCTCCAGCAGATCCGTGTTGAAGCGCCGGCCCTTGTCCTGGATGGACACGTGCAGATAGCGCTCGCGCAGCTCGGCGATCTTCTCGACGGCCGTCTTGATGGTCTGCTCGGTGCGGAACACCATCACGTTGGCGTCCATGCACTCCTGGAGTTCGAGGCGGAGCGCCGCGACGCGCTCCTTGCCCGTCGACTCCCGCAGGTGCTCCACCCGGTCCCGGACGAACTCCGCCGGGTCGTCGGGCAGTTCGACGTAGTCGTTGGCGGCCGAGTACTCGGCGGCGGCGATGCCGGAGCGGCGGCCGAAGACGTTGATGTCGAGCAGCGAGTTGGTGCCGAGCCGGTTGGCGCCGTGCACCGAGACACAGGCGACCTCGCCGGCCGCGTACAGGCCGGGCACGACCGTCGTGTTGTCGGACAGCACCTCGCCCTGGACGTTGGTGGGGATGCCGCCCATGGCGTAGTGCGCGGTCGGCTGGATCGGGATCGGGTCGGTGTACGGCTCGATGCCGAGGTACGTACGCGCGAACTCGGTGATGTCGGGCAGCTTGGCGTCCAGCTGCTCCGGCGGCAGGTGCGTCAGGTCGAGATAGACGTGGTCGCCCTCGGGACCGCAGCCGCGGCCCTCGCGGATCTCCGTGTAGATGGAGCGCGAGACGACGTCACGCGACGCGAGGTCCTTCATGACGGGCGCGTACTTCTCCATGAAGCGCTCGCCGTCCTTGTTGCGCAGGATGCCGCCCTCACCGCGGGCGCCCTCCGTGAGCAGGATGCCCATGCGCCAGATGCCCGTCGGGTGGAACTGGAAGAACTCCATGTCCTCCAGGGGCAGCCCGCGCCGGTAGCACGCGGCCTGGCCGTCACCGGTCAGGGTGTGCGCGTTCGACGTCACCTTGAAGAACTTGCCGGAGCCGCCGGAGGCGTAGATGACGGCCTTCGCCTGGAAGATGTGGATCTCGCCGGTGGCCAGCTCGTAGGCGACCACACCGGCCGACCGCTTCACCCCGTCGACCTCGACCATGATCTGGTCCAGCACGTAGAACTCGTTGAAGAACTCCACGCCCTCCTTGACGCAGTTCTGGTACAGCGTCTGGAGGATCATGTGACCGGTACGGTCGGCGGCGTAGCAGGAGCGGCGGACCGGCGCCTCACCGTGGTTACGGGAGTGACCGCCGAAGCGGCGCTGGTCGATGTTGCCCTCGGGGGTCCTGTTGAACGGGAGACCCATCTTCTCCAGGTCGAGGACCGCGTCGATGGCCTCCTTCGCCAGGATCTCGGCGGCGTCCTGGTCGACCAGGTAGTCGCCGCCCTTGACCGTGTCGAAGGTGTGCCACTCCCAGTTGTCCTCCTCCACGTTGGCGAGCGCCGCGGCCATGCCGCCCTGCGCAGCCCCCGTGTGGGACCGGGTCGGGTAGAGCTTCGTCAGCACGGCGGTACGGCTGCGCTTGGTCGACTCGATGGCCGCGCGCATGCCGGCGCCGCCGGCGCCGACGATGACGGTGTCGTACTTATGGATCTTCATTGGTCTCGTCAGCCCCGGCTTTAACTAATGTTCGGGTCGAAGGTGAAGATCACCAGCGAGCCGAGAAGAATGGTGAACACCGTGGCGGTGTAGAGCAGGCCCTTGAGCCACAGCCGCGCCGTCGTGCTCTCCGCGTAGTCGTTGATGACCGTGCGGAGGCCGTTGGAGCCGTGGAGCATGGCGAGCCACAGCATCAGCAGGTCCCAGACCTGCCAGAACGGGGACGCCCAGCGGCCGGCCACGAAGGCGAAGCCGATCTTGGAGACGCCGCCGTCCAGCACCAGCTGGATGAGCAGGTGACCGAGGACCAGGACGACCAGCACGACACCGGACAGCCGCATGAAGAGCCAGGCGGCCATCTCGAAGTTGCCGCGCGTCGACTTCGGGGTCTTCCCGGTACGCATGCGGGGCGCCTCGATGAGCGGCGCCGGGTGGTCGACGTCGTACAGGCTGACGCCTTCGACGTCGCTGATCACCGGAGTCGATCCGGCGGAAGAGGTGTCTGTGGACATGGGACTCAGCTCCCGAACAGTTCGCGCGCGGCGTGACCGAGCACGGGGTAGAGGGCGCCGACCATCAGGACGAACCAGATGGCCACCGCGGTCCACAGCATCTGCTTCTGGTAGCGGGGCCCCTTGGACCAGAAGTCCACGGCGATGATGCGCAGGCCGTTGAGCGCGTGGAAGAGGATTGCGGCCACAAGGCCGTACTCGAGCAGCGCGACGACCGGGTTCTTGTAGGTCGCTACGACATCGTCGTACGCCTCGGGTGAGACACGTACGAGAGCAGTGTCCAGTACGTGTACGAACAGGAAGAAGAAGATGAGGACGCCGGTGACTCGATGAGCCACCCAGGACCACATACCTTCCCGGCCGCGGTACAGCGTTCCAGCCGGCACGGAAAAACCCTCCGGGAGCAAGGATCGGGGCCGGCCGCCATCTTCTGCTCGGGCAAGCACAGTGGTGTCGGTCGCGCCCGGCCGGGTACGGTCCACCGGCCCCGGCCATCGTAGCGACGACTTGTCGGTCCGCTCGCCCGGGGTCCTCCCATGGGCCCGAAACCCCCTCGAACAGCCACGGACGGACCAACGGCGTTCGTGACGAACAGCCCTATCGGGACACCTGTGGGACGGCCGGACCGGTGGACGGCCAGTCCAGCTGGTGGGCGACGAGGTACGCGATACGCGTCCGGGCGAGTCGGCGCAGCTGGTCGGCCGAGACGGACCGTTCCTCGTCGGGGTCGTGCGGCAGCCGGGCCCGCAGCCCGGCGAGCACGTGGTCGAGATGCTCCTCGGGGCGGTGCCCTTCCAGGCTGATCACGAAGGCGTGGCCGAAGCTGGACTCGTACGCGGCGTGCGCGGCGCGCAGCGCGGTCCTGGCCGCGGGTGGCGCGGTGTGCACGGGGCCTGACGACGACTCGGCGGCCAGCGCCTCGGCCAGATCGGCCAGCGCCAGGTCGTAGCCCGCCTCGTCGGCGGCGGCGAGCAGCGCGTCCAGATCGGGGTACGGGCGGTGGGCGACCAGCCGGGTGGCCCAGCGGCGGCTGCCGCAGCAGGTCAGCAGCGCGGCGTGGACGGTTTCCGCCGGGGCCGTGTTGAACCGGCGCAGACCCGCCTGGACGTCGGGGGAGTCGCGGGTCTGGGCGGGGAACCTCGGGGGCCCGGCGGGGGACTCGCTGGACAGCGTGGGCTCCTCGGAAGCGGGGGTGCGGCTGAGAGGCGGTAGGGAGGGAAGTGACACAACGTTATCGATGAGTGGCGGGAACTGTCCGACGGATGCGCGAATTTCACCCGGAAGAGAGAGTTTCAACGCGCGGAGTGGACGACTCCATGGGACGTTCGCCGTGTACGCCCGCCACACCTAGGAGGTTTTCGACCGATGTGGCACCCCCGGAACGCCCTGCGCCTCACTGCCGCCGGTCTGGCGGCTACGGTCGGCGCGCTGTCGCTGGCGGCCTGTCAGGACCAGTCGTCGGACTCGGGCGGCGCGGCCACCCCCGCCCCCACGTCGTCGTCAGCCGCGTCGGCCGCCTCGTCGGCCGCCGCCGCTTCGGCGTCGTCCGCCGCGCCCGAGCCGTCGCCCACACGGTCGTACCCGCTCTCCAGCGCGCCGCGCACCGTCCCGGCGGTCCGGAGCCATCAGGCGGCCCACGGTCCGGGCTGGCGTCCTTCGGCCAACAGCGGCGTCGTCGTGGCGCGCGGCAGCGCGGGCAGCGGGCTCGCCGACGAGGCGAAGCTGCTGGCCCAGGAGCTGAAGATCGGGTACCGGGGCGCGGTCGCCGCCAGGGCGGGCGACGTCGAGCTGGCCCTGAAGCCCGGCGGCGGCGCCGAGTCGTACACCCTCACGGCCGCCAACAACCGGGTGCTGATCACCGGTCCCGCGCAGGCCGGGGTCTTCTACGCCACCCGCACCCTCAAGCAGGCGGTACGGGCCGACGGCGCGATGCCCGAGGGTGTCGTACGCGACTCGCCGGACCGGCCGCAGCGCGGACTGAATCTGGACATCGCGCGGAAGTTCTACAGCGAGGGCTGGATCGAGGACCGGCTGCGGGAGATGGCCGACCTCAAGCTCAACCAGCTCGGGCTGCACTTCTCGGACGACCAGGGCTTCCGCATCGAGTCGGCCACCCACCCCGACATCGTCTCGGCCGAGCACTTCACGAAGGCGCAGATCCGGCAGATCCTGGCGGTCGCGGCCCGGCTGCACATCACCGTCGTGCCCGAGATCGACTCGCCGGGACACCTCGGCGCCGTACTGGCCCCGAACCCCACGCTGAAGCTGCGTAACACCGCCGGCGTGGTCACCAAGGGCGCCATCGACATCTCGAAGCCCGCGTCCGCGCGGCTCATCGACGATCTGGACCGCGAGTTCGCCGCGCTGTTCACCGGCGCTTACTGGCACCTCGGCGCCGACGAGTACCAGGCGCTGACGGTCCGCGACCCCGCCGCCTCCTTCCCGCAGCTCGCCACGGCCGCCCGGCAGAAGTACGGGAGCGGCGCGAGCGTGACGGACCTGACGGCGGGCTGGACGAACGACCGCGCGGGCGTGGTCACCAAGCTCGGCAAGCAGCCCAAGGTCTGGAACGACGGCGTGTTCGCCGGCGGCACCGTGCACGCCGACAAGAACCTGCAGATCGAGTACTGGACGGGCAAGGAGATCGGGGCGCGGCAGCCGGTGTCGTACCTCCAGGAGGGGCGCCCGATGGTGAACCTCAACGACGAGTACATGTACTACGTGCTCGGCCAGCCGAACGACTTCACCTATCCGACCGGGCAGCGCATCTACGAGCAGTGGACCCCGCTGGTGCTGCGCGGTACGACGGCGGTGCCCGCGCGCTACTCGAAGCAGATCCTGGGCGGCAGGTTCGCCGTGTGGGGCGACTTCCCGAACGCCCAGACCCAGGACCAGGTGGCCGCCGGCATCAAGATGCCGCTGGCGGCGACCGCCCAGAAGCTCTGGAACCCGGGGAAGCCCGCGCTCTCCTGGACCGGCTTCACCGCGCTGGCCACAAAGCTCGACGTCGGCTGAAAATAGCCGGTCATATTCCCTTCCATATCCGGGTATCGCGGTTCCAACCACCCGGGCGGCCGTCCCTTGTGGGAGATGATCACCAGGAGCGGAGTGACGTAATCCGGCCGCCCGGCGCAGTACAGGGCAGTAGCGCGTCCGTGACAGGAGCCGTCCATGAGCCTGGTGAAGCTGATCGCCCAAGCCGATGAGCGCGGGCTGGCCGCGAGCGGTCTCGCCTGCCTCGACCGGTGTCTGCCGCTGCTCGCCGAGGAGAGCGAGGTCCTGCGCCCGCTGTGGGCGGGTATCGCGGCCGGCGCCGAGGGCTGGCCGGGCAGGCTGGTGACGGCCAGGGGCGCCCTGGACGACGCCATCGACGCCGAGGCCGTGACCAACGTCGAGATCGCGCTCGTCCGCACCCTGCTGAACTCGGCGCCCGCTGCCTGGGCGCCGGAGCCGCTGCGGGTCTGGGCCGACACCTGTTCGCTGGTCGGCCTGGAGATCCACCAGAAGTTCGACACCGGCGGCGGCGCCGCGGGCGAGGAGCTTCAGGCGCGGCTCACGCGCTGCCGCGAGGAGCCCGTCGACACGGTGGCGGCCATCCCGGGAGTGGGCCCGCTCGTCGCCGGTGAACTGCGCCGTCAGGTGCGGATCCTGGAGATGCTCGCCGAGCCGGACGGCGCGGGGAGCGGACTGCGCCAGGCGCTGGATCTGTCGACCGAGGGCCAGCGGGTGCTGCGCGCGGTCGTCTCCCGCAGGGCGCGGGCGCGGAGCTGACACGGCGACACCTGGGGTGGCCGGATTCAGGCGGCCACCCCAGGCCGTAAAGGGCCTCTGACCAGGCATTTCTTCGTCGAGACCAAGGTCTGGAGTTTATCCGATTCCGGTCGGCTTGGACAGGCCCAGACGGCCCCGGGTGGCCGCCAGGATGATCAGGGCCGCCGTGAGCGAGGCGAGCAGGAACGCGTGGCCCGTGCCGGCGTCGGACTGGGTGGGGAACATGTCCGACGCGGCGACGGAGAAGAAGTTGTTGACGCCGGTGTGGACCAGCATCACCAGCGGCATGCTCTCGCCCGAGCGGTTGAACACCCAGGTCATCACGAAGCTGAAAGCGATCGTCGTGGCCAGGAACTCCAGCGGCTTGGTCACGGCCACGTCCGGGCCGCCGCCCCACTCGGTCAGGAACAGCGGCAGGTGCCAGGAGCCCCAGAGGACACCGACAACGAGGGTCGCGACCAGCGGGCCGAAGCGGCTCTGCATCCGGGGCATGGCGAATTCACGCCAGCCGGGCTCCTCGGCGAGGCCGGTGGTGATCATCTGGAGCAGCAGGCCGGGCAGGAAGGCGGCGAGCACCGCTGCGGGCGGCAGGACGGGAGCGCGGCCGGCGAGTGCGGCCGAGGCGAGGGTCAGCGCGGCGGGCACCGAGACGATGACCAGGGCGTACCAGTACCAGGCGAGCCGGAACTTGGTCATCCGGCGGCGCCAGACCCGCAGTCCCGCACGTCCCTCGGTGGTCGTGGTCACCAGCAGGGCCGAGCTGATCGGGCCGAGGTAGGCGCCGGGCAGCACGCCGAGGAGCTGGCTGCCCGCGGCGCCGCCGGGGAAGGTGAAGTGCCAGATCCCCAGGCCGTTCTCGGAGAGTATGTACGGCGTCCAGGCCAGCCAGCTCAGCGCGAAGGCCAGGCAGAAGAACCAGACCAGCGGAGCGCGGCGGACGGCGGTCCGCAGCCGGGAGCTGTCCGCCGCCCGGCCGTCCGGCTCCGCACCGGCCGGCCGCGCTTCGTTGTCGGTGGGGGCTTGAATGCTCATCGCGGGTTCCTTCGGACGGGCTGAAGCACGGGTTATTGACGTGCTCAGCACATCAATCCGTGGCCCGTGGATCACTCCCGTGCGCGCCCCAAGTGGTGGTACAGCAGGCTGTACTTGACCGTCTCTCCGGTGCTTCCTGTCAGCGCGCCCCGCGCCGGGCGGCGTCCAGGAAGCGCAGCACGGCGGCCACCCGCCGGTCGACCTCGTCGGCCGGGGACAGGTCGAGCTTGGCGAAGATGCTGCGGATGTGTTTGTGGACCGCGCCCTCGGTCACGACGAGCCGGCCCGCGATGGCGCCGTTGCCCAGCCCCTCGGCCATCAGGGCGAGCACGTCGCGCTCGCGGGGGCTCAGCCGTTCCAGGCGGGTGTCCTGGCGGGAGCGGGTGAAGAGCTGGGCGACGACCTCCGGGTCGATCGCGGTGCCGCCGGACGCCACCCGGTGCAGCGCGTCCAGGAACTCCTCCACCCGGCCCACCCGCTCCTTGAGCAGATAGCCGAGGCCGCCGACCCCGCCGGTGAGCAGTTCGGTCGCGAAGCTCTGTTCCACGTAGGCGGAGAGCACGAGGACCGCGAGACCGGGGCGGCGGCGCCGGGCCTCGACGGCCGCGCGGATGCCCTCGTCGGTGTGGGTGGGCGGCATCCGTACGTCGAAGATGGCGATGTCCGGGGCGTACGCCTCGATGGCGTCCAGCGCGGCTTCGGCCGTACCCGCCGTGGCCACCACGTCGAGGGATTCGGCGCGCAGCAGCAGGGCCAGCCCCTCGCGCAGCAGCGCGTCGTCCTCGGCTATCACGATCCGGGGAGCGTGCGGCGGGTGCGGGGCCGTCGGGTGCCGGTTCGTCAGGTGCTGGGCCGGAGGCCGGTCACGATCCACAGGGGAGATCCACTTCGAGGGTTGTCGGACCGCCGGGCGGGCTGGCCAGGCGGAGGGTGCCGTCGTGCGCGGCGACGCGGCGGCGGATGCCGGTGAGCCCCGAGCCGCCGTCCTCGTCGGCGCCGCCCCGGCCGTCGTCGGTGACGGCCAGCCGGAGCCGGCCGCCGCGGGCCCGTACCGTCACGGTGGCCCGTTCGGCGCCGCTGTGCTTGGCGATGTTCGTCAGGGCCTCCGCCACGACGAAGTACGTGGTCGCCTCGACCGAAGCGGCGCACCGTTCGGGCGCTTCCACGTCGATACGGCAGGGCACGGCGCAGTTCGCCGCGAGCCCGGAGAGCGCGCCGGCCAGCCCCCGGTCGTCCAGGACCGGCGGGAGGATGCTGCGCGACACCGCGCGCAGCTCGGCCAGCGCCTGTTCGGCCGCGGACTGGGCGCGTTCCAGTATCTCGTCGGCGTGGGAGGGGTCGCGGGCCACCTTGCGGCGGGCAGCGCCGAGCAGGACGGTGACCGAGACGAGCCGGTTCTGGGTGCCGTCGTGCAGCGCGCGCTCGATCCGGCGCAGCTCGGTGGCGTGGGCGTCCAGGGCGGCGGCGCGGGTGGCGGTCAGCTCGGCGACCCGCAGCGACAGATCGGCGTCGGGTCCTGCGGCGAGCAGCCGCTGTCCCGGGCCCGACTGGAGGCGTGCCATGCCGGGGGTCAGCCCGACGATGATGGCGATCCACCCCACGCCGAGCAGCGTCACGCAGAGGGCGCCCGGCCACGAGTGGGCGACGCCGAAGCCCAGCGAGGTGGCGGTCGCGTCGTCCGGCATCAGTTTCCAGTACAGCGGGAAGGCGCCGTCGCGCAGGGCGAGGAACGGCAGCAGGGCGCCGGCGACGCTCAGCAGCAGCCCCACCGTGGCGTGCCTGACCAGCCAGCGCAGCTCCCTGCGGGTGGTGGCGTCGTCGAGTGCGGCCCGCAGCCGGGTGGGCGGGGGTTCGGGGGCGATCACCTCCAGGCCCCTGCGGCCGAGCCGGGCCCGCTCCCGGCGGGCCAGGGCGTGCAGCGCGCGCAGGGCGAGCGGCGCCATGAGCAGGCCCACGCCGATCAGCGCGGCCGCACCGGTCACGGCCAGCAGGACCAGCACGCCGAGCGCCACGGCCGCTGTGCCCAGCCCGCCGGCGAGCTGTCCGGTCGCCGCGCCGGCGGCGCGCAGAGCCGCCACGGCGATGCCCCCGACACTCTCGACCGGGCCGTCCTGCCGCGTCGAAGCGCGCGCTGCCGCGGGGTTCGCCGGGTGGTCTGCCGTCCGCTCTGTCATCCGCTCTCCTCCGCTCTCCTCGGTCCGCGCACGACCCTAGGGCGTAGACGCCTCTGTTGGCGGTCCGAGGGACGGAAGGTACAGCCTGCTGTACCTCCGACCGGGCGGTCCACGGGATCGTCCGGCAGGGGCGCGGTCCCTAGCGTCGGTAGCGACAACAGCGACCGCTCCCACCGGAGGAAGTCCCCATGGCGCACACCGATCCGTACCGGCTCAGCACCACCCCCACCCCTGTCGCGGAGAGCCCCGGTGACGACGGCCGGGTGGACCTCGTCCGTGCGCTGCTGTGGACGGTGGTGGTCGTCAGCGCGGTCGCCAACACCGCGGCCTCGTACGCCGATGTCAGCCTCTGGCTGCAACTGCCCGTCGGCTTCGTCACCCTGCTCGCCGCCACGACCCTGGTCATGCGCAAGCTGCGACGCCGATGAGACGGGAGCGGGCGGGCGACGTCCGTCGGCGTCGCCCGCCCGTCCGTGTGTCCGGCAGCCGCTCGCCCGGCTGCCGCTCGCTCAGCTCGCCGTGACCCGCACGCCGTCGATCACCCAGTACCAGTTGTTGCTGCCCGTGTAGCGGAAGCGGAAGCTGACGCTGGTCGCCCCCGACGGGACGGTCAGGCTCAGCGACTGCGGCTGTGAGATGACGTCCTTGGTGTACGACGTGACGGCGACGGGGGGGTGCCGTTCCACGAGGCGAGGATCTGCGCGGTCTGACTGCCCTCCTGCCGGTAGAGCGTGGTGAATTCCAGCCGGACCTTCGCCTTCCCGCCGACCGCGTACGCCGGGGTGACGAGCGTGGAGTCGTACGTACCGGACGACGCCTTGTCGTCCCACTCGTCGGAGTCGGCCACCGCGAAGACGCCGCGCGAGCGCACGTTCAGCTCGCGGGACTGATCGCGCTGGGACCTGCTCCAGAACTCGTCGGTGGCGAAGGACCAGCCGCGCCACTCGGTGACACCGCCGGTGCCCATCGCGGAGTTGATGACGGACCAACCGCTGGGCGCGGTACGGGTGTAGCCGAGCACCCCGGCCGGGATCCCGGTCTCGTCGACCCGTCCGGAGAGCGCCGGGTACAGGGTGTCGAAGGGGTCGGCGGACCGTTCCTGGACGGGCTTGCCGTCGAGACCCCACGCGGGGTCGGGGACGATGCCCAGCTGCTTGAACACGGTGGCGGCCACGTCCACGAGGCGGGTGTCGAAGGGGCGCGCGCCCGCGGCGATCCCGGGGCCCTGGGCGAGGACGAACGTGCGCCGTTCCTCGATGGTGCTGCCGCCGTGTGGGAGGACGGCCGAGGTCGCCACCCCCCACAGGAGAGACCCCGGCCGCCGTCCGACTACGGGCCGGCAGTGCCGCCCCGTACTCCCCTCAGCGTCAAGGGTGCGTTTTCTGTCACACCGCATAACGTCGCGAAGTTGTTGCAGGTTGTACAAGCCGTGGACGCAGGACCCGGAAAGGCCGTAGCGTTCAGATTCGCGTGGGGTGGCGCGGCAGTGACCAGCTGCGATTCAGGACGGGTTGTGGAAGTGCTGGGGGACGACGCGGAGCTGACCGCCGCGGTGCTCGCGGCGCAGACGGGGGACGAGAACGCCTTCCGGACTGTGTACCGCACGGTGCACCCGCGGTTGTTGGGCTATGTCAGGACGCTGGTGGGCGAGCCGGACGCCGAGGACGTGACGTCCGAGGCGTGGCTGCAGATCGCGCGTGACCTCGACAGCTTCAGCGGCGACGCGGACCGCTTCCGCGGCTGGGCGGCCCGGATAGCCCGTAACCGCGCCCTCGACCACATACGGATGCGCGGCCGGCGGCCCGCCGTCGGCGGGGACGAGACCGAACTCGCCGGACGCGCCGCCGATTCGGACACCGCGGACGAGGCGATGGAAGCGCTCGCCACCGGCCGGACGATGGCGCTGATAGCGCAACTGCCGCAGGACCAGGCCGAGGCCGTCGTGCTGCGCGTCGTGGTGGGGCTCGACGCGAAGAGCGCCGCGCACACCCTGGGCAAACGGCCAGGCGCCGTGCGCACGGCCGCACACCGGGGGCTCAAACGGCTCGCCGAACTGATCGGCGCCGACGCCGTGGGCGGGGTGGACGGCGCGGGCGGTACGGACGGGGGGACCGGCGGGGACGGGGGCGAAGGCCCCGACGGCACGCCGGACGAAACCGCTTACCACCCGCACGAGGGGACGACGCACGGCACGGGCCGCAGCGCCGCAGGTCAGGGTGCGAGCCTGGCGGCCGTACCGCCGCAGCGGGTCTTTCGACCGGGAGCTGCGGCGTCCGCAGGTGTGACGCATTCGCGCCTGCGGACGCAGAAGGACATGTGATGGCCGACGAGCGTTACCCGTGGCTCGACAAGGACACAGCCGAAAGATTGCTGAGCGGTGAGCCCGTCGAGACCGCGGACGAACGCACCCGGACACAGGCGCTGCGCCTCTCGGACGCCCTGCGATCTGTGGCCGACGTCACATACGCAAACGCAAACGCGGCGGAAAGCGCCGGTGAGGCGGCGGCGCTGGTCGCGTTCCGGCGGGCCCGCGCCGCCGCCGCGGTGCGGGGCGGCCCCGACGGGCGTACGACGGAACGGAGTTCCGCGCGGAGCGCCGCCGAACACCCTCCCGGCCATGCCGGTGCCACGCTGGGGACGATACGGCTCGCCCCGCGCCCCCGGCCGCACCCGCGCGTCGTACCCGTCACCCGGCTCGGCCGCCCGGTACGACGGGGATTCGCCACGGCGGTCGTGGGCTGCACCCTGGGCGCCGTGTTCGTGGCCGTCGGCAGCACGATGCTGGCGGCGCCGTTCGCCGGTGACGACGGACCGCTGCCCGGCGGGACCGTATCGGCGCCGATGACCGGCAGGCCCCTGGCGTCCGGGAGCCCCGACGCGGGACCGCGGCCGCACGGCAGCTCCGCCGCACCGCGGCTGCCCCTTCCCTCTTTCCCTGTCACGGCGGGCAGTTCACGCGGCGCCGCAGCCAACTCCTCCTCGTCGGCGTCCGCGTGGGCCGGGGCAGCTCTGGGCAGTCAGGACAACGTTGCCGCGCCGCGCAGCAGTTCGCCGTGGTACGACAAGGCCGTCAAGGTCTGTCGTGACTACCGCGAGGGCGACATCAACGCCCGTACCAGGAGCGACCTGGAGACGGCGGCCAAGGGTGTCGCGGGCGCCGTCCAGTTCTGCGACACGCTCCTGGGCATCCCCGAGGAGGACAACGACCTCAAGAACGGCGGCCTGCTCACCGACGGTCCGTCGTCCCCGTCCGAGGGGCCGTCCTCCCCGTGGGGGCCGCATGTCACGTCGTCACCCGACCCGTCGTCCTCCGGTCCCGCGTCCCCCGACCCCGTCTCGTCGGACCCCTCGGCCACCGATCCCTCGTCGCCGTACGCCGGTTCGCCCGAGCCGTCGAAGGACCCGGTGTCAACGGACCCCGCACCGGGGCTCACACCGCGCGCGCCGATTCCCACCGGATCCTCGACTCTGCTCTGAGCTGCGGTTCTTCGCCCCGCGGCGCCAGGTGTGACGTTTTTCCGCCCCATGGCGCAGTAAAGAGTGAGCCGACTGGTCATCGGCAGCGCAACGAGCCGGGGGTTCCCCCCGTACCTTCGGCTCAGCGCATATGGCGCGGGCGGGACACGTTCCCCCGGTCCCGCCCGCGCCTCTCAACTCCCCTCGGCCGCCTACTTGTAGACGACGACCTTGTCGCCCTTGCGGACCTGCGCGTACAGCGAGGCGATCTTTCCCTCGTCACGTACGTTGACGCAGCCGTGCGAGGCGCCCGCGTAGCCACGGGCCGCGAAGTCCGACGAGTAGTGCACCGCTTGGCCGCCGCTGAAGAACATCGCGTACGGCATCGGTGAGTCGTACAGCGTCGACACATGGTGCCGCGACTTCCAGAACACACTGAACACGCCCTCGCGCGTCGGTGTGTACTGCGCGCCGAACCGTACGTCCATCGCCGAGCGCACCTTGCCGTCGATCATCCACGCGAGCGTCCGGCTGGTCTTGTTGATGCACATCACCCGCCCCGTCATACAGCGGGGATCCGGCTTCGGCAGCGGGTTGACCGTCGGCGGCCGCAGCTCGTCGCCGGTCGGCTGCTTCGTCATCGCGAGCAGCCGCTGCCAGGTGACGGTGTCGGTCGTGCCGGTACGGGGCAGCCCGCGCTTGTGCTGGAAGGACGAGACGGCCGCCGCGGTGACCGAGCCGTAGTAGCCGGTGGGGTTGCGGTCGAAGTGGCCGATCTGCCGCAGCCGCGCCTGCAGTTCCCGCACCTGGCCGCTCTCGTCGCCGCTCGCCAGCACCGTCGCGGGCCGGGGCGCCGCGGGTTGCGCCGACCGGCTGGGGGCGGGTTTCGATGCCGCCGGGGTCGAGGCCGGAGCGGACGGCGCCGGGGCCGACGCGCTCGGCGTGCCGGACGTGCCCTGCGACGTCGGCGTACCGCCGCCCGGCTTGTGGTCGACGCGCACCGGACCTCCTGCCGCCGGGTCGACGGAGCAGCCCGCGGTCACGGCCAGCACGGCTGCCGCGGCCAGGACCCGGCACAGAGCGGGCGAACTCAGCATCTTCTTCCCCTGTATCTCCGGGATCTCATGGTCTTGTCGAATCTCATGACTCCGGTGTCGTGGCGACATTCTCCCCCGAAAAAACGATCCGGTGACAACGCGCCTTGACGGGAGATGAACTACAGCAGGACGTTGCCCTAAATGACCGTTCGAATCGCCGCGTGGCCCGTGGCGAATGGCAGGATGCGGGCACTTCCCGTCGGTTTCGTTTGAAGGTTGCCACGATGAGCGCCACGAATGACATCACCAACGACACAAAGCCACGTCCGCAGAAGCTCGACGATGTGTCCGGCTGGTTCGCACCGCTCGACCAGACCCTCTTCGCGACACTGCTCACCCGGCAGGAAAGGCTCGGGGAACGCGGTGACCTGCTGGAGATGGGCGTCTTCATGGGCAAGAGCGCGATCTTTCTCGGCAGGCAGCTGCGGGACGGCGAGAAATTCACCGTGTGTGATCTTTTCGAGTCCGACGCCCCCGACAAGGCCAACAACGCCGAGACCGGCAAGTCGTACCCGACCCTGACCAGGGACGCGTTCGAGAGCAATTACCTCTCCTTCCACGACGAACTCCCACGGGTCCTGCACGCCCCCACCTCTGTCGTACCCGCCGAGGTCGAGCCGAAGTCCTGCCGGTTCGTGCACGTGGACGCCTCGCACCTGTACGAGCACGTGTACGGCGACATCGGCGCGGCGCAGGACGCCCTGCTGCTCGACGGGATCGTCGTGCTCGACGACTTCCGCAGCGAGCACACCCCCGGCGTCTCCGTCGCCGCCTGGGAGGCCGTGCTCAACCGGGGCCTGCGGCCCATCTGTCTGAGCACCCAGAAGCTGTACGGCACGTGGGGCGACCCGGCGCCGCTCCAGGAACTGGTCATCGCGATGGCCAGGGCCGACGACTCCTGCGGGCTGTCCATCCAGCAGGCGGCCGGGCACCGGATCGTCCGGGTCGTCTCGCACGGCATGCGGGCACCGGAGTTCCCGTTCTCCCGGCACTACGTCGAGCCCGAGCCCGCCCCCGCAGTGGAGGCGGCGGCGGTCCCGGCCCCCGTGGCGCGGAAGAAGCCCCGGCGGTCCCGGTCGGCGCGGCTCGCCATCGACGTACTGCCTCCGTTCGTCACCCGCTCCGTCCAGCGCAGCCGGGCACGCAAGCGCGCCCGGAGCTGAGCCGCCGCTGAACCGCCGCTGAACGGGCCGCTGAACGGGCCGCCGGATCGGCCGTTACAGTCGGGCCGGGGGTCCTGACGCGGAAGGCACAGCAGATGGCGGAAGACACAGCACCCCGCGTGACGTTCGGGGCCTGGCCGACACCGTTGGAGCCCGCGCCACGGCTGGCGCGGGCACTCGGCCTCGGGGCCGGCGACCTGTGGCTCAAGCGGGACGATCTGACGGGTCTCGGCGGCGGCGGCAACAAGGTCCGCAAGCTGGAGTTCCTCTGCGGCGCCGCCGTCGCGGCCGGGGCGAGGACCCTGGTGACGAGCGGGGCGCCGCAGAGCAACCACGCCCGGCTGACGGCCGCCGCGGGAGCACGGCTCGGCCTTGACGTGGTGCTGGTGCTCGCGGGCCCGGCGGTCGGCCAGGATCTCGGCGCGGGCAATGTCGCGCTCGACGGTCTGCTGGGCGCGGAGATCGTCTGGGCGGGCGAAGCGGACGCCGCCGACGTGGTCCAGCAGGTCGTGGAGCGGCTGCGCGGCGAAGGCGCCGAGCCCGCGCTGATCCCGTTCGGCGGCTCCAGCGCCACCGGCGCCCGCGGCTACGCCGAGTGCGGCCGTGAACTCCAGTCCCAGGCCCCGGACCTGGCCCAGGTGGTCACGGCGCTCGGCTCCGGCGGCACGATGGCGGGCCTCGTCCGCACCCTGGGCCCCGAGCGCGTGCTCGGTGTCCACTGCGGCGCGGTCCCGGACCCGCGCGCGACGGTGGCGGGCCTGGTGCCGTGCCCGGCCGAGGCGCTACGGCTACGGCTGGACCAGGTGGGCGCGGGGTACGCCACGCTCACCGAACCGGTGAAGGCGGCCATCAGAACGGCCGCCCGCACGGAGGGCGTCGTCCTGGACCCGATCTACACCGGCCGCGCGATGGCGGGCCTGATCGCGGCGGTGACCGAGGGCGACGTACGCGCGGGCGACCGCACGGTGTTCCTCCACAGCGGCGGCCTCCCGGGCCTCTTCGGCAACGAACCGGCCATGCGCTGGGCGGGCGCGGGCGCGCCCTAGGGGCGTCGTCCGGGCTCGGGCCGGAAGCCGGGCCCCAAGCCTGCCGGGAGAGCCGGGAGAGCCGGGAGAGCCGGGGCACCGAGGGGAGTTCGGGGTTTCGGTCGCGGCCCCGCGTCCGCCGCATGCGGCTCGGGTCCTGCGGGACCGGCCGGCCGAGCCGCCGCGCCGGGGCCTCGCGGCTCGGCGACGGCGTCCGGGCGCGGTGTCCCGGGTGTCACCGCCCCGGCCCCCGTCGTCGCGCGCGGCTCAGGCCGTCACCCCTGCCGCCACCGCGTCCGTGTCCACCTCCCTCAGCCACGCCTCCAGGCCCGTCTCGTCCGTGCCCGCCCAGCCGACGTAGCCGTCCGGGCGGATCAGGAACAGGCCTCGGCCGTACGGTTCGTACGTGTCGATCCGGGCCGTGCGTACCGTCGGTGGTGTCACCAGCCCCGTCGGCAGCGCCGTGTCCACCGCCAGCAGCGTGAAGTGCGGGCCGCGCAGGATGTCGAAGATGCGGGTGCCGTCCGGGAGCGGGCCGTCCGGGGCGCGGTCGCCCGATCGCAGGGCGCCCGCGGCGCCCGACGACAGCGGGCCGCCCCGGTAGCCGAGGCCCAGCTGGCGGGTGGCGGCGCCGCGGCGGGCCTCGCCGCGGTGGATGCGGGTCGACAGGCCCAGCATCTCGGCCGCCACCGGGCGGCGCTCGCCCTCGTACGTGTCCAGCAGCGCGTCGGGCGCGCCGTGCCGCAGCACCTGACCCAGCTTCCAGCCCAGGTTGTACGCGTCCTGGATGCTCGTGTTCAGCCCCTGTCCGCCGGCGGGGGAGTGGACGTGCGCCGCGTCCCCCGCCAGGAAGACCCGGCCATCCGTGAAGCGGTCGGCCAGGGCCGCGCGCGGGCGGAAGTCCGACGACCAGCGGACCTCGGTGACGTCGTCCGCCGTGAGATGGGTGCGGGAGGCGATCAGTTCCCGCACCCCGGCGGGGGAGATGTCGGGCGTCGAGCCGTCCTCGAACCGCCCTGCCAGCTGGAAGTCGGCCGTCCCCGGCAGCGGGCAGAGCGACAGGAACGAGCCGTCCTCGCCCGGGAACACATGCCAGTTCAGCCGGTCGAGGGCGGGGATACGGACATCCGCGACGATCATCGCGGCCGGGTCGACGGTCTCACCCGTCATCGCGATGCCGAGCAGCGCGCGCACCGTGCTGCGGCCCCCGTCGGCGGCGACGGCGTACCGCGCCCGTACCGTCCTGCCGTCCGACAGTTCGGCCGTGACGCCCCCGCCGTCCTGCGCGAGTCCGCGCAGCGCTGCGCCGAACTCGACGCTCCCGCCCAGCTCCAGCAGGCGCGCGTACAGGATCTCCTGGGTGCGCCACTGCGGGACGAGCCACGGCCCGGTGTACGGCTCTGCGGGCGACGGCGCCGCGTCCTCGAACATCCGGTGCTCGCCCTGCCGCTCGCCGTCCTGCCAGACCATGCCCACCGGGGCCGGGCCGCCGGACGCGAGCATCGGCGCGACGACGCCCAGATCGTCCAGCACCTCCAGCGTGCGCGGCTGGATGCCCTTGCCGCGCGAGCCGGGGAAGAGCCCCGCCGCCTGTTCGACCACGCGGACCGACACCTCGCGGCGCCGCAGGTCACAGGCGAGGGCCAGCCCGGTGGGGCCCGCTCCCACGATCAGGACCTCGGACACCGCTTCCTTAACGTTGTTAAGTTCCATGGTTCAGAACGATGCGCTTAACGCTGTTAAATTGTCAAGGTGGCTACGACACGACTCGACCGCGCACTGGTCGCCCGCACCGCCCTGCGCTTGCTCGACAAGGGCGGTCTCGAAGGGCTGACCCTGCGCGCCATCGCCAAGGAACTGGACGTCAAGGCGCCCGCCCTCTACTGGCACTTCAAGGACAAACAGGCGCTGCTCGACGAGATGGCCACCGAGATGATGCGGCGGATGACGGCCGACCTGCCCGCTGAGCCGTCGGGCGACTGGCAGGAGTCGCTGACGGTGATGATGCGCGGGCTGCGTACGCATCTGCTGCGCTACCGCGACGGCGCCAAGGTCTACAGCGGCACCCGCTTCACGGACACCGGGTACGCCGCCTCGATGGACACCAGCCTGCGGATCTTCACCGACGCCGGCTTCACCCCGGCGGGCGCTGCCCGCGCCTGGATCACCGCTTACAGCTACACCATCGGCTTCGTCATCGAGGAACAGGCGATGGGGCCACGCGTCGAGGAGGGCGAGGGGGAGCAGGGCGGGGGAGGCGAGGGGTACGACCTCGACGCCCGCGCCGAGCGGCTGGCGGAGTTCCCGCTGGCCGCCGCCGCCGGCTACGAGATCTTCCAGGAGCAGGACGCCGGCTTCGACGCGGGACTCCGGGCCGTCACCGCCGGCATCGCGCTGACGCTGCTGCCGCGCCGGGGCGAGTGAGCCCGGCGAGGGCCGGAACCCGACGTTTCCCCTTCCGACGGGCCGAGTTCATCTCCGGGTCGCACACGCTGCCTAGCCTGTCCCGACCCGCCCATCCGTCAGAGGGGCAGAGGACGCTGGGAGCAGCATGACAATGGCCGCCCGTAACCGATGGCCGAGGCAGGGCAAGGGGGTGAGCCGCGACACGTCGTCCGCGGGCGCCGAGTCCAGAACCCGGGCCGAGGACCGGATCACCCCGACCGGGCTCGACGAGTGTCTGCGCGCCTGCGCCGTCCACAGCGGCAAGCTGGTGGCGGGGCTCGACCCACGGCGTAACGAACTCGCCGAGAAGCTGCGGGCGTTGCTCGCCAGCCACGCGACGGCGCACGCCGCGCAGGCGGCCAAGGCACCGGCCCCCGCGGGCGGCGCGGCCGCCGCCCTCCTCAGGCGCGGTACCAAGGCGGGCACCTCCACGGGGACCGCCCTCGACGCCGATCTGCTCGACGCGCTGCTCGCCGTCGGCAACAAAGCCCTGGAGTGCGGTTACGACGACGAGCTGAAACTCGCCCGGCTCGTCGGCGACACGGTCCTGACCCAGCGCAAGGGCTCCCGGGCCGGCTGGCGGCTGCGCGCCCGGATCCTGGAGGCCACGGGCGACGAGATCGGCGCCATCAAGGCGTACGAGCGCTATCTGGAGCTGACCGAGAACGACGGCTTCGCCGTCGCGCCGAGGAACGCGGGACTGCGCGCCGCCCGGCAGCACCAGGCCGAACTGCTCGCGCTGCTGCAGCGCGAGTGCCCCACGGCCACGCTGTACGCGGACGGCCCGGCGACCGACGTCTGGGCGGAAGGCCTCGCCCGGTACGACAGCGGCGACCGGGACGGCGCCGAACCGAGGCTCGTCGGCGCGCTGCTCGCGATGGCAGCCGACGAGGACAGCCCGGTGCAGGACCTCCAGCAGTGCCTGGGCCAGTACCTCGATCTGCGGATCGGCGAGCGGAGCCCGCACATCGCCGCGCTGCGCGAGCATCTCGCCCTGTACGCGGAACAGCGCAGGAACCGGATGCGCGGCCCGGTCGACGACCCCACGTACGCGGGGGTCAACTGGCTGACGCTCGGCGAGTTCCGTAACCAGATCGCCGGCAAGTCCATCTGTCTGATCGCCAACTCGCAGCGCGTGGGCCACAGTTCGCTCGGCCCGGAGATCGACGCCTACGACCTGGTGGTGCGCTTCAACTCGTACCGGATCGACGCGCCCGCCACCGGCAGCCGCACCGACATCCACGTCTCGATCCACAAGCACAGCTTCAACTGGGAGAAGCGCGTCACGACCCGGCTGATCTTCGGCGGCCTGCCGAACGACTGGCGTTACTCGATGCGCACCCGGCTGGTGCCCGGCGCGCAGAGTTACGTGGGCGACGACTCGCTGCGCTGGCCCGTACGCAACATCGGCGGCATCGGCACCGACGCCTGGCCGTCGATCCCGACCAGCGGCTTCAACATGCTGTGGCTGCTGGACTTCCTCGACGTCAGTCCGAAGCTGGATCTGATCGGCTTCGACTTCTACGAGAGCGGCGCCTACCGGATCAGCGAGGCGATGCGGATGCCCATCACCTCCGTCCACGAGTACACCAGCGAGAAGGCATGGGTCATGGAACGGGCCCAGAGCGTGACCGACGCGAGGATTTCCCTGAGATGACCGCCAGCTCCCCGACCACCGCCCCGAACACCGCGTCCGCGAGCGCCGCCTCACTGACCGGGAAGCGCCGCATCGCCTTCGCCAGCTTCGTCGACGAGAACTACCTGCCGGGCTTCCTCGCCCTGCTGCGCAGCCTCGCGCTCTCCAACCCCGGCGTCTGCGAGGACTTCATCGTCCTCCACGACGACCTGCGGCCTTCGTCCATCGCGAAGATCCGCGCCTTGCACCCGCGCATCGAACTGCGCAGGGTCGACGCGGCGCGCTACGACACGTACGCCAAGGGCGACCAGGACAACTACCTGGTGCGCAAGGCGTACTTCATCCTCGACGTGTTCCGAATACGGGACTACGACACCGTGATCACGCTGGACACCGACATGGTGGTGCTGGGCGATCTGCGGCCGCTGCTGAAGCTGCGCGAAGGACTCGCCGCCGTACCGCAGTTCTTCTACGGCCAGCACAAGCTCAACAGCGGGCTGCTGGTCATCCAGCGCGAGTACCTGAGCGACGAGTTCTGCGCGCGGATCGACACCACGGGCCGCAGCGGCGACTACGAACTCGACAAGCACGACCAGGGCATCCTCAACGCCGTGCTCGACGGTGACTTCGTCCAGCTCGACAACCGCTACAACTTCGTCAAGCGGCGGCTGTCCGGCGACAAGCCGGTGCCCGACGACACCGTGATCCTGCACTTCACCGGCCGGCACAAGCCCTGGCAGGGCGGCGAGGCCGGCTACGGCCAGGCGCAGGACCGGTGGGCCGAGTTCGACCTGTCCGACGCCGAGTTCCACGCCGCGTTCATGACGCGCTCCAAGGACCCGCACCACGACCTGATGGTGCACTTCGGCGCCCCGCACGTGGCCCGCACCGGCGATGTGGAGAGCGCCCGCAGGCTGGCGCTCGCCCAGCTCAACGGCGGCGAGTACCAGCAGGCGGTCGACGTCCTCAGCTCCGTCTCCGTTCCGGTCGACGAGGCCTGGCCGCACGAGGTGTTCGGGCACGCGCTGATGAGCGTGTCCCGCTACGAGGAGGCCGAGGCCCAGCTGCTGCTGGCGACCGCCGCCCCCAACCGGGCGCCCACGGCCTTCGCCAGGCTCGCCCAGATCGCCTGGATCCACGGCGACGACACCACGGCGCACCAGTACGCCGTCGACGGCCTGTCCGTCGACCCGACCCACCGGGCCAGCCGGCTGATGCGGCTGCGCACCGAGGCGCCCGCCGGACCTCCCGAGGGCCCGGCAGCCGAGCAACTGGCCCATGTCGCCTTCTACATGCCCCAGCAGGGCAACGCGGGCGACAAGCTGCTGCCCGAGTCGGTGCGGCTCACCTTCGACCCCGAGACGGGCCCGCGCCGCTGGCACTCGGTCCACGCGCACCGGCTGTTCGACGAGGCCGCGCTGGAGCGGGTCAACGCACGCCGCGGCCTGGTCATCGGCGGCGGCGGCCTGTTCATCCCGGACACCGCGCCCAACGGCAACAGCGCCTGGCAGTGGAACGTCCCCGACGAGACGCTGAACCGCATAGACGTGCCGATCATGGTGTACGCGGTGGGCTTCAACGCCTTCGACGGGCAGTCCTACCGGGCCGGGCGGTTCAACTCCAGCCTCCGCCAACTGGTGGAGCGCTCCTCGTTCTTCGGGCTGCGCAACCACGGCTCGATCGAGAAGGTGCGCGCGCTGCTCCCCGCCGAGCTGCACGACAAGGTGCGCTTCCAGCCCTGCCCGACCACGGTCACCCGGCAGCTGGTCGACGGCTGGACCGACCCGGCGCAGCGCGAGAACACCATCCTGATCAACGCCGCCTACGACCGGGCGGGGCTGCGCTTCGGCCACGACTACGCGCACTTCCTCGCCGAGATGGCCAAGGCCGTCAAGGCGCTGGGCGCGCACGCCGAGGTCAAGTGCGTGGCGCACTCCCTCGACGACGAGCGCATCGCCTTCGACCTGCGGCGCGAGCACGGCATCTCGCTGCCGGTCATCCCGATGTACGACTTC
This sequence comes from Streptomyces sp. NBC_00370, assembly GCF_036084755.1. NCBI lineage: Bacteria > Bacillati > Actinomycetota > Actinomycetes > Kitasatosporales > Streptomycetaceae > Streptomyces > Streptomyces sp. NBC_00370. The sequence continues at coordinate 5,391,680 of NZ_CP107968.1, forward strand.
GAGAACGACGAAATCCGGGACACCTACGCCCGCACCAAACTGGTGATCGGGATGCGCGGTCACGCCGGGATGATCCCGTTCGGCTGCGGCACCCCCATCATCAGCCTGATCTCGCACCCGAAGATGGCGTACTTCCTCGCGGACATCGGCCGCCCCGAGTGGGGTGTCTCCGTCCACGAGAAGGACCTCGGGGCCGTACTCACCGAGCGTGCGGTGGGGCTGCTGAAGGACCATGCAGCGACCGTCGCCGACGTGCACGGCAGGCAGCAGGAGCTGTGGAAGGTCACCCAGGCGAACGCCGCCGACCTGCGCGCCATCCTGGGCGTCCGGGTCCCGGCCGGCCGCTGACAGCCGGCCGTCGGTACACGACGAGGGGCGGGGCGCCGAGCGCCCCGCCCCTTGTCCGTACGTCTCTCAGCGCGCGCCCAGCACCTTGCGGCGCAGCCGGCGCGCCCGCCGCACCAGGCCGCGGGCCGTCGCGTTGCGCGGGATGCCGGCCAGCTGGCCCGGCAGCCCGCCGGGCAGCCCGAGCGCGGTCAGCCGGCGGCGCTTGAAGTAACTCAGCGTCCGCTCGTCGTGGTGCGCGGCGAGATGGCGCTCGGCGGCGGGCCGCAGCGTCGGGACGATCTCCGGCTGCATCGCGAACCCGACGGCCGTGACCAGTCCGGACAGCTCCGGCTCCGGCCGGAACGAACCGTCGTCGTCCAGCGGCGCCAGCAGCGCGTCGACGATCGTCACCGGCACCCGGTTGCTGTTCTGGAACGGGGTCAGCCGCTCCTTCAGGATCTCGGTGCCGACCCGGGCGACCGGGATGCCGTAGAAGGCGGAAGCCGTGAACAGCGCCGTGGAGAAGCAGCCCACCACCAGGGCCGGCTTCAGCCGCTGGTACAGCACCTCCGCCAGCACGGGCGTCGCGATGACGGTCAGCTCGACCCCGGCCTTCTTCGCCTCGTCGGCCAGCCGCACCGACCAGCCGGCCGGCGCCGCCGGATGCGGCTTGAACACCACCTGGGTGTGGCCGCGCGCCGCACAGCCCCGCACCATCTTCACGTGCAGTTCCTCCTCCTCCTCGGGCTTGAGGATGCCCAGTTCGGAGAGGTACTGGCCGAGGACGAGCGCGGGCGGCTCGGGCAGCGTCGCGATGTCCCGCGCCGTCTCGGCGAGCGAGTCCAGCACCCGCAGGAACACCTCGCTCGGCACGATCGTCGGCTCGACGCCGAACTCGGTGAGCAGCAGCGGCCGCAGCCCCGGTACGAGATCGAGGTGGAGCAGCTCGCGCACCCGGCCGCCGATCAGCGTGTCGATCCGGGAGCGGGTCGGGCCGTAACTCATCAGCCCGTCCGCGTACACCCGGATCGGCGCGCCGGTGAAGATCTCCGTGATCGCGAGCGCCGGGGTGACCTGGATCGACTCGACGACCAACTCGACCTTGCTGTCGCCCAGTTCCCAGGCGAGCCGCAGATGACGCTCCCAGATCGGCACGTCGTCGGGGCGCGGCGCCCAGCTGCTCGGATGGAACGGCGCGATGGTCTCGTTCCACGACAGCAGGCCGTCGAACCGGTCGCGCAGCTCCTCGAAGCCGGGCATCTGATCGACGGACGGCGACAGTTCGGGGGACGTGGCGTTGTTGCAGACGACCAGCAGCCGCCGGTCCGGCGTGCCGAGCAGCCCGGCGTCGATCGCCGCTGCCAGCGTGGCGGCTCCGTACAGCGTGGAGGCGCAGAGGATCTGGGTGCGGGGGGTGGCGGGGGTTCCCATCAGGCAGCCGCCGTTCCGGCGCCGGAGTTGCCGTTGCCCGGCAGGGTCCGCCTGCGCAGTCGCTGCAGCCGGCCCGAGCGCTCCAAGTCCATCGAGTTCAGTGCTTCCTTGAGAAGGTCCTGGGGCAGCCGGCGCAGCGCGGCCGCGCTCATGGTGCGCAGCTTGCGGGCCACGGCGGGCTCGTACCGCACGCTGGAGCCCAGGTGGTGGGCGATGATCGCGCAGTAGGTACGGATGGCCTTCGCCAGGAACCTGGCCGCTTCCTCGTCCTTCGAGGTGTCGGCCACGACCTGGTCGAACGCCTTGATGAAGTCGAGCTGCCGGACGTCCCCGATCTGGGTGAGCGACGAGGCGACGCCCCGCCGGTAGAAGAGCCCGAGGAGCCCCACGGCGGCGAACGACTCGGCCTCGCGGTGCAATCGCCAGATCCACGGCCGGTCCTCGGCCGTGCGCAGCCCGTCGGTGAAGTGCACCAGGCCCCGCTCCACGATCCGGCGGTGGTAGATGCCCGCCCACGCGTACGCGTAGTCGACGGACGTCGTCCGGTTGGCCGGCAGGATCGCGTCCCTCGGCCGCAGCACCTCGCCGCGCCTGCCCACCGGCACCCGGTGGACCGTGCGCGTGCGCCCGGTGAACTGCACGTGGTCCGTACGGACGAAGTCACAGCCGAGATCGTCTATGGCGGTCAGCAGCTGTTCGAAATAACCGGGGGCCACCCAGTCGTCGCCGTCGAGGAAGGTCACATAATCGCCGCGAGCCGCGTCGAGACCTGTATTGCGGGCGGTCGCGAGTCCGCCGTTCTTCTCGTGTCTGAGCAGGACGGCACCGGGCAGCTCACGCTCGGCCCGTTCGAGAATCTCCGGGGTCCCGTCGGTCGACCGGTCGTCGACCAACAGGAATTCGAAATCGCCGCGCGCATTGGCGCGCAGGCTTCTGAGGGTTTCGGGCGCGTATGTCTGCACGTTGTAGAACGGCACGACGACGGAGAGCTTGACCACCCGGGTGAGGCTAGGGCGCCCCGCGCCTTCGGGTCTGACATCGGCACAGACTCAAGGTGAACGAAGTGTGGCCGAACCATGAATCCCGCAGCGGAAGACCCTCCCGCCCCATCCGTAGACCTGCTGTTAACCCTTTATTGCCGTTGAGTTGGGCCGCCCAGCGAATTGGCTTTCTAACGTCCACGATGTGCCATCACGTACCAGTCACGCCGTCCGGGTCGCAGTGCTCGCCGACTCCGACACCCGGTGGAAATGGGGCGCGCTCACCGCGCGCCGCATAGCCGCCGAGGAGAGCGACATCGAGCTCAGCGGATTCCTGCTGCGCGGACGAGCGACCCCCACCGCACGGCAGCTCGCCGAGGTCGGTGCGGACGCCGACGCGCTGCGCGAAGTGACCGGTACCGAGTTCCTGAGAGCGATACGGGACGAGAGCGACGCGTACGACGTGATCGTGCTGGCCCTCGTCGGCGGCGCCGTCCAGGCGATGCTGCACGGCATCGCCGCCCTGCGGCTGGCCGACCGGCCCGTGCTCGTCACCGGCTACGTCGGGGTCGTCTACGAGAAGCTCGCCGACGGCCTGCTGCTGCGGCACGGCGCCGATGTCGTCCTCGCCAACTCCCGCCACGACGGCCGGCGCTTCCGCGACGTCTACGAGGGCGTCGGCGCCGACGCGTCCAGCGTCACCGAGGCCGCGCTGCCCTTCCTCGGCGGCGAGCGGTACGTCCCCGAAGAGGGCCGCGACACCGTGGTGTTCGCCGCGCAGCCCTCCGTGCCCGAGACCCGCGCCGACCGCGCCTACCTGCTCCAGCGGCTGGTCGACCACGCGAAGCTGCATCCGGAACGCGAGGTGCTGCTGAAGCTGCGCAGCAAGGTCGGCGAGCAGACCACGCACGTCGAGGAGTACCCGTACCAGGTCCTCGCCGAGAAGGTCGTCGGCGGTCTGCCGGCCAACTTCCGCCTGGTGTACGGGAACATGGGCGAGGTCCTGGACCGTACGGACCTGCTGGTCACCGTCTCGTCGACGGCGGCCCTGGAAGCCCTGCACCGGCGCATCCCGACCGCGATCCTCACCGACCTCGGCGTACGGGAACCGCTCGGCAACCACCACTTCATCGGCTCGGGGTGTCTGGCCTCCTGGGAGCAGCTGGACAGCGGCCACCGGCCCCGCCACGACGCCGTGTGGGCGGACCGGCAGGGTGTCGCGGCCGACGGCTCGTACGGCACGGCCTTCGACGAGGCCCGCGCCCGCGTCGGCAAGCTCCTGACCGGGCCCGCCCTGCCGCCCGTCGCGCCGTACTACACCGTCACCACAGCGCCCCGCTATCTGCCCGCGCTGCTCGCCCGCTACCACCTGAACCCCGACGGCACCCCGAAGACGTCGGCCCCGGCCGGCGCCGGCGCCACCACCGGGGTGCGGCGCGCGGTGCGCAACGCCGTACGCGGCGCCGCCCGCGGCGCCTACCGCCACGGAGTGCAGCGCGTCGCACCCGTCATCCGCCGGATGGGCGAGCTGTGAGGCGCCGGGCCGCAGGGCCGGGCCCCGCCGACGCCCCGCCGACCACCAAGGAGAACCGATGACCGTCCTGGCTGTGATCCCCGCACGCGGCGGGTCCAAGGGCGTCCCCGCCAAGAACCTCGCCCAGGTGGGCGGCGTACCGCTGGTGGTACGCGCGGTGCGCGCCTGCCTCAAGGCCCGCCTGGTCACCGACGTCGTCGTCTCGACGGACGACGAGGCGATCGCCGACGCGGCGCGCGCCGCGGGCGCCGAGATCGTGCTGCGCCCCGCCGCCATCGCCGGTGACCTGGCGACCAGCGAGGCCGCCGTGCTGCACGTCATGGACGCGTACGAGGCGATGCGCGGCGCCGTCACCGACGTGGTGCTGCTCGTGCAGTGCACGAGCCCCTTCATCACGCCCGGCGACCTGGACGGGGTCGCCGCGGCGCTCATCGAGGACGGCGCGGACACGGCGCTGACCGTCGCCCCGACCCACGGCTTCATCTGGCGCCAGGGCGGCGCGCACCTCAGCGAACTCGACGGCTACGGCGTCAACCACGACAAGTCGAACCGGCCGCGCCGCCAGGACCGCCCGCAGGAGTTCCTGGAGACCGGCGCCGCCTACGCGATGCGCGCCGGGGGCTTCCGCGAGGCCAAGCACCGTTTCTTCGGCCGCACCGCGCTCGTACCGACCGACCCCGCGCGGGTCCTGGAGATCGACGACCCGCACGACCTGGCCCGTGCCCGCGTGCTGGCGCCACTGCTCGACCCGGCGCTGCTGCCCACGCACGGCGACATCGACGCGGTCGTACTCGACTTCGACGGGACCCAGACCGACGACAAGGTCTACGTCGACTCCGACGGCCGCGAAATGGTCGCCGTGCACCGCGGCGACGGACTCGGCATCGCCGCGCTGCGCCGCTCCGGACTCGACCTGCTCATCCTCTCCACCGAGCAGAACCCGGTCGTCGCCGCCCGCGCCGACAAGCTGAAGGTGCCGGTGCTGCACGGCATCGACCGCAAGGACATCGCACTGAAGCAGTGGTGCGACGAACGCGGCATCACCCCCGAACGGGTCCTCTACGTCGGCAACGACGTCAACGACCTCCCCTGCTTCGGGCTCGTCGGCTGGCCGGTGGCCGTCGCGAGCGCGCACGACGCGGTACGCGCAGCGGCCCGCGCCGTCACCACAACCCCCGGCGGCGAGGGGGCGATCCGTGAGATCGCCGCCTGGCTCCTGGGTGAAGGGCTGCACGCCCCGCACCGCGCGGCCTCGGCCGCCGCTCCCCACACCCCCCACAACACCCCCGACAAGTAAGGACAGTTCCATGAGCACCGAGTCCAACTCCAGCCGCCTGCGCACCCTCGGCACGCGTACGGCAGGCCCCGGTCGTCCCGTCTATGTCACGGGTGAGATCGGCATCAACCACAACGGTGACCTGGACAACGCCCTCGCCCTGATCGACGTGGCCGCCGAAGCCGGCTGCGACGCGGTCAAGTTCCAGAAGCGCACCCCGGAGATCTGCACCCCGCGCGACCAGTGGGACATCGAGCGTGACACCCCCTGGGGCCGGATGACGTACATCGACTACCGCCACCGCGTCGAGTTCGGCGAGGACGAGTACCGCTCCATCGACGAGCACTGCAAGAAGCGCGGCATCGACTGGTTCGCCTCCCCGTGGGACACCGAGGCCGTCGCGTTCCTGGAGAAGTTCGACGTCCCCGCGCACAAGGTGGCCTCCGCCTCCCTCACCGACGACGAGCTGCTGCGCGCCCTGCGCGCCACGGGCCGTACGGTCATCCTCTCCAGCGGCATGTCGACGCCGAAGCAGATCCGGCACGCGGTCGAGGTGCTCGGCAGCGAGAACATCCTGCTCTGCCACGCCACTTCGACGTACCCGGCCAAGGCCGAGGAGCTGAACCTGCGCGTCATCAACACCCTGCAGGCCGAGTTCCCGAACGTGCCGATCGGCTACAGCGGCCACGAGACGGGCCTGCAGACCACGCTGGCCGCCGTCGCGCTGGGCGCCGCCTTCGTCGAGCGTCACATCACCCTCGACCGCGCCATGTGGGGCTCGGACCAGGCCGCCTCCGTCGAGCCGCAGGGCCTGCAGCGCCTCGTGCGCGACATCCGCACCATCGAGGCCTCCCTCGGTGACGGCGTCAAGAAGGTCTACGAGTCGGAGCTGGGCCCGATGAAGAAGCTCCGCCGGGTCGCCGGTGTCGTCGCCGAGACCGAGGCCACCGCGCCGGTATCGGTCTGACGCCATGCCGAGCCCGAGCGGGGACCGTCCCCAGCACCCACGTGACAACCAGAGCTCCCGCGCGATCGCCTTCGTCGAAAGCCCGGTCCAGCTGTTGAACGTGCTGGAGTGGGCCGGCGCGAGGCACCGCGGTGAGCAGTTGACCGTCGTCGTCCTCTCGCCCACCGACCCCATGTCGCGTGGCCAGCTCCGCCGGATGGCGGAGCTGGGCCGCGACGAAGGCTTCACCGTGCGCTGGCAGGAAGCGCGCGGTGGTGCGGGGGCGCCCCTGCGGACCGTACGGGAACTGGCACCCCTGCTGCGCAAGGCGGACCGGGTCGTGATCGGCGACCCGTTCTCCCGCTACGTGCAGCTGCTGCTGACGCTCGTCAGCGGCAAGCAGCTGACCGTCGTGGACGACGGCACGGCGACGATCGAGTTCATCGGGCAGGTCGCCCGCGGCGAACGCCTGGTGCGCTGGCACCGGCGCGGCGGCCACCGCGGGCCGCGTGAGCTGGTCCTCGCCCCGGTCTCGGCCGCGGCCCGCCGTCGGCTCACCCCGTCGGCGGCCCGCTCGGTCGAGGTCTTCACCGCGATGCCCGTCGACAAGGTGCCGCCCGGCATCACGGTGACGGTCAACGACTTCGCCTGGACCCGGGCGACCTTCGGGCCGCCCACGGTGCTCGAAGGCGCCGACATGGTCGGCACCTCGCTGGTCGAGACGGGCGTGGTCGACGCCGGCCAGTACCTCGAAGCGGTCGCGGCGCTGGCCCGCACCCACCACGCGGGCCGCTACTTCGCCCACCGCAGGGAGGGCGTCGACAAGCTGCACCGGCTGCACGCGGAGACCGGCCTGGAGATCGTCCGCCCGGACCTTCCCCTGGAGCTGATCGCCCGGCGCGGCCCCATCGGCAGCACGGTCCTCAGCTTCCCCTCCACGGTGGTCCACACCCTCCCGCTGGCCCTCGCCGGCACGGGGGTCAGGGTCGCTGTCTGTGACATCGCACCGGAGTGGCTCAACGACACAGCGTCACCCCGCGCCCACGGCTTCCTGACGGATGTCACGGGCACGGCACGCGACGTCCACCGGCTGCCCCGGCTGCCGTCACCGGCGTGATCCGGACAGAAGGGCCGGGTTTCGTCTGTGTGGCTGAAATTTTGGTGATCGATGGTTGGTTGATCCATGGAGAGAACTACTCTTCAACGGGTGAGCCAGTTGATGTCGCTTGAGTCAGAAGCCGAACTGCCCGGACAGACCGTGGTGCCCGGGACCAACCTCGCAGGTGCGCTTCCGGAGGCCCTGCGGGCCGAGCTGATCGCGTTCCGGCGCGACATGCACATGCACCCCGAGCTGGGCAACCAAGAGGTCCGCGCCACCGCCGCGATCAAGGAACGTCTTGAGCGGGCCGGGCTCGCGCCACGCGTGCTCGCCTGCGGCACCGGCGTCGTCTGCGACATCGGCACGGTCACGGCCGACAGACCCGTACTGGCTCTCCGCGCCGACATCGACGCGCTGCCCATCCCGGACACCAAGATCGGCGTCCCGTACCGCTCCACCGTGCCGGACCGGGCGCACGCCTGCGGGCACGACGTACACACCACCGCCGTCCTCGGCGCGGGACTCGTCCTGGCCGAGCTGGAACGCAAGGGCGAGCTGCCCAGGCCGGTGCGGCTGATCTTCCAACCCGCCGAAGAGGTGCTGCCGGGCGGCGCGGCCGAAGCGATCGAGTCGCGGGCGCTGGAAGGCGTCGGCCGGATCATCGCCGTGCACTGCGACCCCAAGGTCGACGCCGGCAAGGTCGGGCTGCGTCCTGGCCCCATCACCTCCGCGTGCGACCGGCTGGAAATCACCCTCGACGGCCCCGGCGGGCACACCGCGCGGCCGCATCTGACCACCGACCTGATCACCGCCGTCGCCAAGGTCGCCACCGAGGTGCCCGCGCTGCTGGGCCGCCGCGTCGACGCCCGCTCCGGGCTGGCCGTCACGTGGGGCCGTATCGAGTCGGGCCACACCTGCAACGTCATCCCGCAGCACGCCGAGCTCTCCGGCACCGTCCGCTGCCTCGACCTGGCGGCCTGGCACGAGGCACCCGACCTGGTGCACGCGGCGATCGACGAGATCGCGGCGCTGCACGGCGCGAAGACGCAGATCAACTACGTGCGCGGGGTGCCGCCCGTCGTCAACGACCCCGGCGTCACGGAGCTGCTGCGCGCGGCCCAGACCCGGCGCCGTGGCGCGTCCAGCGTCGAGGACACCGAGCAGAGCCTCGGCGGCGAGGACTTCTCCTGGTACCTGGAGCACGTGCCGGGATCGATGGCGCGCCTCGGCGTGCGGCCGCCCGGCAAGGGCGCCGGGTACGACCTGCATCGCGGCGATTTCGACGTGGACGAGCACGCGATCCAGGTCGGTGTGGAGCTTTTCACCGCCGCTGCGTTGATCGACGGCAACCATTTGTAATCGGCCAGGACACCCGACGTTCGCGACGATCCGATAACGGACTCGGTACAGGTCCTTATCTGACATCTACGCGCGTTACGATCGCCGCGAAACCAGCGCCGGAAGAGGCGCTTCGGTCAGGTTGAAGGGACCCCTCTTGCGCCGGGTAACCAAGTTCGCTTCGGCGGGGATCGCCTCCGCCGCGCTCTGTCTGTCCGTCACCGCGTGTGGCAGCACATCGGCCGACAAGGCCAAGGCCGACGAGCCGTCCAGTTCCACCTCCGCCAAGGGCGGCATCAAGGTCGGTATGGCCTACGACGTCGGCGGCCGCGGAGACCACTCCTTCAACGACTCCGCCGCTCGCGGCCTGGACAAGGCGAAGACGGACTTCGGCGGCGACATCAAGGAACTGACCGCGAAGACCACCGACACCGAGGCCGACCGGGTCGACCGCCTCTCGCAGCTCGCCGAGGCCGGTTACAACCCCGTCGTCGGCATCGGCTTCGCCTACGCCAACTCGATGACGAAGGTGGCGGCCAAGTACCCGAACGTCACCTTCGGCATCGTCGACTCGGTCGTCGAGCAGAAGAACGTCGACTCGATCGTCTTCACCGAGGAGCAGGGCTCCTACCTCGGCGGTGTCGCCGCCGCGCTGAAGACGAAGAAGGACCACGTCGGCTTCATCGGCGGTGTCGACGTCCCGCTGATCAAGAAGTTCGAGGCGGGTTACGTCCAGGGTGTCCACGACACCAACCCGAAGATCAAGGTCGACGTCCAGTACCTGTCGCACGGCTCCGACACCTCCGGGTTCGCCAGCCCCGACAAGGGCAAGGCCGCCGCCCAGGGCATGCTCGACAAGGGCGCCGACGTGATCTACGCGGCGGCCGGCTCGTCCGGTTCCGGCTCCATCGAGGCCGTCAACGGCGTCAAGGGAGCCTGGGCGATAGGCGTCGACTCCGACCAGTACAACCAGGCGCAGCTCGCCAAGTACAAGAGCTCGATCCTGACCTCCGTCGTCAAGAACGTCGACGTCGGTGTCTACGACCTGATCAAGTCCGTCAAGGACGGCAAGCCGATGGTCGGCACGAACACGTACTCGCTCGCCAAGGGCGGTGTCTCGCTGACCACCAGCGGTAACTTCATCACGGACATCCAGCCCAAGATCGACGAGGCCAAGAAGAAGATCGTCGACGGCACGGTCAAGGTCAAGACCACCCCGTGATCTGACAGGGCGCGGGGTTTCAGGCCCCGCGCCCGACGTGGACATGGGCCCGGTGGAAGGTGCGGACCTCCCCTCCCGCCGGGCCCTACCCCTTGGTCGTAACGATGTGTCAACTCTACGCGCGTAGGCGGGAGTTGACGCGCTAGCGTCACCCAACGCCCCCCCGCCCCAACGCTCCTTCCTCCGAGGAGAGTGCGCCATCAACGCGTCCAGCCCGCCCGCCGTCGAACTGCGCGGCATCACCAAACGCTTCCCCGGTGTCGTCGCCAACAGCGACATCGACATCACCGTCCGCCGAGGCACCGTCCACGCGCTCTGCGGTGAGAACGGGGCCGGCAAGTCGACCCTGATGAAGATCCTCTACGGCATGCAGAAGCCGGACGAGGGCACCATCACCGTCGACGGCAGTCAGGTCACCTTCGGCAGCCCCGCCGACGCCATCGCGCGCGGCATCGGCATGGTGCACCAGCACTTCATGCTGGCCGACAACCTGACCGTCCTGGAGAACGTCGCTCTCGGCAGCGAGAAGCTCCACGGCATCGGCTCCGCCGCCCGCGCCAAGATCCAGGAGATCTCGGACGCGTACGGTCTGGGCGTACGCCCCGACGTCCTCGTCGAGGAGCTGGGCGTCGCCGACCGGCAGCGCGTCGAGATCCTCAAGGTGCTCTACCGGGGCGCCCACACGCTGATCCTCGACGAGCCGACCGCGGTCCTCGTGCCGCAGGAGGTCGAAGCGCTCTTCGACAACCTGCGCGGACTGAAGTCCGAAGGCCTCACCGTCATCTTCATCTCCCACAAGCTGGGCGAGGTGCTGTCGGTCGCCGACGAGATCACCGTCATCCGCCGCGGCACCACCGTCGGCACCGCCGACCCGCGCTCCACCACCTCCAAGCAGCTCGCCGAGCTGATGGTCGGCAGCGAGCTGCCCTCCCCGGAGACGCGCGAGTCGACCGTCACCGACACCCCCATGCTGCGGATCCAGGACCTGACGCTCACCGCCACCGACACCGACGGTGTCGTACGGGACGTGCTCGCGGGGATCAGCTTCACCATCCACCAGGGCGAAGTCCTCGGCGTCGCCGGGGTCGAGGGCAACGGGCAGGCCGAACTGGTCGAGGCGATCATGGGCCTGCGCGACCCGGACGGCGGGGTCATCACCCTCGGCACCGCCGACATATCCCACGCGCCGACCCGTAAGCGCCGCGAGGCCGGCATCGGCTACATCCCCGAGGACCGCCACCGGCACGGGCTGCTGCTCGAAGCGCCGCTGTGGGAGAACCGCATCCTCGGCCATGTCACCGAGGCGCCCAGCTCCCGGCACGGACTGCTCGACGGCAAGGCCGCGCGTGCCGACACCGAGCGGATCGTGCGCGAGTACGACGTACGCACCCCCGGTATCGAGGTCACGGCGGGCTCGCTGTCCGGCGGCAACCAGCAGAAGCTGATCGTCGGCCGCGAGATGAGCCACACCCCCAAGCTGCTGATCGCCGCCCACCCCACGCGCGGCGTGGACGTCGGCGCGCAGGCGCAGATCTGGGACCAGATACGCGCGGCCCGGCGCGAGGGCCTGGCCGTCCTGCTGATCTCCGCCGACCTGGACGAGCTGATCGGCCTGTCCGACACCCTGCGGGTCATGTACCGCGGCCGCCTGGTCGCCGACGCCGATCCCGCCACGATCACCCCCGAGGAGCTGGGCTCGGCCATGACGGGCGCCGCGAGCGGCCATCTGGACACGAGCGCCACGAGTGACACCGGGGAGGAGAACCGATGAAGAAGACCCTCACCTCCCGGTTCGACAAGGAGCGGCTGGTCCTCGCGGTCGCCGCCCCCGTGCTGGCCCTGGTCGCCGCGCTGATCGTCACCGCGCTGGTCATCCTCGCCACCGGCAAGAACCCCTTCGACGCCTTCAACGACATGCTGTCCTACGGCTCCGCCAGCGACAGCCAGGTCTACATCCTCAACAAGGCGACGACGTACTACCTCGCCGGTGTCGCCGTCGCCATCGGCTTCCGGATGAACCTGTTCAACATCGGGGTCGACGGCCAGTACCGCATCGCTGCCTTCTTCGCCGCCGTCGTCGGCGCGACCCTGCATCTGCCGGGCATCATCGAGATCATCGTCATCATCCTGGTGGCTATGCTCGTCGGCGCCATGTGGTCGGGCATCGCCGGCATCCTCAAGACCTCACGCGGGGTCAGCGAAGTCATCTCGACGATCATGCTGAACTCCATCGCCACCGCGGTCATCGCCTATCTGCTCCAGCCGGAACGGCTCGGCCGGCTCGACCAGGCGGGCACGCTCGTCTCCACCAAGAGCCTGCCGAAGTCGGCGTGGTTCTTCAGCATCAACACCGGCGCCGCCGGTGAGCTGTGGGGCTTCATCGTCATCGCCGCCGTCGCCGGGATCGGCTACTGGTTCGTGCTCAGCCGTACCCGCTTCGGGTTCGACCTGCGCGCCGTCGGCCAGTCGGAGTCGGCAGCCGCGGCCAGCGGTGTCAGTGTCAAGAAGATGATCGTCACCAGCATGCTGCTGTCCGGCGCCATGGCCGGTCTCATCGGCATGCCGACGCTGCTCAACGACAGCCACCAGTTCAGCAACGACTTCCCGCTCGGCATCGGCTTCACCGGCATCGCCATCGCCCTGCTCGGCCGCAACAACCCGGTCGGTATCGCGCTGGCCGCGCTGCTGTGGGGCTATCTGGAGCGCACCACCAACCATCTGGAACTCATCGGCTACGACAAGGAGATCCTCGGCGTGATCCAGGGCGTCATCGTCCTGTGCGTCGTCATCGCCTACGAAGTCGTACGCCGCTACGGCCTCAAGCGCCAGCAGCAGCGGGTCGGCGCCGAACTCGCAGGCCAGGCAGCCACGACCGAGAAGCTGGAGGTGGCGCGATGACCGCCACGATGACCGAGACCCCGCCTCCCGCGGCCCCGAAGGCACCGGGCGCCGGATCGCGGCGGTCCAAGCTGTCCTTCTCGCGGATCCTGCTGATCATCGCGGGCGCGCTGATACTGGTCTCCGCCGTCCGGATCCTCACCGGCTCCGACCAGCTCGACTCCGTCGGCCAGATCAGCGCCGCCCTCGGTCTCGCCGTACCGATCGGCCTCGCCGGCCTCGCCGGTCTCTGGTCCGAGCGTGCGGGCGTGGTCAACATCGGCCTCGAAGGCATGATGATCCTCGGCACGTTCGGCGCCGGCTGGATCGGCTGGCAGTCCAGCCCCTGGCTCGGACTGCTCGCGGGCGTCGGCTTCGGCGTGCTCGGCGGTCTGCTGCACGCCGTGGTCACGGTCACCTTCGGTGTCGACCACATCGTCTCCGGTGTGGCGATCAACCTGCTCGCCCTCGGCGTCACCCAGTACCTCGCCAAGATCTTCTTCAACTCCGGCAAGGCACTGGAGGCGGGCGGCAACCCCAAGCAGTCGCCGCCCGTCGACTCGATCCCGGACGTGACCATCCCCGGGCTCTCCTCGGGGCTGAACTCGCTCGCCAACCACCACTGGTTCCTGATCTCCGACATCGCCGGCATCCTCGGCGGTCTGATCACCAACCTCTCGGTACTGACGATCTTCGCCGCGCTGCTCTTCGTCGTGACCTGGTGGGTGCTCTGGAAGACCCCGTTCGGGCTGCGGCTGCGCTCCTGCGGTGAGAACCCGATCGCGGCCGAGTCGCTCGGCGTCAACGTGTACTCGTACAAGTACATGGCCGTCGCGATCTCCGGCGGGCTCGCCGGACTCGGCGGGGCGTTCCTCGCGACCGTCCCCTCGCACATCTACCTGGAGAACCAGACCGGCGGCCGCGGCTACATCGGTCTCGCCGCGATGATCTTCGGCAACTGGCGGCCGGGCGGACTCGCCATGGGCGCGGGACTGTTCGGCTTCTCCGACGCGCTCCAGCTGCGCAACGGCGGTGACACCGTGCACGCGCTGCTGCTCCTGCTGGTGGTGCTGCTCGTGCTGCTCGCCGCGTGGAAGGCGTACAAGAAGGTCAAGGTCCAGGCCATCGCGAGCGCGGTCATGGCCGCGGTCATCCTGGTCTGGTACCTGCTGACGGATACCGTGCCCGACGACTTCGTCGGCGCCACCCCGTACGTCGTCACGCTGCTGGTGCTGTCGCTGTCCGCGCAGCGGCTGCGGATGCCGAAGGCGGACGGGATGCGCTACCGAAGGGGGCAGGGCCAGTGACGGCGGGCGCCGTCGACTGGGACGCCCTGCGCGCGGCCGCGCGGGACGCCAAGTCCCGCGCGTACGCGCCGTACTCCAAGTACCCCGTCGGTGCGGCCGCGCTGGTCGACGACGGGCGTACGGTCACCGGCTGCAACGTGGAGAACGCCTCGTACGGCATCAGCCTGTGCGCGGAGTGCGGACTCGTCTCGGCGCTGCTGCTCAGCGGCGGCGGCCGGCTCACCCACTTCACCTGCGTCGACGGGGCCGGCGACGTGCTGGTCCCGTGCGGGCGCTGCCGCCAGCTGCTGTACGAGTTCGGCGGCCCCGCCCTGGTGCTGGAGACCCCGGCGGGGCTGCGCACCCTCGATCAGATGCTGCCGCAGGCGTTCGGCCCGCAGCATCTGAACTGAGACCGGTTCCTCCGTCGCCGCGACCCGGCGGCGGAGGGGCCGCTTTTCCCTGCACGTGTGAATTTCGAAAGGACCGTCATGGACGTCATCTCAGTCATCCGCACCAAGCGGGACCGGGGCGAACTCAGCCCGGAGCAGATCGACTGGGTGATCGACGCCTATACGCGCGGCGAGGTCGCCGACGAACAGATGGCGGCGCTGGCCATGGCGATCCTGCTGAACGGCATGAACCGGGCGGAGATCGCCCGCTGGACGGCGGCGATGATCGCCTCGGGCGAGCGCATGGACTTCTCCGCGCTGTCGCGGCCCACCGCCGACAAGCACTCGACGGGCGGCGTCGGCGACAAGATCACCCTGCCGCTCGCCCCGCTCGTCGCCGCGTGCGGCGCCGCCGTACCGCAGCTCAGCGGACGCGGCCTCGGCCACACCGGCGGCACGCTCGACAAGCTGGAGTCCATCCCCGGCTGGCGCGCCACCCTCAGCAACGCCGAGATGCTGGACGTCCTCGACACCACGGGCGCCGTGATCTGCGCCGCCGGCGACGGTCTCGCCCCCGCCGACAAGAAGCTGTACGCGCTGCGCGACGTGACGGGCACGGTCGAGGCGATCCCGCTGATCGCCTCCTCGATCATGTCCAAGAAGATCGCCGAGGGCACGGGCTCGCTGGTGCTGGACGTCAAGGTCGGCTCCGGCGCGTTCATGAAGACCATCGAGGACGCCCGCGAACTGGCCTCGACCATGGTGGGCCTCGGCAACGACCACGGGGTCCGCACGGTCGCCCTGCTCACGGACATGGCGACCCCGCTCGGCCGCACCGCGGGCAACGCGCTCGAAGTCCGCGAGTCCGTCGAGGTCCTGGCGGGCGGCGGCCCCGCCGACGTGGTGGAGCTGACCCTCGCGCTGGCGCGCGAAATGCTCGACGCGGCGGGCCTGAAGGACGCCGACCCGGAGAAGGCCCTGGCCGACGGCTCGGCGATGGACGTCTGGCGCCGCATGATCGCAGCCCAGGGCGGCGCCCCGGACGCCCCGCTCCCGGTGGCCTGCGAACAGCACGTCATCACGGCCCCCGCCACCGGCGTCCTCACCCGCCTCGACGCGTACGGCGTAGGCGTAGCCGCCTGGCGCCTGGGCGCGGGCCGCGCCCGCAAGGAGGACACGGTCCAGGCAGGCGCGGGCATCGAACTCCACGCGAAGCCGGGCGACCAGGTGACAGCGGGCGAACCCCTCCTCACCCTCCACACGGACACCCCGGAAAAGTTCGCCTACGCCGAGGAGGCCCTGGCGTCCGCGTACGACATCGCGGCCACGGGAACGGCGTACGAGCCGACCCGGGTGGTGCGGGAACGCATCGCCTGACCTCGGGAGGGCCGCCCTGTCCGGTGTCGGCGTCGGAAACCGGCGTCGGAAATACGGCGGGAAATTGACGCCGTCAGTTGACGGGGCGGCCCGTCAGCAGGGCCGGGAGGTCGCGCATGTCGCGGAAGACGACCGTGCCCGGGCCGGTGAGGCGGTGGGCCGGGGTGAGGCCGCCGCTGTAGCCGAAGGCGCGCATGCCGGCCGCTCGTGCCGCCGCGATGCCGTACGGGCTGTCCTCCACCACCGCGCAGCGGGCCGGGGGGACGCCCAGGGTGCGGGCCGCGTGCAGGAACAGGTCCGGGGCCGGTTTGCCCCGGGCGACGTCGGACGCGCAGAAGACGCGGCCCTCGAAGTGGCCGTACAGGCCCGTCGTGGTGAGATTCCGGCGGATCCCGTCGTGGCTGTTGTTCGACGCGACGCAGAACGGGATACCCAGGCGCTCCAGTACGTCACCGACTCCGTCGATCACCGTCAGCCCCGCGGCGAACGCCGCGTCGTAGAGGTGGGTGAACTCGCGGTGCCAGCCCGGCTCCAGCGGGCGGCCCAGCCGCTCCTCGACCGCCGCGTCGAAGTCCTCCGCCGAGCAGCCGACGAACCGCTCGACGATCTCCGCCTCCGTGAAGTGGATGCCCAGCTTGGCGAAGACCTGGGCGTCCACCTGGACGGCTATGCGCTCGCTGTCCACCAGGACACCGTCGCAGTCGAATATCACCAGTTCGACAGGATCGTGGGTCATGACCGGCAGCGTACGGGCTGTGTGCGGGCGGCTGCGATGAGTTCTGGCCGTTGCCACGGTCACTGTAGGTGTGGCTGACACGAAACCGATCGTCCTCGTCCTGGCCGGCCGGCCCACCCCGGCCGATGTGCGCCGGCTCTGCGACGACTGGGCCGCGCTGGACGCGCGGGCCCCGGCGGGCGCCGATGTCGTCTGCGACGTCGGCGGCCTCACCCGGCCGGGCCTGGACGCGGTCAGCGCCCTGGCCCGGCTGCGGTTGCTCGCGGGCCGCAGCGGGCGCCGGGTGCGGGTGCGGGGCGCGGGCCAGGAGTTGCTGCTGTTGCTGGAGCTGGTCGGCCTTGCCGGTCTGGCCGGGGACGGTGCGACGGGCACCACCCCGAAGGGAGAGGCGCCGGCCTGATCACCGCATACCCGCCCGCACGGGCTTTCCCGGGCGAGGCCGACGGGCACCCGCCGCTCCCGTCCGGCTCCGTCCCGCCCGGCCGACGACCAGGATCTTCGCCCTGCTCATTCCTTTTCGAGGCGCATCGGCAGGTCGAACATCGGGAACCAGCGGTCCGTGTCCAGGAAGGAGTTGATCCCCGTGATCCGGCCGTCCACGATCTCGATGACCATCAGCGCCCACGGCGTGTGGCCGTTGCCGTCCTCCGCCTGGTGGTAGTGGGCGAACGCGGGTGAGCCGTTGGCGACGACCGGGACCAGTCGCGAGTCGCGGCAGACCGATCCGACACCGAGCATCCAGCCCACGATGTTGTCGTGGCCCTGGAGCCACAGGTCGTACGGCGGCATGGACAGCGTCGCGTCCTCGTGGAGGAGCGCCGTGAGCGCCTTCATGTCGTAGCCCTCGAAGGCCGCGACATAGCGCTCCAGCAGCTCCTTCTGCTCCTCGTCCAGCGGGTCCGCCGTGTCCGTGGCGGCCGGCGCCGACTCGGCGAGCGTCGCCCGCGCCCGCTGCAGCGCGCTGTTCACGGAGGCGACCGTCGTGTCCAGCAGCTCGGCGACCTCGCTCGCCTTCCAGGCCAGCACCTCCCGCAGGATCAGCACCGCGCGCTGCTTCGGCGGCAGATGCTGCAACGCCGCCATGAAGGCCAGCCGGATCGTCTCGCGCTCCACAGCGGCCTCCGCCGGGTCCGTCACCGAAGGCAGTACCCGGCCGTCCGGCACCGGCTCCAGCCAGGTGATCTCCGGGCGGCTGTTGAGCTGCGCCTGGGCCACCGGCGTCGGAGCCGACAGATCCATCGGCCGGGCCCTGCGGTTGCCCGCGTTCAGCATGTCCAGGCAGACGTTCGTCGCGATGCGGTACAGCCACGACCGCAGCGACGACCTGCCCTCGAACTTGTCGAAGCTGCGCCACGCGCGCACCATCGTGTCCTGCACGGCGTCCTCGGCCTCGAAGGCGGAGCCCAGCATGCGGTAGCAGTAGCCGGTCAGCTCCGTCCGGTGTTTCTCCAGCCGGACGTCCAGATTCTCGGTCGTCGCGAGATCAGTCATGGGTCACCTCGGTGCCGCTCGGTCGCCTGTCCTTCGGAAGCTACAGCAGGCCACTGACAATCGCGGCCGCACGGCGAAACTCCCAGGTGACAGCGGTGGCCGACGAGGTCAGTCGCGGGCCGCGTACGTCCCGTACAGCGTGACGGCGGCGACCCCGGCGACCGCGAGCAGCCCCAGCAGCACCGTCGCGCCCCAGCCCGCGGCGTGGAAGGCGGCGGCGCCCAGCGCACCGCCCGCGCTGCTGCCCAGGTAGTACGCCGACTGGTACAGCGCGGAGGCCTGCGCACGACCGGTCCGCGCCGTACGGCTCACCGACGAGGAGGCGACCGCGTGACCGGTGAAGAAGCCCGCCGTGATCAGTACGAGCCCCAGCAGCACGGCGGCCAGCGCGTCCGACAGCGTCAGCAGCAGCCCGGCCGC
The DNA here is from genome assembly GCF_036084755.1 of Streptomyces sp. NBC_00370. Classification (NCBI taxonomy): domain Bacteria; kingdom Bacillati; phylum Actinomycetota; class Actinomycetes; order Kitasatosporales; family Streptomycetaceae; genus Streptomyces; species Streptomyces sp. NBC_00370. The sequence continues at coordinate 5,410,412 of NZ_CP107968.1, forward strand.
CGTCGTACCCGCTCCCAGGTACAGCGCGCCGCGCCTGCCGAGCCGTTCGACGAGCCGGCCCGCGGTCGCCGAGGAGACCGTACCGACCAGATAGACGAGGAAGACCGAGCCGACGATCCCCTGCGGCAGGCTGAAGGGCGCCGCCACCAGCCGGTAGCCGATCACGGTGTAGACCGCGCCGAACACCGTCATGAACAGCGCGCCGATCGCGTACAGCCGCAGCAGCAGCGGATCGCTCAGATGACCGCGCACGGTCCGCGCGAGACCGGCCACGCTCAGCGGGCGCGGCGTGAAGTGCCGTGCCTGCGGCAGCAGCGCGCGGAAGACGGCCGCGCACCCCACGGCCAGCAGCCCGACCACGCCGAGCGCCACCCGCCAGCCCCACAGCTGGGCGACCCAGCCGGTGAGGATCCGCCCGCTCATGCCGCCGATGCTGTTGCCCGCGACGAACATGCCGATCGCCGCGACCAGCGCCTTGGGCCGTACCTCCTCGGCGAGGAACGCCATCGCCGACGCCGGCAGCCCGGCGAGCGCGGCGCCCTGCACGGCGCGAAGCGCGATCAGCGATTCGAGGTTCGGCGCGAACGGCACCAGCAGGCCCAGGGCGACGGCGACGGCCAGCGACGCGGTCATCAGGGTGCGCCTGCCGAACCGTTCGCTGAGCGCGCTCAGCGGCAGCACACACAGCGCGAGCGCGCCGGTCGCCGCCGACACCGTCCAGCTGGCCTGGCTCGCCGTGACCCCGAGACCGGTGGAGACGGCGGGCAGCAGCGCCTGCGTCGAGTAGAGCAGGGCGAAGGTCGCGACCCCGGCGGCGAAGAGCGCGAGGCTCATCCGGCGGTAGCCGGGCTTCCCGGGGGACAGCCGCGTGTCGGCGGGCGCGGCGGCCGTGGCGGGCGCGGCGGCCACCCGGCCACCGCTGATCTGCTCCGTACTGACTGACGACATGACCCGAACGTAAGGACCCGCCCACTCATGCGTCCAATGCACGGAAACGCCATAATCGTTCCCATGGTGCATGAACCCAGCTCACGGCCGTATCAGGACCCCGAGTCCTGGTCCGAACTGCTCGCGCCCCGCCTCGCGCAGTTCGCCGCGGCGGCCCGCCACGAACACGTCACCCGGGCAGCCCAGGAGCTGGGGGTCCCGCAGTCCACCCTCTCCCGGGCGCTGGTCAGGCTCGAACAGGACCTGGGCGTAGGGCTGTTCGCCCGCAAGGGCCGTACGGTCGCGCTCACCCACGCGGGCCGGACCTTCCTCGCCGCGGTGGAACGCGCCCTCGCCGAGGTGGAGCGCGCGGCCGAGACCGTACGGGCCGACGCCGACCCGGCGTCCGGCCGGGTCGTCTTCGGCTTCCTGCACACCATGGGCTCGGAGACCGTGCCCGCGCTGATCCGCGCCTTCCGCGCCGACCACCCCCGCGTCCGCTTCCAACTCGTGCAGAACTACGGCGAGGCGATGCTGGAGGGGCTGCGCGCCGGAACGCTCGACCTGTGTCTGACCTCGCCCGTGCCGGACAGCCCCGACCTGGTCGGCCACCGGCTCGACGAGCAGCGGCTGCGGCTCGTCGTCCCCGACGACCACCCGCTCGCCGCCCGGCGCCGGGTCCGCCTCGCCGAGGCGGCCGAGGAGGCGTTCGTCACCCTGGAACCCGGCTACGGGCTGCGCAGGATCACCGACGACCTCTGCGCCGAGGCCGGCTTCCGGCCGCGCGTCGCCTTCGAGGGCGAGGAGGCCGAGACGCTGCGCGGTCTCGTCGCCGCGGGGCTCGGCGTCGCCCTGCTCCCGCCACCGGCCGTGCCGCGCCCGGGAGTTGTCGAACTGACCGTCACGGCGCCGCGCGCCGTACGGGAGATCGGCATCGCCTGGCTCGACGGCTACGAGGACACCCCGCCGGTGGCCGCCTTCAAGCGGTTCCTGCTCTCCCGGCGCGGCCAACTGCTCCCGGACTGAGCCTCGGTGAGGGACCTCGTCGCGGAAACCCCGACAGGCCCTAGGGCCGTAACGACCGCCCGAAGCCCGCCGCCAGCGGCATCCGCAGCCCCAGTGGCGGCGGCGCAGCCAGCGCGTCGGCGACCGGTCGCGAGTACGCCCGCGACAGCAGCGAACCCATGACGAAGTCCGTCGCCAGCGCGAGGACTTCGGCGTGGTGCTGGCGCAGCGCGTGACCGTCGGAGTGCACCTCGAACCGGCAGGTGTCGCGGTTCGCCTTCTTGGCGCGTTCGGCGAGCCGGAAGGAGAGTTCGGGGTCGGTGCGCGTGTCGTTCGTGCCGTGCACGATCAGCACCCGCCGCCCCACCAGCTGCCGCACCGGCTCCGCCGTCTCGGCCGTATCGTCGTCCGGCAGCCAAGGCGCCATCGCGAGGACGGAGTTGACCGCCGGATGCCCGGCGGCGCGCAGGGCGGCCCGGCCGCCCATCCCGTACCCGGCCAGACAGACCGGCACATCGCCGTAGCGGCGGCCGACTTCGTCCACCGCCCACTCGGCGTCGGCCGACGGATGCGCGTCGGGGCCGTTCCAGCCACGGTTGCGGTAGCGCACCACATGCACCAACAGCCCCTCGGGCGCGCCCGCTCTGCCGAGCGACTTGGCGAGCGGCTGCACGGCGGCCCGCGACACGCGCGTCGGTCTGCGTACGGAGAAGGGCTCACCCGCGGGGAGCACGAGCACCACGCCCCCGACCGACGCGCCGCCCGGCGCCGCCACGACCGCGCGCCCCAACTGCGCCTGTGGTTCTGTGTGCTGCATATGCCCCGATCCGCCGCCCGCGGGAACTGACTGCTGTCCCATAACAGAACAGTCTCAGAAGGACAGGTGTACGCCACCCCTCGGCACGGTCACTGTTACGTATCGACGCTCCTGGTTCTACGCGCGTAGGAGCTACCATGTGCAGATGACGAGCCAGACCTTCCGACCGCCCACAGCCGACCAGATCCGCCGTGCCCCCAAGGTCCTTCTCCATGACCATCTGGACGGCGGACTGCGCCCCGGCACGATCATCGAACTCGCGCGCGAGGTCGGCTACGAGGCACTGCCGGAGCACGAGTCCGACAAGCTGGGCATCTGGTTCCGCGAGGCGGCCGACTCCGGTTCGCTGGAACGCTATCTGGAGACGTTCGCGCACACCTGCGCCGTCATGCAGACGCGTGAGGCGCTGTTCCGGGTGGCCTCGGAGTGCGCGCAGGACCTCGCAGAGGACGGCGTCGTGTACGCGGAGGTGCGCTACGCGCCCGAGCAGCACCTGGAGCGCGGGCTGAGCCTCGAAGAGGTCGTCGAGGCCGTCAACGCGGGCTTCAGGGAAGGCGAGCGGCTGGCCAGGGAGAGCGGCCACCGGATCAGGATCGGCGCCCTGCTCACCGCGATGCGGCACGCGGCGCGCGCCCTGGAGATCGCCGAACTGGCCAACCGCTACCGGGATCTGGGCGTCGTCGGCTTCGACATCGCGGGCGCCGAGGCCGGCTTCCCGCCCACCCGTCACCTCGACGCCTTCGAGTATCTGAAGCGGGAGAACAACCACTTCACGATCCACGCGGGCGAGGCGTTCGGGCTGCCGTCGATCTGGCAGGCGCTCCAGTGGTGCGGCGCCGACCGGCTCGGCCACGGCGTGCGGATCATCGACGACATCACCGTCGCCGACGACGGCACGGTCACCCTGGGCAGGCTCGCCGCGTACGTACGGGACAAGCGCATCCCGCTGGAGCTGTGCCCCAGCTCCAACCTGCAGACCGGCGCCGCCGCCTCGTACCGTGAACACCCCATCGGGCTGCTGCGTAAACTGCATTTCCGGGCGACCGTGAATACGGACAACCGGCTGATGAGCGGTACGAGCATGAGCCGCGAATTCGAGCTGCTGGTCGACACGTTCGACTACGCACTCGACGACATGCAGTGGTTCACGGTCAATGCGATGAAATCAGCATTCATTCCTTTCGATGAACGACTCGCCATGATCAACGATGTGATCAAGCCCGGATATGCCGAGTTGAAGTCCGAATGGCTGTTCAAGCAGACGGCTGTGACCAGCGACTCTCTCTCCTGAATACGTCCATCACATCTATCGGGAAGCGGCCGGGAACACGAAATTCCCGCCGCTTCCAGGTGTTTGCGGGACAGGCGCGACGCTGACTAACTTGCAGAGCCGCTCAGATTCCCCATTCCCCAAGGACGAAATCTCAGATGAAGCAGTCCGCCGTCAAGACCATCGGTGCCGTTGCTCTCGGTGCCGCCTTCGCAGCCACCGCAGCGGGCAGCGCGTCAGCCGCGCCCCTGCCCGACCCGGCCGGCGCGCTCGACACCGTCACCCAGACCCTGCCCGTCGACGAGGTCGCCTCCCAGCTCCCGGCCGGCGCGTCGGACGGGGTGACGGCGAGCCGCAGCGCGCTGGGCACCGTCCGGCAGACCTCCCCGCAGGTGCTCGACGCCGTCAAGACCGCCAACCCCGTGGGCGGCCTCCTCGGCGGGCTGCCGGTCAACGGGCTCGCGCAGGGCGGGCTGCCCGTCAACGGAATCCCGCTCGGCGGCTGACCCGCCGCCTACAGCAGTGGGGCGCGCATCCGGACCGGATGCGCGCCCCACTGCGTCGTGACGACTACCAGGCGGCCGATGCCGTCTTCTCGCCCGGCAGCAGTACCCACAGCGCCAGGTAGAGCAGGAACTGGGGACCCGGCAGCAGACAGGACACCACGAAGATCACGCGCATGGTGTTCGCCGAGGTGCCGAAGCGCCGTGCCAGCGCCGCGCACACCCCGCCGATCATGCGCCCTTCGCGGGGGCGGACAAGTGATGCGGCCATGGTGGGCTCCTTCGTGAGACCGTCCGGGGAGCACCTTCCGTGTGCTCTCCCACTGCTTCCATGGTGGCTCCGGAAGCGGAATGACGCCTCGCTCTACGGTGCGATGCGGACCCTGGGAATCGTCGGGGTCGCGCCGGCGGGGGTCTCCTCCTGCGGGATGCCTTCCGCCGCCCGTACGTCATCCCGGCCGCCCAGCCGCTCACGGCGCAGCCTCGCCCGCCCGGCCGGTACGAACAGCACATGCGCGAGCGCCACGCCCAGGGTGCCCAGCAGCACCGAGTCCACGTCGGCGACCCGGCCGGGCACCCCCGTCTGCAACAGCTCGATGCCCAGCGAGATCAGCGCGCCCGCCGCGACCGTGCGGGCCAGCGAGGCCCAGGGGGAGACATGGAGCCGGCCGCCCGCCATCGGCAGCAGCACACCGAGCGGGGCCAGCAGGACGACACCGCCGATGATCCGTCTCGCCGCCTCGAAGGGGCCGAGCGCCACATCGGCCCGGATGCCGGCGAAGGGGCGCAGATTGGCCGCGCTCACCCACGTCACGTCCAGGGGACGGAGTGTCAGCCACCCCACGAGCAGCAGATGCATGAGGAGGAGAGCGAATCCCGCCATACGCAAGCGGGTGACGGCGTTGCCGTCCGGACCATGGCGCACGAATCTCAAGACGCGGCGCCCGTCAGTATCGGTTCCGCCGGGTCGTGGCGAACAGGCTCATGAGACCGGAGTCACTCATTCGGCGGATGCGGACGGCAGCGGCCCGAACGTCGGCACCGGCGCGTCGGGCCTGGTCTTCAGCTCCTTGTCGCACCGGTAGCCGTGCGCCGGGTAGTCGCCTGGACCGCCCAGCACCACCTGCCCGGCCCGCGCCTGCGACTCGTCCGTCGCGCCGTTCTCCACGAACGTACAGACGATCTGCGCCAGCGCGGACGACGCCAGGTCCTCCGGCTGCCGGCTGATCCGCAGCGTGCCCGGCGGATCGCCCTTGCGGTCCGAGCCGAGGATCAGCGGCGGCTGGACGTACGTCGTGAAGCCCGCCGCGTGCTCGCTCGACGACGGCTGCGCCTGCAACTCGTCCAGCAGCGCCTGTGCGATCTTCTCCCGGTCGTCGGCCGTCCGCTGGAGCGGGATCTGCGCCGAACGCTCCACCGACACCAGACCGGAGGCGCACACCAGATAGACCCGGACCGGCACCCCGGGACTCGACCGGGTGATCACGTCCTTCTTGTCCACCTCGCACGGCATCCGCGAGGGCGCCGCCCCCGCGTCGACCGGTACGGACGTGGTCCTGATCCCGCAGCCGGCCAGGACGACGACACCGGCCAGCGCCAGCGCCGCACCGGCCGCCCGCAGCTTCGCCGTCCTCATCTGTGCCGTCCGCACCTTCACCCGCACCTTCACCCGTGCCGTCACCGCGCCCCGCCCCCGCCGCCCGCCCCGTCGCCGTCGGCGTCCCTGTCGGCCGCCTCCGACCCGTCGCGCGGCAGCCGCAGGACGAACATCGCGCCGCCGTCCGGCACGTTGCGCGCCGTGATGTCGCCGCCGTGGATGTGCGCGTTCTCCATCGCGATCGACAGCCCCAGGCCACTGCCCTCGGAGCGCGGCCGGGACGCGCTCGCCTTGTAGAAGCGGTCGAAGACATGCGGCAGGACGTCCTCGGGGATGCCAGGGCCGTGGTCCCGTACCTCGATCACCAGCTCGTCGCCCTCGGTACGCACCGCCACCCGCACCGGCGAGCCGCCGTGCTTGAGCGCGTTGCCGATCAGATTCGCCAGGATGACGTCGAGCCTGCGCGGATCGAGCCGCGCCATCGTGCCCCGCTCGGCGTCCAGTTCCACGGCGTCCAGCCAGGCGCGCGCGTCGATGCACGCGGTGACCTGGTCGGCGACGTCGACATCGTCCAGGACGAGCCGCGCCGTACCCGCGTCGAAGCGGGTCACCTCCATCAGGTTCTCCACCAGCTCGTTGAGCCTGCGGGTCTCGCTCACCACCAGCGTCACGGCCGGCGCGATCATCGGGTCGAGGTTCTCCGCCTCGTCCTCCAGGATCTCCGTCACCGCCGTGAGCGCGGTCAGCGGCGTACGCAGCTCGTGCGACATGTCGGCGACGAAGCGGCGGCTCGACTCCTCGCGGGCGCTCATGTCGGCGACCCGCTTCTGCAACGACTCGGCGGCGCTGTTGAACGTCCGGGAAAGATCGGCCAGTTCGTCGGTGCCGGAGACCCGCAGCCGGGTGCCGAGCCGGCCCTCGCCGAGCCGCCGCGCCGCCTCGCCGAGCCGCTGCACCGGCCTGAGCACGGTCGTCGCCGCCGCTTGCGCCAGCAGCGCCGAGCCGATCAGCGCCAGCCCCGTCGCGATCCCCAGCGACCAGGCGAGCGAGTTGAGATCGGCCCGCTCCTGGTCCAGGGACTTGAACAGATAACCGGTCGGCCCGCCGCCGGTGATACGGGTGCCGCCCACCAGGTACGGCTTGCCGTCGCGCTCGGTGCGCTGCCAGAAGAGGTGGTACGGATACCGGTTGCCTGACGTGACCTTCTGCCGCTCGTTCACCGCCTGCCGCAGCGCGTCGGGCACATCTTTCAGCGCGAAGGCGTCCGGGTCCGAAGCGCCCACGATCTGCTTGCCCTCGCTGTCCTCGCCGAGCAGCAGCACGTTGTCCCCGGTGTTGTCACCGGCCATCTGCCGCGCCGTGGTGCGCAGATCGTCCTGGCGCGGCCGCAACGGCAGTACGGCGGCGCGGTTCTGCATCTCCTGCTTGAAGCTGTCGAGCGCCGAATCCTGCGTACGGGTCAGCACCGCCTCGCGGTTGAGCCAGTACGCGATCCCCGACGCCGAGACGGCGGCGGTCAGCGCGACGGCGCCGAAGACGACCACGAGCCGCAGCCGCAGACTGGTCCAGCGCAGCCCCGCCAGGATCGCCTTCTTCGTCGGGCCCGCAGGACCCACCGGGACGGTGTCCGTCCCGCCCCCCACCGGTGCGTCGGTCACGAAGGCGCGTCCAGCCGGTAGCCCACCCCGCGCACCGTACGGATCAGCGTCGGCGACGACGGCACGTCCTCCACCTTGGCCCGCAGCCGCTGCACACACGCGTCCACCAGACGCGAGTCGCCCAGATAGTCGTGCTCCCACACCAGCCGCAGCAACTGCTGGCGCGACAGCGCCTGTCCCGGCCGCCGGCTCAGCTCCAGCAGCAGCCGCAGCTCGGTCGGCGTGAGCTGCAGATCCTCGCCGTTCTTCGTGACCGTCATCGCGGAGCGGTCGATCACCACCCCGCCGAACGTCGCCGAATCCGTCGACTCCCGTTCGCCACGCCGCAGCACGGCCCTGATCCGGGCGTCCAGCACCCGGCCCTGGACGGGCTTGACGACATAGTCGTCGGCGCCGGACTCAAGACCGACGACCACGTCGATGTCGTCGCTGCGCGCGGTCAGCAGAATGATCGGCAATTGATCCGTACGCCTGATGCGCCTGCACACCTCGAAACCGTCAATTCCGGGCAGCATCACATCCAGCACGATCAGATCGGGCCGCTGCTCTCTGAGCAGCTTCAGGCCGTCCTCTCCCGTCGCCGCGGTGGCCACTCGATGGCCCTGGCGTGACAGCGAGAGTTCGAGGGCCGTGCGGATGGCGTCGTCGTCCTCGATCAGCAACAGGAAAGGCACAGAGGTCATTCTGGCCCATGGGGGGACCGGAGTTCGACAGTTGGAGCGCTCCCAGCTGTTCGGCCCTTGTTCAACCGCCTGTTTCCGGCTCCGTCGCACAAGGGCGGCGACCCCCTGTGACAGCCCTGTGACAGTCGAAGGACAGGGCCATGAAATCGCGTGGGCAAGCTTTTCGACACACGGCAAGCAGACTCCAACCGACGGGGGGCGCGAGATGAACGCACTGCACGAGACGAGTTCGAGCGCGGTGGTCACGCGTCTGCACGACGTCGTACGGAGCGCAGAGAAGTCCGGCGCCGTGAACGGGCGGGGGTGCGTTCGCGGCGCCGGGCGCCAGCACAAGCCGCCGTACATGACGGTCGTGGACGCGGCAGGGGGGACGGCGGGGGCGACGGAGCGTGCGGACGCCTCGGCCGCCTCGGACGCCGAAGCGGCGTTCACCGCCTACGTACAGGAGCGCCGCGCCTCGCTGTACGCGACGGCCTACCACCTGACCGGCGACCGGTTCGAGGCCGAGGACCTGCTCCAGAGCGCCCTGTTCTCGACGTACCGGGCCTGGGACCGGATCAGCGACAAGGCCGCGGTCGGTGGCTACCTCCGCCGCACCATGACGAACCTGCACATCAGCGCCTGGCGGCGGCGCAAGCTCAACGAGTACCCGACGGAGGAGCTGCCGGAGACGGCGGGCGACACCGACGCGATGCGCGGCACCGAACTGCGCGCCGTGCTCTGGCAGGCGCTCGCGCGCCTCCCCGAGCTGCAGCGCACGATGCTGGTACTGCGCTACTACGAGGGCCGCACCGATCCGGAGATCGCGGACATCCTCGACATCAGTGTCGGCACGGTGAAGTCGAGCATCTGGCGGTCACTCCGCCGGCTGCGCGAGGACCAGGTCCTCAGCTTCGGCCGTGACGAGGAAGAGTCCTTCGGCGAGTTGGTGGCCTGAAGGCTGCGGGGGGGGGCCTGTCGTTTCGGGGGAGACGGCAGGAGCGGTGGGGGGAAACAGGGGGGAACACCGGGGGGAAAGCGGGGGGAATCACGGGGGGCAGCACCGGGGGGTGCGACGGAGCCAGCCAGGCCGGGGGGTCTTGGCTGGCTCCGTTCGTATGTCCCGGGAACGCGAAGGGGCTACGAAGAGACCGCGACGGAGCGGCCCCTGGCCGCCTCGGCTATCCGGCCCAGCGCCTCGGTACCCGCGCACGGATACGCGCCGAGCGCCGTCTGGCGCGCCACGATCGACCGCTCGGCGCGCATCAGCCGCCAGCCGCGCCGCAGCAGGAACGGCACCGACTTCCGCCCTTCGCGCAGATCCCGCAGCAGCCGGCGCCGGAACGTGGTCGAAGGCCGGCCGCGCAGACACAGCGCGTCGGCCAGCAGCCCGAGTTCGCCGCACCGGGCCACGATGTCGGCGGCGAAGATGCCCTCCGCGACGAAGAGCGGCGCACCGGCGGTGTCGAGCGTCTCGGTGTCCACCCGCGAGCTGGTCGCGATGGAGTAGACGGGAACGGTCGTACGACCCGTACGGCACAGCTCGGCCACCGCGGCGACGGCGGCCTCCGCGTCCCAGGACCGCACCGAGTCCCAGTCGATGTCCGCGCTGTCGGGGACCAGCGGAAGTGTCGGGTCGTCACCCTCCTTGTAGAAGTCGTCAAGACGCAGGATCGGCAGGCCCGTACGGGCGGCCAGGGACGACTTCCCCGACCCCGAGGGGCCGGCGAGCAGCACGACAAGGGGCAGGGCGGTTTGGGAGCTCACGGGACACCAGTCTGCGGCATGCGCCCGCGGAAGGGATCCCCGGGGACCGATACGGCCGATGAAGTGGTACGGGGAGTCACCCGTCAACTACGCTTCGTGTCATTCCGCTCACCCCCGGCCAGGCAGGACATCTCATGGCACGTCACGCAGCCCGCACCTCCCCGCGCCGCACTCTGCTGCGCGCCGGACTCACCGTCACAGCCGCGGGCGCCGCGCTCGGCCTGGCCGGCACGGCCGCCCAGGCCGCGGCCGCCGACACGGACGCACCCCTGCTCGCGGGCGCCGGCACGGCGGCCACCCAGGGCCTGACCGGCGCGCTCACCCACTCGACGACGGGCGCGGTCTCCCCGCTGACCAGCCTGAAGCTCGACCCGCTGGCGAACACGGGCGTCGACCCGCTGGACAACGCGGTCGGCACGCAGGTGGCCGACTTCAAACCGCTGTCGACGGCCCTGGTCACCGACCCGGTCACCAACGGCGGCGCCCTCCAGGACCTCCCGGTCGTCGGCCGGGCGACGGGCCTGCTCCCCGGCTGAGGTCAGGGGACGCGGCCTACGTGGATGACGGCGATCGTGATGGTCGCGTCCTCGATCTCGTACAGGACGCGGTACAGGCCGATATGGATGCGGCGGACGTCCCACGAGCCGAACGAGGTCGAGCCTTGGGGGCGGGGTTCGTCGGCGAGCAGGAACAGGGATTCGTACACCTGTAAGAATCCGGCTGGATCCTCCGTCATGAAGCGCTCGGCGGCTTTCGTGGCGACCTGACGCCACTCGATCCGGTACCTCACGAGTCGTGCTCGATCCCGAGCATGCGCTTCACTTCTTCGTGGGGCACGGTAACGAGCGTGCCGTTCGCCTTCTCCGCCTGGTACTCGGCGAGCGCGCGCGCGTCCTCAAGGTCCTCCAGATCGTGCGCGTTGATCAGGACGGCTGCCACGTGCCCGTGGTCCGTGATCGCGATCCGTTCGTGGGAGTGCGCCACGCGGCGAACGAGCGTGCCCAACTTCGCGCGGGCGTCGGTCATGGTGAATTCGCTTATCCCGGCGGGCTCAGGGCCGTCCAGGATGGGTGCTTCGCTCATGCAAGAAGTGTAATCTTCTGTACGCTAGTACACGACGAAAACGGCCCGCGTTCCCCCAAACGAGGGAACGCGGGCCGTCGTTACGTTTTCGCTCAGTACGACGAGCCCGAGGCGCCCAGGGCGCCGGTCGGGTGCCAGACCGTCTTCGTCTCCAGGAACGCCGTCATCCGGTGGGTGCCCGGGTCGCCCAGCCAGTCCTCGTCGGCCGGGCGCAGCACGCGCTTGAGGTTGTCGGCCGCCGCGATCTCCAGCTCCTTCGCGAGCGTCTCGTCCGCGCCCGCCAGGTCGATCGCGTTGACGTCCTGATGCGCCGCCAGGGGCGCCGCCAGCTCCGCCGTCCTGCCGGACAGTACGTTGACCACGCCGCCCGGGACGTCGGACGTCGCCAGCACCTCGCCGAGCGACAGCGCCGGCAGCGGCGCGCGCTCGCTCGCGATCACGACCGCCGTGTTGCCCGTCGCGATCACCGGCGCCAGCACCGAGACCAGGCCAAGGAACGACGAGTCCTGCGGGGCCAGCACCGTGACCACACCGGTCGGTTCGGGCGTGGACAGGTTGAAGAACGGACCCGCGACCGGGTTCGCCCCGCCCACGATCTGGCCGATCTTGTCCGTCCAGCCCGCGTACCAGACCCACCGGTCGATCGTCGCGTCCACCACAGCGGTGGCCTTCGGCTTCGACAGCCCCTCCGCCTCGGCGACCTCCCGTACGAACTGGTCCCTGCGGCCCTCCAGCATCTCCGCGACCCGGTACAGCACCTGACCGCGGTTGTACGCGGTCGCGCCCGACCAGCCGCCGAACGCCTTGCGCGCCGCCACGACCGCGTCACGCGCGTCCTTCCGGGAGGACTGCGGCGCGTTCGCCAGCCACCTGTCCTTGGAGTCCGTCACCTCGTACACCCGGCCGCTCTCGCTGCGCGGGAACTTGCCCCCGACGTACAGCTTGTAGGTCTTGAAGACGGTCAGTCGTGACTCAGACATCTAGGTACGCCTCCAGGCCGTGCCGACCGCCCTCGCGGCCATGGCCCGACTCCTTGTAACCGCCGAAGGGCGACGCCGGATCGAACTTGTTGAACGTGTTGGCCCAGACGACGCCCGCCCGCAGCTTGTTCGCGACCGCGAGGATCCGCGAACCCTTCTCCGTCCAGACGCCGGCGGACAGCCCGTACTGGCTGTTGTTGGCCTTCGCCACCGCCTCGTCCGGCGTACGGAACGACAGCACCGACAGCACAGGACCGAAGATCTCGTCCCGCGCGATCGTGTGCGCCTGCGTGACGTTCGTGAACAGCGTCGGCGCGAACCAGTAACCCGACGACGGCAGTTCGCACTCCGGCGACCAGCGCTCCGCGCCCTCCGCCTCGCCCTGCTCCGTCAGCGCCCTGATCCTGGCCAGCTGCTCGGCGGAGTTGATCGCGCCGAGGTCGGTGTTCTTGTCCAGCGGGTCGCCCACGCGCAGCGTGGACAGCCGGCGCTTCAGCGAGTCCAGCAACTCCTCCTGGACCGACTCCTGTACGAGCAGCCGCGACCCGGCGCAGCAGACCTGGCCCTGGTTGAAGAAGATCCCGGTGACGATGCCCTCGACCGCCTGGTCGATCGGCGCGTCGTCGAAGACGATGTTCGCGCCCTTGCCGCCCAGTTCGAGCGTGGCCTTCTTGCGCGTGCCCGCGATCTGCCGGGCGATGGCCTTGCCGACGGCGGTCGACCCGGTGAAGGCGACCTTGTCGACGTCCGGGTGCTCGACCAGCGCGGCGCCGGCGCCGCCGTCACCCGTCACGATGTTCACGACGCCCTTGGGCAGGCCCGCCTGCCGGCAGACGTCGGCGAAGAACAGCGCGCTGAGCGGAGTCGTCTCGGCGGGCTTCAGCACCACCGTGTTGCCGGTGGCCAGCGCGGGCGCGATCTTCCACGCGAGCATCAGCAGCGGGAAGTTCCACGGGATGATCTGCCCCGCGACACCCAGCGGGCGCGGGTCCGGACCGTACCCGGCATGGTCCAGCTTGTCGGCCCAGCCCGCGTGGTAGAAGAAGTGCGCGGCGACCTGGGGCAGGTCGAAGTCGCGGGTCTCCTTGATCGGCTTGCCGTTGTCCAGCGTCTCCAGGACCGCCAGTTCGCGCGAGCGCTCCTGGATGATCCGGGCGATCCGGAACAGATACTTCGCGCGCTCGGCGCCCGGCAGCACCGACCACTTCTCGAACGCCTTGCGGGCGGCCCGTACCGCCCGGTCCACGTCGGCAGCCCCGGCCAGCGCGACCTCGGACAGGACTTCCTCGGTGGCCGGGCTGACGGTCTTGAAGACCTTGCCGTCCGCCGCCTCCGTGAACTCGCCGTCGATGAACAGGCCGTAGCTCGGCGCGATGTCGACGACGGAGCGGGACTCGGGTGCGGGTGCGTACTCGAATGCCATGTCAGTCCACCGTCACGTAGTCGGGGCCGGAGTACCGGCCGGTCGCCAGCCTCTGACGCTGCATCAGCAGATCGTTCAGCAGGCTGGAGGCGCCGAAGCGGAACCAGTGGTTGTCCAGCCAGTCCGCGCCCGCGGTCTCGTTGACCAGCACCAGGAACTTGATGGCGTCCTTGCTGGTACGGATGCCGCCGGCCGGCTTCACCCCGATCTGCACCCCGGTCTGCGCCCGGAAGTCGCGCACGGCCTCCAGCATCAGCAGCGTGTTCGCTGGGGTGGCGTTGACGCCGACCTTGCCGGTGGACGTCTTGATGAAGTCGGCCCCCGCGATCATGCCGAGCCAGGAGGCGCGGCGGATGTTGTCGTACGTCGACAGCTCGCCGGTCTCGAAGATCACCTTGAGCCTGGCGGCTCCCGCGGCCTCCTTGACGGCCCTGATCTCCTCGTACACCTTCAGGAAGTGCCCGGCGAGGAACGCGCCACGGTCGATGACCATGTCGATCTCGTCGGCGCCCGCGGCGACGGCGTCGCGCGTGTCCGCGAGCTTCACTTCGAGCGAGGCGCGGCCTGCGGGGAACGCGGTGGCGACGGAGGCGACCTTGACGCCGGACCCCTTGAGCGCGGCTGCGGCTGTCGCCGCCATGTCCGGATAGACACAGAGCGCGGCGGTTCTGGGGGCGGTGCGGTCGGTGGGGTCGGGGTTCATCGCCTTGCCGGCGAGCGAGCGGACTTTACCGGCGGTGTCGGAGCCTTCGAGCGTCGTCAGGTCGATCATCGAGATGGCGAGGTCGATGGCGTAGGCCTTGGCCGTGGTCTTGACGGAACGCGTACCGAGCGATGCGGCGCGGGCTTCGAGACCGACGGCGTCGACGCCGGGGAGCCCGTGCAGGAAGCGGCGCAGCGAGCTGTCGGACGCGGTCACGTCGGCGAATGGGGGTGCGGGTGGCGGCATGGTCACCACCCGAGCATATCTACGCGCGTAGCGGAATGTACAGGGGGTGGGTGGTTGCGGGTTCTTGGTTGCGGTGGTTGCCGGGTGTCGTTCCGGGGAGGCGTCCTGCGCTGCATGATTTACGGCGCGTACTCCCGAGACGCGGAGCCACCGCAAAGATGCGCCACAAATCACGCTCTACGCTCCGGACACCACCCCTGCACGACCCCCTTCACCCCAGCCGCCCGAATCGGCTGCCCCGCGACCACCAAGGGCCGGCGGCCGGGCGTTCACGCCAGGGATGTTCCCTCGACCCGCAGGGCACCGCTCACCCGCGCTGACGCGGGCGGGTGTGGCCGACCACCGGACGGGAGGGGGCCGGGGCCGGAGGAGGGGGGTGTCCGGACGTAAAGCGAAGGAGCTCATGCGACAAGCAGTCCGGACACCCCCCTCCGCAGGACCCGGACACCGGCACACGCACAACCCGGCGCAGCCAAGACCCGCACCCCCCGCCGGAAGGCGATACGGCAGAATCGGGGTATGACGACCCCCGACCCCACCCCCACGCCGACCTACGCCGACCGCGTCTTCCGGTCCGGTGCCGGGATCGCCGGGGGTGTGCTGTTGCTTGTGCTCGCGTTCTGGCTCGGGGGTGACGCGCTCGTTCGGGGGACCGGGCGGGCCCCGTGGATCGCGCTCGCCGGGCTGATCTTCGCCGTGCCGCTGATCTTCGCGTACACGCTGCGCCCCGCCGTCTTCGCCGGTGCCGATCTGCTGCGGATCCGTAACCCGTTCCGCAGCATCACCGTCCCGTGGGCCGCCGTCACCGGCGTGGAGGCGCGGTACACGACCGACGTGCAGGTCGAGGGCGGCCGGTTCCCGATGTGGGCCGTGCCCGTCTCGCTGCGGCAGCGCAAGCGCGCGTCGCGGCGCCAGGCGCGGGCCCCGCGGGACGTTCCGCAGGACCCGTACAACAGGACGTCCGTGCGGCCTCGGATCGACCACGCCGCCCAGGCGCAGCTCGCGCTCGCCGACCAGGCCGTGGTCGAGCTGCGCCTGCTCGCCGAGCAGGGGGCCGAGCGGCCCGGCGCGCAGGGCGCTCCGGTGGTGCGCTGGGCGTACGAGCTGATCGCGCCGAGCGTCGCCGGGCTCATCGTCATGATCGTGCTGTTCGTCACGGGCTGAGCCACAGCCCGGGGCCTCCGGTCAGAGACCGGCCGCCGCCGACAGGTCCCGCTTCAGCCCGGCGAGTACCTCAGCCGCAGCCGCCCTGACCGTGTCGAGTTCGCTCGCCGCCGCCACCGGGACCACCACCTCCAGGTAGCACTTGATCTTCGGCTCCGTCCCGCTGGGACGGACGATGACCCGGGCCCGGTACGTGCCCTCCAGGTGGTAGCGCAGCCCGTCCGTGGGCGGCAGCTCCGGCGTGCCCTCGGCCAGGTCCTCCGCCGAGACGACCCGCAGCCCCGCCAGCTCCGTCGGCGGCCGCTCGCGGAGCCTGCGCATCGCGTCGGCGATCAGCGACAGGTCCTTGACCCGGACGGCGAGCTGGCCGGTGGCGTGCAGGCCGTGCGTGACGGCGAGGTCGTCGAGGAGATCGGTCAGCGTACGGTCGGCCTGCTTGAGCTCCGAGGCGAGTTCGGCGACGAGCAGCGCCGCCGTGATGCCGTCCTTGTCGCGTACGCCGTCGGGGTCGACGCAGTACCCGAGCGCCTCCTCGTACCCGTACCGCAGCCCCTCGACGCGGGCGATCCACTTGAAGCCGGTCAGCGTCTCCTCGTACCCGAGCCCGGCGGCCGACGCGATCCGGCCGAGGAGCGAGGACGAGACGATCGACTCGGCGAAGGTGCCGGTCACACCCTTGTGGACGAGATGCGCCGCGAGCAGCGCGCCCACCTCGTCGCCGCTGAGGCTGCGCCAGCCGGCCTCGGCCGTGTCGTCGGGGACGGCGACGGCGCAGCGGTCGGCGTCCGGGTCGTTGGCGATGATCAGGTCGGGACGCGCGGCGCGGGCCGTGGCGAACGCCAGGTCCATGGCGCCCGGCTCCTCCGGGTTGGGGAAGGCGACCGTCGGGAAGGCCGGGTCCGGCTCGGACTGCTCGGCCACCAGCACCGGTTCCGGGAAACCGGCCCGTGCGAAGGCCGCGAGGAACGTCTCCGTGCCGACGCCGTGCATCGCCGTGTGGACGACGCGCGCGGTGCGGGGTGTGCCGGGCGTCAGGACCGAGCCCGCGCGCTCCAGATAGGCCGTCAGGACGTCCTCACCGAGGGTCTCCCAGCCGTCGTCGGGCCGCGCGACCGTGTCCAGCGCGCCGATCGCCGCGATGGCCGCCGCGATCTCGCCGTCGGCGGGCGGCACGATCTGGGAGCCGCCGGCGAGGTAGACCTTGTAGCCGTTGTCCCGGGGCGGGTTGTGGCTCGCCGTGACCTCGACGCCCGCCACGGCGCCCAAGTGCTGTACGGCGAAGGCCAGTACGGGGGTGGGCAGTGCGCGGGGGAAGACGGCGGCGCGCAGCCCGGCGCCGGTCATCACGGCCGCGGTGTCCCGCGCGAAGTCGGCGGACTTGTACCGCGCGTCGTAGCCGACGACGACCAGCCCGCCGCCGTCGCCACGGGCCTTGAGGTACGCGGCGAGTCCGGCCGCCGCCCTGATGACGACGGCGCGGTTCATCCGCATGGGCCCGGCGCCCAGCTCGCCGCGCAGCCCTGCCGTACCGAACTGCAGTGTCCCGGCGAACCGTTCGGCGAGGGCGTCGAGATCCCCCGCGTCGATGATCCGGCCCAGTTCCTCGCGGGTGTCGCTGTCCGGGTCCTCGGCCTGCCAGGCCCTGGCTCGCGCGACGATGTCCTGCTGCACGACGGTGAAGCCTCCTCGCGCCCGCTCGGGCGCCGCTCGCAAGTGGCCCGGTGTTCGTCCCTGCCCGGACCCGATGTCATTCCCCGCCGGGGCCGCTTCAGACCCCTCCGGAGCCGGTCTTCGGACCTGTTCGGGGTTCTTCAGACCCGTTCGAGCACCTTGGCCAGCAGGGCGCCCATCTGCTTGGCCGAGTCGCGTCCCGCCTGCAGGACCTCCTCGTGGTTGAGCGGCTGTCCCGAGAGACCCGCCGCCAGGTTCGTCACCAGCGAGATGCCCAGCACCTCGGCGCCCGCCTCACGCGCGGCGATGGCCTCAAGGACCGTGGACATGCCCACCAGGTCGCCGCCCATCACCCGGACCATGTTGATCTCGGCGGGCGTCTCGTAGTGCGGGCCGGGGAACTGGACGTACACGCCCTCTTCGAGCGCGGGGTCGATCTCCTTGCACAGCGCGCGCAGCCGCGGCGAGTACAGGTCCGTGAGGTCGACGAAGTTGGCGCCGACGATGGGGGAGACCCCGGTCAGATTGATGTGGTCGCTGATCAGCACCGGCTGGCCCGGGCGCATGCCCTCGCGGAGCCCGCCGCAGCCGTTGGTCAGCACGACGGACTTGCAGCCCGCGGCGACCGCCGTCCGCACCCCGTGCGCCACGGCGGCGACGCCCCGGCCCTCGTAGTAGTGCGTGCGGCCGAGGAAGACCAGCGCGCGCTTGTCGGCGATGCGGTACGAGCGGATCGTGCCGCCGTGCCCCTCGACGGCGGGCGCGGGGAACCCCGGCAGCTCCGTGACGGGGAACTCGGCCTCGGGGGTGCCCAGCGCGTCGACGGCCGGTGCCCAGCCGGACCCCATCACCAGCGCGATGTCATGGGTCTGCGCGCCGGACAGCTCGCGCAGGCGCGCGGCGGCTCCGTCGGCGGCGGTGTAAGGGTCGGCGGGGCCCTCGGCGAAGGCCGGAATAACAGATGCGTTCACGCGGATGAGGGTAGCCGGTCATGCCCTACGCGCGTAGATGATGGCCGCACGTACTTCGGATCGTTGTGTTGTCGTTTCCTACAAGCGCCCGCGAAACCGCTGACGGACCCGCCTCAGCAGGGGCGTTTGCGCAGCTCCATCACATAGTCGTGCGGGGCGCCCGCCGAGTCGGCGGCGTCGGCCAGCTCGCCCAGGTAGCGGGCCGAAGGCAGCCCGCCCTCGTACCCGTTGAGCACGTACAGCCAGGCCGGCTCCTCGCCGTCCAGCGTGTCGACCCGCACCCGCATCCGGCGGTAGATGTCGAGGCCGACACCCTCCCAGCGGTCCATCGAGTCCTCGTCCATGGGGGCGATGTCGTACAGCGCGACGAAGACCTGCGAGCGCGGCGCCTCCACGATCGTGGCCAGCGCGCCCTCCCAGCCCATCTGCTCGCCGCCGAAGGTGAGCCGCCAGCCGTTGAGCCAGCCGGTACCGCGCAACGGGGAGTGCGGGGCGCGGCGGGACATCAGCCGCGCGTCGAGGTTGCCGGCGTACGCGGCGTAGAGCGACATGGGGTCGAGGGTACGGGAGGTACGGCCGGGGTGCCCGGACCCCCGGATGGTGGGACCCGGGGCGAAGCTACTTGAAGCGTGCGGGACAATGGAGTACGAACTGCATCCCGAAAGACAACCCGAGGCGGACGTTTTCGTGACCCGGATCGTGATCATCGGTGGCGGACCCGGCGGCTACGAGGCGGCGCTGGTCGGCTGCCAGCTCGGCGCCGAGGTGACCGTCGTCGACATGGACGGACTCGGCGGCGCCTCGGTGCTCACCGACTGCGTGCCGTCGAAGACCCTGATCGCGACGGCCGAGGTGATGACGTCCTTCGACTCCTCGTACGAGGAGCTGGGCATCATCGTGGCCGACGACACACCGCCTCTCGAGCAGGCGGCCCGGGTCGTCGGCGTCGACCTCGGCAAGGTCAACCGGCGGGTGAAGCGCCTCGCGCTCGCCCAGTCCCACGACATCACCGCTTCCGTGACCCGGGCCGGCGCCCGGGTGCTGCGCGGCCGGGGCAGGCTCGACGGACGGCAGGCGGTGGACGGCTCGCGGCAGGTGATCGTGACGTCCCCGGAGGGTACGGAGGAGTCGCTGACCGCCGACGCGGTGCTGATCGCGACCGGCGCGCACCCCCGGGAGATCGTGGACGCGCAGCCCGACGGCGAGCGCATCCTCAACTGGACCCAGGTGTACGACCTGGAGGAGCTGCCCGAAGAGCTGATCGTGGTCGGTTCGGGCGTCACCGGCGCCGAGTTCGCCGGTGCCTACCAGGCGCTCGGCTCGCGCGTCACGCTCGTCTCCTCGCGCGACCGGGTGCTGCCGGGCGAGGACCCGGACGCGGCGGCCGTCCTGGAGGACGTCTTCCGGCGGCGCGGCATGAACGTGATGTCCCGCTCCCGCGCCCAGTCGGCCAAGCGCGTCGGCGACCGCGTGGAGGTCACCCTCTCCGACGGCCGGGTCATCTCGGGCTCGCACTGTCTGATGGCGGTCGGCGCGATCCCCAACACCGCCGACATGGGCCTGGACGGCGCGGGGGTCAAGGTCAAGGAGTCGGGACACATCAAGACCGACCGGGTCTCGCGCACGTCGGCGCCCGGCGTGTACGCGGCGGGTGACGTCACCGGCATCTTCGCGTTGGCGTCCGTCGCCGCCATGCAGGGCCGGATCGCGATGTACCACTTCCTCGGTGACGCGGTCGCCCCGCTCAACCTCAAGACCGTCTCGTCGAACGTCTTCACCGACCCGGAGATCGCCACCGTCGGTTACAGCCAGTCGGACGTCGACAGTGGCCGGATCGACGCCAGGGTCGTCAAGCTGCCGCTGCTGCGCAACCCGCGCGCCAAGATGCAGGGCATCAGGGACGGCTTCGTGAAGATCTTCGCCCGGCCGGGTACGGAGATCGTGGTCGGCGGGGTCGTCGTCGCCCCCCGTGCGAGTGAGCTGATCCATCCCATCTCGATCGCTGTCGACAACAATCTGACCGTCGAACAGATCGCGAACGCCTTCACCGTGTACCCGTCGCTTTCGGGTTCGATCGCCGAAGTGGCACGGCAGTTGCACACGCGGAAGACGGTGGAAGAAGTCTGAGTTCACGGCCCGAAACGCGTATACCACCGCGTGGTCCGATCTGTGTGCAACTTCTGTAAATCGGCGCAAACTGCTGAAAGCAGACGGTCGTTGGGGTTACTGTCAGTTTCGTGTTCGCTGCAGAACGTCGCCAATTGATCCTCGAAATGGTGCGCGCCAACGGGGCCGTGTCGCTCCGTGAGCTCGCCCGCGTCGTCCAGACCTCCGAAGTGACCGTACGGCGGGACGTGCGCGCGCTGGAGGCCGAAGGACTCCTCGACCGCAGACACGGCGGTGCGGTATTGCCGGGCGGATTCACGCGAGAATCCGGCTTTCCGCAAAAGTCCCATCTCGCGACGGCCGAGAAGACGGCCATCGCCGACCTCGCCGCGAGCCTCGTCGAAGAAGGCGAAGCCGTGGTCGTCGGCGCCGGTACCACCACGCAGGAGCTGGCCCGCAGGCTCGCGCGTATCCCAGGACTCACCGTCGTCACCAACTCCCTGCTGGTCGCCCAGGCCCTGGCGCACGCCAACCGCGTCGAGGTCGTCATGACGGGCGGCACGCTGCGCGGCTCGAACTACGCGCTGGTGGGCAGCGGGGCCGAGCAGTCCCTCCAAGGCCTGCGCGTCAGCCGCGCGTTCCTGTCGGGCAGCGGCCTGACGGCCGAGCGCGGCCTGTCCACCTCCAACATGCTCTCGGCGAGCGTCGACCGCGCGCTGGTGCAGTCGGCGGCCGAGGTGGTGGTCCTGGCCGACCACACCAAGCTCGGTACGGACACGATGTTCCAGACCGTGCCGACCGACCTGATCAGCAGGCTCGTCACCGACGAGCCGCCGGCCGGCGACGACCGTGCGGCCACCGAACTCCAGGCGCTGGCCGACCAGGGCGTACAGATCACCGTGCCCGGCGCGGGCGCGACCGGCGGCGGCCCCGGCCCGGGAGGAGCCCCGACCGACGGCGCACCACCGGGCGCCGCCGCCCGGCGCGGGCGCGACATGCCCCTGCCGGCCCAACGCCGCACCCAGGGCGGCGGTCAGGGCGTACCGCAGCTGCGCAGCGCGGTACTGGCGACGGAACAGGGCGCCAGGGTGGCCGACCTCCGCCGCCGCTGACGTTCCTCGTCCGGCGGTCTCGCCGTCCGGCGCGGGTTGCGGATCGGGTCGCGGTCGCCGTGGTCGTGGTAGTGGTCGCCGTGCGACCGGTGGTCGCTTACCGGGGTGGTTGCGGTTGTCGCCGGGGGTCGTTCCGGGGTCGTGTCCTGCGCTGCATGATTTACGGCGCGTACTCCCGAGACGCGGAGCCACCGCCGAGATGCGCCACAAATCACGCTCTACGCTCCGGACACCACCCCTGCACAACCCCCTTCACCCACCGGCGCCACGGGTCTGGCCGCACGGCTTCGACTACGCCGCCGCCCCCTTGCGGGTCGCGATCTCCCGTGCGCGCTGTTCCAGGGTGCGGACCGTGCGGGATGTGCGATGGGTGCGGATGCGGGTGCGCATCGTGTCGAAGGGTTCGCCCCCGCGCGAGGACTACACCTGCTCGTAGTCGTCCAGAAAGGGCCCCCACGGTGACGCTTCGGCCAGCTTCAGCGCCTTGACGTAGTAACGCTGGCGGACAGGGTCAGGGGGCTACCGCACGAACGAGCATCGTGCCTACGGTCCTGCCTTCCGGCGGGTCGATGACGGATGCGGAAGCACCGGTGAATCCGTGGCCGGTGAGGAGTCGCTCCCATGCGCTTGGGGTGTGGTCGTGACGCATACCTGCCCTGCCTGGTCGCGGACTCCGACTTCCGGCAGGCAGGTGGGAGAACGCCAGAATGCCGTCCGCTGCCATGCGGGCCCGGATCAGTGGGAGCAGAGTCTCCGGATCGACGAACCAGACTGCGCCGAAGATCGAGAGCACGACATCGAATGTCTGGTCCGTCTCGCTCAGGAACGCCGTCGCCTCCGCCGTGCGGAACTCAAGTCCCGGCAGATCACCCCAGCGCTCCCGTGCCACAGCCTCACGGGCGGGGGCGATGTCCACCCCGAGACCGGACGCGCCGAGCGTCACCAGGTGTGCCAGGTTGCTTCCGCTCCCCGAGCCGAGTTCCAACACCCGGCGCCCGGCTACAGGACCTAGAAGAGTCTCGTCCGGCCCGTGATCGGCGTACTGGGTCCAGTTCAGCCAGGTCGTATCACCCTTGACGTTCTCGGCTCTACGGGGCGTACTCCCGACCGCGTACCTGTCCCAGGAGTCAGCCACTGACATGCGGTGTTCCTCTCCGGGAGCGGGGCCCACCCCCAACGTACGGGGATGAGCCCCAACTCATGTGCTGTTCGGTTCTACTTGGGCGAGTCGTGGCACCCCGCGTGGCACTGGTTGCAGTCGGCCGCACTTCCCATGCCCCACAGGTCGGGGTCGATCTCGAACCCGGCCGCCTTGATGGCCTTGATCGTCTGCTCCAGGACGAGCGGGCCACCGCTCTTGGGATCATGCCCGTCCCGCGTCACCTCGTCGTCGGTCACGCACAGAACCCCGACCGCCGCCCCCGGAAGCCAAACGCGTCGCCGCGATGCGGCGCACCGATCCGAGCCCTTGCCGCCGGTCTGCGGCGCGACGGCCGTCCTCCCCTCTTCGCTCGTCCAGCAGGCCGTCGCCCTGGCCGCGCCGCACGGCGGTGCGGCAGCGGAGGAGGCGGAGCGGTATCTGCGCTGCTGTCTCCAGAGCCATGGATCCGACGCGCACCACGCGTTCGTACTGGAGCTTTCCGGTGCCGAGACCGGCGCCGTCTGGGCCCGCTGGGAGGCCGGGGCGCCCTCGCGGTTTGTCCTGAAGGTGCTTCCCGACTGCCCGGCCACGGACCAGGTCACGCACGAGCCGTGCAGCGAGTTCGTCGGCCATCAAGGTGGTCACACGTACCAACTCGCCGACCCGTGCCCCGCTCACGCGAAGGCCCCGGGCGCGATGCCCGGGGCCTTCGGTGGAAGGGCTGAATCCCTCAGTCCTTGATCTCGCAGATCTTCGCGCCCGACGTCAGCGAAGCGCCTACCGTCGCCGCCAGGTCCACGACCGTGCCTGAGCGGTGGGCGTTCAGGGGCTGTTCCATCTTCATGGCCTCCAGGACGACGATCAGATCGCCCTCCTTGACCTCCTGGCCCTCCTCGACCGCGACCTTGACGATCGTGCCCTGCATCGGCGAGGCGAGGGTGTCGCCCGATGCCGCGACGCTGGACTTCTTCGCCGCGCGGCGCTTCGGGCGGGCGCCGGCCGCCAGGCCGGTGCGGGCCAGCGTCATGCCGAGCTGGGACGGCAGCGAGACTTCGAGGCGCTTGCCGCCGACCTCGACGACGATGGTCTCGCGGCCCGCCTCGTCCTCGTCGTCGTCCGCGCCGGGCGGGGCGAACGCCGGGATGGTGTTGTTGAACTCCGTCTCGATCCACCGGGTGTGGATCGTGAACGGGTCACTGGTGAAGGCCGGGTCGGCGACGACGGCGCGGTGGAAGGGGATGGCGGTCGCCATGCCCTCGACGTTGAACTCGGCCAGGGCGCGCGCCGCGCGCTGGAGGGCCTGTTCGCGGGTGGCGCCGGTGATGATCAGCTTGGCGAGCAGGGAGTCCCAGGCGGGGCCGATGACGCTGCCGGACTCGACGCCCGCGTCGAGCCGTACGCCGGGGCCGCTCGGCGGGGCGAACAACGTCACCGTGCCGGGAGCGGGCAGGAAGCCACGGCCCGGGTCCTCGCCGTTGATGCGGAACTCGAAGGAGTGGCCGCGCATCTGCGGGTCGTCGTAGCCCAGCTTCTCGCCGTCGGCGATCCGGAACATCTCCCGGACCAGGTCGATGCCGGTGACCTCTTCGGTGACCGGGTGTTCCACCTGGAGGCGGGTGTTGACCTCAAGGAACGAGATGGTGCCGTCCGCGCCGACCAGGAACTCGACCGTGCCGGCGCCGACATAGCCGGCTTCCTTCAGGATCGCCTTGGACGCCGCGTACAGCTCCGCGGTCTGCTCGGCGGAGAGGAACGGCGCGGGCGCCTCCTCGACCAGCTTCTGGTGGCGGCGCTGGAGCGAGCAGTCACGGGTGGAGACCACGACGACATTGCCGTGCGAGTCGGCGAGGCACTGGGTCTCGACGTGCCGGGGCTTGTCGAGGTAGCGCTCCACGAAGCACTCGCCACGGCCGAAGGCCGCGACGGCCTCGCGTACGGCCGAGTCGTACAGCTCCGGGATCTCCTCGATCGTGCGGGCGACCTTGAGGCCGCGGCCGCCGCCGCCGAACGCCGCCTTGATGGCGATCGGCAGACCGTTCTGCTCGGCGAAGGTGACGACCTCGTCCGAGCCGCTGACCGGGTCGGGCGTGCCGGCGACCAGGGGGGCGCCCGCGCGCTGCGCGATGTGCCGGGCGGCGACCTTGTCGCCGAGGTCGCGGATCGCCTGCGGCGGCGGACCGATCCAGGTCAGCCCCGCGTCGAGGACGGCCTGGGCGAACTCGGCGTTCTCCGACAGGAATCCGTAGCCGGGATGAATGGCGTCGGCGCCCGAGTCCTTCGCCGCCTGGAGCACCTTGGCGATGTCCAGATAGCTGGTGGCCGGGGTGTCACCGCCCAGGGCGAAAGCCTCGTCGGCCGCGCGGACATGCAGGGCGTCCCGGTCCGGGTCGGCGTAGACGGCTACGCTCACGATCCCGGCATCCCGGCAGGCACGGGCGACGCGGACAGCGATTTCGCCACGGTTGGCGATGAGCACCTTGCGCACGATGGCTCCCTCCGAAATAAACAAGCTGAGTTTAGGGACTGCCGACACGGTCCTCCGACGCGCCCCAAATGGTGAACTTGTCCATACGGAGAGTGATTCGAGGCTCGTTCAGACTGCGAAATCCCTAGTTGCACCAAGGTACGCCGCGATTCAGCCCGGCACAGCAATGCCTGGATGTGGCCCCGATCTCTGTGCCGGTGCGCCGTGAGGGATCCCGTTTCTTTGTGGAGTCCCTACGAATGGCCGAATGATTCTTTGCTGCGGCCCCAGCTCTTGTCCGGGCGTTTACCCGTGAGTAGCGTGCCGGGTGGCAACGTACTGGCGGTAACAGACGGAAGAGGGTGGGGCGGTGTCGCGTAAACCGGTGGCCTGGGTGGCGGCGGCGGTGCTGCTGGCGGAGGCGCTGGGTGTCGTACTCGTCAACGCCCTGCTGGCGACGGTCGTCGACAACCAGCAGATGTCGCTCGCGGGCGTCGACCCGGGCGCGATGTCGCTGGGCGCGTGGGTGATGGGCGCGATAGCCGCGCTGTATCTGGTGGTGTGCGCGGTGATACTGCTGCGGACGGCCGTCAGGGACAGCGCCCCCGGCCGGGTCGGCAGGATCACCCTGATCGTCTGCGCGGTCGTGCACGGGGTGCTGGGCGCCCTGACCGTGGGGCTGATCGGCTGGGCCGCCTTCGCCTTCATGATGGTGGTGCTGGCGCTGCTGGTCCTGGTGCTGGTGGGGTACGCGCCGAAGCCGGCGCCGCAGGAGAACGCGACCCCGGCCTGACCCGGACCGGTCAGACCCAGAGGTCCGTGATCGCGACGCCCAGCTCGGCCAGCAGCTCACGCAGCAGCGACAGCGACAGACCGATGACGTTGCCGTGGTTGCCTTCGATCGCGTCGACGAACGGCGCGGACCGGCCGTCGAGGGTGAAGGCGCCGGCGACGTGCAACGGTTCGCCGCTGGCCACGTACGCGGCGATCTCGGCGTCCGAGGGGCTGCCGAAGCGGACGGTGGTCGACGCGGTCCTGGCGGCCCGCGCGCCGCTCGCGGTGTCGATCACGCAGTGCCCGGTCTGCAGGACGCCGGCCCGGCCCCGCATCGACTTCCAGCGCGCGGTGGCCTCTTCGGCGTCGGCGGGCTTCCCGTAGGCCTGCCCGTCGAGTTCGAGCACGGAGTCACACCCGACGACGAGCGCCCCCGCGGCCTCGGGCCGCGCGGCCACGGCCTCGGCCTTCGCCCGTGCGAGCACGAGGGCGAGTTCGGCGGGCGTCGGCGCGGAGACGGCGTCCTCGTCGACCCCGCTGACGATCACCTCGGGGGCGAGCCCGGCCTGACGGAGCAGTCCGAGACGGGCGGGCGACTGGGAGGCCAGGACGAGACGGCGCTGATCGGTCATGCGGAAACAGTAATCAACGAACGGCACACGGCGAACGCCGGTCAGCGAACCCCGAGGGCGATCGTCAGCACAACGACCACCAACGCGATGAGCACACCGGCTCGCCGCACCATGGCCTGCGTCTCGCGCATCTCCTTGGGCGGCTCGTTCTCGGGATCGGACCACAACATACGTCCGATCCTGCGACCGCCCCCGGGTGAAGCGCCTGAGTACGTGTACTCAACTCACGGTGAACCGCTCCACCCGGCAGGGGCCCGGCACCGGTTACGGCCAGTACGTGCGGGCCCAGGCTTCGGGGCCCGGTTGGGGGAGGTGGGTGCGGGCTATGCGGGTCGGGGCCGACCACTCCGTGGGGGGTTCGGGGGCCGGCGGTTCGGTGCCCGCCTTGGCCGCCGCCGTCGCCTGGACCACCGCGAGCGCGGCGGCCAGTTCCTCCCTGGTCGGGTTGCCCCGTACGACCTTGATCATCGTCAGCTCCCTTCCTAGAGCGGGATGTTGCCGTGCTTCTTCGGCGGCAGCGTCTCCCGCTTCGTACGCAGTTGGCGCAGCCCCTTGATGATGTGCGCCCTGGTGTCGGACGGCATGATCACCGCGTCCACGTACCCGCGCTCCGCGGCGGCGTACGGGTTGAGCAGCGCGTCCTCGTACTCCTGGATCAGGGTGGCGCGGGTCTGCTCCTGCGCCGCCTCGTCGCCCGCCGCCGCGATCGTGCGGCGGTGCAGGATGTTGACCGCGCCCTGCGCGCCCATCACCGCGATCTGCGCCGTCGGCCACGCCACGTTCAGGTCGGCGCCCAGGTGCTTGGAGCCCATCACGTCGTACGCGCCGCCGAACGCCTTGCGGGTGATCACCGTGATCAGCGGGACCGTCGCCTCCGCGTACGCGTAGATCAGCTTCGCGCCCCTGCGGATGATGCCGCCGTACTCCTGGTCGACACCCGGCAGGAAGCCCGGCACATCGACGAACGTCAGCACGGGGACGTTGAACGCGTCACACGTACGGACGAAACGCGCCGCCTTCTCCGAGGCGTTGATGTCCAGACAACCAGCGAACTGCATCGGCTGGTTGGCGACGACCCCGACGGGCCGGCCCTCGATCCGGCCGAAGCCGGTGATGATGTTCGGCGCGAACAGCGCCTGCGTCTCCAGGAATTCGGCGTCGTCCAGGACGTGCTCGATCGCGGTGTGCATGTCGTACGGCTGGTTCGCCGAGTCCGGGATCAGCGTGTCCAGCTCGCGGTCCTCGTCCGTCGTCTCCAGCGTCGCCTCCTCGGGGAAGGCCGGCGGCTCGGAGAGGTTGTTCGACGGCAGGTACGACAGCAGGGACTTGATGTACTCGACGGCGTCCTTCTCGTCCCCCGCCATGTGGTGCGCCACGCCCGACGTCGTGTTGTGCGTACGGGCGCCGCCCAGCTCCTCGAAGCCCACGTCCTCGCCGGTGACCGTCTTGATCACGTCGGGGCCCGTGATGAACATGTGCGACGTCTGGTCCACCATCACCGTGAAGTCGGTGATCGCGGGCGAGTAGACGGCGCCGCCCGCGCACGGGCCGACGATCAGGCTGATCTGCAGGACCACCCCCGACGCGTGCACGTTGCGGCGGAAGATCTCGGCGAACAGGCCGAGCGCGACCACGCCCTCCTGGATCCGCGCACCGCCGCCGTCGTTGATGCCGATGACGGGACAGCCGGTCTTCATCGCCAGGTCCATGACCTTGACGATCTTCTCGCCGTAGACCTCGCCCAGCGACCCGCCGAAGATCGTGAAGTCCTGCGAGTAGACACAGACCGGGCGGCCGTCGACCGTGCCGTAGCCGGTGATCACACCGTCCCCGTACGGGCGGTTGTTCTCGATGCCGAAGCTGGTCGAGCGGTGCCTGGCGAACTCGTCCAGCTCGACGAACGACCCCTCGTCGAGCAGCAGACCGATCCGCTCGCGCGCCGTCAGCTTGCCCTTGGCGTGCTGCTTCTCCACGGCGCGCGCGGACCCCGCGTGGGTGGCTTCCTCGATGCGGCGCTGAAGATCGGCGATCCTGCCCGCAGTGGTGTGTGCTGCGCTGTCGTCGGCGGGGGCGGGGACGGTTTCCGGATCTGACATCGGGGTGCGGCTCCCTGCGGTTGTCAGCTGGTGTGAACGTGTGAACGTGATGGGCGCTACTGATCCGTAGGGTATCGGCGCGGATACCGTTCGGCAGTGCGGTGTTTGCCACACCTAGGGTGGCTTGCATGATGGAGCCGAATACCCCAGCGAGCCGCTGGTCCGACCTCGAACGTCCGCCGCTGAACGAGGACGGCCTGCGCCGCGCCCTGGTGCGACCCGGCAGCCTGTGGACCTCGCTCGACGTGGTCGCCTCGACCGGATCCACCAACTCCGACCTGGCGGCGCGGGCCGCCACCGGGCCGGTGGAGGGCGCCGTGCTCGTCGCCGAGGAGCAGACGGCGGGCCGGGGCAGGCTGGACCGCGCGTGGTCGGCGCCCGCCCGCTCCGGGCTCTTCTTCTCCGTACTGCTGCGGCCCGGCGACGACGTACCCGTACAGCACTGGTCCTGGCTCCCGCTGCTCGCCGGGGTGGCCGTCGCCTCCGGGCTCAGCAGGGCCGCCGGGGTCGACACCGCACTCAAATGGCCCAACGACCTGCTGGTGACCGTGGACGGCGCCGAACGCAAGGCCGGCGGGATCCTCGCCGAGCGCACCGCGCAGGACACGGTGATCATCGGCATCGGCCTCAACGTGTCGCTGCGCGCCGAGGAACTGCCCGTACCGACCGCCGGCTCGCTCGCCCTGGCGAACGCCGTCTCCCTCGACCGCGAGACGCTGCTGCGTGCCGTGCTGCGCTCGCTCGACCAGTGGTACGGCGACTGGCGCGCGGCCGGCGGCGACCCCGCGACCTCCCGGCTCCAGGAGGCGTACGCGGCGGGCTGCTCGACCCTGGGCCGCCCGGTACGCGCCGAGCTGCCCGGCGGCGCCGACCTGGTCGGCGAGGCCGTCGCCATCGACGGCGAGGGACGCCTGGTCATCGCCACGGAGCAGGGCGGCAGGCAGGCGGTGGCGGCGGGCGACATCGTGCACGTCCGGCCGACGGGCTGAGCGCAACCGGCCGGGCGGTTCGTCACAGCGCGCGGCGCGGGACGTGACGCGGCGACCCGCCGTGCCGGGCGCGCGTCGCGTGACATGACGTACGCAAGCGGCCGTCCCCGGCCGGCCCGCCAGGACGCCGCGCGGCCGTACGGCGCCACCGGGACGTGAGCCAGGGCACATCTGCCGTATCGTTGAGCCCGTTCGGGGAAGTCGGACAGATCGGCAGGGCAGTGCGCAGGGAACGGGCAGGAGGCGGCCGGTGACCGTCGACGACACGACGTCCGGCGCGGACGACACACCGCCGCCGTCGGACTCATCGGCCCACCACACACCGCACCACGTCGTCGATCACACCGCGGAGCCGACCGACGACCCGCTGGCGATCAGGCTCGAACAGCTGATCCTCGGCGCCGACCGGCAGTACACCCCCTTCCAGGCCGCCCGTACCGCCGGCGTCTCCATGGATCTCGCCTCGCGCTTCTGGCGCGCCATGGGCTTCGCCGACATCGGCCAGGCCAAGGCGCTGACCGAGGCCGACGTGCTGGCGCTGCGCCGCCTCGCGGGTCTCGTGGAGGCCGGGCTGCTCAGCGAGCCCATGGCGATCCAGGTCGCCAGGTCCACCGGACAGACCACCGCCCGGCTCGCCGAGTGGCAGATCGACTCGTTCCTGGAAGGCCTCACCGAGCCGCCCGAGCCCGGCATGACGCGCACCGAGGTCACGTACCCCCTGGTGGAGCTGCTCCTGCCCGAGCTGGAGGAGTTCCTGGTCTACGTGTGGCGGCGTCAGCTCGCAGCAGCCACCGGACGCGTCGTGCAGGCCGCCGACGACGAGGAGATGGTCGACCGCCGGCTCGCCGTCGGCTTCGCCGACCTCGTCGGATTCACCCGGCTGACCCGGCGCCTCGAAGAGGAGGAACTGGGCGAGCTGGTCGAGGCGTTCGAGACGACGTCGGCCGACCTGGTCGCCGCGCACGGCGGCCGGCTGATCAAGACCCTCGGCGACGAGGTGCTGTTCGCCGCCGACGACGCGGGCACGGCCGCCGAGATCGCCCTGCGGCTCATCGAGACCATGACCCACGACGAGACGATGCCCGCGCTGCGCGTCGGCATCGCCTTCGGCACGGTCACCACCCGCATGGGCGACGTCTTCGGCACGACCGTCAATCTCGCCAGCAGGCTGACGTCGATAGCTCCCAAGGACACCGTCCTGGTGGACGGCGCGTTCGCGGAAGGGCTGATCCGTACGGGTGAGGCCCCGGCCTCCGAGTCGCAGGCGGCCGAGGCGACGGCGAAGGCCGAGAAGGAGGGCGAGGCCGCCCCCTCGTACCGCTTCGCGCTCCAGCCGATGTGGCAGCGTCCGGTGCGCGGCCTCGGCGTCGTGGAGCCCTGGCTGCTGGCCCGCCGTCCCGGCTGACGCGACGCGGTCTAACATCTGCCGGTGAACCATCGTTAACCGAGAGGGTGGGGCCATGGCGGAGACCGAAGAGGCCGAGCTGCGGTTCGGGGAGTTCGTGGGCGTACGGCGCTACGACCATGTCGCCGAGCTGGTCCTCGACCGGCCGGCGGCGATGAACGCCGTGTCGACGGAAATGGCCCGGTCCATCGCCGCGGCCTGCGAGGCGCTGGCCGCCGACCCGTCCGTACGGGTCACGGCGCTGACCTCCACCCACCCCCGGGCCTTCTGCGTCGGCGCCGACCTCAAGGAGCGCAACTCCTTCAGCGACGCCGACCTCATGCGGCAGCGGCCCGTCACCCGCGCCGCCTACACCGGCGTACTCGAACTGCCCATGCCCGTCGTCGCGGCCGTGCACGGCTTCGCCCTCGGCGGCGGCTTCGAGCTGGCGCTCTCCTGCGACCTGATCGTCGCCGACCGCACGGCCGTCGTCGGGCTCCCCGAGGTGTCGGTCGGCGTCATCCCCGGCGGGGGCGGTACGCAACTGCTGCCGCGCCGCGTCGGCTCCGCCCGCGCCGCCGAGCTGATCCTCACCGCGCGCCGCGTCGAGGCGGCCGAAGCGGCCGAGCTGGGCCTGGTCGACCACCTCGTGGACGCCGGCACCGACCGCGACGAAGCCCTCGCCCTCGCCGCCCGCATCGCCCAGAACTCCCCGCTCGGCCTGCGCGCGGCCAAACGCGCGCTGCGCCTGGGCCAGGGGCTCGACCTGCGCGCCGGCCTCGACGTCGAGGACGCGGCCTGGCGCTCGGTCGCGTTCTCCGGCGACCGGGCCGAGGGAGTGGCCGCCTTCAACGAGAAACGCGCACCGCAATGGCCGGGCGAGTGAACGCAGAGTAACTGTCGATCGCTCCGAGTGATCAAACACCCGAACCCCTCTAGGGTGGGGTGATGGGAGTGGATGTGCGATTGCGGGCCGTCGTGGCGCTGGCCCAGGCCATGGCGGCGGCCCACACACCCCGCGAGTCCTGGCTGGCCGCGGCGCAGGGCGCCCGCGAAGCGCTCGGCGGGAGCTTCGGCGCGCTGTCGGTCTGGGAACGCGACCTCGGCCGGCTGAAGGTCCTCGTCAACGCGGGGGAGCGGACACCGGACGAGGACGAGTTCCCCGAGGACGAGACGTACCCCGTCCACCAGTTCCCCGAGATCGCCGAGTTCCTGCACGAGAAGTGGGCGGGCGGCGGCGGTCCCCACGCCTGGGTCGAGACCTCGGACGGCCCGACCGGCGGCGACCCCGGCTACTGCCACCAGCGCGTCGCCGCGCTGCGCCGCCGGGGGCGAGGCTGCTGTGTCGTCGCGCCGATCATCCTGCACGGGCGCGCCTGGGGTGAGCTGTACGTGGCCCGCCCGCTCGGCGCCGCGCCCTTCGGCGAGGACGAGGCGGACTTCGCGACCGTCATCGCCGCGGTCGTCGCGGCGGGTCTCGCCCAGACGGAACGCCTCGAAGAGGTGCGCCGCTTGGCCTTCACCGACCCGCTCACCGGCCTCGCGAACCGGCGCGCGGTCGACATGCGCCTCGACGAGGCCATCGCGGGCCATCGTGCGGACGGCTCGGTCGTCAGCCTCGTCGTCTGCGACCTCAACGGCCTGAAGAAGGTCAACGACACCCACGGCCACGCGGTGGGCGACCGCCTGCTGGAACGATTCGCCTCGCTGCTGTCCCTGTGCGGCGCGAAACTCCCCGGCGCGCTGGCGGCGCGGCTGGGCGGCGACGAGTTCTGCCTGCTGACGGCGGGCCCTTCGGCGGACGAGGTGATCGCGGTCGCGACGGAGCTGTGCGAGCGCTCGGCGTCGCTGGAGATGGGGGAGGGCGTGGCGTGCGGGGTCGCCTCGACGGGCGACCCGATCGGGAACGTCACGTCGGCGCGACGCTTGTTCCGGCTGGCGGACGCGGCGCAATACCGCGCGAAGGCGGCGCGCGCGCCGCTGCCGGTGGTGGCGGGGCGGGACGGCGCGGTGATCCGCCTGGCGGACGCGCCGCCGAGGGGCGAGTCCCGCCGCGTGTTCCGGGACGCGCCTCCGCCGGGGTGACGGTCGTGTCCTGCGCGGTGTCGCCTTCCGGCGGGGGGTGCGGGTCTCGGTTGCGGTTGTTGGCACACGTGGCGGTGTCCGGGTCCTGCGGAGGGGGGTGTCCGGACTGCTTGTCGCATGAGCTCCTTCGCTTTACGTCCGGACACCCCCCTCCTCCGGCCCCGGCCCCCTCCCCCCGGCGGTCAGCCACACCCGTCCGCGTCAGCGCGGGTGAGCGGTGCCCTGCGGGCAGCGGGTCCGGGTAGCCGTCCCGATGGGGCGGGGGCTGAAGGGGGTCGTGCAGGGGTGGTGTCCGGAGCGTAGAGCGTGATTTGTGGCGCATCTCGGCGGTGGCTCCGCGTCTCGGGAGTACGCGCCGTAAATCATGCAGCGCAGGACACGACCCCGGAACGACACCCGGCAACCACCGCAACCAAGACCCGCAACCCCGAACCGCGCCGGACGGCGACACCGCGCCGGACGGCGACACCGCGCCGGACGGCGGCACCGCCCCCGGCGACCACCGCAACCCAGACCGCCAAGCGAACCGCGCCGGACGGCGAAACCCCCGACGGTGACACGCGTGGATTCAATCCGTACGCTCGTGAATATGAATATGCACACCGTCGTGGTCGGCACCGCCGGGACCACCGCCGAGGATGTCATCGCCGTCGCCCGCGGCCGCGCGAAAGTTCAGCTCGACGGCTCCGCGCTCGACGCGCTCGCCGCCGCCCGGGAGATCGTCGACGCGCTCGCCGCCAAGCCCGAGCCGGTGTACGGGGTCTCCACCGGGTTCGGGGCGCTCGCCACGCGGCACATCAGCCCGGACCTGCGCGCGCAGTTGCAGCGCAACATCGTGCGCAGCCATGCCGCGGGCATGGGCCCGGCCGTCGAGCGGGACGTCGTGCGCGCGCTGATGTTCCTGCGGCTCAAGACCGTCGCTTCGGGCCACACCGGCGTACGGCCCGAGGTCGCGCAGACCATGGCGGACGTACTGAACGCGGGGATCACGCCCGTGGTCCACGAGTTCGGTTCCCTCGGCTGCTCAGGCGACCTCGCGCCGCTGTCGCACTGCGCCCTGACGCTCATGGGCGAGGGTGACGCCGAGGGCCCCGACGGTGTCGTACGGCCGGCCGGCGAGCTGCTCGCCGCGCACGGCATCGCGCCGGTCGAGCTGCGGGAGAAGGAGGGGCTCGCGCTGCTGAACGGGACCGACGGCATGCTCGGCATGCTGGTCATGGCCCTCGCCGATCTGCACCGGCTCTACACCTCCGCCGACATCACGGCGGCGCTGAGCCTGGAGGCCCTGCTGGGCACGGCCAAGGTGCTCGCGCCCGAGCTGCACGCGATCCGGCCGCACCCCGGGCAGGGGGCCAGCGCCGACAACATGCTGCGGGTGCTCGCCGGGTCCGGGCTGACCGGGCACTTCCAGGAGGACGCGGCGCCGCGCGTGCAGGACGCGTACTCGGTGCGGTGCGCGCCGCAGGTGGCCGGGGCCGGGCGGGACACGCTCGGGTACGCGCGGCTGGTGGCGGACCGGGAGCTGGCCGCCGCCGTCGACAACCCGGTGGTGCTGCCCGACGGGCGGGTCGAGTCGAACGGCAACTTCCACGGCGCGCCCGTCGCGTACGTACTGGACTTCCTGGCCATCGCCGCCGCCGACCTGGGGTCGATCGCCGAGCGCCGTACGGACCGGCTGCTCGACAAGAACCGGTCGCACGGGCTGCCGCCGTTCCTCGCCGGTGACCCGGGCGTCGACTCGGGGCTGATGATCGCCCAGTACACGCAGGCGGCGCTGGTCAGCGAGATGAAGCGGCTCGCGGTCCCGGCGTCGGTCGACTCGATCCCGTCGTCGGCGATGCAGGAGGACCACGTGTCGATGGGCTGGTCGGCGGCGCGCAAGCTGCGGACCGCCGTCGACAACCTGTCGCGGATCATCGCCGTCGAGCTGTACGCGGCGACCCGGGCGATCGAGCTGCGTACGGGGCTGACGCCGGCGCCCGCCTCGCAGGCGGCGATCGACGCGCTGCGGGCGGCCGGGGTCGCGGGCCCGGGGCCTGACCGCTTCCTCGCGCCGGACCTGGCGGCGGCGGACGCGTTCGTACGGGAGGGACAGCTGGTGGCGGCGGTCGAAGCGGTGACCGGGCCGCTGGCGTAAGGCGCGGGCGGCGAGGCCTACGCGGGGCGGGCGCGGCGGACCACGTGGACGCCGTAGCCCGCGGCCGCGGCGAGGACGGCGGCGCCGGCGATCAGGTAGGGCGTCGCGTCGACGCCGTCCGTGCCGCCGAGGGCGAGCTGCTGGGAGCCGGAGCCCCGGGAGTAGCCGGTGGACTGCTGGTGCGGGGTGCTGTGGTCGTCGCCGCCTCTGGCGGAAGGGACGAACCAGAGGGCGCAGAGCAGGATTCCGGCGGCGGCCGCCGTCAGCAGCGGTCGGCGTGCGACAGACACGTAACGATCCCCCCTCATGAGGACGCCTGAATGGCGGGGTGCGCTGATGCTAGTGAAAGCAGCGGGTCGGAGGAAAGCCGTAGCGGGCATCAGCTCTACGCTCCGTCGTATGACCACTTCTGAGACATCACGGTATGTACGGCTACGGGTGGAATTGGTACTGGAGATCGAGGACCACGATGTGCTGAGCGGAGCGGCGCTCACGCGGATCGGGACCGACGAATCGATGCCGGAGGACGAGCGCACGCTCGCCCGGCTCGCCGCGCGGGAGGACGGCGCCGAGGCGCTGGCGTATCTCGTGGAGCCCGTCGACCTGATCAGCGACATCCCGGGGGTCGAGCTGACCCAGGCGTCGTGGACGAGCGAGCTGATCGACTACGACCCCGACTCGTTGGAGTGGGACCCCGACGAGGACGACGAGAACGACGGTGGTCGGGAGTAGCGCGCGGGCGTGACACCCTGGAAGGCCCCGGTCCGACGGCAGACGTGGGACCGGGGCCGCGCCACGGACCGGGCGAGTGGCTTGCGCCACATCTTCGGCCGAAGTGGAACCGGACGAACCGGACCGGGTGTTCTTAAAGGTTATCGGCACTGCAATCGGCGATGTATGGAGAAGCGTGTGATGACGAAAAGCAAGCGGCGCAAGGGCCTCACGGCCGCGTCCGCACTGCTTGGCGGTGTTCTGGTGCTCTCGGCCTGTAGCGGTGGTGACGGCAAGGACGACACCAGCGGCGCCGGGGACCCGACCAAGTCATCCTCACAGGCCCAGGTGGACGAGGCGGCGGCCAAGGACACCTCCGAGGCCCAGATAGCCATCCTCCCGAAGAACGGCGCCAACAACGCGGGCATCAACGACGACGCGAAGGTCACGGTCAGTAAGGGCAAGCTGACCGAGGTCACGATGACGACCGCCGCCGGCGACCCGGTCAAGGGCTCGCTGTCCGCCGACGGTACGAGCTGGAAGCCGGACGGCCAGCTCGACCGCTCCACCTCGTACAAGATCGCCGCGACGGCGAAGGACTCGAAGGGCCGCTCGGCCAACGAGAACTCCTCCTTCACCACCGTCTCGCCCGCGAACAGCTTCATCGGCAACTTCACCCCCGAGGACGGTTCGACCGTCGGCGTCGGGATGCCCGTGTCGATCAACTTCGACAAGGCCATCACGGACAAGAAGGCCGTGCAGACGGGGATCCAGGTCTCGTCGAGCAGTGGCCAGGAGGTCGTCGGGCACTGGTTCAACTCGCAGCGTCTCGACTTCCGGCCCGACCAGTACTGGCAGGCCGGCTCCAAGGTCACGCTGAAGCTGCAACTGGACGGTGTGCAGGGCGCGAAGGGTCTCTACGGCGTCCAGCAGAAGACCGTCAGCTTCACCATCGGCCGTAACCAGGTCAGCACCGTCGACGCCAAGGCGCACACCATGAAGGTGCAGCAGAACGGCAAGACGATCAAGACCATCCCGATCTCGGCCGGCTCGCCCGAGAACACCACGTACAACGGCCAGATGGTGATCTCCGAGAAGTACAAGAAGACCCGCATGGACGGTGCGACGGTCGGCTTCACGGACTCCGACGGCAAGGGCGAGTACGACATCAAGGACGTCCCCGACGCCATGCGGCTGTCCAGCTCGGGCACGTTCGTGCACGGCAACTACTGGGGTGCCCCCTCGGTCTTCGGCAGCGCCAACACCAGCCACGGCTGTGTGGGCCTGCAGGACGTGAAGGGCGCGGGCGACCCGAACATGCCGGCGCACTGGTTCTTCAGCCACTCGCTCATCGGTGACGTGGTCGTCGTCAAGAACTCCAACGACAAGACCATCGCCCCGGACAACGGCCTCAACGGCTGGAACATGAACTGGGCGGACTGGAAGGCCGGTTCGGCGGTCTGATCCGGCCGGGCGGTTTCTGAGCGGTCGGAGAAGGCGGCGGCACCTTTCGGTGCCGCCGCCTTCTCCGTTCTCATCCAGCTCTCACGGTGGCCTCAAGTCTTCGTCACGAGCCGGGCCTAGCTTCGCCACATGTTCTTCATCTACCTCCGGCGCGAGCTGCGCCGACGCAGAAAGGCGGCGCTCGTCGTCGCCTCCGGGCTCGCCCTCGGCATTGCGCTGGTGATTGTCGTCAGCTCGGTCTCCGCGGGGATGGGCAAGGCGCAGGACAAGGTCCTGCAGTCCCTCTACGGCCTCGGCACGGACATGACGGTCACCAAGGCCGCACCGCCGCCGAGTTCGACCAGTGGCGGGCAGCGCCCCAGCTTCAAGTTCGGTGCCAAGGGCGAGGGTGACACCTCGAAGCAGAGCAGCGACCGGGTCATGGTGCAGGGTTTCCAGACCCTCGCCTCGTCCACCGTCACCAAGGTCGCGGCGCAGGACGGCGTGGCCTCGGCGGTCGGCGGTCTCAATCTGACCGTACTGAAGGTCAACGGCCAGTTCACCAGGGGGCAGTTCAAGCAGGACGAGCAGCAGGGCGGCGGCGCGGGACCCGGTCAGGGCGGCGGCGGCAGGACCCAGGGCCGGGTCGAGGGCGGCGGTGCCAACTTCGACGTCGACTCGTTCAGTGTGTACGGGACCGACGTGGCGCACCTGGCGCTCGGCCCGCTGACCTCGTCGAAGCTCACGTCGGGCCGTACGTTCAAGGCGTCCGAGACGAACGCGAAGGTCGCCGTCGTCGACAGCGCCTACGCCAAGCAGAAGAAGCTGAAGGCCGGTTCGACGGTCACCGTCTCCGGCACGAAGTTCCAGGTTGTCGGAATAGCGACGGCGGACAGCGGCGATCCGGCCGCCAACGTGTATCTGCCGCTGACCCAGGCGCAGACCCTGGCCGACGCCAAGAACAAGGTCACCACGGTCTATGTGAAGGCCACCGACTCGCAGCGGATCGACGGCGTCAAGTCGGCCGTGCAGAAGAACGTGCCGGGTACGACGGTCACCACGTCGGCCGATCTCGCCGACACCGTCTCCGGATCGCTGTCCACCGCATCGGACTTGGCGTCGAACGTCGGCAAGTGGCTCTCGCTGGTGGTGCTGATCGCCGCCTTCGTGGTGGCGGGACTGCTCACCTCGTCGGCGGTCAGCCGCCGGGTGCGGGAGTTCGGCACGCTCAAGGCGCTCGGCTGGAAGAGCGGCCGGGTCACCCGGCAGGTGGTCGGTGAGGCCGTCGTCAACGGCCTGATCGGCGGGGTGCTCGGCATCGCCGTGGGTCTCGCGGGCGCGTACGCCGTCACCGCCGTCAGCCCCTCGCTCACCGCGCAGCTCGGCGGTAGCGGTGGCGGTGGCGCGGGCGGCCCCGCGGGCGGCGGTCCCGGCGGCTTCGGCGGCGGCGGGGGCGGCGGCGGGTTCGCCCGGCAGTCCACGTCCAAAGTCGTCGATGTGGCGCTGTCGGCGCCCGTCTCCCTGGCCACCATCGCCCTCGCGGTCGGTCTCGCGGTCGCCGGCGGTCTGATCGCCGGCGGGTTCGGCGGCTGGCGCGCCTCCCGGCTGCGGCCGGCCGACGCGCTGCGCCGCGTCGAGTGACCGTCCCCCGTCCCCGGGGTCTTCCGGCCCCCACGCAGACCCGTACCGCAGGAGTTGCACCGTGTACCAGCTCACCGGCGTCACCAAGCGCTATCAGCGAGGCAAGAAGACCGTCGACGCCCTCGCGGGCGTCGACCTGACCATCGAGGACGGCGGCAGACTCGTCATCCAAGGACCCACGGGCGGCGGCAAGTCGACGCTGCTGCAGATGCTCGGCGGCCTCGACCGGCCGACCGAGGGCACCGTCGAGTTCGACGGGGTGAACCTGGCGAAGCTGCCCGAGGCCCGGCTGACCAGGGTCAGGGCCGAGAACATCGGCTTCGTCTTCCAGAGCTTCAACCTCATTCCGACGCTCACGGCGCAGGAGAACGTCGAGACGGCCCTGGTGCCGCTCGGCCTCAAGGGGGCGGCCAGGCGTGAACAAGCCGCGCAGGCGCTGGAATCCGTCGGACTCGGCGAGCGATTCGGCCATCTGCCGGGCGAGTTGTCCGGCGGCCAGCAGCAACGGGTCGCCATCGCCCGTGCGCTGGTCAAGCGGCCGAAGGTGCTGCTGGCCGACGAACCGACCGGAAATCTCGACGAATCCATGCGTGACGAAATCATGGAACTGCTTGAGGGGCTCTGGAAAGAGCACGGCCTGACCTTCATCATGGTCACTCACGACAGCTCCATCGCCCGCCGCGCGCCGCGGCTGGCGACGATCCGCAAGGGACGCGTCACGGTCACCGAGAACGCGGCGGCCTGAGTCCTCGCGGTGTTCCCGTCCCCGGCCCGGTGCCGGGGGCGGGAACACCGCTCGTCCTGTTCGACCCGTGCTGTACGTCTCCGTCCGCGCTGTTCCGCCAGACCGCCCACCGCCCGACCGCCCGGACGTCCCGGCAACTCGGGGGCGTCACCACCCTCGTACGCGTAGGTTCGGTCCATGCTGATCACTCTGGGAAGCCCGCCCACGGCCACCGAGACAGCCGCCTGGCACGCGGTGGTCAGCGCCGCGCACGTGCGCGACCTGCCGGCCGCAGTGCCCGAGCCCAGCAAGGCGGAGACGGCGGGGAAGCTGAGCCTGCCGCCGGTCGGCGGGCGCAACGTCCATCTCGCCTCGACCGCCGCCGACGGCTCGTACGACGGCGTCGCCTCGCTCCTGCTGTT
This sequence comes from Streptomyces sp. NBC_00370, assembly GCF_036084755.1. Classification (NCBI taxonomy): domain Bacteria; kingdom Bacillati; phylum Actinomycetota; class Actinomycetes; order Kitasatosporales; family Streptomycetaceae; genus Streptomyces; species Streptomyces sp. NBC_00370. The sequence goes on from NZ_CP107968.1 coordinate 5,450,720, forward strand.
CTCGGACGAACACCTGCGGCACACCGCGCTGCTCGACCCGCTGGTGGTGCACCCGAAGGCCAGGCGGCACGGCATAGGCGCGAAGCTCTGGACCGCGATACGGGCCGAACTCGCCGCCGACGGACGGACGTCCATCACCACCGTGCTCGAACTGGGCGGCGCGGGCGAGGCGTTCGTCGACAGCCTGGGCTTCACCAACGTGCAGCCGCTCGGCTGGTACGTGCAGAAGGTCGGCCAGGCACTCGAAGAGATACCGGAACCCCCGCTGCCCGAGGGGCTGCGCTTCGCCGACTGGACGGGCAGCGTCCCCGACGAGTGGGCCGAGGCCTTCGCCCGCGCCCGCGGCACGGAACGCGACGCCTTCGGCGAGGCGCCGGTCACCCACCAACTGGACCGGGACGTGGCGAGAGCGAAAGCCGTGGCCCGGCTGATCGAGCAGCGCGGCGGAGTCGTCCTCACCTCGGCGGTGCTCGAACCCGAAGCGGACGACGCCGTGGCCGCGTACACCGAGGTCGTACTGAAAGCCCCGACGGACGCCCGCGCTCTGCAGCACGCGACGGTCGTCGTCCCGCGCCACCGGGGCCGCGGCCTCGGCCGCGCGGTCAAACGCCATCTGCTGGCGGGACTGCACGAACGGCACCCGGGGGTACGGGAGATCAGCACGACCGTCGCCGACGAGAACACCTCGATGCTGGCGGTGAACGAGTCGCTGGGCTACCGGCGCGAACGCCCGGCGGGTCTGTTCGAGGCGAAGCTGTAGCGGCCGCACGGGCGCCGGAGCAGGCGGCTGAGCAGGCGGCCGGACAGGCGGCTGAGCAGGCGGCTCAGACGCGGACCACGATCTTCCCCCGCACGTGCCCGCGCTCGGAGTACGCGTGCGCCTCCGCGATCCGGTCGAGCGGGTACGTCCGCTCGATGCGCGGCATGTAGCGGCCCTGCCGGCCGAGTTCGGCCGCTTCGGTGAGGAGGGCCGAGTCGTTCACCGCGTTGGCCACATGTACGCCCAGAAGCTGCGCGTTGGTGTGGTCGGCGACCGTCGACACACGGGCGGGGTCGCCCACGATCGCGACGAGATCGGCCAGCGACCCGGAGGCCACGGTGTCGAGCGCGAGGTCGACACCGCCAGGGGCCAGGGCGGCCAGGCGCTCGGCGAGGCCCGCGCCGTAGGTGGTGGGAACGGCTCCGAGTGACGTGAGGAACGCGTGGTTGCGCTCGCTCGCCGTCCCGATCACGGTGGCGCCCTGAGCCACCGCGATCTCCACCGCGGCACTGCCCACGCCTCCGGAGGCGCCCTCGACGAGCAGGGTGCGCCCCTGGAGGGGACCGAGCGCCTTCAGCCCGCCCAGCGCGGTCACGGACGCAAGCCCGGCGCCCGCGGCCTCCTCGTCGGTCCACGTGGTGGGCGCGTGGGCCCAGGCCGAGAAGACGGCCAGCTCCGCCGTCGCACCGGTGACACCGCCCAGCCCGAAGACCCGGTCGCCGACGCTCACCCCCCGCACGCCCTCACCGGTCTCGTCAACGATGCCGACGGCGTCACGGCCGGGAATCGCCGGCAGATCCACGGGAAGCACCTCGCGCGCCGCACCGGAGCGCACCTTCCAGTCGACGGGATTGACACCGGCCGCCGCGACGCGGACGCGGATCTCGCCGGGCCCGGGATGCGGATCCGGCGCCTGCTCGACCACCAGGGTCTCCACACCGCCGTACTCGTGATAGCGGACTGCGCGCATGACGTACTGCCTTTCCACACGGCCTGCACCGGCCGTACGTGAGATCAGTGGGGCGAATGTCCGGCGGACGCCGACGTTCACTACGCTAAAACCTGACACTGACGTCAGTTGCAAGTCGGACGGGCCCACCGTCCGGCGGACCGGCCGGAGGAGGACAGGTGCGCATCGGTGAGGTCGCCGACCAGGCGGGAGTGAGCGTACGGGCGCTGCGCTACTACGAGCAGCAGGATCTGCTCCAGGCGTGCCGCAGCCCCGGTGGCCACCGGCACTACCCCGACACCGCCGTCAGCCGGGTCCGGCTGATCCAGCAGCTGTACGCCGCGGGCCTCCCGAGCCGGGTGGTCCGCGACGTGCTGCCGTGCGTGGACTCGGGTGAGGCGTCCCCGAAACTCCTGGACCAGATGGAGGCGGAACGGGTCCGCATCGACGAGCGGATCACCGACCTGCTGGCTGTGCGCGACCGGCTCGACGACGTGATCACCCTCACCCGGGACCCGGACGCCGACTGCCCTCACCTGCGGTGAGAACCGCGGATCAGTGATCCGGCCCGGTCACAGGGCCGGCCGGGTCAGGGTCGCGGTCGTCCACGCCGTGGCCCTCGGGGGCTTCGCCGTGCAGCCGCCGTCCCTCGGCAGCCGGTAGGTCGAACTCAGCCGGTAGTCGCCGGCCTCGGGGACCGTCAGCCGGGTCCAGTGGCCGTCGCGTGCCACGCACGCGCCCTTCGCCCGCAGCCACGGCGAGTACGCGATCCGTACCGTCACCGAACCCGCCACCGGCATCCGGACCAGCAGGTCCGCCTCGCTGCTCCGCGCTACGGAGCCCGGCGGTGAGACCAGCGGGACGGCGTCGCGTACCCGGTAGACCGTCCACCCGCTGTCCTGCCACACCGGCTCCAGCCAGTCCGGCTCCGAGCGGACGACGGCGGCCTCGGACTCGGCGGGGCCGTCGGGGGTGCCGTGCGGCAGGACGACCAGGCCGACCGCCCAGCGGTCCAGCCAGCCGCGGTACGTCTCGGCGGTGAGCGGGCCCTCGTAGAAGACCCGGCCGCGCACCACGTCCAGTTGACGGTTCCAGCCGCGCGCCATGTTGATGTGCGGGGCGAGGATCGCCGCCTCCCGGTGGTCGCGCGCCGGGACGACCTCGACCCGGGTGCGCTCGGCGCCGAGCCGCCGCAGCGCCGCCGCCACGCCCGCGCTGCGCTCCGCCCAGGCGGGCACGGTGTTGGAGACCCGCAGGTCGTCGTCCGTCTTGTTGATCACCCAGCCGGTGTTCACCAGAACAGCCGCCACCAGCACGGCCCGTGGCACCGCGCGGCGCAGGCTCGGTGAGCGCACGAAGGACATGAAGTGGGCCCGGCTGACACCGCGCGTCAGCAGCGCCGCGAGCAGCAGGGGCGGCCCCGCGAGCCCCACCAGCCGCTCCACGTTCGTACCGATCGGTGAGGTGACGGCGTACGTCAGCACGACCCCCGCCGCGTACACGGCGGTGCCGAACCGGACGAGCCGCCAGGTGCGCGGCGCGGTCAGGCCGAGGGCCGCGCAGGCGATGAGCGGCATCACCAACTTGCCGGGGCCCATGGGCTGTTCGCCCTGGAAGGGGAAGAGGACCGAGACCGTGCCCACCACGAACGCCGGCGGTACGACCAGTACGGCCGCCTGCGTCCACCGGCGGTCCAGCAGATACGCCGCGCCCGCCACCACCAGGAAGAGCCCGGCCACCGGGCTCGCCGCGGCGGTGAGCGTGGCGAGCAGCACAGCGAGCACCGTCCGCCGGACGTACAGCAGGGTGAACAGGCCGATCGCCACCCCGAGCGCGAACGTCGTACGCCCGGACGCGACGTTGCACCACAGGACCAGCGCGGCGAGCACCGCGGGCCACAACGGCCGCCGTACCCCGGCCCGTACGAAGAGCAGCGCCATGCCCCAGCTCCCGGCGAGCCCGGCGGCCACCGAGACCGCCTTGACGCCGAGGACGGCCATCAGCGCGGGCGCCAGCAGGCTGTAGTTGGCGGTGTGCGTGCCGCCGTACCAGGACAGGTCGTAGGGGGTCGCCGGGTGCCGGCGCATGAACCCGGCCCAGGCGAACTGCGCCGCCAGGTCGCCGCCGCCCGTCGCGAGGAGGACGGCCCATACCGCGTACAGCGGTACGACGACGGCCGTCGCGATCAGCGGCACCCGCAGCCGGTGAACGGCGCGCCGCGCGACGGCCTTGCGCCGGGCCATGGGGTCGCCTCGCCCGCTCCCTGTCTTCTCTTCGATCGTCCGCACGGCACCGAGCCTAGGCGAAGGTAAGGGTCACGTATCCAGAACGCCCCCTTCCGCAACCGGGACGTCCTGGCGTACCTGCCTGATCAGGATCTCCCCGAGACAGCTGCTCGCGGGGGTGTGGGTGCGCAGGATCACATCCGGGTACGGCCGTGCGCCGAGGACGCCGAGAACGTCCGCCGCCGGGTGGCCGGAGCGCACGCTGTCGGCCAGTTGATTTCGCCGGCGGCGGAACACGGCTGCCGGCCCGGCGCGTGCCTCCTACTCTGGAGGGGTGACCAGTCATGTGCCGAACGACGCCCGCGTCATCCCGCTGCGCCCGGCCGCCGCCCGCGCGGTCAGAGAGCCGTTGTGGCGCGATGTCGTCGGTGATGTGCTGCGCCGTGAACGGCTCGCGCAGGAGCGCACGCTCAAGCAGGTGGCCGAGGCGGCGAGGATCTCCCTGCCGTATCTGTCCGAGCTGGAGCGCGGCCGCAAGGAGGCCTCGTCCGAAGTCCTCGCCGCCGCCGCGCACGCGCTCGGGCTGCGGCTCGCCGATCTGCTGGGCCTGGCCCGGGTCGAGTTGATCCGGCTGACCGCCGTGGACCGGGTCGGGCCTGACGCGGCGAGGTCGGTCAGCTCGGTGACCTCGGCGACGTCCGTCACCTCCGTAACGTCGGTGACGTCCCGGCGTACCGGCACCTCCGTCACCCGCCCGGGCCAGGGCCAGGTGCTCTCGCTAGCCGCCTGACACCCGGCGCCGGCTGAGCACTTCGTCGGCGAGCCCGTACGCCACGGCCTCGCGCGCCGTGAACACCTTGTCGCGGTCCATGTCGGCCCGCAGCGTCGCGACGTCGTGCGGCGTGTGCCGGGACAGCACCTCCTCGACCTCCGAGCGGATCCGCAGCACCTCCTTGGCCCGGAGGCTGAGGTCCGACACGGTCCCCTGCTGCCCGCCGCTGGCCGGCTGCCCCAGCAGCACCCGCGAGTGTTCGAGGATGAACCGCCGCCCCGGCGCGCCACCGGCCAGCAGGACGGCGGCCGTTGACGCGGCCTGGCCGACGCAGTACGTCGAGACGGGCGCGCTCACGTAGCTCATCGTGTCGTAGATCGCCATGAGCGAAGTGAACGAGCCGCCGGGGGAGTTGATGTAGATCGAGATCTCCCGTTCCGGGTCGGAGAACTCCAGATGGAAGAGCTGGGCGATGACGACGTTCGCGACGCCGTCGTCCAGTTCCGTACCGAGGAAGATGACCCGCTCGGAGAGCAGCCGGCTGTAGATGTCGTACGCCCGCTCGCCCTGCGGGGTGCGCTGGACGACGGTCGGAATCGTGTACTGGCTCATGTCACAGCCCCGCCCGTCGCCGCGACCCCGCGGGCCGTACGTCGTCAAGCGACTCGACGACGCGGTCGATCATCCCGTACTCCCTGGCCTGTTCGGCCGTGAACCACCGGTCGCGGTCCCCGTCGCGGGAGACGGTCTCCGCGCTCTGCCCCGTGTGTTCGGCGGTGATCCGCTCGATCGCCTTCTTGGTGAAGTCGAGGTTCTCGGCCTGGATCGCGATGTCCGCCGCCGTACCGCCGATCCCGGCCGACGGCTGATGCATCATGATCCGCGCGTTCGGCAGGGCGTGGCGCTTGCCGTGCTGTCCGACGCAGAGCAGGAACTGGCCCATGCTGGCGGCGAATCCCATGGCGAGCGTCGACACGTCGTTCGGGACGAGCCGCATCGTGTCGTAGATCGCGAGCCCGGCCGTCACCGATCCGCCGGGGCTGTTGATGTAGAGGCTGATGTCGGTCTTCGGGTCCTCGGCCGACAGCAGGAGCAGTTGGGCACAGACGCGGTTGGCCGACACGTCGTCGACCTGGGTGCCGAGGACGATGATCCGCTGCGTGAGCAGTTGCGCTGCCAGATGGTCGTCGAACTGGGTGGCGGGCGTATCGCCGTCGCCGGCGGCACGTACGTACATGGGTCCTCCTTCGCCGCACCTGGGCCGGCCGGCCCGGGCGCTGAGACCCCTCCACCATCCGTGCGTCGGCCCCGCCAGGTCAGCGTTCTCGGCCCGCGGCAGATTCGCCGAGGGCAGAGCGCGGCGCAGCGGTGAGCGTCAGGCTGCCGGGGAGCGCGGCGACGGTCTCGCGGAACAGTCCGCCGAGGTCGGTACGGGCCGGCTGCGCCGCCCAGCCGGCGAGCGCGAGGTGGAACGCGGCGAGCAGCACGTCGACGGCGAGGCGGGGGCGCGGGTCGTCGCGTTCCGGCAGGTCGAACCTGCGGCGCAGGATCTCCAGCGCGCGCTCCGTGGTGCGCGCGCAGAACTCCAGGCCGTGGGCGTCCATGGAGGGGGTCTGCCCGGCCAGTTGCCTGCTGAGCAGGATGCGCCGCTCGGCGCCGTCGTCGGCCAGGACGCGCGTGAGTGCGGCGAGGAGCGCGTCACGCATCAGCTCCAGCAGCGGCGGATCCTCGACTGCGGCAGCGGGGCCGCCGGGGGCCTCCAGCTCGGTCAGGAACGTCAGCCAGATGTCCTGGGTAGGGGCGGAGGCGACGTCCTCCTTGCTGCTGAAGGTGCGGAAGAAGGTGCGCTTGGAGACGTCGACCGTGTCGCACAGCTCGTCGAGCGTGACGCCGCCGAATCCGCGCTCGCCGAACAGCTCAAGGGCGGAGTCGATGAGCGCTTGGCGGGTGCGCTGCTTCTTGCGCTCGCGCAGCGAGGGGCGCGGCACGGTCTCGGAGCTGGTCACGGACCGATCGTACCGCCGGAGCGAATGCCATGCGTAGGCGTATGCCACTGAGTAGCATTACGATGGAGGCCACGCCACTGACCGAAAGGTGTTCACCATGCGCGCCCTGCTCGTCGACCGCACCGCCCCCGCGGGTATCCGCCTCGGCGAGGCCCCCGACCCGCTCCCTGGTCCGCACGAGGCGCTGGTCAGGGTGGTCGCCACCTCGCTCAACCAGGGCGAGGTCAAGCACGGCGTCAGCGCGGCCCCCGACGGCGCCGTGCTCGGCTGGGACGCGGCGGGCGTGGTTGAACGCGCGGCAGCCGACGGCTCGGGCCCGGCCGCCGGAACCCCTGTGGTCACGCTCGGCGCCGACGGCGCCTGGGCCGAACTGCGCGCCGTGGACACGGACTTGCTCGGCGCGGTCCAGCCGTCCGCCGACCTCGGCGCGATCAGCACCATCCCGGTGGCAGCCACCAGCGCCCTGCTCGCCCTCCGCAGAACGGGCCCCTTGCTCGGCCGCCGAATCCTGATCACCGGCGCCACGGGCGGCGTCGGCCGCTACGCGGTCCAACTCGCCCGCCAGAGCGGCGCGTACGTCATCGCCTCCACCGGAGACCCGGACACGCACGGCGAAGAACTGCGCACCCTGGGAGCCCACGAGGTAATCGCGGCCCCCGCCCGCCTGGCCGGCCCGGTGGACGCGGTGCTGGACATGGTGGGCGGCGAGCAACTGGTCCAGTCCTACGACAAGTTGACGGAGAACGGCACGCTGGTCGCCCTGGGCCACAGCGCGGGCGAACCCGAACACTTCCCCTACGGCGCCCTCTTCGGCGACCAGGGCCGCCACAACCGCGCGATCGTCAGCTTCTTCCTCCTGTCCAGCCCCGACCTGACCCCGGCCCTGACCTGGCTGGCGGACCAGGTCACGGCCGGAACCCTGAACCCGGGAATCTCCTGGCGAGGCAGCTGGAACGAGTCCGCCGAAGCAGTCACGGCAATGCTCGAAGGCCGCCTCCACGGCAAGGCGGTACTCGACATCACGTGAGGGGCGCCACGAAGCGCGGCTCCGGCCAGTCGGTGACCGGCGCGGCGGCGGACGAGTAGATCTCCAACAGCGAGAGATAGCCGTCCCGCGTGAACACCATCACGCCCGCGTCGGCCGGCTCGACGTACCAGGCGTCCGCCGCTGGGTTCCCGTGCACCGGAGCGGGCGCCACGGCCGCACGATCCACGGCCAGATCGACGCTCGCGCACCCGCAGGCGCACCTACCGACGACCCGCACGAACCCCACTTGCGCCCGCAACGCGGCCCGCACCGAACCACCCCCGTCGAGCAGCGCGTCGAGCGTCCCCTTCACACCTGCCGACGGCACCTCACCGGTTGTCGTCATCACGCGATCCCCCCCCGAGTCTTCTAGGCCCTCGCACACGATCTCGCATGGGGGACGGTTGCTTCATCGAGTTTGTCAGTAGGGGAGCGGCGGAGATGTGGACGCAGTCCCGTCGTCCAGGTCGAAGCGGCAGAAGACGCTCTTGCCACCTTCTTCGCGTGGTGCCCACCATGCCGCGTCGGACAGCGACTGGATGATCAGCAGGCCCCGGCCGTTGTCGGCGAGCAGCGCGTCCGAAGGCATGTCCGGGTCGTCACCGGCGAGCAGGTCACCTGCCGGAAGCATCGGGGGTGTCGAGTCCTCGTCGGCGACCTCCAGGAACAGGCACGTGGGCCAGGCCCGGACGGTCACGGCGATCTTTCGGCCGCCGCTGCTCTCACCGCTGACCGCCGCTGTCTGCCACCCGTCCGGGACGGCGTGATGCACGGCGTTGCCGACGAGTTCGGACAGACACAGACTGACGTCGTCCACCAGTCGGTGGAGATCCCAGTCATGCAGGGCATCGAAGGCCAGGCGGCGGACCACTGCCCCCGTATCGGGGGCTTCCGCGTCTAGGGTCACCGCGCGGCTGCGTTCCGATCCGGCGATGTCGGCCGGCTCCAGAGCCGCGAGATGCGCCGTACGCAAGGGCCGGCGATGGTTCTCTCGCGAAGTCATCGCATTGTCCTCCGTTCGTCGGCAGCCAGGAGCGCCGCCGTGTGCGGGCAAGTCAACGGCGAGTTGTGACCGACCGGCAGCGTCCACAGCGGGGTCCGTGTGACCACGGGGGTTCACGACGAGTCGGGGGGGTTCGTTCGTGAACCCCCGGTACATGGCCGAAATGGCGTGGCACGATGAACACTTGCCGTAATCGACCCGTAACAGGGGGGATCGTGGGCAGGGAGCCGAATCACCGACTGGCCGCGCTCATGGCCGAGGCCGGAGCCTCCAACAAGGGCCTGGCCCGACGGGTGCAGGGGGTGGCCTCGCGTCACGGCGCGCATGTCGGAACGACGCATGTGGCCGTGCAGCGGTGGCTCGACGGCAGCGGCATTCAGGCGGAGACAGCGGCGTACCTGGCCGAGGCGCTGGCCGAGAAGCTGGGACGCCGGATCACACCGCGCGATCTCGGCTTCCCTGAAGCGACCGTCCGCCCCGCCGCCACCGGGGCCAGCTATGCCACGTCGCTCGCCGAAGCCCTCGGTGTACTCGACGGTCTGACGCAGCTTCGACCGGAGGACTCCTCGTCCGTCACCGAGTTGCCGCACGACGGCGAGATCAACACGGCCGTACTGTCGTGGCTCGTCTCGCGCCCGGACGGCTTACCGGCCGACGGCGGCGGCTCCCGGCGTGTCGGTATGCGCGACGTCGCCGCGGTCCGCACGGCCGCCGAGATGTTCATGCGGCTGGACTTCCTCTACGGCGGTGGCCACGGGCACAGGGCGCTGCGCCACTACTTCCGGCATGAGGTACTGCCCCTGCTCAGCGGTGGTTACAGCGAGCGTGTCGGCACGGCTCTTTTCAGTGCTGCCGCCGAGAGCGCACAACTGCTCGCATGGACCGCCTACGACAGCGGTAACCACCACCTCGCGGCCCGATACCTGTTGTCCACGCTCCGGCTCACGCAGGTCACGGGCGACCGCATGACGGGCTCGCGCATCCTCGCCAACATGAGTCACCAGGCCAACTACCTGGGCCAAGCGCCGAGGGCCACACGATTGGCTCGCGCCGCGGTCGAAGGTGGTGGACACGGCCGCGCGACGCCCCGTGCCATGGCGCTGTTCGCCGCGCACGAGGCCCGCGCGCTGGCCACAGGACTGAACCCCGGAGGCGCCCGGCGGGCGATGCGCGAGGCAGAGAGCTACTTCGACCGCGCGGAGACAGCCGACGATCCCGCCTGGTTGGCGTACGTGGACGAGGCCGAACTGGCCGGCGAGTTCAGCCACTGTTTCCGCGACCTCGGCGAATCGGCGCTCGCCGTCTCGTACGCCGAGCGGGCCGTCAGGCTGACCGACCCCAAGTACGCCCGCACCCTGGGCTTCTGCCGGTTGGTGCTCGCGCAGAGCCTGCTCCGCGACGGCCAGCTGGAGGCTGCTGTCACGACCGCCGGGTCGGCGATGGCGCAGGGGGACGCACTCCAGTCGGCGCGCTTCCAGCGCTATGTCACGGACTTTCGGCGCGAGGTCGCTCCGCATGCGACGAACCCAGCCGTGCGGCAGTTCAACGAACTCGTGCGGGTTGCCCTCGCCGGTCTCGACGACGAGTAGCGGATTCGGTCAGCCCGGCTGCCAGTCGCGAGGCGCCCTGTCGTCGCGGAGCGACGCAATCCGCCGGGCGTACTCGCGGGCGATCTCGTCGCTCTCGCCGATGTTCTGCATCAGCCAGGTGGTCATCTTGAACTCCTGCGTCGCGCGCAGTGTCGGAAAGCCGTGCCAGTCGCGCAGATCGCGGCCGTACGCGCGCGTGAACGCGGCGTACTGCTCGGCCGTCTGCCACCCCAGGCTGTCGTGTTCGGTCGCCGTGACCATCAGGTCCCACTCGGGGTGGTCATGACAGAAGACCTCGAAGTCGATCAGGACGGCCTGATCGCGGCGGTTCACCATGAGGTTCTGCACGTGCGCGTCCCCGTGGACCGGGCCGCGCGGCGACTCGAACCGCAACTCCGCGATTCGCTCCCGCAGTTCACGGCCACGCTTGCGCAGGAATTCGCGGTCGTCGTCCGGTATGCCCTTGGCCTTCTCGATGCGCAGGTCCGACCGTCGAAGAGCGTCGTACGGAGGGAGGTCCAGCCCCGCCGGCAGGTGGAGCGCGTGCAAGTCGTGCAGTACGCCGCCGAGTTCGCCGTACGTCGGCTTCCTGTCGCTCTCCTCGATCAGATGCCAGAAAGTCACCGGGTGGCCGGATACCAGGAGCGCCTGCTCGATGTCCGCAACCACCCGCGAGGCGGGAAAGCCCTCCGTCTCCAGCCACCGCGAGACGCGCACCTCCGTCCGTGCGGCGTCCAGGTATTCCGCCGACCGGGCGATCCGCACGACCATCGGATGCCGCCCAAGCCGGAAGAGCGCGTTCTCACCGAGCCTGAGCAGCCGCGCCCCGTCGTCTTCCAGCCCGGCCGCACGGCACGCCTCGGCCATCACCTCGTACGCACGGACCGACGTGAACCGCTCGGGTCCCCCATGCGCAGTCTCCGACGACGGCATACCGCAACCACTCCCCAAGGCTCATGGAACTGCAGACGTGTGTGCAGCCGCAGTATTGCCTCGCCTGACGCCCCCGCCATACGTATGGTCACGCATGACACAGTGTTGGCGGGGGTGGGGGCACTGAGCCGTAGACGCTACGTCGCCCGGGGTGTCCCCGGTGGCTACTGGATTTGGGACAACCGTGGGCGCCGTTGGTGGGGCGATCTGTACGAGTTGTGTCCCGACGATCTTCTCGGCGAACTCAACGGCCACGCCGACCCGGCGCGGATCACCGCGTTGATGAAGCGCTGCAGAGCGCGCAAGCGATAGGCGCGGCCGGTGCCGCTGTGGCCGGTGTCACGCGTAGCGGGTGAGGAGGGCCTCAATGTAGTCCTCCAACCTGTTCGCCAGGACGGCGGGGGTCAGGTCGGTGCGGCCCAGGTCCCGCCAGGGGACGGCTACCTTTTCGGCGTCCGGGGCGAAAGCGAGTGCGTCCAGCAATCGCCAGTACAGGTGCGCTGCCGGGTCGTTCGTCAAGCTGCCGCCCGCGACGATGTATTGGTCGGCGAAGCGCATACCCGTCGGGACACCGTGCAGCAGAGCCAGAGCAGTTGAGCAATGGGCGACGTCCAGGTCGGCCGGGCCCCAGGAGGTCTCCACCCAGTCGACGACCCCGCCGATCCGCAGATCGGTGCCCGCGCCTTCGAAGAGGACGTTGCCGGGGTGGTAGTCCCTGTGCAGAAAGCACGGCACATAGCTCGGTGGCTCACGGCGGATGACGTCCACGGCCCACTGCCACAACTCCGGCCGCTCCGTGGCCGCCGGCGGGCTGACCCGGTCGGGCGCGGTCCACGCCTGATAGCTACGCGGCCGGCCTTCCGAGGCCACCCGTACTCGGTGGACGGCAGCCAGTTGGCGTGCCAGCAGGTCGCCGCGTCGATCAGCGTCGTCGTCGTCCAGGCGAACGCTTCCCGGGAGCAGCGACATCAGCAGCGAGGGGCGGTCGCAGAACTCCGCCGTCGCGTCCACGTCCAGGAGCACGGCGGCGGGGACATCCGTGTCGGCGAGCAGCCGCAGCACGTCGGCCTCCCGTGTCAGCAGACCCTCCGCATGCCGCACGAAGAACGGCCTGACGAAGGATCGGAGTACCACCGAGCGGCTGCCGTCCGGCCCGGTGATGTCCAGACGTCGCATCACGGACGTCCACCCGCCGGACAACCGGCTCACGTTGTCGATACGTTCCGAGGCGGAGCTGAGCTGCCGCTTCTCTACCCAGGCACGCGTGGCGCTCCAGCCGTCGCTCCCGTCGCCCTCGTCGGAACCCATGACCGTCAGGCGGCCGGGGATGTCGTGTGGGCCTTCTGGACCGTTTCCTCTCGGGCCGTCAGGTAGCGGCGGAGGGTGTTGCCGTTGTTCCAGGGGAGGGCGTTCACGTGGCCGTCGACCAGGCGGAACTGTTCCAGCGCCGCGTCGTACCTGGACTGGCGGTAGAGGAAGTACGCCAGCAGGTGGCGCAGTTCGGGCAGGTGTGGGTGGGTGGTGGGGGCCGCTGCCGCGTCCATCAGGGCGTGGTCCGTGAGGGAGCGCAGCTCCTCGGTGTCCGCCGGTGCGTCCTGGTGTTCCTCGTACCAGGCGAGCAGCGGGAACGCCGACATCAGCGTGCCGGGCGGGGCCTGCGCCGCCTCGTGGGCGGCCGGTGTGTAGCCCGGCGCGGCCAGGTGGGCGCCGAAGTGGTGCGGGGCGCGGGCTCGTAGCTCCGGCCAGATGCCGTCCACGTCCGCGTCCGCCGTGCCCAGTTCCACGACGTACGGCGTGGGGTCGGCCGGGTCCAGTTCCTTGGCGCGGGCGATGTCCGCGTCCGCGCGGGTCGTCGCCGCACGGACGACCGCCGCGTCCGCGCTCTTGTCCTCGGCCTTCTCCCAGGCGCTCAGCCAGGCGTCGTCAGCGGCGGCTGCCGTGGCCAGCTCCTGGACGTACAGCCAGCGCAGCTCATGGTCGGCCGCCGTCGAACCGAGCAGCGCGGCGGCCTGGTGCCAGTCGCCCGTTCCCGCCGCGGTCAGGGCCTGCGACAGTTCCGGTGCCTGCGGGGCGGCGCGAGTGGTGTCCAGCTCGTCCGGCGGCAGCAGGCCGAGTTCGCGCGAGCGCGCCGACTGCTCGCCCGGCGCCGCCGGGACCATCGAGGCGAGCACCCGGTCGGTGCTGCGCCGCGACCGGTACCAGAGGAAGACACAGATCACTATCAGGATCAGCGGGATGATGCGGGACACGGTTACCTGGGTTCCTGGGAGGGGGCGAGGGGGGAGGGGGGCGGGGGACTCGAAGGGGGCTTTCGCCGTCATCTCGGCAGGCTCGCCGGGCTTCCGCCGCTCGCCTCGTAGCCCGCCACCGCCAGCGCCCGGTACACGGCGTACGCCGCCGCCGGGTCCCCGCCGTACGTCCACGGCAGCGCCCCGACGTGGCCGTCGACCCGTACCAGCTGGTTCATCGCCTCCGACCACCGCTCCGAGCGTACGAGAAAGAGAATCAGCAGGTGCCGTACGTGCGGCAGCAGCGGGTCGTTCTCGCGCGCCGCGTGCACCGCGTGGAGCGCGCCGCCCATCGCCTTCGTCACCACTTCGCTCTGGTAGAAGCTCCGCACCAGATTGACCTCCGGCAGGTGCTCGTACACCGCGAACAGCGGCAGCGCCGCCAGCAGCGAGCCACGCGGGGCGCGCGCGGCCGCCGTCGTCGCGAAGTGGTCCGCCTCCTCGCGTGAGCCGTGCCACTTCTCGCACCAGTAGTGCAGCGCCGCCAGATGCGCGCCCATGTGCGCGGGCGCCCGGTCGATGACCTTCGCCCACAGCTCGTCGAACTGCTCGTGCGGATAGCCGAGCCCGCGCGCCACGGCCAGCTCCACGATGTACGGCACGGGGTCACCCGGCGCCAGCAGGGCCGCGTCGCCGCAGACCGTACGCGCCTCCTCCAGGATGATCCGGAAGTCGTCGCTGCCGGCCGCCGACGAACGCCACGCCTGCTGCACCAGGAACTCGGCGTGCACGGCGGCCCCGCCCGCGTCCTTCGGCGACTGCGCCCGCCAGGACCGTAGCCACGAACCGCCCACGCCGGGCCGCTGCTGCAACTCCAGCGAGGCCGCGCCCGCGAACGCCTGCACCCGCTGCCAGCGGATCTCGTCGTCCTTGCCGGTGGCGGCGAGCAGCTGGGACGCCGCGTGCCAGTCCTGGGTGTGCTGGACGACGTCCAGTACGTCGAGGAGGTCCTGGTCCGGCCCCGGCAGCCGGATGTCCAGCTCCTCCTGCCGCAGGAACCCGTACGCCGCCGGGTCGGCGGCGTACGGCGAACCGGGCGCGACCTGGCGGAAGCCGCCGGCGATTCCGCCGCGCCTGCGGCGTACGTACGGGACGATGATCGCGGCCAGCAGGGCCATCGCCATCAGGAACCAGAGAATCTCCATGGCTCCATTGTCCCGGACGCCCGCCGCGGCCACGAAGTCGTCACCGTGTGTGCCGTACCGCCCCCTGATCGCCGCCCGCGCCGCGGTCACCGGCGACAAGCAGGGCCCGTCCGGGACTACGCTCGGGGCTCATGAGCCACCAGCACCCCACCGGTCAGTACAACTTCGAGACCCGTGCCATCCACGCGGGCAACACGGCCGACCCCGTCACCGGCGCTGTCGTCCCCCCGATCTACCAGGTGTCCACGTACAAGCAGGACGGCGTCGGCGGTCTGCGCGGCGGTTACGAGTACAGCCGCAGCGCCAACCCGACCCGCACCGCGCTCGAGGAGAACCTGGCGGCCCTGGAAGGCGGCAGGCGCGGACTCGCCTTCGCCTCGGGTCTCGCGGCCGAGGACTGCCTGCTGCGTACGCTGCTGTCGCCCGGCGACCACGTCGTCATCCCGAACGACGCCTACGGCGGCACCTTCCGGCTGTTCGCGAAGGTCGTCTCCCGGTGGGGCGTCGAATGGTCGGTCGCCGACACCTCCGACCCCGCCGCCGTGCGGGACGCCATCACGCCGCGCACGAAGGCGATCTGGGTCGAGACCCCCTCGAACCCGCTGCTGAGCATCACCGACATCGCCGCCCTGTCCGGCGTCGCGCACGCCGCGGGGGTGACGCTGGTCGTCGACAACACCTTCGCCAGCCCGTACCTCCAGCAGCCGCTGGAGCTGGGCGCGGACGTCGTCGTCCACTCGACGACGAAGTACATGGGCGGGCACTCGGACGTCGTCGGCGGCGCGCTCGTCGTCAACGACGACGCGCTGGCCGACGAACTGGCCTACCACCAGAACGCGATGGGCGCGATCGCCGGCCCCTTCGACTCCTGGCTCGTGCTGCGCGGCGTGAAGACGCTCGCCGTGCGGATGGACCGGCACAGCGCCAACGCCGCCCGCATCGCCGAGATGCTCACCACCCACCCCCGGGTCTCGAAGGTCCTCTACCCGGGTCTGCCCGAGCACCCGGGCCACGAGGTCGCCGCCAAGCAGATGACGGGCTTCGGCGGCATGGTGTCGTTCCAGATCGCCGACGGTGAGACGGCGGCGGTCGAGGTCTGCAACCGCGCGAAGCTGTTCACGCTCGGGGAGTCCCTGGGCGGCGTCGAGTCCCTGATCGAGCACCCCGGCCGGATGACGCACGCCTCGACGGCGGGTTCGCTGCTGGAGGTGCCGTCCGACCTGATCAGGCTGTCGGTCGGGATCGAGTCGGGCGACGACCTGCTCGCGGACCTGACGCAGGCCCTCGGCAAGTAGTCCGTTCTGTTCGGTGGTGGTGGTGGTGCGGGCCGGTGCGGCCCGCGCCGTCATGTCGTCGCGCTGTCGCCGGAAGGCGTCCCGTCAGAAGCCGAACGGCGGCGGAGTCATCTCCGTCGGCTGCGGCTCCCACGGATACGTGGCCGCCGCCCAGACGACGAAGACCACCGCCGCCGCCAGCAGCAGCGTCCACAGCACCCGGCGCAGCGTACGGCGCCTGTGCAGCATCCGGGCGCCGCGCGCGGTGGCGCGCAGGAGCAGATCGGTGGGGACGGCCGGATGCGGCAGGTCCAGCATCCGGCGGACCTCGGCCTCTTTGCGCTCGGAGTTGATCACGAGACGGCCCCCGCAGCCCCGGCCCCCGCAGCCCCGGGGGCGGGCTGCACGCCCTGCCGGGCCGCGTTCTGCGACCCGTCGCGTGCCGCCTTGCGCATCGTGGCCACGGCCCGCGCGCAGATGACCCGCACCCGCTCCACCGACAGCCCGATCATCGCCGCCGTCTGCTCCTCGCCGATGCCCTCGTAGACCCGGAGCACCAGGACGACCCGCTCCTGCCGGCCGAGCGGCCCCAGCACCCCGGCGCGGCCCGACCGGCCGGACCGTACGGGCCATAGGCTGCGGGCGAAGCGGGTGGCGAGCTCCTGCCGGGCCCGTACGTACGGGTCCTCGCCGCGCAGCCGGTCCCAGTCCGCGTACGTGGCGGCCAGCGCGGCCGTCAGCAGCCGCTGGGCGTGCGGCGCGGCGTCGGGCGGCTCACCGGTGAGCAGATGCGCCGCATGCAGCAGCCGGCCGGCCGCACCCGCCAGGAACGATTCGAACTCCCGGGCGCGACGGCTGTCCAGGGCCGTCCGACGCTCTCCCACGCCTTCATATGAGGCCCGCTACGGGCCGGGGTCAAGAGGGCGTACCTCTGTCACTCGTCCGAGGCGCCCGAGGTGGTGCGGGTGTCGTCGGACGCGTCGGCCCCACCGGTCGGTTCGCCCGCGGGACCGGCGGCCGGATCGACCGGCTCGGGGCCGCCCTCGGCGGGGCTGAGCCGCGCCTGCCGGGCCGACAGCGCCCCGTTGAACTTGGTGAGCAGGGCCGTGAACGCCTCCCGCTCCTCCTCCGCCCAGCCGTTGGTGACCTGCGCCATCAGCTCGCGCCGCGACGCCCGTACCTCGTCGAGCCGGACGTGACCGCGCTCCGACAGCTGGAGCACGACGGCACGGCCGTCCTCCGGGTGCGAGGTGCGCTTCACCAGGCCGGTGTCCACGAGCGGGGCGACCTGGCGTGTGACGGTCGACGAGTCGATGCCCATGCCGGCGGCGAGGGCCTTGACGCCCATGGGGCCTTCGTTGTCGAGGCGGTTGAGCAGCAGATAGGCCGCCCGGTCCATCGAGTTGCGGAGCTGGCCGATCCCGCCTAGCCGGGTCTGTTCTGCGCGGCGCGCGAATACGGCGACCTGATGCTGGAGGGCATCGAGGAGGCCGTCTTCACCCGGTGCGCCAGAGGGTCCCGCTGCGGCCTCGTCGGAGGCCGAAGCAGCGGAAGTCATGTCCTGAATGGGGGGCATGGCTGGGGGCTCTCTCGTCCGGTGGTCGACTGGTGGGGGACAGAGTACGCGGCGCGGGCCGTGGGCGTACCGGCCCGGGACAAACCCGCGAAGTTCGGACCACCCTACTTTCCGACATCGGATCAGTCTCTTTCCCGACAGGAGATCAATCTCTTTACCTGATGTCCGACCAGTCTCTTGTCCGATGTCGGACCAGCCGCCTTTCCGACAAGCGGGCTACGGGAGGCCGACAAGCGGCCGACCCCGCGGCGAGCTGCGAGACTGGCCGTCATGAGCTTCGGTACGTCCAGCCACGCCAGTCCCTTGATCCTCGATGACATCAGGGGGGCGCAGAAGATGCTCTCCGGCGTGGCCCGGATGACCGCCATGGAGGGGAGCCGGCACCTGACCGCGCTCGTCGGTGCCCCCGTCCATCTGAAGTGCGAGAACCTTCAGCGCACCGGTTCGTTCAAGCTGCGCGGCGCCTACGTGCGTATCGCCGGGCTTTCGCCCGAGGAGCGCGCGGCGGGCGTCGTCGCGGCGAGCGCGGGCAACCACGCGCAGGGGGTGGCGCTCGCCTCCACCCTCCTCGGCGTCCGGTCCACGGTGTTCATGCCGATGGGCGCGCCGCTGCCCAAGGTGGCCGCGACCCGTGAGTACGGCGCCGAGGTGCGGCTGGCGGGTCAGGTGGTGGACGAGACCCTGGCGGCGGCGCAGGAGTACGCGCGCGACACCGGCGCCGTCTTTATCCACCCCTTCGACCACCTGGACATCATCGCAGGTCAGGGCACTGTCGGACTGGAGATCCTGGAGCAGTGCCCGGAGGTGAAGACCGTGGTCGTCGGGATCGGCGGCGGTGGTCTCGCCGCGGGCATCGCGGTCGCGCTGAAGGCGCTGCGCCCCGATGTGAAGCTGATCGGCGTGCAGGCGCAGGGCGCCGCCGCCTATCCGCCGTCGCTCAGGGCGGGCCGGCCGATGGCGATCGACGCGCCGCAGACGATGGCGGACGGCATCAAGGTGGGCCGGCCGGGGGACGTACCGTTCCAGATCGTCCAGGAGCTGGTCGACGAGGTCCGTACGGTCTCCGAGGACGCGCTGTCGCGGGCGCTGCTGCTCTGTCTCGAACGGATGAAACTCGTGGTGGAACCGGCGGGCGCCAGCCCGGTGGCCGCGCTGCTGAGCGACCCGAAGGCGTTCAAGGGCCCGGTGGTCGCCGTGCTGTCGGGCGGCAACGTCGACCCCCTGCTGATGCAGCGGATCCTGCGGCACGGCATGGCGGCGGCCGGCCGCTATCTGAGCTTGCGGCTGCGCGTGACCGACCGGCCGGGCGCGCTCGCGACGATGCTCGGGGTGCTGTCGGTGGCCGACGCGAACGTCCTGGACGTCAGTCACGTACGGACCGATCCGCGGCTGGGTCTCGGCGAGGCCGACGTCGAGGTCCATCTGGAGACGAAGGGCCCCGAGCACTGCACGGAGGTCGCCACGGCGCTGCGGACGGCGGGCTACACGATCCTCGGGTAGCCACCCGGGTCAACCGGCGGTTGGCAGCCCGGGTCAACCGGCGGCCGGCCGCTCACGCGTTAACCGCTTGTAGGTCGCGATGTATCGCGATACTGTGCCGTCCTCTCCGGCCCCTGGTGCGAGTTGTCGGGGGAAATGAGTGACGCGGGAAGAACCGCCGAATCTAAGCTCTGCGTAAGTGGCTTGAGACGAATTCGCCAAAATCGCCAATAACGGGAGAACCCACATGCCGGGCGCCATCTACGCCGAGGGTCTGGTGAAGACCTTCGGCGACGTAAGGGCTCTGGACGGCGTTGATCTAGATGTCCCAGAAGGAACGGTCCTGGGGCTTCTCGGTCCCAACGGGGCGGGCAAGACGACAGCCGTACGCGTACTGACGACCCTGCTCCAGCCCGACAGCGGCAAGGCCGTCGTCGCGGGGATCGACGTACTGAAGTACCCCAACGAGGTCCGCCGCTCGATCGGCCTCTCCGGGCAGTTCGCGGCGGTCGACGAGTATCTGACCGGCCGCGAGAACCTCAAGATGGTCGGCCAGCTCTACCAGATGAAGGCGCGGGACGCGAAGGCGCGCGCGGTGGAGCTGCTGGAGCGGTTCCATCTCACCGACGCGGCCGACCGCCCCGCCAAGACGTACTCCGGCGGTATGCGCCGCAGGCTCGACCTGGCGGCGGCACTGGTCGTCTCACCGCCGGTGATGTTCATGGACGAGCCGACGACGGGGCTCGACCCGCGCAACCGGCAGCAGCTCTGGGGGATCATCCAGGAGCTGGTCGCGGGCGGTACGACCCTGCTGCTGACCACGCAGTACCTGGAAGAGGCCGACCATCTCGCCCACGACATCTGCGTCGTCGACCGGGGCAAGGTCATCGCCCGTGGCACCGCCGACCAGTTGAAGGCGCAGACCGGCGGCGAGCGCGTCGAGGTCGTCGTCCACGACCGCGACAGGGTCGAGACGGCCCGTACGGTGCTGGGCGGCTTCGGCAAGGGCGGTGTGGAGTCGGTCGCCGTGTCCGAGCACACCCGCAAGCTGACGGTCCCGGTCTCCGGCGGCGCGAAGCTGCTGGCCGAGGTGATCAGGGAACTCGACACGCGTGGCGTCGAGATCGACGACATCGGGCTGCGCAGGCCGACCCTGGACGACGTCTTCATCTCGCTGACGGGCCATGCGGCCGAGGAGGAGCGGGACAAAGAAGAAGCCGAGGAGCGGAAGCGGGAAGAGACCGCCGGGGCGGGCACGGCGAAGTCCGGCTCGGACGAAACCAGGAACGACAGCAACGACAGGAACGACAGCAACGACAGCAAGGAGGGCGGGGAATGAGCGCCACCACCGACACCCCACGGCTCGCACCCCCCGCCCAGCGCGGCCGGATCTTCCAGTCCGTCAGGGACTCGCTGGTCGTCGCCCAGCGCAATCTGATCCGGATGACCAGGATCCCGGAGATCATCCTCTTCGGGCTGATCCAGCCGATCATGTTCGTCGTGCTGTTCAGCTACGTCTTCGGCGGCTCGCTCCAGGTCGGCAACACCATCAGCCCGACCGTCTACCGCAACTTCCTGATGGCCGGCATCTTCGCCCAGACGGTCACCTTCGCCACCGCCGGCGCCGGCGCCGGCATCGCCGACGACATGCACAAGGGCCTGATCGACAGGTTCCGTTCACTGCCGATGGCCCGGGGCGCCGTCCTGACCGGACGTACCCTCGCCGACCTCGTCCAGACGACACTCACCGTCATCGTCCTCGCGGGCGTGGCACTGCTCGTCGGCTGGCGCATCCACAACGGTGTGCCGAAGGCGCTCGGCGCCTTCGCGCTGCTGCTCTTCCTCGGCTACGCGTTCTCCTGGATCGGCGCGCTGATCGGGTTGTCCGTACGGACCCCGGAGGCCGCCACGTCGGGCGGGCTGATCTGGCTGTTCCCCGTCACGTTCATCTCGAACGCCTTCGTGGACTCCAGCAATCTGCCGGGCTGGCTGCAGCCGGTCGCCGAGTGGAATCCGTTCAGTGCGACGGTGCAGGCCAGCAGGGTGCTGTTCGGCAATCCGGGGGTCTCGCAGTCCAGCGCCTGGCCGATGGAGCATCCGGTGTGGGCGTCGGTGATCTGGTCCGTCGTGATCATCACGGTGTTCCGGACGCTGGCGGTGCGCAAGTACCGCTCGGCGACAGCCTGACGCCACGGCGGGACCGTACAAACGCCTGAACGTAGGCCGCACCGTACGAACGTACGACAGGGGTCGTACCGCGTCAGTCGCATCCTGGCGCGGTACGGCCCCTGTTCGCTGTCTGCCGCAGACGCGCCGTTTGCCGCGGTCTCGCCGTCTGCTGCGGATCCGGAGGGTCAGGCCGTGTACGGCTTGGCCGCAAGGATCTTCACCGAGGCCTTGTTGCCGTTCGGCAGCTCGTACTCCGCGTTCTCGCCGACCTTCTTGCCGTTCACGCCCGAGCCGAGCGGCGACTGCGGGGAGTACGTCTCGATGTCCGTGCTCGCGTATTCGCGCGACGCCATCAGGAAGGACAGGGTGTCGTCCTCGTCACCGTCGAACGCGATCGTGACGACCATGCCGGGGCCGACCACGCCGGTGTCCGCGGGGGCCTCGCCGACCTTCGCGTTCTCCAGGAGCTGGGTCAGCTGACGGACCCGGAGCTCCTGCTTGCCCTGTTCCTCCTTGGCCGCGTGGTACCCGCCGTTCTCGCGCAGGTCGCCCTCCTCGCGAGCCGCCTCGATCTTCTTCGCGATCTCGGTGCGGGCGGGACCAGACAGGTGATCCAGCTCGGCCTTCAGCTGGTTGTACGACTCCTGGGTGAGCCAGGTGACGTTCTCGCTGGTCTGGGTCACAGGTGCTCCTCGTAGGTACTGGGAATACAAAGCAACGCCCTACCCAGAAGATTGTGCCTTCTCGGGTGGGCGAAACCACGAGCCTAACAATTTCGTGGCGCAAGAGGGAGGACGAATGCCGTCAGAACTACGTCGGCGCAGGTCAGCGCGGTGCCCTACGGCGGGTTCAGCCGTGGGTCGGCCGGGGTTCAGTCGTTTGAGCAGCCCACCAGCTCGGTCGCCGTCGCCTCACCCGTGGTCCGCAGCTCGACGATCTCGTCGATCCGGGTCTTCTTCCCCTCGAAACGGACGTCCTTACGGCCGACCTCTTCGTGGTCGACGTCCAGGGCGCGCACGGTGCAGGAGCCGGTGGTGTCCGCGCCCTTGCGCACTTCGAGGTGGATCTGGATCTCGGCGGCCGAAACGCGCTTGTACTTGATGATTTCCCCGGCGACACTCTGATCTGCCAGGGAGTGGTACCCGAACCAGGCGATCACGGCGAGGGCGACGGCACCGAGCACCGCACCCGCGATCTTGAGCTTGCGGTCGGCCCGCGCGTCCGGCGAGCGACCGTAGCGGCCCTGGGGGGGCTGAGGGGCCCGGGGGGCCTCCGCACGCGCCACAGCCATGATCGTTCCTCTCGGAGTCGGGCAGCCGGAATTTTACCGCCCCCGATATCCGTCACTATAGAAGCCGCCCGATGCGACGAATCACTGAGGACCGAGTCTTGACTGACCAGCTGCGACTGATGGCCGTACATGCCCACCCCGACGACGAGTCGAGCAAGGGTGCGGCCACGATGGCCAAGTACGTGTCCGAGGGGGTGGACGTGGTGGTCGTGACCTGCACGGGGGGCGAGCGCGGCTCCATCCTCAACCCCAAACTCCAGGGTGACGCCTACATCGAGGCGAACATCCACGAGGTCCGTAGAAAAGAGATGGACGAGGCGCGCGAGATCCTCGGCGTCAAGCAGGAGTGGCTCGGCTACGTCGACTCGGGGCTGCCCGAGGGCGACCCGCTGCCGCCGCTGCCCGAGGGCTGCTTCGCCCTCGCCGACGTGGACGAGGCGGCAGGCCGGCTCGTCCGGTCGATCCGGGCGTTCCGGCCGCAGGTCGTCACGACGTACGACGAGAACGGCGGCTACCCGCACCCGGACCACATCATGACCCACAAGATCTCGGTGGTCGCCTTCGACGGAGCCGCCGACAAGGAGAAGTACCCCGAGGACGAGTTCGGGCCCGTCTGGCAGCCGCTGAAGCTCTACTACAACCAGGGCTTCAACCGGCAGCGCACGGTCGCGCTGCACGAGGCGCTGCTCGCCCGGGGGCTGGAGTCGCCGTACGCGGAGTGGCTGGAGCGCTGGAAGGAGTCCGAGCGCGAGGAGCGGACGCTGACCACGCACGTGCCGTGCGCCGACTTCTACGAGATCCGCGACAAGGCGCTGCTCGCGCACGCCACGCAGATCGACCCGGACGGCGGCTGGTTCCGCGTGCCGATGGACGTCCAGCGGGAGGTCTGGCCGACGGAGGAGTACGAGCTCAGCAAGTCGCTCGTCGATACATCCATCCCCGAGAGCGACCTCTTCGCGGGCATCCGCGACAATGCCTGATATGTATGCGAACCAGGCAGTGACGCATCTCGTTCCTCTCGCCGCCGATCTCGACGAGAACAAGGTGACGCCCGGCGTCCTCGGCTTCGTCGTCTTCGCGGTGATGGCGGTGGGCGTGTGGATGCTGATGAAGTCGATGAACCGGCACATGGGCAAGGTGGACTTCAAGGAAGCGCCCGCGCGCGGGGAGTCGTCCGCGCGTGGGGAGTCGTCGGAGTCCGCCTCCGCGATTCCCGCGCAGCAGGAGCCGGTCAGGACGCCGCACGGCGAGTAGCGCGGACGCGTCGCGCCTGACCCCAGGAGCCCGCACGGCGGGGTCCTGGGGTGGCGCTGTCGGCGGCGCTGTTGGCTGCGTGGTTACGCGTTGGTCGCGGCCGGCTGACGGCTCTCGGGCCGGTGACGGCCTCCCGGGCGCTTACGCCGAGGTCGCCGCCACCGGTACGCCCATCACCTCGCGCGCGTGCCGGTCCGGCACCAGGCCGAGCCGCCACGCCTGCCAGCCGTCCTCCAGCGTGACGCCGCGCTGGAGGATCACGGTCAGCGTCTCGGCGCAGTCGGCCACCTTGCCGTCCCGGGTGCCGTGCCCGGCCCTGACCAGCTCCGCCAGTTCCTGTTCCGCGACCACGGCGCCCACCTCCGTACCGCCGGGCGAGGCGTACGGCAGCAGCGTGCAGCGCAGGAAGCGGGCCCAGTCGGCGCCGCGCAGGTCGTCGTACGACAGGAACAGCGCCGTCGCCTCGTCGCACAGCCGCAGCGCCTGCGCGGCCCGGCTGTTGCCCGCGTCGATGATGGCGAGTTCCAGACACGTCCAGCCCTCGCCGTGCGACACCCCGATCCGGTGGAAGTCGGCGCGGGCGTCGACCAGCAGCTGACGGGCGAAACCGGAGTTGCGCAGATTGCCCGTCTGGGCCGCCCGCTGGTCGCGGGTGACCCGGCCCGAGTGGTGCCGGGCGCAGGCCAGGCCGTACACGTCGCGCATCCGGGAGAACATCGTGCGGGCGCGCTCCAGTTCGCGTACCGCCTGGTCGCGGTCGCCGCCCTCCTCCAGGGCCTGGCCGAGGTAGTAGCGTGTCCAGGCCTCGCCGCGCGCGTCCTCGTTCTCCCGGTGCCTGGCCAGCGCCTGCCGGAGCTGGTCGACGGCGGGCTCCGGGTCGCCCGCCACCAGCCGGGCCCGCGCCAGCTGGGTCAGCGCCCACGCCTCGCCGCGGTTGTCGCGCGTCGTGTCGTACAGGGCCAGCGCGGCCCGCAGTTCGTCCTCGGCGCGCGGCACGTCGCCCATCCGCAGGCACACCTGGCCGAGCTGGAAGTGCGACCAGGCCTCGCCGTGCACGGACCCGCTCGTACGGTGCAGGTCCAGCGCGTCGGCGAGCAGGGTGAGTGCCTCGGCGATCTGGCCGCGGTCCCGCTCGACCGCCGCCAGGGCGTGCAGGGTCCAGGCGCGGTCGGCCGACAGCTCGAAACCGGACTGGAGCGCCATCGCCTCGCGGAGCTTGGCCGATGCCTCGGTCAGATTGCCCTGGTGGTGCAGGGTGATGCCGAGGGAGCAGAGCGCGCGTGCGGTGCCCGCCTCGTGCTGTGCCTCGCGGTACAGGTCGACCACTGACGTCAGTGTCGTACGGGCCTTGTCCAGCTCGCCGAGCTGACGGGCCGCGATACCGGTACGCCACTGGACGGAGCGGGCCAGCAGTCCCTGCCCGACGGCCTGGGACAACTCGCTTATCTCACCGAGCCGGTAGAGGTCCCCACGCAGCAGGCAGTAGTCGCACAGCGCGCCCAGCAGGTTGAGTACGGTCTCCTGGTCGACGCCCTCGGCGTGGCGCAGGGCGGCCGTGATGAAGCTGGACTCCTCGTCCAGCCAACGCAGGGCCGCGTCGGGCGAGTTGAAGCCGTGCGCGCCTGCCGCCGTCCTGAACAGGTCGGCGCGGGTCGAGGTGTTGCCGTCGACGAGCCGGATCACGGAGTCGGCCAGTTCGCCGTAGTTACGGATCAGCCGCTCCTGCGCCGCCGTACGCTCCGCCGTCGGCTCCTCGTCGAGCAGCCGCGCGAGCGCGAACGTGCGGACGACGTCGTGCAGTCGGTAGCGCCTGCCCCGTACGTGATCGATGAGGCCCGCCCGGGACAGGGCCGTCAGCAGCCGCCCCGCCTCCTGCTCGTCCGTGGCGAGCAGCGCCGCCGCGGCGGCGACGCCCAGCGAGGCACGGCCCGCCAGCGCCAGTCTGCGCAGCAGCCGGCGGCTCTGGTCACTCTGGTCGGTGTAGCGCAGCCACAGCGCGCGCTCCACCGGCTCGACCGGGCCGTACGCCGCGAGATCGGCGGCGAGTTGGTGCGCGCTGCGGGCACCGAGCGAGGACCCGGCGACGCGCAGCGCCAGCGGCAGCCCGCCGCACAGCTCGGCCACCCGGTCGACGGACTGCGCGTCGTACGGCCCGTCGGCGCCCTGCACGGGCGTCTCGGCCGCCTCCCGCAGCAGCTCCTCTGCGCCGGCCGCGTCCAGGGCGTCCACCGGCAGTTGGTGCACCCAGGCCGGGATGTCGGCCGGCAGATCGATTCGCTGACGTGCCGTCACCAGCACGAGACTGTCGGATCGTTCGGGTACGAGGGTGCGCACCTGCTCGGCGTCGGCCGCGTCGTCCAAGACGACCGTGACCGGCAGGCCGGTCAGATGCTTGTGGTACAGCTCGCCGAGCCGCCGTACCTGCTGATCGGTCGACGACCCTTCACGGAACAGGAGTTGCTCGCGCGGAGCGCCGAGCCGGTTCAGCAGATGCAGCAGCGCGTCGCGCGTCGACAGCGGCGCCTCGCCGAGCGCGCCGCCGCCCCGCATGTCCACGACGCACGCGCCCCGGAACTGGTCCCGCAACTGGTGCGCCGCCCGTACGGCGAGGGTGGTCCGGCCCGAGCCGGGCTCGCCGTACAGCACCACCACCGTCGGCTTCGTCTCCGTCGAGGCCCGCGCCGCGTGCACCCACTGCGCGATCTGCGCGAGTTCGCCGCGCCGCCCGGCGAACGGCCCCTCCGGCTGCGGAAGATGGCCGAAAGACTGCTCCAGTACGGAGCGCCTGCGCGCCGCCGCGCTGCGGTCGCCGCCGCGCAGCTGCGGGGTCGTCGCCGGCTTCTTCGTACGGCGCTGGGTCGCTGACGTCAGTACCCGCTGCTGGTCGAGGAAGGGCCGGATGCCCCGTACGTCCAGGGCCGTCAGCCACTGCAACCGCAGCTGCTCGACGCCGCCGGGCTGCCCCGCGGCGCCCGCCCTGCGGTGCGCGGCCGGCCAGTGGGAAGCGGTCACCTTCCCGACGGTCGCCGCCGCACCGGCGACGGCCACCACGGCCCCCGCGCCGAGCGCCGTGCCGGCGGCCGTTCCGAAGGCGGCGTCGGCGCACACGGCGGCGACGGCGGCAACGGCCGTGACCAGCACGGGCGTTCCGATCGCCTGCCGGCTGAACCGCTCGCCCAGCGGCCGCTCCTCGGCCTGCGCCGCGTCCAGCGCGGCGACATACGCGGCGTACTCCTCCCCGGCCCCCTCGGCGAGCGCGTCCAGAGCACCCCGCCCACGCGCCAGCAGAGCACCCCCGTCACTGCGCCCCCCGCTGCGCCGAACCTCTTCCTCCACCGCGCGAACCAACAGCCGCTCCGCATCGGCCCGGTGGCTGTCTCGCATGTAAGTCCCCCTCCGAGAGCCTTGGGTGAGCGAACAGTGTCCTTCGTGAAGGCCACAAGCGCGAGACCGCTCGCCGGACGAGGAGACGCCGAGACCAGCGCGGAGGCGCCGGCCGGTGCCGGGATCGGCGCCGAAGTGCGCGGGTCGTCAGTCTTCGTCCGCGTTCGTCAGGGCCTCGCTGATCAGGCGGGTGGCGAAGTCGGGGTCCTCCGTGATGCGGTTGATGTGTTCCGCCAGCAGGAAGGTGGTCGCCTCCAGGGGAGTCATCTCCTCCTCGATCCAGCTTCCGTACTGTTTGCGCCACAGGTTGGGGCTCAGCCCTGTGCCCGCTGCGATGACCAGGCCGGCCATCGTGGGGATGGCCTCGGGGCGGATGCTCTTGGGCATCATGCGCAGTGAGGCGACCAGGGAAGGCACCACGTACTCGATGACGTCCTTGTCGTGGTCCTCGTGGGCCTTCCGCAGCCAGGTCATGAACATGTAGATGAGCATGCAGGCGCCGTCCAAGAGGTCGTTGGCGCCCTTGGGGCCCAGCGACGCGGTGAACTGGTCGATCAGCGACTGTTGTTCGGGGTCGGCCTCGGTCCTGCCGTCGTGAATGCCTTTGAGCCGGGAGTCGATCATCATGAGGGCCGCGCCCACGTCGCCGACGGGGGAGTGCTGGGGGCCGTAGGGCGATGACACGGGGTTCCTCCTCGGACGGCTGCCACGGGCAGGCGCGGCGTGTCCGTACAGTAAACGGCCCATGAGATGACGACCGCCGGTTTATCACCTTTCCTGTGCCGACCCCGCGAGGTGGGTGAAGAAGTCCCGGACGTCCCCGGCGAGCAGTTCGGGGACCTCCATCGCCGCGAAGTGGCCGCCGCGTTCGAACTCCGACCAGTGCCTGATGTCGTACAGGCGCTCGGCCAGCGGCCGTACCGACTGCGTGATGTCGTACGCGAAGACGGCGACGCCGAGCGGTACCGGGCACGGCTCGGTCCGGCGCGGGGTGTCGTGGTGCAGCCGTGCGGAGGAGGCGGCGGTGGCGGTCAGCCAGTACAGCGACACGTCGGTGAGGATCCGCTCGTCGCTGACGGGTGACTGCGGGTCGGTCCACCGGGCGAACCGCTCGGCTATCCAGGCCAGTTGGCCGACGGGTGAGTCGGTGAGCGCGTAGCCGAGGGTCTGCGGGGTCGCCGCCTGCAGTGCCTGGTACGGCGGGCGGTTCGCCATCAGGTGCCTGATCTTGTCGAGCCGGGCCTCGTCCGTCGCGGACAGTTCGAGGCCGGCGTCCGGATCCGGCCTGGTCGGCAGGTAGTTGACGTGCACGCCGACGACCCGTTCGGGGGCCGCCGCGCCGAGCGCGGTCGAGATGCCGGAGCCGAAGTCGCCGCCCTGGGCGCCGTACCGCTCGTACCCGAGCCGGCGCATCAACTCGGCCCAGGCGCGGGCGATCCGGGTGATGTCCCAACCGCGCTCATGGGTCGCCCCGGAGAAGCCGTAGCCGGGGATGGACGGGATCACCAGGTGGAAGTCGCGCGACAACGGCTCGATCACGTCGAGAAACTCCAGGAACGAGCCGGGCCAGCCGTGGGTGAGGACCAGCGCGAGCGCGTCCGGTTTGGCCGACCGGACGTGTACGAAGTGGATGTTCTGGCCGTCGATCTCGGTGGTGAAGTGCGGGAGTTTGTTGAGCGCGGCTTCGTGCTCGCGCCAGTCGTAGCCGGTACGCCAGTACTCGGCCAGCTCCTTGAGGCGCGCCAGCGGGAATCCGTAGTCCCAGCCGGCGTCGGCGACCTCGTTGGGCCAACGGGTGCGGGTGAGCCGGTCGGTGAGGTCGTCGAGGTCGGCCTGGGGGATGTCGACGCGGAACGGCTTGATCATGGTCTCGACTCCATGGGAATTCGTTCGAGCGATTAACGTTTGCCATGTAAACGTTTGATGCACCAACGATAGCATAATCATAGGTGCGGCCAACGATTCGGTAGACTCGCCCCATGGAGAACCCGTACGAGGAGACGCAGCCCGCCAGGTGGGAGCGGATGCCCAGCTGGCTGCTCAGCCAGACCGCCCACCACGCGGCGCGTCTGGTGGCCGACGGGTTCGCGTCCGCCGGTGCCCGCGGCTACCACTACCGGCTGCTGGCGACGCTGGAGGACTCGGGACCCGCCAGTCAGGCCACGCTCGGCCGCCGCAGCGGCATCCATGTCAGCGACATGGTGGCGACGGTCAACGAACTAGCCGAACGGGGACTGGTCGAGCGCGCCCCCGACCCCGACGACCGGCGGCGCAACATCGTCACGCTCACCGCCGCCGGCAAGCGGCAACTGCGGCGGCTGGAGAAGCCGTTGGCCGAGAGCCAGGAGGCGCTGCTGGCCCCGCTGTCGGCGGAGGAGCGCCGGCGGTTCACCGAGCTGCTGTCCAGGCTGCTGGACCACCACAACGGGCGCACGGGCACGCCCGAGGCGCCGCAGCACTGACCGGCTCAGCTCAGGATCGGGACCAGCCCGATGCCGAAGACGACGTAGAACCCGGCCGTGACGGTGAGGCGGGCGGGGGTGAGCCGGTGCGCGCGCATGGTCAGCAGCAGGTAGACGATCGCGGCCATGGTGATGAGCCCGGCCCAGATGAGGGCGCTGTCGAACTTCCAGGTGGTGAAGAGCAGTCCGAGGCCGCTGGGGACGGTGGCCTGGATCATCATGGCGCCGGAGATGTTGGCGAGGGCGAGTTTCGTCTTGCCCTGGCGCACCCAGATGATCGCGTTCATGACCTCGGGCAGCTCGGTCGCGACCGGTGACAGGAGCAGGGCGGTGACGGCCGTGGGCAGGCCCAGCATCGGCCCGATGGCGTCGAGTTGCTTCACGAAGAGCTGGGAGGCGAAGAAGATCACCAGCAGCGTGGCCAGCGTCTGCACCACGACGGCCCAGGTGGCCGGGGAGGCCGCTCTGGGCTGGAGCTTCAGCGGCTCCAACTCCTCGTCGTCCGCGTCCCCGTCGCCCCCGCCGCGGATCTCCCGCCAGAAGTAGACGCCGTAGGCGGCGAAGAACAGCAGCCCCAGGACCGGTTTGTAGGCGAAGGCGACCAGACCCAGGGCGACCTTGACGACGAAGATCGGCAGGAACCACTTCTGGTCCTTGGCGAGGCGCCGCATGTCCTTCGCATCGCCCAGCGCCTCACCGGCCGGCCCGCCGTCCTCGGCCCGCTCCCTACGTCGCTTGCGCAGCAGTATGGCGCCGGTGACCCCGTAAGCGATGGTCGACAGCGCCAGCGGCCCGCCCATCGCGGCGCCGACACCGATGTCCTTGGCCTTCTCGGTGCTGCCGGTGGTCACCGCGACGAGGGTCACCACGGACTCGGGCAGCGCGGTGCCGAAAGCGGCGAGGATCGTGCCGACGGCCATCTTCCCGACGTTCAGCCGCAGGCCGAGCCATTCGACGGCGTTGACGAACCACTCGCACGAGAGATAGATCGCCACCGCGCACACGAGCAGCAAAACGTAATGGATCACACCGACCGCCCAGCACCGAAGGCCCCACCCGCCCGCCAGATTCTGCCCGCGCGCCCCCGCCCCGAGCCGTAGCCACACCGACAATCGCCCGGTCGGCAAAGAGAGGAAAAGAGATGGAGGTCAGGACATTCCAGCGCTGTCAGATGGAACCCAGGTCCACGGTGACGGAGAAGGGTGCGGCAGCCTTGATCGTGCCGGTGAACATCTCGCCGTCCCTGTAGGCCTTGGTGGCGGGGTCGAGGACGTAGGTGTAGACGATGGGGACACCGGTGACGGCCGGTTCGATTACGGTGGCCTCTCGGGGCGGGGGCGGGCATTGTGAGAGGCTGGGGCGCATGAACCGGCTGGCTGGTGTGACCTCGCCTTACTTGCTTCAGCATGCTGACAACCCGGTCGATTGGTGGCCCTGGGAGCCGGAAGCTTTCGAAGAGGCACGGCGGCGCGACGTACCCGTTCTGCTCTCTGTCGGCTACTCCGCGTGTCACTGGTGTCATGTCATGGCGTCGGAGAGTTTCGAGGACGCGACGACCGCCGCGTACATGAACGCGCACTTCGTCAACATCAAGGTCGACCGCGAGGAGCGGCCGGATGTGGACGCCGTTTATATGGAGGCCGTGCAGGCTGCCACCGGGCAGGGTGGGTGGCCGATGACGGTGTTTCTGACCGCCGACGGCGAGCCGTTCTACTTCGGTACGTACTTTCCGCCCGCGCCCCGGCACGGCATGGCGTCCTTTCCGCAGGTGCTGGAGGGGGTCACCTCCGCCTGGACCGATCGGCGGGACGAGGTCGCCGAGGTGGCCGGGCGGATTGTGGGGGAGCTGGCCGGGCGGTCGCTCGCGCACGGTGGGGGCGAGGGCGTGCCGGCCGAGGAGGAGCTGGCGCAGGCGCTGCTCGGGCTGACCAGGGAGTACGACGAGCGGCACGGCGGGTTCGGGGGTGCGCCGAAGTTTCCGCCGTCGATGGTGCTGGAGTTCCTGCTGCGCCACCACGCCCGTACCGGCGCCGAGGGTGCGCTGCAGATGGCGGCCGACACGTGTGTGGCGATGGCGCGCGGCGGGATCTACGACCAGTTGGGCGGCGGGTTCGCGCGGTATTCGGTGGACCGGGCCTGGGTCGTGCCGCACTTCGAGAAGATGCTGTACGACAACGCCCTGCTCTGCCGGGTGTACGCGCATCTGTGGCGGGCCACGGGATCGGAGCTCGCCCGGCGGGTCGCGGTGGAGACCGCCGACTTCCTCGTGCGTGAACTGCGCACGGCCGAGGGCGGGTTCGCCTCGGCCCTGGACGCGGACAGTGACGACGGTACGGGCAAGCACGTCGAGGGCGCGTTCTACGCGTGGACGCCGGCGCAGCTGCGGGAGCTGCTGGGCGACGACGACGGGGAGTTCGCTGCCCGGCACTTCGGGGTCACGCTCGACGGCACCTTCGAGAAGGGTGCGTCGGTGCTCCAACTCCCCGACCACGGCGGGGATGTGGACGCGGCGCGCGTCGAGTCCGTACGGGGCAGGCTGTTCGCGGCGCGCGAGACGCGGCACAGGCCGGGGCGGGACGACAAGGTGGTCGCCGCGTGGAACGGGCTGGCCGTCGCCGCGCTGGCCGAGACCGGCGCGTACTTCGACCGGCCCGACCTGGTCGAACGGGCCACGGAGGCCGCCGATCTGCTGGTACGGCTGCACATGGACGACGTGGGGCGGCTCGCCCGTACCTCCAAGGACGGCAGGGCCGGGGCCAACGCGGGGGTGCTGGAGGACTACGCCGATGTCGCCGAGGGGTTCCTGGCGCTCGCCGCGGTGACCGGCGAAGGTGCCTGGCTGGAGTTCGCCGGGCTGCTGCTGGACACCGTGCTCGACCAGTTCGTCGCCGAGGGCGAGGACGGCGCGCTGTACGACACGGCCGACGACGCCGAGCAGTTGATCCGCCGCCCGCAGGACCCGACGGACAACGCCGCGCCTTCCGGCTGGTCGGCCGCGGCCGGCGCGCTGCTGTCGTACGCGGCGCACACCGGTTCCGAGGCCCACCGGACCGCTGCCGAGGGGGCGTTGGGCGTGGTGCGGACGCTCGGTCCGCGGGCGCCCCGGTTCATCGGCTGGGGGCTCGCGGTGTCGGAGGCGCTGCTCGACGGGCCGCGCGAGGTGGCGGTCGTCGGGGCCGTGGGCGACGCGGCGACGCGCGCCCTGCACCGTACGGCGCTGCTCGGCACCGCGCCCGGCGCTGTGGTCGCCGCAGGGGCGGCGGGCGGCGAGGAGTTCCCGCTGCTGCGGGACCGGCCGCTGGTCGAGGGGAAGGCGGCCGCGTACGTCTGCCGGCACTTCGTGTGTGCCGCGCCCACCACCGAAGTCGACCAGTTGGCCGCCGAGTTGGGGGTCGCCGAGTGATCCCCGGGGCGGCCGCCGCGAGGCGCGGCACCAGCGCCCGCGAGCCCGGCAAGATCCAAACGACAGACCCTACAGGCGCAGGCCGCCCGCAAGGGAGTTGAGCGCGCCGTCGATCAGGGCGAACAGGTCGTCCTTGTTGCCGTGCTCGCCCCAGTAGAGGGTCACCTCGCGCAGCGCGCCCATCACGGCCGCGGTGAAGATCCGCAGCTGGAGGTCGTTCTCCTCGCGGCCGGTGCGCTCCGCGAGGACGCCGGTGAGCAGCTTCGACGTCACCGACATGGACTCGCTCATCCGGGCGCGAACGGCCGGGATCTCGACCATGAGCCGGGTCCGCTGCCTCATCTCGGCGAGTTCGTCCTCGTTCGCGAAGACGCCGCCCAGTTGGTGCATCACGATGAAGCGGATCGACTCCAGCGGCGGCTCGTCGGCCGGCCTGCCGCGCAGCACCTCGGCCATGAGCGGGTCGTACTCGTCGGTGAGGACGATGTCCTCTTTGGTGGGGAAGTAGCGGAAGACGGTGGAGGCCGAGACCTCCGCCGCCTCCGCGATCTGCTCGATGGTGGTCGCCTCGTAGCCCTGTTCGTCGATCAGCCGGTAGGTGGCCCGGCGGATCGCGATGCGGGTCTTGAGCTTCTTGCGTTCGCGCAGGCCGAGGTGGGGCTGCTGTTCGAGTGCGGAGGGCTGTGGGGAGGCGGCCATGCTGGCTATTGTCGGGCATCCGCCGCAGCCGGGGCCACCTCGCTGCCGTCGCCGTCCGCGCCCGCTTCGGCACCCTCGGCAACGGCCTCGGCTTCCCGGGCGCTGTCACCGCCGGCCGTCCCGCCGGCCGCCCCGTCGGCCGGCTCGCGCTTCGGCTCGGGCTTCGGGTTCGGCAGCAGCGCCGCCACCAGTGCCGCCGACACCAGCGCCGTCACCGCGCAGACCACCAGGGCCAGGCTCAGTCCGTGCAGGTACGCGACGTCCGCCGAGTGGGCGAGGTCCGGCAGGCCGAGCTTCGCCGCGACGACATGCGCGCCGACCACCGAGTCGCCCGCCGTGTCCGCGGCGCTCGCGGGCAGCCCCGACGTGTCGAGCCTGTCGGTGTAGGCGGCGGCGAGCAGCGAGCCCAGCAGGGCGATGCCGATGGCGCCGCCCGTCTGCCGCACGGTCAGCAGCAGCCCGGAGCCGCTGCCCGCCCGGTCGGCGGGCAGCGCGCCGAGCGCGCCGTCCATGGCGGGGACGACCGCGAGTCCGAAGCCGGCGCCGGTGATCGTCAGCCACAGCGCGGTGAACCAGTATTCGCTGTCCACGGTGGTACGGCTGCCGAGCAGCGCGGCGAAGGCGAGCACGACCAGGCCGGCGCAGATCACCGCGCGGGGGCCGAACCGCCGGCCGAGCGGGCCGCTGAGCCGGGACGTCACCATCAGGCCGCCCATCATCGGCAGCATCCGCACCCCGGTGCCGAGCGCGTCGTTGCCGCGTACGGCCTGGAGATAGCCGGGCAGCAGGAACAGCAGCCCGGACAGGACGAACATCACCAGCGTCGCCGCCAGCGTGTTGAGCAGGAAGCCCCGGTGGTGCAGCAGCGTCAGATCGAGCATGGGGCGCGCCATGCGCCGCTCGCGCAGCACGAGAGCGGCGAGCAGGACGGCCCCGCCCACCAGCATGCCGATGACCAGCGGACTGCCCCAGCCGCGCTCGGGCGCCTCGATGACGCCGTAGACGAGCGCGCCGAGACCGAGCGCGGTGAGCGCCGTGGAGAGCGGGTCGACCCGGGGCGACGAGGGGTCGGCCGTCTCCGGCAGCAGGAAGACACAGGCGGCTATCCCGATCGCGACCATCGGGATGTTGAGGACGAAGATCGAACCCCACCAGAAGTGTTCGAGCAGCCAGCCGCCGATGATCGGGCCGAGCGGCAGCCCGAGCGCCGACGCCGCCGAGATGATGCCGACGGCCTTCACCCGGTCCTCGGGCGCGCCGAAGAGGGACGGCAGTACGGACATGGCGAGCGGCATGATCAGCGCGGCGCCCACACCCATGATCGCGCGGGCCGTGATGACCAGGTCGACGCTGTGGACGAGCGAGCCGACGACCGAGCCCGCGAGAAAGATCCCGAGCCCGGCGACGAGCATCCGGCGGCGGCCGAACCGGTCGCCGAGGAGTCCGGCGGGGAGCATCAGGGCGGCGAAGACGACGATGTAGATGTCCGCCATCCACTGCTGTTCGCCGGTGGTCGCACCGAGCTGCGCGGCCATGGACGGCAGTGCCACGTTCAGGATCGTCGTGTCGAAGCCCAGCACGAGCATGCTCGCGACCAAGGCGCCCAGCGCCCACCATCGACGGGTCATCACGATCTCCTTCGAGAGTTAATGTCAAATGACAGTAACTCTCAAAAGATTGGGGGCGTCAAGTTTTCGGTTGTGGCCCTACGGGTCGTGGGGGTGGTCGGTGGCGCTACGGGCAGCGGTCGGTACCGCTACGAGTACTGGTACGCCACCAGCGAGATGCCGACGAAGTGCGCTACGAAGGCGGCGAGCGTGAAGGAGTGGAACACCTCGTGGAAGCCGAACCAGCGCGGTGACGGGTTGGGGCGCTTCAGTCCGTAGATCACGCCGCCCGCGCTGTAGAGCAGGCCGCCGACCACGACGAGTACGAGCACGGCGATGCCGCCGGTGCGCATGAAGTCCGGCAGGTAGAAGACCGCGGCCCAGCCCATCGCGATGTAGCACGGCGTGTAGAGCCAGCGCGGCGCGCCGACCCAGAAGACCCGGAAGGCGATACCGGCTGCGGCCGCCGCCCACACGGCCCAGAGCAGGGTCTCGCTCGTCGAGTCGGGCAGCAGGAGCAGGGTCAGTGGGGTGTAGGTACCGGCGATGATCAGGAAGATGTTGGCGTGATCGAGCCTGCGCAGGATGGCTTCGCCGCGCGGGCCCCAGGTGCCCCGGTGGTAAATGGCGCTGACCCCGAAGAGCAGGCAGGCCGTCACTACGTAGATCGAGCAGGCGACCCGGGCGCGGGTGGAGTCGGTGAGGGCGATGAGCGCCACTCCGGCGATCAGGACGGCGGGAAACATCCCCGCGTGCAGCCAGCCGCGCATCTTCGGCTTGACCGGGCTCGGCAAGTCGATCTCGACCGGCCCCCCTTCGGGTGACGGGGAAATCTCGGTCGCTTCGGGCCCGGGGCGATTCATGCGTTCATGCTACCGACGCCGTGCCGCCCTCGGCTGAAACGCAGTGGCCATGCTCACGTGTGAGGCCCCCTGGACATATGGGCGCGAGCATCGGATCATCAAATGAGTGCGGGCGGCACCGGATGAGCGGGCTACGAAGCGTCCGGGTCGCAGCCCCCAAGGGGCACAACCCAACAAAACCCCTCATCAAGGAGCGATCGTGGCGCGCGACATCGCGGCTCCCACCACCGAAACCACCATCGAGACCATCTTCGATACCCCTACCGAGACCACCACCGCCCCCACCCGGCACCGCCGGCTGGCCGCCTGGGTCGACGAGATCGCGGCCCTGACCCTGCCCGACCGGGTCGTCTGGTGCGACGGTTCGGAGAGCGAGTACGAGCGCCTGTGCGAGGAGCTCGTCGCCAAGGGCACGTTCAAGAAACTGGACCCGGTCACCCGGCCGAATTCGTACTACGCCGCCTCCGACCCGTCCGACGTGGCGCGCGTCGAGGACCGCACCTTCATCTGCTCCGAGCGGGAGGAGGACGCCGGCCCCACCAACCACTGGAAGGCACCGGCGGAGATGCGTGACATCTTCACCGGCGACCAGGGCGTCTTCCGCGGTGCGATGCGCGGCAGGACCATGTACGTCGTCCCGTTCTGCATGGGCCCCCTCGGCTCACCGCTGTCCGCGATCGGCGTCGAGATCACCGACTCCGCGTACGTCGCGGCGTCGATGCGCACCATGACCCGGATGGGACAGCCCGTCCTGGACGAGCTGGGCGAGGACGGCTTCTTCGTCAAGGCCGTCCACACCCTCGGCGCGCCGCTCGCCACCGGCCAGGCGGACGTGCCGTGGCCCTGCAACTCCACCAAGTACATCTCGCACTTCCCCGAGGACCGGGAGATCTGGTCGTACGGATCCGGGTACGGCGGCAACGCCCTGCTCGGCAAGAAGTGCTACGCGCTGCGCATCGCCTCGGTGATGGCGCGCGACGAGGGCTGGCTCGCCGAGCACATGCTGATCCTCAAACTCACCCCGCCGCGCGGCGAGTCGAGGTACGTCGCCGCCGCCTTCCCCTCGGCCTGCGGCAAGACCAACCTCGCCATGCTGGAGCCCACCGTCGCGGGATGGAGCGTCGAGACCATCGGCGACGACATCGCCTGGATGCGGTTCGGCGAGGACGGCCGGCTCTACGCGATCAACCCCGAGGCCGGTTTCTTCGGTGTCGCGCCCGGTACGGGCGAGCACACCAACGCCAACGCAATGAAGACCATGTGGGGCAACTCCGTCTTCACGAACGTCGCGCTCACCGACGACAACGACGTCTGGTGGGAGGGCATGACGGAGGAGCCGCCCGCGCACCTCACCGACTGGAAGGGCAACGACTGGACACCGCAGTCCGGTACGCCCGCCGCCCACCCCAACGCCCGCTTCACCGTGCCCGCCGGACAGTGCCCGATCATCGCCCCCGAGTGGGAGGACCCCAAGGGGGTGCCGATCTCGGCGATCCTCTTCGGCGGCCGGCGCGCCTCGGCCGTACCGCTGGTCACCGAGTCCTTCACCTGGCAGCACGGCGTCTTCCTGGGGGCCAACGTCGCCTCCGAGAAGACCGCGGCGGCCGAGGGCAAGGTCGGTGAGCTGCGCCGCGACCCGTTCGCCATGCTGCCGTTCTGCGGCTACAACATGGGCGACTACATGGGCCATTGGGTCGGTGTCGGCGCCGACAAGGACCAGAGCAAGCTGCCGAAGATCTACTACGTGAACTGGTTCCGCAAGGACGAGGCGGGCACGTTCGTGTGGCCGGGCTTCGGCGAGAACAGCCGCGTCCTGAAGTGGATCGTGGAACGGCTCGACGGCACGGCCGACGGCGTCGAGACGCCCATCGGCATCCTGCCGACCCGCGCGTCCCTCGACACCGAAGGGCTCGGACTCTCCGACGGCGAGCTGGACTTCCTGCTCTCCGTCGACAAGGAGGTCTGGCGCGAGGAGGCTTCACTGATCCCCGAGCACCTCAACACCTTCGGTGACCACACGCCGAAGGAACTGTGGAACGAATACCACGCGCTCGTCGAGCGCCTGGGCTGACGTCGGGAACCCCCGGAACCGCCTTATGGGCTCCGGGGGTTTGCTATGTCCGCCCGCTTCCGAAAGCTGGGCCCCTGCCGGCTCACTGCGCCCGGTTGCGGTCCTCCAGATAGCGGGTGTGCGACTCCTGGCGCCGCGCCTCCGCCTCCCGCAGCGCACCGGCCAGTGCGGACGCCTCCTCGTGCAGCGCCGTCAACTGCCGCTCCAGATGGCGCTCCGGCGGCTCGGTTCCCGGCTGGAGCCGGGTCCACCAGCGGGCCCGTGAGTACGTGTCCACCGACTCCGGTATGTCCTGGCGCACCGCACGCGACAGCGCGTGTACGGCCTCGGCGTCGCCCGCGAGCGCGTCGGCGACCCAGCCGGGTTCGAGCAGGGCCGCCAGCACACCGGTCAGCTCGGTCAGCCGCCCGGCGGCGGCCGGTGGCAGCTCCACCTCGGTCAGATAGTCCGTGAGTTTGCCGAAGTCGACGCGCAGCGCGTCCAGTTGCTGCGCCGGGTCGGGGAAGTGCGGGGCGGCGGGCCGCTCGGGCGGCGCGATCAGCGCGCCCGCGCCGTACAGCCCGGCGACCACCACCGGCCAGTAGGCGCCGGCCAGCCCGGTGAAGGTCAGGGCGAGACCGGCCACACCGCAGACACCGCCGGTGAGGTTCTTGCGTGATTCCAGATAGGCGAGCGCTCTCCTGCCGGCCACTGATCCCCCTGTAGGTAGCCATGGAACGGATAGCCACGGATTGTTGACAGCCGCGGACTGTTGACAGCCGCGGACTGTTGACAGCCACGGGCTGTCGGCAGCCGCGGACTATTGGTAGCCGCGGATCTCCTCGAAGGCGCCGTCGAGCGCGCCCTCGCCGGTCGTCGCGTCGAACAGTCGTCCGCCGGTGAGTTCGGCGATGTGCGCCAGCTCCCTCCGGTCCGAGTCGCCGAACACGATCGGGAAGACGGGGGTGGCGCGCAGCGCGGCGGGCAGCCCCGCGTAGAAGGAGTCGAAGGCGCCGGCTCCCGGGCCGGTGGTGTTCTCGCCGTCCGTCATCAGCACGATCGACGTGAACGTGTCGCCGCCGCCGCGCAGCCGGGAGTACGCCTGCTCAAGGCTGCCGTAGATCGCCGTGTCACCCGACGAGGTGAGCGCCTTCACGTCGGAGCGGATGGCGTCCAGCGAGCCGCCGGGGTCGCCCGGGTCCACCGTGTGCGTCGTGATCCGCTTCACCACGGAGCCGAACGGCATCAGGGTCACCTCCTCGCGGTCCCGGAAGCGGTCGCCGGTCGGCGAGTTGTCCGTACCGGTCAGCCCGGCGAGCGCCGTCTTCAGCGCGTCGAGGCGGTCGCCCGCCATGGAGCCCGAGGTGTCCAGCACGTACACGGTCCGCGACGGGCGGCGCAGGGTGTTCTCGTAGCTGTCCAGCAGCCCGTCGGCGACCGATTGCGTCCCGGGGAAGGGGAGTTCACGGCGCTTGTCGGCGCCGAGTCCGGCGGCGGGCCGCACCGACGGCACCACCGGGCGGCGGAACGTCTGCTCGGTCAGCGCCCGCTGCGCCTCGGGGCTGCGCAGATACGCGGTGAGCCGCTGTCCTGCCTCGCGTGCCTCCCGGGGCGCCGAAGTCAGCAGCGTGAAGGGGTAGTCGGCGGTGACGACGCCGTCCTTCGGGCGGATCACGGTCAGCCCCGCGTGGCTGTCGCGGTTCATCGACAGCAGCACCGACTCGTAGTTGACGAGCGCGTTGACACCGCCGCCCGCGACCGTGCTGCCCCGGGTGTACGCCGAGGCCAGCCACCCCGAGGATCCCGACGTCAGCTTCTGTCCGGCGAAGAACTGCTTGAGCCGGGGCGTCGCCTTGGCCACGTCCGCGTCGGTGAGCGCCGACTGGGCGCCCGACAGAGCGGAGGCCACCGAGATCAGCGCGGAGAAACCGGAGTTGGAGCGCACCGGGTCGGTCATCCCGTAGGTCAGCTTCCCCGCTGCGACGGCCTGTTCGACCTGTGCCCAGGTGACCTGGTCCGGCTGCCAGCCGAGCTGGGTGACGGTCTCCTGCCGCACGCCGAGCGCGACGGGGGACGACATGATCGGGGTCTCGTTGGTCAGCCGCGCGCCGGTTTCGGGGTGCAGCCGCAGATAGTCGTCGGACGAGAGCCACAGCGCGTCGTACGTGCCGTCCGCCTTGCCCGAGGTGACGAGTTCGGCGGCGTCCAGGGTGCCGATGTACGTCGGCCGCACCTTCACGCCGGTCTTCTTCTCGGCCTGGGCGAGCACCCCCGTCATGTCGGACAGTTCGCTCGACGCCAGCACCCGCAGGGTGCCCGGGTGATAGCCGGTGTCGCCGCTCCGCCCGTCGTCCGGTGTGCCGGAGCCGCCGGACGAGCAGGCGGTCGCCGCGCACAGCGCGGCGACGGCCAGCGCGAGCAGCGCGCGCTGCCGGGTTCTTCGCCGTCCCGACATCAGCGGGCGCCGCCGTATCACTGGGAACCGCCTTCGAGCGCGCCGGCCGAGCGGGTCCGCTCCAGATACGAACTCGCCGTCCTCAGCTCGGTGGAGAGCGATTCGACGGTCGCCGCCATGGATTCCGTCGCCTGGATCTTGTACGTGTCGATCGCGTCCAGGGTCCGGTAGATCTGCTGGAAGGCGGCCCGCAGCGTCTCCACACCGACCGCCGGGTCGGCCGCGATCCGCTGGATCTCGCCGCTCTGGGTGGCGAGCATCTCCGCGTTGCCGCGGATCAGGTCCTCGGTTGTCGAACGGAGCACGTTCACCTGCTCGGTGACCTTGCGCTGGTTCTCCAGCGCCGAGGCCAGCATCACCGCGATCCGCAGCGCGGAGACCGTCGTGGTCGCCGCCCGGTCGACGCCCTTGATCAGCTCTTCGTTGTTGCGGCGCACGACGTCCATCGCGAGATACCCCTGGGCGCACACCGCCATCTGCGTGAGCAGGTCCTGGTGCTTCTGCCGGACGGGGAAGAGCACGTCGGCCCGCAGCGCGTCGGCCTGCGCGGGGTCCGCCGGCTCCACCCGGCTGATCCGCAGCTCGATCGCCGCGTCCAGTGCCTCGGTGAGCACCGCGTACTCCTGCAGCTTGCCCATGGTCTCCCAGAGCCGGCTGCGCTCGGTGTGCAACGCCGCGTTGTCCCGGCGCAGTTCGTCCTGGCCGCCGCGCAGCGAGCCGACGATCCGGTTCAGCGTGCCCTGCGAGGAGACGTACTTGGCGGCGTGGTCGCGGAGCTTGTTGCCGCCGGGCACCTTGCCGAGCAGCCGCCGCGCGCCCTTGCCCGGGGTGTCGCGCGGGTCCAGGTCCTCGACGGTGCGGCGCAGTTCGACGAGCGAGGTCCCGACCCGGGACTGGGCGTCCTCGCCGCCGGAGGTGAGCGAGCGGACCGTACGGTCGAGCATCCGGTTGGACTGCTGGGCCGCGCTGCGGATCTCTCCCGAGCCGAGACCGGCGATCTCCCCGACGCGGGCGGTGAATTCGGGCGAGCGGGCGTCGAGCGCCGCCAGCGAGCCGACGTAGTCGGCGGCGCGGCGGGTCATCTCGTCGCGTACGGAGTCGGCGAGCGGCACCAGACCCGCGGCTTGCTCGCCGCGCACCGGCGGTACCGGCTCGGGCGGGGTGAGCGTCAGTTCGCTCTGCCCGCTCGACTCCGTGCTGTTCTCTGTGGACATGCGGTCCCCCCTGGGACGGAAGCGGTGGCGCGGGAGCCGGTCAGGAGCCGGCCCGCACCGCCATCGCGTGCAGGATGCTGTTGGTGGGTACGGGCGCCTGCCGGACCCCGGCGAGCGTGCGGTTGATGAACGCGGCGTCGGGCGTGGTCGCCGCGTCGAACTCGGCTGCCGCGCCCTGCGGCCGGAAGCCGTGGCGTACGGCCAGCTCGCGCAACGTCTTGTCGGTGGAGAGCAGTTCGCCCAGGGCCCGGCCGTTGTCGGTGAGCGGGACCAGCGTGTGGTCGCTGTTGACGGTGGTGTCCGGGTAGAGCACCACCAGGTCACCGGTGTCCTGGTGCTGGAGCAGCAGGGAGGCGACCTGGGACTCGTACACCAGCACCAGCGGATTGCCGACGCCGCTGACGAAGTCGCGGAAGGGCGCGTCCGAGCTGGTCTGCTGGGCGCCCTGCACCGAGATCAGCTTCTTGAGCAGCGGCGCTGTCCGGCCGACCGCTGCCTCGTCGGTGGCGACCTTCCCGCCGTCGGCGACGTACGAGGCGGCGGCGAGGTAGAGCGCGCCCGAGTTGGAGGTCTGCGGATCGGTGCTGGTGATGAACAGCGTCCCGGTCAACTCGGTATGCGCGGACGCGCCCTTGAGCTGCTGCCAGGTGCGGTTGCGGCCCGCGGCTTCGAGATACGGGCCCATCCGCAGCGTGCCGCGGGACGGGCCGTCCAGCGTCACCAGCCCGTTCGCCGCCAGCACCCGGGCCGCGGCGCGGTGCGCCACGACGACGAGGGGCGAGTAGAACGGGCGGATCGGGCCGCCCTGGACGCCGTACTTCTTGTCCAGTGCGTCGGCCGGGGCCTTGGACGAAGGGAAGGCGAAGTCATCGTCCTGGAGCGTCAGTTGGTCCATCGCCCAGGAGCCCGACGTCTCCGTCTTCACGGTGAAGCCCTTGGCAGCCAGCGCTTTCACCACACCGGGATCGGCGAAGAACTCGGCCTTCTCCGATCCGATCACGCCACGCACGGTCTTCGTTGCCGTGCTCGTGCCCTGACTCTCCCG
Organism: Streptomyces sp. NBC_00370; assembly: GCF_036084755.1. Lineage (NCBI taxonomy): Bacteria > Bacillati > Actinomycetota > Actinomycetes > Kitasatosporales > Streptomycetaceae > Streptomyces > Streptomyces sp. NBC_00370. The sequence goes on from NZ_CP107968.1 coordinate 5,493,642, forward strand.
GCCTGCCACGACGGCCGCTGCCACGCCGCCGATCAGCAGCACCGCCAGGACGATTCCTACGATGCGTCTCACACGTCAGAGCGTGCTCGCGCAATCCGACACTCCGGGCGCCGCAGGGTGTACGGAAGGTGAAGGAGCCATCCCGGCCCGGAACCGGAACGGGACGTTCAGTGAGCGCCGACGAGCGGCTGCGCGCCGCTGTGCAGCGCCGCCGTGTGCGCGTCCATCCGCTCGGCGGCCAGTATCGCCGCAGCCGTGTCGGCGCGTGAGGCGGCGACCACGAGCGCCCGTCCCGCCACGGCGAGCGCGCGCCGGTGCAGCGCCTCCGGGTCGACCGGGTCGTTGTCGGATCCGGGCTGCCGCAGCGGGGCTGCTCCGCGCAGCCGGGTGAGCTGCCGGGCCAGGGCTTCGGCGGCCTCGCCGTCGCCCAGCTCGTCGGTGAGCGCGAGCAGGGCGGACAGATGGCCGGCGAGCTGGATGTCCAGCTCCTCCTCGCGGCTGCGGTGGGGGAAGTCGGCGTCGTCGGCAGGCGAGTGGACCGACTTGGTACGGATGGGCTCGTACATGGGATGGCCTCCTGGCAGGGTCAGGAGACCATCCTACATTGGAATCAGTCTAAAGTTAGTGGGAACTCAAGACTGCCCGCAGACCGCTTGCGGACCGCTCGAAGCCCGCTCGGAGACCGCTCAGGGCTGGGAGTATCCGTCCAGGAATGTGCCGATCCGGGTCACCGCGTCGGCCAGCTCGGAGGCGGCCGGCAGCGTCACGATCCGGAAGTGGTCCGGCTCCGGCCAGTTGAACCCCGTGCCGTGCACGACCATGATCTTCTCCCGCCGCAGCAGGTCAAGGACCATCTCCCGGTCGTCCTTGATCTTGTAGACGCTCGGGTCGAGCCGGGGGAAGAGATACAGCGCGCCCTTGGGCTTCACGCACGTCACCCCCGGGATCTGGGTGAGCAGGTCGTACGCGGTGTCCCGCTGCTCCAGGATCCGGCCGCCCGGCCGCACCATGTCGTCGATCGTCTGCCGGCCGCCCAGCGCCGCCGCCACCGCGTGCTGCGAGGGCATGTTGGCGCACAGCCGCATGTTGGCCAGGATCGTCAGCCCCTCGATGTACGACCCGGCGTGCGCCTTCGGGCCGCAGACCGCCATCCAGCCGGAGCGGAAGCCCGCCACCCGGTAGTTCTTGGACAGCCCGTTGAAGGTGAGGGTCAGCAGATCGGGCGCGAGCGCCGCCGTCGGGGTGTGGGTGGCGCCGTCGTACAGGATCCGGTCGTAGATCTCGTCCGAGCAGACGACCAGATTGTGCCGCCTGGCCACTTCGGTCAGCGCCAGCAGCATGGACTCGTCGTACACGGCGCCGGTCGGGTTGTTCGGGTTGATGATCACGATCGCCTTGGTGCGGTCGGTGATCTTGCGCTCGATGTCGGCGAGGTCCGGCTGCCAGTCCGCCTGCTCGTCACAGCGGTAGTGCACCGCCGTACCGCCGGCCAGCGAGACCGACGCCGTCCACAGCGGGTAGTCGGGGGCGGGGACGAGCACCTCGTCGCCGTCGTCCAGCAGCGCCTGCATGGACATCTGGATCAGCTCGGAGACACCGTTGCCGAGATAGATGTCCTCGACGTCCAGCTCTATGCCCTTGGTCTGGTAGTGCTGCATCACGGCGCGGCGCGCCGACAGCAGCCCCTTCGCGTCCCCGTAGCCGTGCGCGGCGCCGAGGTTGCGGAGCATGTCCTCAAGGATCTCGGGCGGGCACTCGAAGCCGAAGGCCGCGGGGTTGCCGGTGTTGAGCTTGAGGATGCGGTGGCCTGCTGCCTCCAGCCGCATCGCCTCGTCGAGGACCGGGCCCCGGATTTCGTAACAGACGTTGGCGAGCTTCGTCGACTGGATCACCTGCATGCCCGCCACCATACGACCTGGTGGCGCGGGAAACGCTCAGCGTGACAGGACTAACGGGGGCGGCGGTCGCCGTAAGGGGTCAGGCCCTAGCGGACCGGGAAGCTGAATCCGTAGCCGTGGTGGCGCAGCCAGGGCAGCAGCCGGCCCAGCGCCGCCACCGTCTGGGACCTGTCCCCGCCGCCGTCGTGGAACAGCAGCGTAGGGCCGTTGTCCAGCTCCTCCTTGACGGTGTGCTGGATGGCCTCGACGCCGGGCCGCTCGAAGTCCTGCGAGTCCACGTTCCAGCCGAGCGGCCGCATGCCGGCCGCCGCGGCGATCTGCCTGCTGTACGGGGTGAAGGCGCCGCCCGGGGCCCGGTAGTACTGCGGCGCCACGCCGCCCGACGCCCGCTCGATCTGGCGCTCGGCGGTCAGGATCTGTCCGCTCTGGTAGGCGCGTGAGCGGTGGTCCATCGCCGTGTTGTGCGACACGGTGTGGTCGCACAGCCGGTGTCCTTCGGCCACCACCCGGCGGACCAGATCGGGATGCGCCTCGGCCGCGGGGCCGATCATGCAGAACGTCGCCCTGACGCCGTTCCGCCGCAGGATCTTCAGGATCTGCGGCGTCCAGACCGGGTCGGGGCCGTCGTCGATCGTGACATTGACCGCCTGGCCGCCACGCTGCGCCGCGTGCGCGATGTCCATGGACACCACGGGACGGGACAGCGCCGGGTTGGGGGACGAGGTCTCGGCGGGCAGCGGCGGCGGCGTCGTACGGTCGGGGCCGGGGAGCGGGGTGCGCTGCGGCCGGACGGTGGTCGCGGGCGAGCCGCCACCCTTCCCGTCGCTCGTGCTGCTGCCGTCGCTGCCGTCGGTCGCGCTGCTCCTGGCCGCCTGTTCGGCGCCGCAGCCCGCCAGCAGTACGGCGGTGGCCAGCGCGAGGACCGCCGCCCGTGCCCGCCCGCCCGATGACCAATTGACCGACGTCCGAATGTCCCTGCGTGCCATGGTCCGCGCTCCCGCCTACGCTCCGTTGCGTCCGAGGAGGGAGACGAGCAAGTGGGCGCCGAGGATCCGGTCCACACAGGATGCTCATAAGTTCGTGTGACACCCCGGTCAGGTGTTCCCATGCGAGCGGGTGCGTTTTTTGTTGAGGCGGAGTTCACCTGGGCGGCCCGGCCGGTTCACCCGGCGAGCGGCCTGGGCCCGGAGGGCGTGGAGCACGTACCGCGGGGTCAGCCGGCCACGGCGCGCAGCGCGCCCGGCCGGCGGCCCGTCAGCTCGTCGAGAGCCGCGCCCGTGGCGTCGTCGGCCGGCAGCTGGACCACCAGCCGCTGGAAGTCGGCGAGTTCCAGCGTCTCCTGGACGAGGCGCAGTTCACCGGCGGCGGGGTGCACCAGCCGCCGTACTCCGGCGCGTTCCGGTGTCCGCTGCGGGCTGTTCCACCGGTCGGTGAACGCGGCGCCCGCGAGCAGGGTCAACTCGTCGACCAGATCGAGCAGATGAGGATCGTCCGGCACGGAGTCGTTCTTCAGCCGGACGATCACGTCGTCGCAGACCCGGTCCCACTCCGGGTGGGCGGCGCGCGCCCGGGGATCGGTCAGCAGGAAGCGCGGCAGGCACGGGGCCGGCGGGTCCAGCAGCCCCAGCGGCCCGTACAGGTGCGCGTAGCCCTCGGTGAAGCCGATGACCTCGCTCAGCCGGTTGAGCAGCACGGCGGGCGTCGGCTCAAGGCGGTCGAGCAGGGCGCGCAGCGTGGGCCGTACGGTGCGCTCCGGCGGCTGGTAGGCGCCGGGGCAGAGCTTGAGTGTGCCGTTGGTCGCCTTCAGGACGTGCAGCAGCTCGACACGCGCCTCCGCGTCGAGCCGCAGGGCCTCGGCGAGCGCGGACAGCACCTGGGGCGAGGGGTTGTTGTCCCTGCCCTGTTCCAGCCGGGCCAGATACTCGACGCTGATGCCGGCGAGCATGGCCAGCTCCGAACGGCGCAGCCCCGGCGTGCGGCGCCTGCTGCCGGGCGGGAGGCCCACCTCGGCGGGCGTCACGGCCTCGCGGTGCGCGCGCAGGAAGTGCCCCAGTTCGGTTTCGCTCACCCGCCCACGGTACCGGCGTGGCGCCGCGCGTGGCCGGCTCAGCGTCGCCCTGTCAGTACCCGTCTCGGCGCGGTGTTCCTCCCGCCCGAGGTCAGGCACATGCTGAGCCGGTTCTCGTCCGTCCCCCGAGAGGTCTGCCGTGTTCATCGCCTACGCCGTCGTCGGTCTGCTGCTCGCCGTCGCGCTCGCCGGGTCCGCCTTCGCGACGTTCACCCGCCAGGAGACCGTCGTCACCTCGATGAAGTCCGTGGGTGTGCCCGACAGCTGGCTGCCCCGGCTCGCCACGCTGAAGGCGGCGGGCGCCGTCGGGCTCGTCGCCGGGCTGTGGGTGCCGTACCTCGGCGTCGCCGCGGCGGTCGGTGTCGCCCTGTACTTCATCGGCGCGCTGATCTTCCACGTACGGGCCAAGGCGTACGCGATGGCTCCCGCCGCCGTCTTCGTCGTCCTCGCCGTGGTGGCGCTCGTCCTGCGGCTCGCCTCCCGCTGAGCCGGGGATCTGCTGAGCCGGACCCTAGATCCGTGTCCGGCGTACCGACCTGCCCGCCAGGACGTCCGTCCGGCGGGCGCCGTCGATCACGAAGCGGCCGTCGATCAGTACGTACGGGATCCCGGTCGGCAGGGTGCGCGGCGCGGCGAAGGTGGCACCGGCGGCGACCGTCTCCGGGTCGAAGAGGACCAGATCGGCGCGGTACCCCTCGCGTACGAGACCGCGGTCCGGCAGCCGCAGCCGGGCCGCGGGACGGCCGGTCAGCCGGGCCACGCACTCCTCCAGCGTCAGCACGCCCAACTCGCGTACGTAGTGGCCCAGATAGCGAGGGAACGTGCCGTACGCGCGCGGGTGCGGCTTGGCGCCCTGGAGGATGCCGTCGCTGCCGCCGGTGTGGACGCGGTGGCGCATGATCCGCCGGACGTTCTCCTCGTGGCCGACGTGCTGGAGGATCGTCGAGCCGAGCCCGTCCTCGACCAGCAGCCTGCGGGCCGTGGTCCACGGCTCCTCGCCCGCGCGCGCCGCCGACTCCGCGACCGTCCGGCCCACCAGCGCGCCGAGCCCCGGCGCCGATACGCCCGAGATCTCGATGGTGTCCCACTCGATCGGCACCCCGTGGCAGCCGTCCGAACCCGTCACCTCCAGGGCGTACCGGATCCGCTCGGCCTCGGCCCGGTCCTGGAGGCGGGCGAGCGTCGCGTCGGGGCCGCCCTCGCTCGCCCAGCTCGGCAGCATCGCGACGAGCGTGGTGGCGCCCGGCGTGTACGGATAGGTGTCGAGGGAGATGTCGGCGCCCGCTTCGAGCGCGCGGTCCAGCAGGGCCAGCAGCTCGGGTGCCCGGCCCTCGTTCTCCGCGAAGTTCATGGTGGCGTGGGCGAGATGGAGCGCGCAGCCCGCCGTGCGGCTGAGCGTCACCATCTCCTCGTACGCCTGGAGGGCGCCCGCCCCGTACGACCGGTGGTGCGGGCAGTAGTAGCCGCCGTAGCGCGCCACCACCCGGCACAGCTCGGTGAGTTCGGCGTCGTCCGCGTACATGCCGGGGGTGTAGGTCAGCCCGGACGACATGCCGACGGCGCCCTGTTCCAGTCCCTCGGCGACGAGTTGGCGCATCCGGTCCAGTTCGGCGCCGCTCGCCGGGCGGTCGTCCCAGCCGACGGCGAGCATCCGCACCGTGCCCTGCGGGACGAGATACGCGGCGTTGACGGCGATGCCCTGCCCGTCGAAGCCGTGGTCGAGCCGGTCCAGGTACTCACCGACCGTGCGCCAGTCGAAGTCGACGGACGGGTCGCCGGGGCCGCCGCCGTTCCATCCGGCGATGGCCCTGCGCACCTCGGCCAGGGCGGGGTCGTCCACGGGCGCGTACGACAGTCCGTCCTGGCCGATGACCTCAAGGGTCACCCCCTGCGCCGCCTTCGCCGAGTGGTCGGGGTCGCGGAGCAGCGCCAGGTCGCTGTGCGCGTGCATGTCGACGAAGCCGGGCGCCAGGACCAGACCCGCGGCCTCCACCACTCGGGCGCCGGACAGCCGCGGGCCCTCGCCCTCCCGCAGGATGCGGCTGATCCGTCCTTCCGTGACGCCGACGTCGGCGCGGTACGACGCGCCGCCGGTGCCGTCGGCGACGCGGGCGTCACGCAGGACGAGATCCATGGTGCGGGGGGCCTTTCGGGTCAGAAATACGTACGGACGAGGTCGGTGACCGTGCCGTCCGCCTCGACCAGCGGGATCAGCTGCCACTTGTCGAACGACGTGCACGGGTGGGAGAGCCCCATCCCCACCCAGTCGCCGACCTCCAGAACGGCGTCGGGCGAGGTGGTCAGCCAGCCGTGCTGGTCCGACAGCTTCTCGACGGCGATACCGGCCGCCGGGCGGACGGCGCCGGTGCGGGCGTCCCGTACGACCTGCGCCTCCGGCAGGTCGAGGTCGTACGCCGCGTCCCGCTTGCCCGCGTTGACGAACGCCTGCCCCGCCGACGGGCGGGAGACGACCTGCGCCCACAGTCGGAACGCCGGCTGGAGCGCGCCCTCCTCGGGCACCCGGTTGAACGGGGTGATCTCGCGGTAGTGGCCGTCGTCGTGCGAGATGTACGCGCCCGAGCGCAGCAGTTTCAGGACCGGCAGCGTCAGATCCGGGATGTCGGCGAAGACGTCGGCCACCGCGTCGAACCAGGCGCTGCCGCCCGCGCTGATCACGATCTCCTCGGCGCCGTCGAAGCGGCCCGCCCGGTCGAAGCCGGCGGCGAGCGCGGTCAGCCGGCGCAGCCAGTCGCGTACGGCCTCGTCGTCAGCCTCCGGCACCTCGCCCTCGTACCCGGCGACGCCGGTCAACCGCAGGGTGCGGGCGGCGGCCACGGCGTCGGCGACCGCGGCGCAGTCGGCCTCGGTGCGCGCACCCGTGCGCGCGCCCTCGCCGGCCGCCAGCTCGACCACGACCTCGACGGGGCGGGTCGCGCCCGCCGCGCGCAGGGCCTCGTCCATCAGCTCGACACCGCGTACGGAATCGACGTAACACAGGAACCGGAAGCCCGGGTCGCGGTCCAGCTCGGCGGCGATCCAGCGCAGGGCAGCCGCGTCGACCACCTCGTTGGCGAGGAAGATACGGGCGACGCCGAAGGCGCGGTAGACGCGCACCTGGTGGGGGACGGCCGCCGTGATGCCCCAGGCGCCGTGCGCGAGCTGCCGCTCGAAGAGCTGGGGCGACATGGACGTCTTGCCGTGCGGGGCGAAGGCCAGGCCGTGCCGCTCGGCGTACGTCTCCAGCAGCACCAGATTGTGCTCGACCGACTCGGCCGACAGGGCAAGTACGGGGGTGGTGAAGCCGCCGGTGAACAGCGAGCGACGCTCGGCCGCCAGCTCGCCCACGGTCAGTCCTTCGGCGTCCGGCGGGAGGCCCTTGAAGCGGTGGTCGACGGGCTCGTCACGCAACTGCGCCAGTCCTGAAAGCGGTTGTGCCGGCCGCTCGGCGGTCATGAAGCCTCCCGATCCCCGGCGTTGCAACATGTGCAACGCCCATTGCGTATAACGCTCATGATTGTCTAACATCCGAGCCGACGCCGGGTCAATGCCGGCGGACCGACATGGACCGACATGGACCGACACGGACCGACATGGATCGCAGCGGAGGAGCACCAGGGTGACCGGAACCGCAGGAGCCGAGGTCGTCTGCCTCGGTGAGTCCATGGTCACCTTCGTGCCCTCGCGCCCCGGCCGGCTGGCCGACGTCCCGTCCTTCGCCCGGACCATAGGCGGCGCGGAGTCCAATGTCGCCTGTGCCCTGGCCGCCGCCGGGCACTCCGTGAGCTGGGTCAGCCGGGTCGGCGCCGACGGGTTCGGTGACCATCTCGTCGACGCCGTCGCCGCGTACGGCGTCGACACCACCGGGGTCCACCGCGACCCGGACCGGCCCACCGGCATCTACTTCCGCACGGCGGGCGACCGCGCCACCGACACCCATGAGGTCCTCTACTACCGGGCGGGCTCGGCCGCCTCGGCGATGTCCCCGGCCAACACGCCGGTCGAAGGGCTGTGGTCGGGGACTGTGCTGCACGTCTCCGGGATCACGGCGGCCCTGTCCGCCGACTGTCTCGCCCTGATGCGCGAGATCACCACCAGGCGGCCGGGGCGCCCGCTGGTCTCCTTCGACGTCAACCACCGCCCGGGGCTGTGGCGCGACGCGTCCGGTGCCCGCGACGCCACCAGCGCCCGCGTCCTGCTGGAGCTGGCGCGCGGCGCCGACCTGGTCTTCGTCGGCGAGGACGAGGCGGCCGACGCGTGGGACCTGCACGGCGGGGACGCGATCCGCGCGGCGCTGCCGGAACCGGCCACCGTCGTCGTCAAGCGCGGCAGCGCGGGGGCCACGGTCTACCACGCGGCCCCGGGGCAGACCGGCGCCGGCGACACCGCCCCGTCCGACACCGCCCCGTCCGACACCGCCCCGTCCGACACCGTCACGTCCGTGCCCGCGCTGCGGGTCGACGTCGTCGCGCCGGTCGGCGCCGGTGACGCGTTCGCCGCCGGATTCCTCTCGGCGACCCTGCGCGGCCTCCCGATGGCCGCACGGCTGCGGCACGGCCATCTCACCGCAGCCGCCACCCTCACCGTCGCCGCCGACCTGGCCGCCCCGCCGGGCCGCGCGCACGCCGACCGGCTCGCCGCCCTCGACGACACGGCATGGGGCACACTGCGTCTGGGCCCCGGCTGGACGGCGGCCGCTGAGGAGGTGGCCACGCCATGAGCCAGACGGTCGACCGGGCGCTGAGCATCCTGCCGCTGCTCGCCCAGGGACCCGCCGACCTCGGCCAGGTGGCCGAGCGGCTGGACGTCCACAAGTCCACCGCGCTGCGGCTGCTGCGTACCCTCCACGAACACGGCCTGGTCTACCGGCAGCAGGACCAGCGGTACCGGCTCGGCGCCCGGCTGTTCGCGCTCGCCCAGGAAGCCGTCGAGAACCTCGACATCCGCGAGATCGCCCACCCCCATCTCGTCGCGCTCAACGAACAGTGCGGCCACACCGTCCATCTCGCGGTCCACGAGGACGGCGAAGTCCTCTACATCGACAAGGTGGAGAGCCGCTACCCGGTGCGGATGTACTCCCGTATCGGCAAGCCCGTGGCGCTCACCGTCGCCGCCGTCGCCAAGCTGCTGCTCGCCGACCTCCCCGAGCCCGAGCGCAGAGCGCTCGCCCAGCGGCTCGACTACCCCATGTACACGCCCCGTTCGACCCCCGACGCCGCCGCGTTCCTCGACGAGCTGGCGACCGTCAGGGCACAGGGCTGGGCCACCGACCTCGGTGGCCACGAGGAGTCCATCAACTGCGTCGGCGCGCCCGTCCGGGGTACGGAGGGCCGCGTCGTCGCCGCCATGTCGGTCTCGGCGCCCAATGTCGTCGTCACGGCCGACGAACTCCTCTCCCTGCTCCCGCTGGTGCGCCGCACCGCCGAAGCGATCAGCGGCGAGTACTCCGGCAACACCCCTACCAAGGAAGCTTCATGAGCGAGTCCGCACAGACCACAGGTACCACCCCCAAGACGGCGCTGACCCCGTCGACCCACACGGCCCCGCCGGCGAAGTTCTCGCACGGCGTCCGCAAGGGCAACATCCTCCAGGTCGCGGGACAGGTCGGCTTCCTGCCCGCGGTCGAGGGCCGGCCGCCGACGCCCGCGGGCCCCTCGCTGCGCGAGCAGACCCTGCAGACCCTCGCCAACGTCAAGGCCATCCTGGAGGAGGGCGGGGCGAGTTGGGACGACGTGATGATGATGCGCGTCTACCTCACGGACACCGGCCACTTCGCGGAGCTGAACGAGATCTACAACGCGTACTTCGAGGAGCAGCGCCTCCAGGCGCCGCCCGCCGCGCGCACCACGGTCTATGTGGGGCTGCCCAAGGGCCTGCTCATCGAGATCGACGCGCTGGCCGTGCTCGGCTGACGACGCGCGACAGCGCCGCCGGGTGAGGTTCGGCGGCGCTGCCGGCCCTGTGGGGGGCCCTTGGGGTGGTGCTGTTCCTGCGGGCTGGGCTACAGACCGTGCACGTGGGCGCCGACCGCGTCGGACCAGGCGTTGCCGGCCGTCGCGTCCCAGTTGGTCGACCAGGTCATCGCGCCGCGCAGCCCCGGGTAGGTCGTGGACGGCTTGAACGAACCGCAGTTGGTGCCCTTGGTCAGACAGTCCAGCGCGGCGTTGACCACGGAGGGCTCCACGTAGCCGCTGCCCGCGCCGCTCGGTGAGGCGGGGACGCCGATGCCGACCTGTGACGGGTCGAGACCGCCCTCCAGCTGGATGCAGGCGAGGGCGGTGAGGAAGTCCACCGAGCCCTGCGAGTACACGTTGCCGTCGCAGCCGAGCATCGAACCGCTGTTGTAGTACTGCATGTTGACGACGGTGAGGATGTCCTTCACGGCCAGCGCCGTCTTGAAGTACTCGCCCGACGTCGACTGCATGTCGATCGTCTGGGGCGCCATCGTCAGCACGAGGCCCGAACCGGCCTTCGCGGCGAGGGACTCCAGCGCCTGCGTCATGTAGGTGGAGTTGAGGCCGTTCTCCAGGTCGATGTCGACGCCGTCGAAGCCGTACTCCTGCATCAGCCCGTAGACCGAGTTGGCGAACGCGTCGGCGGAGGCCGAGTCGTTGACGGAGACGGTGCCGGTCTCGCCGCCGATGGAGATGACCACGGATTTGCCGGCCGCCTGCTTGGCCGCGACGTCCGCCTTGAACTGGTCGACGCTGTAGCCGCCGAGACCCGCCGAGTCGAGGTTGAAGGTGACCTCGCCGGGGTTGCCGGTCGCTTCGGCGAAGGCGACGGCGACGATGTCGTACTGGTCCTGGACGTCGGCGAGCGTCTGAACGGCCGCTCCGTTGTTGAAGTTCTGCCAGTAGCCGGTGACGGCGTGGGCGGGAACCGCGGCCGCGGTTGCGGCGGCCTTCGCCGGGGCGGCCTTGGTGGCGGCGGGGGCGCTGGGGGACGCCTGGGCCGACGGCAGCGCGAACGCGGCTGCGGCGATGACGCCGACGGTCGCGGCGAGCGCCGTGCGGATGCGAGGGCCGTGGGGACGGCGAATACCGCGTGAACGTTCTGTCCGGTGCACTGCATGGCCTCCGTGGGGGGAGAGTCTTGCGGGGATACGGAACGGTGGCCACCGCTGTGACACCAAGTTGGTCCAGACCATTGCCCTTGTCAAGACCTCGCGCAGTGACGCCGCCGGGGGAGCGGCGGCGCCACTGCCGGGATTCGTCCGCCGAGAACGGGCTACGGCAGGCTGTGGACGTGCGGTCCGACCGCGTTGGACCAGGCGTTGCCGGCCGTCGCGTCCCAGTTGGTCGACCAGGTCATCGCGCCGCGCAGCCCCGGGTAGGTCGTGGACGGCTTGAACGAACCGCAGTTGGTGCCCTTGGCCAGGCAGTCGAGGGCGTTGTTGACGACGGACGGGGCGACGTAGCCGCTGCCCGCACCGCGGGTGGAGGCCGGGACGCCGATGCCGACCTGGGACGGGGCGAGCCCGCCCTGGAGCTGGATGCAGGCGAGCGCGGTGATGAAGTCCACCGAGCCCTGGGAGTAGACCTTGCCGTCGCAGCCGAGCATCGAACCGCTGTTGTAGTACTGCATGTTGACGACGGTGAGGATGTCCTTCACGGCCAGGGCGGTCTTGAAGTACTCACCGGACGTCGACTGCATGTCGATCGTCTGCGGCGCCATCGTCAGGACCAGGCTCGGGCCCGCCTTCGCGGAGAGCTGGCGCAGCGCCTTCGTCATGTAGGTGGAGTTGAGGCCGTTCTCCAGGTCGATGTCGATACCGCTGAAGCCGTACTCCTGCATGAGTGAGTACGCGCTGTTGGCGAACGCGGTGGCGGACGCGTCGTTGCTGACGCTGACGCTGCCCGTCTCGCCGCCGACGGAGAGGATGACCGACTTGCCCGCCGCCTTCTTCGCGGCGATGTCCGCCTTGAAGTCGGCCGCCGACGCGTAACCGACCGCCGGGTCGAGGCTGAAGGCGAGCTGGCCCTGGGTGGCCGTCGCGTTGGCGAAGGACACGGCGATGATGTCGTACTGCGACGGCACGTCCCTGATCTTCTGGACCGTGGCGCCGTTGTTGAAGTTCTGCCAGTAGCCGGTCACCGCGTGCTTGGGCACCGAGGGGTTGCCGGGGTTGCCCGGATCGGTGCCGCCGGCCGAGGTCTTGCCGGCCACGGCGGTCGACTTGGCCGACTCACCCGCCGAGTTGGTCGCGCTCACCTGGAACTGGTACGAGGTGTTCGCGGCCAGGCCCGTCACCGTGGCCGAAGTGCCGGTCGCCGACTGGACCTTGGTCCCGGCGCGGTAGACGTTGTAGCCGGTCGCGCCGGACACGGCGCCCCAGTTGAGCGTGACCGAGGAGGACGTCACGGATCCGACGGAGAGGCCGCCGGGGGTGGCGGGCACCTGCGGGCCGGGGTCCGTGCCGCCGCCGCCGTCGGGACCGACGAGCGTCAGGTCGTCGGCGTAGTAGGCGGGCTGGCCGTACCAGCCGTTGGTGTAGACGCTGACGGACCGGGTCGAGGCGCCGGTGGTGAAGCGCGTCGAGAGCTGCTGCCAGCCGGAGGTGCCGGGGGTCCAGGTCGACACGTCGGTCGTCCCGGTGCCGGAGGCGCCGAGGTAGACGTAACTGCCCTGCACCCACGCGCTGAGCGTGTACGTGGAGTTGGGCTGGACGGCGACGCTCTGCGAGCACTTCGCGTTGTCGAGCCCGCTGGGGGTGCCCTGGAGGGCGGCCGCGCCCGCGTGGACGGGGGAGCTGACAGTGGTCCCGCTCCCGGCCGAACAGGTCCAGTTGGACAGCCCGGACTCGTAACCGCCGTTCTTTGCGACGTTGATGTCGGCGGCCTGCGCCGTGCCGGTGAGTCCGGTGATGGTCAGCGCTGCGGCGGACAGTGCCGCCACGGCACCGCCGATCCACGAGCGGCCTGTCCAGTTCCTCAGATGTCTTCGGTGTGCGCGTGCACGTTCCACTTGAAGCCTCCGCTGGCGTCGGGGGGAGGTACGGAAAAGCGGGAACGGTGGCCACCGTTGGGCGTAAAACTGGTCCAGACCAATAAACTTGTCAAGCCCTCCGCCGCCAGTTCCGGTTTCGGCCCGATCGGCGCGGGACGCCGTGGGAGCGCCGGGGCGAGTGGGAACGTACGGATCTGGGCACAGCTGTGGCGAGGGCCCGAGGCCCCAACCCGGACCCAAAGCGGCCGAGTTGGGTCAACTCTTCGGCAAGAAGGGACAAGTCCTGATACGTGAGTCAACCCATGACTGGTTCGCCCGTATTTGCCATCGGTGGCTGTGTACGGACGGTGGCACCGCGCATCCTAAAAGTGTTCTCTGGGCCTGAGGACGTGGATAAAGTGCTGGGACAGGAGCACGGAGCAGGAGAGATCTGCGGTCGCCGGGACTCCGGCGACCGGAGCGGAACGGGGAACCAGCGTGCCGACCGCAATTGCTGTCACCAGCCCTGATCTGGTGCTACCACCGACGGACCGCCAGACGCCCACGGCGGCGCTCCTGCCGTCCCCGGACACCCAGTCCCTGGAAGCCTCGCTCGCCGACATGCAGGGCCTGCTCGAACACCACGGCTACGTCGTCGTGCTCTACCCGGCGAACATCGCGACCGCCCATGAACGGCGGCTGCACACCGTGCGCTCGGTCCTGGAGAGTGACCGGATCGCGCTGCTGAAGCTCGACCTCCCGCCGCTCGGCGTCGCCGTACTCGTCCGCCAGCTGCGGCAGTTGTCGGTCTGCGACTTCAGCGCCGGCGTCGTCGCCTCCGCCGCCCGGCTGCTCTCGCACTACATCTACGCGGGGGCCCTGCTGGGCTCCGTCACCAAGCTCGACCGGGTCCCCGTCAGCCTCAAGAGCCACGCCAAGTCCTGGGTGCCCGGCGCCCAGTTCGGCGTACTCGCCAGCCCCGTACCGCAGTTGGTCAAAATCGGTGCGGGCGAACTCACCGGACCTGAATTCGCCACCCAACTCCTCGTCGCCAAAGGCCAGACGCAGTCCGACTGGCCCACGACGACGCTCGCCCCGCACTGGCAGGTCGGCGGAGTCGAGGAATGTGTCCTGCCCGCCGACTCGGCCGACTGGTGGGGCACCCAGAAGCTGATCGAATTCGCCGCTTTCCTGCCGGACATCACGGTGCTCTACCAACTCGTCGCATCCGTACGCCGGGAGATCTGTTCCTGGTGCGGTGTCGAACTCATAGGCGACCGTTGCGGATTCTGCTCGGCGCCGCTCGCGCCGCCCGAGAACCAGACCCGCGCGGTCGGTGTCCTGACCCAAGGAAGCCAGGGAAGCCAAGGCGGCCAGGGCAGACGGGCCCTGGGCGGCGGAGCCCGCGGAAGTCAGGGAGCAGCCTTGCGCCACGGGTCGTAACCGCAGGTCAGCCACCACCACGCCGTCCCCACGTCCCCGAACGAGGTCGTCCCGCTCATGAATTCACGGCAACGCCGCGGCATCATACTTCTGCTCCTCTCGGTCCTCTGCGCCTTCGGCGCTTTCGCCGGTGTCCTCTCGGTGATCAGCGACGTCAATTCGAAGGTCGGACCCGAAGTCTCGGCGTATGAGCTGAAAGCGGATGTCGCCCCGTACACGCCTTTGCAGGACGGGCAGTTCAAGAAGATCAAGATGCCGAAGCGCTGGCTCTCCCAGAACGCGGTGACGGACCTCTCCGTGGTCAGCGGAAAGATCGCGGTGACCCAGCTCAAGAAGGGCTCACTGCTCCAGGACGACATGATTGTGAAACGTCCCGCACTGGAGAGCGGCGAACAGGAAATCGCCATCATGATCGACGCGGCGACGGGCGTCGCCGGAAAGATCAACCCGGGGGACACGGTCAATATCTTCGCGACGTTCGCCGCCCAGAACGACAAGGAGAAGGACCAGTCCCGGATCATCGTCGCCAACGCCCGGGTCATCGACGTCGGCAGGCTCACCCCGCTCGAACCCAAGCAGGACGACCGGGGCAGCGGCCCGACCGAGGCAGTGCCGATCACCTTCGCCCTCAACACCACCGACGCCCAACGCGTCGCCTACGCCGAGTCCTTCGCCGATCACGTACGCCTCGCCCTGCTGGCCGACGGCAGTCCCACCACGCTGCGCCCGGGTGAGGGAACGTACGAGCTCAGCGAAGACGCGAACAAGTGAGCGCCCGATGACGACACGTATCCTCCCGGTCGTCGGAGATCCCGACGCCGCCCGCTCGATCACCACCCTGCTCAGCCAGCTCCCCGACGCGGAACCGGCGCCGCCCGTCGGCGACTCGACCCAGCTCATCGACCTGCTGGCGCGGCTGGCCGGCGAATCGCTCGACGAACTGCCCGAAGTCGTCCTGGTCCACGAGCGGATCGGCCCGGTGCCCGCGCTCGAACTGATACGGGACATAGCGCTGCGCTTCCCGTCGGTCGGCGTCATCCTCGTCACCACCGACCTCAGCCAGGGCGTCTTCGCCGCCGCCATGGACGCGGGCGCGCGTGGCCTCGTCACCATGCCGCTGAGCTACGAGGAACTGGCCAACCGGCTCCAGGCCGCTGCCCAGTGGTCCGTCGGGGTCCGCAGACACCTCGGCCACGGCGCCGACGTCTTCACCGGACCCGGCGGCACGGTCGTCACCGTCACCGGCGCGAAGGGCGGCGTGGGCACCACCGTCGTCGCCGTCCAACTCGCCCTCGCGGCGCAGGCGTCGGGCCGCAGCGTGGCGCTGGTGGACATGGACCTCCAGGCCGGCGACATCGCCTCGTACCTCGACGTACAGTTCCGCCGCTCGATCGTCGACCTCGCCGCCATCGCCGACATCTCCCCACGGGTCCTGTCCGACGCGGTGTTCAGCCACGCCACGGGTCTTGCGCTGCTGCTCGCGCCCGGCGACGGCGAACGCGGCGAGGAGGTCAGCGACCGGTCGGGCCGGCAGATCGTCAGCGCCCTGCGCGCGCGGTACGAGGTGGTGGTGGTCGACTGCGGATCGCAGATGACCAGCGCCAACGCGTCCGCGATCGAGATGGCGGACATCGCGCTGCTGGTCACCACCCCCGACGTGATCGCCGTACGGGCGGC
This sequence comes from Streptomyces sp. NBC_00370, assembly GCF_036084755.1. Classification (NCBI taxonomy): domain Bacteria; kingdom Bacillati; phylum Actinomycetota; class Actinomycetes; order Kitasatosporales; family Streptomycetaceae; genus Streptomyces; species Streptomyces sp. NBC_00370. The sequence goes on from NZ_CP107968.1 coordinate 5,509,653, forward strand.
GAAGCGGGTGGTGCGCATGTGGGACCGGCTCCAGATCCGCAAGGCGGAGGAGACGACGACGGTCGTCAACCGCTACACCCGTACGACGGAGATCCAGCCGCCGCTGATCCAGAAGATCACCGGGACGCGGCTGGTCGGGACCGCGATCCCGGCGAACTTCAAGGAGCTGCAGGCGGTGGTGGACGCGGGACGGCTCCAGGACCTGGAGAGCCGGAGCGTCGTCAAGCAGGCGCTGTGGGGCCTGGCCGGCGAACTGGGCCTGGTGAAGGTCCCCGAGGGCGCCGACCGCACCACCAAATTCCGGGGCGACCGCGGCTCGGTGGGGCTGCGGCGCAGACGAGGAACCAAGGAGGGGGACGGCTGACGATGGGAACTCTGGGAGTACGGGCGAAGGGCTTACGGCGGCGCCGCCCCCTGTTCGGGGCCGGTCAACTGCCCGGGGCCGGTCAACTGCCTCGGGCCGGTCGTCTGCTTGGCACCGGGCACCGGGACCGCGACCGGGGGCAGACGGCGATCGAGTTCGTCGGCATGACCCCGCTGATCCTGCTGATCTGCGTCGCGATGTGGCAGTGCGCGCTGATCGGCTACACCTTCATCCTCGCCGGCAACGCGGCCGACGTCGGAGCGCGGGTGGGGGCGACGGGCGGTGCGTGCGCGGCGGCGGCCCAGGAGGACCTGCCGAGCGCGTGGTCCGGCACGTTCAACTGCGGTGCGTCCGGCGGCCTGTACCGCGCCGATGTGGCGCTGAAGGTACCGGTGCTGGTGCCGGGCGCGCTGGACTGGCCGTTCACGGTGCACGGCAGCGCGGCGTCGGTAGAGGAGGGCTGAGGGATGCGCAGGGCACGTCGCGGAATAGCCCGGGAAGCCGGAGAAGCCCGGGAAGCCGGAGAAGCCCGGCGGTTGGGTCAGTCGGGTCAGTCGGGCCAAGTGGCCATCGAATACCTGGGCTTCATCCCGTTGCTGCTGATAGTGGCGCTGCTGGCCATCCAGTTGGGGCTCGCCGCGTACGCGGCGAACCAGGCGGGCACGGCGGCGCGGGTGGCGGCGCGGGTGGCGAGCCAGGACCAGCAGGACCAGAAGCAGTCCCCCGAGTCTGCGGGCCAGAACGCGGTCAGCGGCTGGCTGCACCCCGCCATCTCGGGCGGCGCGGGGGGCGACAGCGCGACGTACACGGCCACGATCAAGGTCCCCACACTGGTGCCGGGTGTCGACTGGGGGACCGCCCGGCGCAGCTCGACCATGCCCATGCCAGGCAACTGACCCGGCGGACCAGGAACCGAACGGAGCTACGCACCATGAGCTTGCGGGCACGGATCACCTCCCCCGAGGAGAACGGCGCGAGGGGAGGAGACAGCCACCTCGTCACCACGTACCGCGCCAAACTGCTGGAGGAGATCGACCTCGCCGAGATGTCGGCCCTGGCCGCCGCCGACCGGCGCGCCAGGCTGGAGCGGGTCCTCGGGCACATCATCAGCCGCGAGGGCCCGGTGCTGTCGACGTCCGAGCGCTCGCAGCTGATCCGCCGGGTCGTCGACGAGGCCCTGGGCCTCGGCATCCTGGAGCCGCTGCTGGAGGACGCGTCGATCACGGAGATCATGGTCAACGGACCCGACCAGATCTTCGTCGAGCGCGGCGGCCGGGTGGAACAGCTCCCGATCAGGTTCGGCTCGCACGAGCAGCTGATGCAGACCATCGAACGTATCGTCTCGACCGTCAACCGCCGGGTGGACGAGTCGAATCCGATGGTCGACGCGCGCCTGCCGTCCGGCGAGCGCGTCAACGTCATCATCCCGCCGCTGTCCCTGACCGGCGCCACCCTCACCATCCGCCGCTTCCCGCGCTCCTTCACCCTGCACGAGCTGATCAGCTTCGGCTCGATCGACGAGCAGATGCTGCTCCTGCTGTCGGGCCTGGTCCAGGCGAAGTTCAACATCATCGTCTCCGGCGCGACCGGCACGGGGAAGACGACGCTCCTCAACGCGCTGTCCGGGCTCATCCCCGAAGGCGAACGCATCATCACCATCGAGGACTCGGCCGAACTCCAGCTCCAACAGGCCCATGTGATCCGGCTGGAGTCCCGCCCGGCCAACGTCGAGGGCAAGGGGCAGATCAACATCCGCGACCTGGTGCGCAACTCGCTGCGTATGCGGCCCGACCGCATCGTCGTCGGTGAGGTCCGAGGCGGCGAATCGCTCGACATGCTCCAGGCGATGTCGACGGGTCACGACGGCTCCCTGGCCACCGTGCACGCCAACAGCGCCGAGGACGCCCTGATGCGGTTGCAGACGCTGGCGTCGATGTCGGAGGTGCAGATCCCCTTCGAGGCGCTGCACGACCAGATCAACAGCGCCATCGACGTCATCGTCCAGCTCACCCGGCACGCCGACGGATCCCGCAGGGTCACCGAGATCGCCCTGCTCGACTCGCACGGCAGGGAGGGCTACCGCATCGTCAGCGCCGTCCGCTTCGCCGCCCGCCCGCTCGACGCGAGCGGCCGGGTGTACGGCGAGTTCCGCTACTTCCCCCTGCCCCGCAGAGTGGCCGAGCGCATGTACATGGCGGGCCAGCCCATCCCCCAGGCATTCGGAGTCGCCGTGTCCGAAGAGCAGCTCCTCACCCGAGAGGCCAAGTAGGTAGCCCGCCATGGACAATCCCGCTCAGATCACCATCGGCGTCACGCTCCTGGCCTGCCTGTTCGGCGTCCTCGGGGTACGCCTGTACGCGTCGGGCCACGCCCAGCGCCAGGACCTGATCGACCGGCTCTCCGCGACGGGCCAGGTGGCGGTCACCACCCGCAGACGCCGCTTCACCGGCATCGACCGTCGCCTGCGCCGTACCCGCCTCGGCCGCAGGATCGAACTCAAACTGGGTGCGACGGGTCTCGACCTCACCCCGGGCGAGTTCTTCGTCTACATGCTGGCGGCAGTGGCCGTGCTCTGGCTGATAGCCGCCACCGTCCTCGCCTCCTTCTTCGGCCCCCTGGCGGGCCTCGCCGCGCTCTGGGGCGCCAACACCTTCCTCAACTGGCAGCGCGGCAAGCGCATCGAGCGCTTCATCAACCAACTCCCGGAACTGAGCCGCATCCTGGCCAACGCCACCCAGGCCGGCCTGGCCCTGCGCACCGCCATCGCGATGGCGGCGGAGGAACTGGAAGCCCCGGCAGGCGAAGAACTCAGCCGGGTCGCCCACCGCCTGGCGGTCGGCGAATCGCTGGACGACGCACTGGGCGAGCTGGCGGAACGGCTCCCGTCGAGAGAGCTGGTCGTCCTGGTCACCACCCTGGTCCTGTCGAACCGCGCGGGCGGCACGGTGGTCAGCTCGCTGCGGAACCTGACGCAGACGCTGGAGGAACGGAAGGAAACGCGGCGCGAGGTGCGGACGCAGCTGTCGCAGGTGACGGTGACGGCGTACGCGGTCCCGGGGTTCGGCCTCGCCGCCCTGCTGATGCTGAATCTCGTGCTGCCGGGCGCCCTGGACCGGATGACGGGAGCGTTCGTCGGGCAGGCCGCGGTGATTATCTCCCTGGTCCTTTACGCGATCGGATTTCTCGTCATCCGCCGCTTTTCCCGTATCGACGTCTGAGGAGGGCGACGACCATGGAGCTACTGCTCGCCGCGGTGATCGGCCTCAGTGTCTACGGGGCGATCCACGGCATCCGGATGTACCGCGCCGACGCCAAACTCCCCAGCGACCTGGCCATCGCACTCGAAGTGGGCGCGACCCGCACCACCGCCGTCGGGTCGGTCATCGACCGGCTCGGCATGCGCTGGGCGCCCACGGTGCTGCGGCTGATGGGCCCCAAACTGGTCGACAAGAAACGCCGCCAGATCGACATGGCCGGCAATCCCGGCGGTCTCACCATCGACCGTTACGGGGCGCGCCGGGCGGTCTACGGATTCCTCGGCGTGCTCGGCGCCATCGTGATGATCGCGCGCGGGCAGGTCTTCCTGGCGATGTTCATGGCCGCCTTCGGTCTGGTGTGGGTCGAGGTGGGCATCTGGTCGGCCGTCCGCGTCCGCAAGGCCGACATCGAACGCACCCTGCCGGACTTCCTGGACGTGCTGGCGGTGGTCGTGAGCGCCGGACTCGGCTTCCGGCAGGCGCTCGGCCGGGTCGCCGAGAAGTACGAAGGTCCGTGGAGCGACGAACTGCGCATCACCTTGCGGCAGATGGACATGGGAGTCAGCCGCAGGAAAGCCTTCGAGGAACTGCGCCGGAGGAACGACTCGGACCAGGTCGCGATGTTCGTCACCGCGCTCCAGCAAGGTGAGGAGCTGGGCGCACCAATCGTCGACACCCTCATCGCCATTGCCAACGACATGCGGCGGACGGATGCGCAGAACGCACGCAGGAAGGCGGCGAAAGCCATTCCCAAGGCGACTCTCGCCGTCACCACATTCCTGCTGCCGGGCACGCTGATTCTGCTGATGGTGGGCTTCTTCTACGGATCGAACATCGATTTCAGCATCCTCGGAGGATGACGGGCCGTTAACCGAGTGATGCCGGGGAGGAGGTGGGGGCGTGGCGAAGCCGCGGAGCCGATGGACTCGGCTGCCGTCCGTGCCGGTCGGCGGCCTCGGCCTGACCCCGGCGCCGCCGGAGACCACACCTGCGCTCTCCCTCCAGCTCAACGCGTTGCAGGCGCTGTGCCGTCAGGTCTTCGGCTTCCGGCTGGCGATGATCGCCGTCGCCACCCCGTTCGCCCTGGCCCGCACCGCACCGGGCCTGCCCGCCGTCTTGATCGGGGCAGCCGTACTGGTCACCTTCATGGGGTCGTACGTGCTCTTCCGGGACTGGGAGAGATTCGGCCGTCTGCTGTTGCAATACCCCTGGCTGCTGGTGATCGACACTCTCTTCGGCGCCCTGCTGCTCATCACCGCGACCCCGGACTCCACCCTGGCCTACGTCACCGTCTGCACCCCGCTGCTGGCGGGACTGGTCTACGGGTGGCGGGGAGCCGGCGTCTTCGCGACGCTCCAGATACTGATCCTGGTGGGTGTCCACGCCGCCGAACCCGACGAGGGCGGGGTCGTGGCCACCGCGCTGCTCCTGCCGGGCTTCTGCGTGATCGCGGGCGCGGTCGGCGTGACGCTGCGGGGGCTCCTCCTGCGGTTCGGTACGGCGAGCCAGGCCCTGACCGACACCCGCGCGCGGCTCGCGGTGAGCGAGGCCATCGAGGAGGAACGCGCCAGGCTCGCCCGGGAGATGCACGACTCGGTGGCCAAGACCCTGCACGGCCTGGCACTTGCGGCGGACGGCCTGGCAGGGTCCGCCGGCCGCCTGGACCCCGAAACCGTCCGGCTCCAGGCCGAGCTTGTCGCCCGCTCCGCACGCCGGGCGGCGTCGGAGTCCCGCGAACTGCTCTTCGACCTGCGGCGAGAGTCGGGCCTTGACGGCGGTATCGCCCTGATCGCCGAACTGGGCGCCCGGACCGTCGACTTCGAGCGGCGCAGCGGTCTCCGTACGTCGTTCGGACGGCTCGGCGCCGACGCCGTGCCGCCCCTGCCGCACGCGGTGGCCAGGCAACTGCTGACCATCGCCTCCGAGGCGATGGAGAACGCGCACCGGCACGCCCGCGCGGACCAGGTGGCGGTCTGTGCCGGTGTCGTCGGCGACCAACTGCGGGTCAGCGTCTACGACGACGGACGCGGCCTGCCGCCCGGGACCACCCTCGACGACCTCAGACGGGCCGGGCACTTCGGTCTCGTCGGCATGGTCGAGCGGGCCGCCGGTATCGGCGCCCGTATCCGTATCGGCAGAGGAGGGGCCAAGGTGGGCACGGAAGTCCGGGTCGACCTGCCCCTCGCCGCTCTCCGCTCCTCGCAACTGCCCTTGCCCCCGGGCCCGTTCTCTCCGATGTCTACCTCGACATGAACGTCCCTCTCGACACGACCCCGACCCGAGTGCCACCCAGAGGAGGCCGCACGATGCCGGACGACTCTTTCCCCGCCTTTCCCGGACCCGCGGCGGCGAGTGCCCCGCTGCGCGTGGTGGTGGCCGACGACAACCCGGTGGTACGGGCGGGACTGACGGTCCTGCTGTCGGGCCGCGCGGACATCGAGGTCGTGGCCGAGGCGGCGGACGGCCGCGAGGCGTACGAGGCGGCCCACAGCTCCCGCCCGGACGTGGTGCTGCTCGACGTCCGGATGCCGGGCGTGGACGGCATCTCGGCGCTGCCGCACATCGTGCGGATCTGCCCGGTGCTGATGCTGACGTACAGCCGCGAGAGCGAGATAGTCCACGAGGCGCTACGACTGGGCGCGGGCGGTTACCTGGTGCACGGCGAGTTCACGGCCGACCAACTCGTCTCGGCGGTACGGGACATCGAGCAGGGCCGGGCACACTTCACGCCTACGGCGGCGAACGCGCTCCTGCACGAGATGCGCCGCGGCCCGGCGCCGGTGGCGGGGCGGCCACTGCCGGAAGGGCTCGGCACTGTCTATCCGGGCGATGCGAATGCACATGAAGATCCGCGATTGCCTGAGATGAATCATGATGCCTTTACCAGCGGTTTCTCTCCGTCAGCCGCAAAGAATCCGCATTCGACGGCACGAGGGCTTTCGCAACTGCAATCGAATGTGTCACAGTCTTCGGTGAGGCCGTCGGTCGATCCGGTCCCTCGCGATCGGCCGGAACTGGGCCTGAGCGCGCGGGAGATGGAGATCATGGACCTGATCGCATCGGGCATGAGCAATCATCAGATCGCGGCGACCTGTTTCATCAGTGAGAAGACAGTCAAGAACCACATCAATCGGATCTTCGCGAAGTTGGCCAGCGGCAGTCGCAGCGAAGCGATCGCGAAGTGGCTCGGCACGATGCCGAGCGGTGGGCCCGGCAGGGGGGTGATCGGTCATGGTTGAGGCGAGGGGGACGGCTGCACGCGTCCGTGGCTCATTTTGGGCCCAAAAATGGGTCCAGGGGCCCTCTGCCGGGCATGGTGTAAAGGCGTACGTTTCTCGCGTCGCGGGCGGTACCCGGCAACCGACGACCGGTAACGACGGCGACGCCCAAGGGACTTACTCGGCGGCCGTCAGGCGGTCGGTCCAACCTGGAGGGGAACCCCATGCCGAACAACGCCATGACGAAGGCCGCCGTCGACACCAAGGTGCGGGTCAACGGTTGGGCGAACACGATCGTTTCGCGGATGCAGAAGCGTTACGTGGACAAGGACCGGGGCCAGACGGCGTTCGAGTACCTGGGGATCATTCTGGTCGTTGTGGCGATCATCGCCGCCATCCTGGCCACCGGAATCGGCGGGGCGATCTCCTCGCGGATCAGCGGTTTGGTGAGTTCCATCACCGCGGGATGATCCAGCGCCGTCACGGCGACCAAGGGCAGGCTTTCCCCATCTACATCGTGATGGTGGCGGGCCTGCTCTTTCTCGCGCTCGCGTTCTTCGCCGTGGGCAAGGCCGCGGCGACCCGCAACGGTGCCCAGGGTGCAGCCGACGCCGCGGCACTCGCCGCGGCGCAGGACGCACGCGACCTGATGGGGCCGGACTTTCTCGCGGCGCTGCTCCGGCCCGACGGGCTGGAGGATTTCCTCAGCGGCAACAATCTGCTGACAGCTCATCCGTGCTTCCAGGCCGGGGTCTTCGCAGGGAAGAACCGCGCCGATCTGACCGGGGCCGGCTGCGTGCCGTACAGCGGGGCCGACGGCGACGGGTTCACGGTCGATGTCAGGACGCGGTACACGGTCGGGCAGTCCGTGATCCCCGGGACGGAGCAGCGGCATGCCACGGCCAAGGCGACGGCCGTTGTCGTGTTCCGCTGCACGTGGCGGGAGGCGGACGGCCCGAGCGGGGAACCGGGGGAGACCCCGAGTGGCGAACCCGGTCCGAGCCCGAGCGGAGAGCCTGGCGGGGAACCCGGTGACGAACCGGGCGGGTCTCCCGCACCCATCACCTTCACCTGCGCCGGCGGTGGCACCTTCGACATCGATCCGACCGACCCGGGCTCATGGCTCGATCTGGCCGACCGGCTTTTCACCGTCCACCTGGTTGACGTCGCCTGACAGCGATTGACAAGAAAGAAAGCGGTATCCATGAAGATGCGCCGAACGAAGAGAGCCCGGAGGGCAGCGGTAGTGACGTCGGCGGCCATCGCCTTCGCCCTCGGTGTCGCCGGATGCGGTGGGGGCGGTGACGAAGAAGGCAAGGGAGAGACGCCCCAGGCGTCCGCCCCGTCTTCGCAGTCGGCAAGCGACGAGCCTTCGCCGAGCGTCACTTCCTCTCCGGAAATCGTGGATCCGAACATCAAACTCGCCGAGGTCGCGGGGCGCGGCGGCCTGGTATTGACCGTCCATCAGATCAAGCGCGACACGGGCGGCTTCATCACCGTCAACGCCGAGATCAAGAACCCGACTTCCGGGGCGCTTCCGCTGTCAGGCATGGAAGGCCTGGAGAGCGGTGTCGTGGCGAACAACCCCAATTCGGTGGCCGGCGCCACGCTGGTCGACACGGCGGGAAAGAAGCGTTATTACGTCCTGCGTGACACGGACAACCGGTGTCTTTGCACGACGGGGCTGCTGCCGCTGCAGCCCGATAAATCGACGCCCGTGTTCATGCAGTTCCCCTCGCCCCCCGACGGGGTCGTCGATGTCGATCTCACAGTGCCGACGTTCGCCGCGGCCTCGCTGAAAATCAGCGGGTGATGATCGCCATGCCCATTGCCCGGAGTCGTACTCAGTCGAGATCGCCACATGGTGCCGGGACATTCCTGACGGCATTCGCGTTCCTTGTGACGTCCAGCGTCCTCGGTACGGGGGCAGTTCCCGCTTTCGCCGACGACGGCCCCAGCGTCCCGCCCGGCACCGAGGCCTCGGCTTCGCCGCCCGTCGAGGTCGACGGCACCGACCCCGACCTCAAGCTGCCGGAAGGCGGCACCCTCGGGCCGTCCAAGGTGCTGGACATCGTCCAGGTCGTCGAGGACCAGGGCGGGGAGGAGCGGCGGGAGGACACCAACGCCGAGATCACCTTCGCGCTCCAGGCCGAGGTGCTCTTCGGCAAGGACAGCGCGAAGCTCACCGGCCAGGCCAACTCCCGTATCGCCGCCATCGCGAACGAGATCAAGAAGCAGCACGCCGGCAACATCCGGGTCTTCGGCTTCACGGACAACCTCGGCACCTACGAACACGGCAAGGTGCTCTCCAAGCAGCGTGCCGACGCCGTACAGGGCCTGCTTGCACAGCAGTTGAACGGTGCCACCGTCACGTACGAGGTCCGGGGGTACAGCGAGGACTATCCGATCGCTGACAACGGCACCGAAGAGGGCCGTAAGAAGAACCGTCGCGTGGAGGTCTCCTTCCCGCGCGGCGAGGGCGGTGGATCGCAGAGCTGATCCGGGGCGGGGCCTCCGGCGCGGTCAGGGGCGGTCGCGGAACGTGCGGCGGAGGTCCGTGGTCCAGGCCTCCGGGGTTTCCCACGGGATGAAGTGGCCGCCTTCCTCGTGGGCCGTGAGGTTCGTGTGGTTGTACCAGGACGCGCGGTCGCTGCCCAGCCAGTGCTGGACGCGTTCGGCGGGGGTCGTGACGCCCGGGGGGTTCTCGTGGGCGACGAAGGTGATGCCCGTCGGCGCCTCGACGGCCGGGTGGCGGTCGTGGGACGGGGCCCAGGGGTAGCGGTTGGCGTTGGCGTAGTAGCGGATCGACGTGCTGATGGTGTTGTTCACCCAGAAGATCATGGCGTGGGTGAGGAGTTCGTCCTTCGAGAAGACGGTCTCCACATCACCGCGACTGTCGCTCCAGGTGGTCCAGCGCTTCAGGATCCAGGCCAGCAGGCCGACGGGGGAGTCGGAGAGGCCGTACGCGAGGGTGCTCGGGTCGAGGAGGTGGGCCGAGAGGTGGACCGCGAAGCGGCGCTCCAGGGAGAGGAGTTGGCGGTGCGCGGCGGCCGGCAGGCCCGCCGGGAGCGGGTGGCCGCCGGTGATGTCCCAGGCGCGCTCGCCCGTGAACATGTCGAGCCGCTGGCCCGAGCCGATGTGGATCCCGTGGAGTTCGTCCGCGTACTTGTGGCCCAACTGGCCCGTGACGAGGGCGCCCACGTCGCAGCCGCCGGCCGCGTACTTCTCGTATCCCAGCGTGCGCGTCATCAGGGTGTGCCAGAGGTCGGCGACCTTGACGAAGTTCATGTCCGGGTCGTCCGGCAACGGCGCGGAGAAGCCGAAGCCCGGCAGGGACGGGACGATGACGTCGAACGCGTCCGCCGGGTCGCCGCCGTGGGCTGCCGGGTCGGCGAGCGGGCCGACGACCCGGGACCAGTGCCAGAACGTCCACGGCCAGCCGTGCGTGAGGATCAGCGGGGTGGGGGCGGGCCCGACGCCCGGCTTGCGCATGAAGTGGACCGGTACGCCGTCCACGTCCACCCGGTAGTGCTCGTACGCGTTGATCGCGGCCTCCGCCGCGCGCCAGTCGTACCGGTCGAGCCAGTACTCGGCGAGCTGCTGGAGGTAGCGGCGGCTGATGCCGTAGTACCCGTCGTCGTTGCCCACGTCGTCGGGCCATCTCGTCAGCCGCAGGCGGGCCTTGAGGTCGTCCAGCACGGCGTCCGGTACATGGATCGGCGTCGGCTCCAGGGGAAAGGCCGTCTGCGCTGTCATGGTTCCTTTCGGGGTGTCTGGGGTGGTGACGGGAGTGGCGGGAGTGGCGGGAATCGGGGGAGGAGGAGGGGGGAGGAGGAGGGGGGAGGAGAGGCGCGGTCAGCCGTCCTCCGCCATCAGCGCCGCCATCCGCGCCAGCGCGGGCAACGCCGCGGCGATGGCGAGCCGTTCGTCGGCGGTCAGCGCCTGGGCCAGTTCGGTGAACTGCCGTACCCGGTCCTGCTGCCGGTTCTCGATGACCCGCGCACCCGCCGGGGTCACCCCGACGAGTACCGCGCGGCCGTCCTCGGGGTCCGGGCGGCGCTCCACCAGTCCGTCGCGCTCCAGCCGGGTGACGAGTTGGGTGACGGCGGGCTGGGTGATCTGCTCGTTCGCGGTCAGCGCGGTCAGCCGCATCGGACCTTGGTGGGTCAGCGTGTGCAGGACCGACAGGGTCGTGAAGCTGTGCTTCTCGGTCGTCGGGAGCCGGATGGAGCCACGGGTGAACTGCCCCATCACCGTCGCGAGTTCGGCCGTGTCCAGGTGCTGCCGGCTCTTGGCTGCCATGAGCCCAACGTATCAGTGAGTTATTTAAATCGCTTATGTAAATGCTTGAGCCCATGGTTGGGTCCTGGGGCCCATGACGGGCACGCCGCCCGTCTCTACCGTCGCCGGTATGTCATCAACGGGGGGACGAGCGGGGGCACGGCTGCTGGGGCTGCGCCGGGCGCAGTCCGGGCAGTCGGCGATCGAGTATCTGGGGCTGCTCTGCGTCGTGTTCGCGATCGTCGGCGCCCTGATGGCGACCGGTATCGGTACGACGATCAGTGAGCGGATCGAGGCACAGGTGTGCCGGATCGGCATCGGCGGCGCAGGCGGTGGCGGTACCGACTGCGGCGGGCGCGGCGGGCGCGGCGCCCAAGCAGGAGGCCGCCACGACAAGGGCCTGCCCGGCAAAGGCCTGCCCGCCGACGACGGCGATCCGGACGCCGCCGACGCCGACGCGCCCACGTCCCCCACCCAACTCGACTACGCCGCCGCCCTCAAGAACCTCCAGGACGCTCGGACCACCGAGAAGTCCGACTCCGAGAAGGTCCTCGAAGCCGCCAAGGAACTCGCGAAGATCCTCGCCGACGAGCTGGGCATCACGGACGCACTCGACTGCATCACCAAGGGCGACATGGGCGCCTGCACGGCGACCCTGGTCAATGTGCTGCTCAGCCTCATCGGCGGCGCCGTCGGCAAACTCGCGGCGAAGTACGGGGCGCCCTGGAAGTGGAAGAAGGCCGTCGGTCTGGTCAAGGCGCTGAGGAAGCACGGCGGGGAGCTGTACGACGCCCTCAAGACCCTGCTGAAGAACCGAAAGAAGGTCGGCGAGGCGGAGAAGCGGCTCGCGGCGGCCAAGCGGAAGCTGGAAGCCGAACAGAAGGCACGCGGCGCGGGGAAGCCCGGCGGCAAACCGGGGGAGAAGCCCGGCGAGAAGCCGCCCACCTGCGCGGTCAGCCACAGCTTCCCGCCCGGCACCCCCGTCCTGCTCGGCGACGGCCGGCGCGTCGCCATCGAAGCCGTACGCACGGGCGACCGCGTCGAGGCCACCGATCCGCTCACCGGACGTACCGCGGCGAGACGCGTGACGCGTACGTTCACCACGCACGACGACAAGGACTTCACCCGGCTCACGGTGCGTACCCCCGCCGGGACCGCCGTCGTCACCGCGACCGACACCCATCCCTTCTGGCTCGCCGGCCGGCAGCGCTGGGCGGACGCCGGCGACATCGTGCCCGGTGCCGCGCTCCGCACCGAGCGGGGCAGGCCGCTGACCGTCCTCGCCGTACGCCGCTACGAGCGGGTCCGTACGACGTACGACCTGGAGGTCGAGGGAGCGCACACCTACTACGTGGGGGTCGGCGCCGCCACCGCGCTCGTCCACAACGTCGACTGCGAATGGCCCGTGGCCGACGACGTACCGGGCCCCGCCGCCGGGAAGGTCCTCAAGCGGCCGAACAAGCGGCACACCGTCAAGGGGTCGGTCGGCGCGGAGGTGAAGGAGGCCAACACCGTCATCCTCGACGGGATGCAGCAGCAGGTGGACGACGACATCAAGGCGATAGCCCAGGGCAAGGCCAGACTCGACGCGGACGGGAACACCTACCACGTCAACGGGCGGACGTACGAGGTGAAGGCCAACGGCACCGTCTTCCCGAAGAGCGGCCCCGGACTCGTCAAACTGGACCGTGTCGAGTACTCGGCGCTCCAACTGCTGGCGAAGGGCGACGCGAAGTCCCTGAAGCAGCTGCAGATGGATCCGAAGTTCAAGGCCAATCCGCAGGCCGTCGAGAAGGCCCGAGCCATCGTCGAGGGAACGTACAAGTGATCTGCAACTTTCTGGTCAGCCGTCGCATGGAGCCGGCCGAGCTGATCGCCGGACTCGCGGACGCCGCCCAGGTGCCCGCCGGGCAGGTGGACGTCTGCCATGAGGACGGCGACATGGATCACCGGGACTGGGGGGCTCCCGTCCTCTGCACGTACCACTGCCTGCGCGGTGACGTGGCCATGAGCCTCGACATCCAGGTGCGCTCGGCGGCGGGGACGGCCGGTGCGCCGGGGACGGAGGCGGAGCTGGCGCTGGCCTTCGCCGTCCGCACCGGGACGGGGGTGCTCTACCCGGACGACCGGATCGACCCGGAGACGTACTGGCTGGCCGACCGGACGGGGACGGTGACCCGCGCCCGGCTGCTGGCCACGGACGAGGAGCGGCCCGTGTACCGGGTCGACGCCGTGGAGTCCGCGGTCTCCGCCTTTCCCGGCGCCGAGGTGACACCGCTCGCCGAGATCCTGCGCTCGCAGCCCGTCCCCACACCGGTCGCCGACGCGCTCGGCTCGGACAGCCCGGCCGCCGTGTCCCTCCACATCTGGGAGCGGCTCGGGCAGCGGATGCGCGGCGACTGGGCCCCGTCCGGGCGGTACCTGCCCGAGCTGTACGCGCAGGACCTGGCCGCGCGCGACGCGTTCGAGAAGCAGGTCGCCGAAGTCGGCCGCGAGGAGCGGACGTTGCTGCTGCACGCGGTCGCCGAGCTGGACGGCATCTTCCGCGCGCACACGGTCGACGACGCGGGAGCGGCGGCAGCCCTGCCCTCGGCAGGACCGCACGGCGACGGGTGGTGGTGGCGGCGCGTCCCCCGGTCGCTGCCGTGGCCGACGGTGAAGTGACTGCCGGGCGTGATTGGGTCCGTGGGCCCATGCGGTGGGCCGCGTCGTTCCGTTAGCGTGCGGTGCACGGGCTGTGCCCTGAAGTGCCGAGGCGAGATGGGGACTTGATGAGGACGCGCGCCGCAGGCACCTGCCCGCTCCGGAGCATCGCCCTGGCGGTGGCGGCCGGATCGCTGTTGCTGGGGTGTACGGCCGGTACGTCGGACGGGGCGTCGGAGCGGACCGCCACCAGCGAGGCATCGGCGTCGTCCACCGCTCCCGTCCTGGTACCTCCGGCGTCGCCGCGCCCGACCGTCCCGCCCGGCGTCGGCGCAGGCAGCGGGAAGGTGCTCTCCCAGGGCGAGTTGGACCGCGCGGTGCTCGCCGGCGGCGATGTGCCCGGCTTCGACGTCGGACCGATGGACCCGCCGCCCGCCCAGGGCGAACGGGCGGCCACGGCCGCGTGTGCGCCGCTCACGGCCGTCATCAACGGCAAGCCCGAGCCGGTCGGCAAGGCCGTCTCGTACCGGCAGATCACCGGCGCGGCCAACGGCGTGCCCGCCGTGTCGGAGTTCCTGACCGCACACGGCCCGCGGGACGCGGGCGCGCTGCTCAGCCGGTTGCGTACGGCCGTCACCGCCTGTGCCAGGGGCTTCAGGGCGACGGGTGGCGACAGCCCTTCGACCTATACGGCCGTGCGGGACCTGACCGCTCCCCAGGCCGGTGACGAGTCGCTGAAGTACCAGGTGACGGGGGACTTCGAGGGCGATCCGGTGCCGCTCGTGTTCCACGTCGTACGGGTCGGCGGCACGGTGGCCACCTTCTACACCGCCAACCTCGAAGGTGCCTCGACCCCCGACCTGCCGCGGGCGCTGGTCGCCGCGCAGGTCGCCAAGCTCAGGTAGGCGGGGTTACGTGGCCACGTCCGCGTCCATCGTCACCTGTTCGCCGGGGCGCAGTCCCCAGCCCGCCATCGCGCCCGCCTTCGCCTCCAGCACATGGCGGGCCCGGAGGCGCGGGCGCGGCAGCCGGCCCGGTTTCAGCGTATGGACATGAAGGACCGTCAGATGCCGGTCCAGATAGGCCACATCGATGGGGAAGCCCATGCGGAACGTGTGCACACTGCTGCACGGGGTGATCAGCATCGCGCCCTCGACACCGGTACGCCCCAGCAGCCCGCGCCGCCGGGCCCGGTACGACGCGGCGATCTCCAGGGGCACGGTGTCCCCGCCGACGACCGACAACGTCCCTTTGCCGTCACGCCATTTGCCCACTTTGCCCATGACGGTAGACCGTAGCGCCCCCGGTGCCCCCGGGGCATGACCCAGGAGCCCTCGACGCGCGCAAGTGGGCCCCAGGACCCATGACCGGGCGCGGTGGCGGCCGTTAGGGTCGGCCCTGTGTACGCCGCGCTGATCGTCCTCGCCGCCGCCTGGGGCGCCGCCACCGGGCTGCTGCTGCCGCGCGCCGCGTACCGGCTCTCGGTCGAGCCCGAGGACCCGTGGCGCGACAGCTGCCCCGCCGGGCACCCGATCACCGGGGTCGCGCGCGGCTGGCTGGGCGGGGCGGGATGCGCCACATGCGTGGCGGCCGGGATCCCCCCGACCGGTGCGGCCGGCACGGGCGGCGACGCGGCGACCCCCGCCCCCGCCCCGGCACCGGACAGCCCCGCGACCGGACCCGCCCCCGACGCCGGATCAACTACCGATGCCGGACCCGCTACCGACGCCGGTGCCTTCGGCGCCGACCGTGGCGCCGGACCCCAGTTCCCCGCCGCCCGGGTCGCGTACGCGCCGTCCGTGCTCGTCCCCGTCGTCACCGCCCTCGTCTGCGGCGCGCTGGCCGCCGCCACCGGGCCGCGCCCCGAGCTGGTCGTCTGGCTGCTCCTCGCGCCCTTCGGCGTGCTGCTGGCGCTCGTCGACAGCAACGTCCACCGCCTTCCCGACCAGTTGACCCTGTCGCTCGCCGCAGCGGCCCCCGTCCTGCTGCTCTTCGCCGATCTGCGGCCCGGCGCCGACGGGGCGTGGTCGACGGCGGTGCTCGGCGGGTTCGTCCTCGGCTTCTGCTATCTCGTGCTGTTCCTGATCAACCCCAGCGGTATGGGCTTCGGCGACGTCAAGCTCGCGCTCTCGCTCGGTGTCGCCCTCGGCTGGTACGGCTGGGAGGTGCTGTTCTTCGGCGCCTTCGCCGGCTTCCTGCTCGGCTCGCTCTACGGGGCGGGGCTGATCCTGCTGCGCAAGGCGGGACGGAAGTCCGCGATTCCGTTCGGCCCTTTCATGATCGGCGGGACCCTGCTGGGGCTGCTGGCGGGCGCCCTCCAGTAGCGGCCTCCAGCAGCGCCGCTCAGCGACAACGTCCGGCAACGACCTCCGATAAAGAGTTCGCCGTCCCCGAACCACCCCTGGGAGACTCGCGCCATGCACGGCACCCGTACCTTCGAAGAACTGATCGCCGAGGCCGAAGCGGTCTCCGTGGACGGCTGGGACTTCTCCTGGCTCGACGGCCGCGCCACCGAGGAGCGCCCGCCGTGGGGGTACGCCGGTGCCATGGCCGAGCGGATGGCGCGGGCAGGCGCCGCGCTGGACATCCAGACCGGTGGCGGTGAAGTGCTCGCCTCCGTAGCGCGGTTGCCACGGCTGACGGTCGCCACCGAGTCCTGGCCGCCGAACGTCGCCCGCGCCACCGCCCTGCTGCACCCGCGGGGCGTGGCGGTCGTCGCCGACCCTGACGAGCCGCCGCTGCCGTTCGCCGACGCCGCCTTCGACCTGGTCGTGAGCCGGCATCCGGTGAAGGCGTGGTGGGACGAGATCGCGCGGGTGCTGGCCCCCGGGGGTACGTACTTCTCCCAGGAGGTCGGCCCGGCCAGCGTGTTCGAGCTGGTCGAGTACTTCCTGGGGCCGATGCCGCAGGAGGTACGGTCCGGCCGCGACCCCGAGCGGGCCCGCAAGACGGCGGAGGCGGCCGGCCTCGATGTCGTCGACCTGCGGACGGCCGAGCTGCGCACCGAGTTCTTCGACGTCGGGGCCGTCGTCTACTTCCTGCGCAAGGTGATCTGGATGGTGCCCGGCTTCACCGTCGGCCAGTACCGGGACCGGCTGCTGGAGCTGCACCACCGGATCGAGGCCGAAGGCCCCTTCGTGGCGACGACGACCCGCTTCCTGATCGAAGCGGTCAAGCCCGGCCGCCCCGGCCGCCCCGGCCGCCCCGGCTGACCGGCGGCACGCCGTGCCGCAGCCGTGCGGAACCTCGTCGCGGATCGCGTCGTCAACGCGACGCCCCGGGCGCCATCGCTCCTGTGGGTTACCAAAATAACTGGCGAGTTCTCGCCACATCGGACCGCCGAATCGCGTCGGAGCCCAGTATTCCGGGGCACAGGCGGCATCCGAGCGCTTCCGGAGCGTCACGGCATCGCGCCATGGCACCCAGGACCACTTACAAAGGGTTATGGTGGAAACCCCCCCTCGGGCCGGTCCGTAACCCCCCCCCACGGACCGGCCCGTTTTTTCTTGCCCGGGCCCGCGAGCCGGACTCAAGCCCGAGCGGGGCTCAAGCCCGAGCCGGACTCGAAGCCGGCCGAGACGGTCAGCTCCGCCCGGCCCAGATGTTCGTCCCCTCCGTGTCCACCGCGAAGGTGTCGATCTCCCGCAGCTCGTCGGCCGACAGCGGCTCGGCGCCCAGCGCCGCCACGTTCTGCTCCAGCTGCGCCACGCTGGACGCGCCGATCAGCGCCGACGTCATCCGCGGATCCCGCAGCACCCAGTTCAGCGCGAGCTGCGCCAGCGACTGGCCGCGCCGCTGCGCGATGTCGTTCAGCCCGTTCAGCCGGCGCACCACCTCGTCCGAAAGCAGCCCGGGGTCAAGGGACTTGCCCTGGGTGGCCCGCGAGCCCTCCGGGATGCCGTCGAGGTACTTGTTCGTCAGCAGCCCCTGGGCCAGCGGCACGAAGGAGATGCAGCCCATCCCGGCCGCCTCCAGCGTGTCCAGCAGCCGGTCGTCCTCGATCCAGCGGTTGATCATCGAGTACGACGGCTGGTGGATCAGCGCGGGCACCCCCAGGTCCTGCAGGATCCTGGCCGCCTCCGCGCTCTGCTCCGCCCGGTACGAGGAGATGCCCACGTACAGCGCCTTGCCCTGCTGTACGGCGGAGGCCAGCGCCCCCATCGTCTCCTCCAGCGGGGTGTCCGGGTCGGGGCGGTGCGAGTAGAAGATGTCGACGTAGTCGAGGCCCGTCCGCTTCAGGGACGCGTCGAGCGACGCCAGCAGGTACTTACGGGATCCCCATTCCCCGTACGGTCCCGGCGTCATCCGGTAGCCCGCCTTGGACGAGATGATCAACTCGTCCCGGTACGGGGCGAAGTCCTGCGCGAAGATCTTGCCGAAGTTCAGCTCGGCGGAGCCGGCCGGCGGGCCGTAGTTGTTCGCCAGGTCGAAGTGCGTGACGCCCAGATCGAAGGCGCGGCGAAGAATGGCGCGTTGTGTGTCAAGGGCGTGGTCGTCGCCGAAGTTGTGCCAGAGGCCGAGGGAGACGGCGGGCAGCTTCAGACCGCTGCGCCCGCTCCTGCGGTACTCCATCGAGTCGTACCGGTCGTCAGCTGCGAGGTAATGGGGAGAATCAGTCACGCTTCCTTCCTTATCACGGACTTGTGACACTCCGGGTTGGGCTCCTGCCGCGACCGAGCAGTAGTGTGACGGCTTCGGGTCGACCAGGTCTGGTCAGGTCCCGGGCCGCAGCTGTCCCCAGGACCGGCCCGCCACGGAACCCCCGCACAGAATCGAGAGGTGGACTCACGTGAATCTGCGCGACCTGGTGTACGGGCTCTACGCACGCCGGGTGGAGGGCCGCCTCGACCACGCCCAGGTGCCCAAGCACATCGGCGTCATCCTCGACGGCAACCGGCGCTGGGCCAAGGCGTCCGGCGGCACGGCCGAGCAGGGGCACAAGGCCGGCGCCAGCAAGATCCTGGAGCTGCTCGGCTGGTGCTCGGAGACCAATGTCGAGGTCGTCACCCTCTGGATGCTCTCCACGGACAACTTCGACCGGCCCGAGCGGGAGCTGATCCCGCTGCTCGGCATCATCGAGGACGCCGTGCACGACATCGCGGCCGACGGCCGCTGGCGGGTGCACCACGTCGGCACCCTCGACCTGCTGCCCGCCCACACGCAGAACGTCCTCAAGGAAGCCGAGCAGGATACCGTCGGTAACAAGGGGATACTCGTCAATGTCGCCGTCGGCTACGGCGGCCGTCAGGAGATCGCCGACGCGGTCCGCTCCCTGCTGATGGAGCACGCGGGCAAGGGCACCTCCCTGGAGGACCTCTCCGAGATCGTCGACACCGACCTGATCTCCTCGCACCTCTACACGCGCGGCCAGCCCGACCCCGACCTCGTCATCCGGACCAGTGGCGAGCAGCGTCTGTCCGGCTTCATGCTCTGGCAGAGCGCCCATTCGGAGTATTACTTCTGTGAAGTCTTCTGGCCGGCCTTCCGGAAAGTCGATTTTCTGCGCGCCCTGCGTGACTACGCGGCGCGCCATCGCCGCTACGGCGCCTGAATCGGGCCTTGTGCCGTAAGGCATCCGGGCCCTTCCCCGCGGATCTCGCCCCGGCGGGAGCGGTCCGCCCGCGTCCTCTTCACCCACGATTCACCCGGTGTCCGTCATATGCCATGGCATGGCGGCGCGTGTTCGAGGGAATACCCCCTTCAGGTCGGCGTCCGAAAAGTTCTGTCAGCAATGCCAGGCGGGCGCCGCATCTCAGTGGACGGCATGGGGCCGTCCACCCGGGAGGCCCTTTGCACCAGGACGACCGTACGGTGAAACGTACGGGCGACGTGGAGGGCCGGAGCTCGGCCCGCGCATGGGAGCCGCAGCCCGGTCCACCCGCCCGCGACGCCGTCGCACCCCGACCTCATCCGAGGGGGTACGTCCTTCCGTGGTGACCAGCACAAAGCGCCGCATGCCTGACAGGCGCACCTACGTTCTCGACACCAGCGTCCTGCTGGCCGATCCGAACGCCATGTCCCGCTTCGAGGAGCACGAAGTTGTGCTCCCCATCGTGGTGATCACGGAGTTGGAGGCCAAGAGGTCCCATCCCGAACTCGGCTATTTCGCCAGGCAGGCCCTGCGCCGGCTCGACGACTTCCGAATCCGGTACGGACGCCTCGACGCCCCGCTCCCGCTCGGCGACCTCGGCGGCACGCTCCGTGTCGAGCTCAACCACTCCGATCCCGGCGTTCTGCCCGCCGGCTTCCGATTGGGGGACAACGACTCACGGATTCTCGCGGTAGCGCGCAATCTGCAGGCCGAGGGGTACGACGTCACGGTCGTCTCCAAGGACCTGCCGCTGCGCATCAAGGCGTCATCGGTCGGGCTGCTCGCCGAGGAGTACCGCGCCGAGCTCGCCATCACCGACTCGGGCTGGACGGGGATGAGCGAGCTGTCGCTCTCCGCCGAACAGATCGATCTCCTCTATACAGAGGAGACGCTGTTCGTGCCCGAGGTGAGCGAGCTGCCCGTGCACACCGGCCTCGTGCTCCAGTCGGACCGGGGCAAGGCGCTCGGGCGGGTGACGGCCGAGGGGAATGTCCGGCTCGTGCGGGGCGACCGGGAGGCCTTCGGGATCCACGGCCGCAGCGCCGAGCAGCGCATCGCCCTCGACCTGCTGCTCGACCCGGACATCGGCATCGTCTCGATGGGCGGCCGGGCGGGCACCGGAAAGTCGGCGCTGGCCCTCTGCGCCGGCCTGGAGGCCGTCCTGGAGCGCAGACAGCACCAGAAGGTGATGGTCTTCCGTCCCCTCTACGCGGTCGGCGGCCAGGAGCTGGGCTATCTGCCGGGCACCGAGGCCGAGAAGATGAGCCCCTGGGCGCAGGCGGTCTTCGACACGCTCTCCGCCGTCGCCGGGCGCGACATCATCGAGGAGGTGCTGGGGCGCGGCATGCTCGAAGTGCTGCCGCTCACGCACATCCGCGGCCGGTCCCTGCATGACGCGTTCGTCATCGTGGACGAGGCCCAGTCGCTGGAGCGGAACGTCCTGCTGACGGTCCTCTCCCGGATCGGGGCCAACTCCCGGGTGGTGCTCACGCACGACGTGGCGCAGCGCGACAACCTCAGGGTCGGGCGGTACGACGGGATCGTCGCCGTCGTGGAGAAGCTGAAGGGCCATCCGCTCTTCGCCCATGTCACGCTCAACCGCTCCGAGCGTTCGCCGATCGCCGCGCTCGTGACCGAAATGCTGGAGGAAGGTCAGATCTGACCCATATGCAGCAGTTGGCGCCGCCCGGCAAAGCTTGAGAGCTTAGCCGGGCGGCGCCGCGCTGCGCGGAGATTTCCGCGAAACACTTGAGGCAAACGAGGTGTGAGCTTTCACACGCAACGAAGAATTGCCTTGCGGCGTCACCGTCCGGCAGAGTCTTGCTTCCGTCAGGCCCCGCATACGGCACTCACGCATCTTCAGGGATGCGGCTCCATACAACTCAACAACTGCCGCCGTATGCCGCCCGCGTACCAACGCGGCACTCCCCGCAGGGGATTGCCCACCGGGCCCGTGTCTCCAGTGACCCGGTTAGTACGGAGACCAGTGCCAGGGGCACGATCGCGTCCGCGAGGTCACCAAGCGGGCGATGCTGGAAGGACACCGTGTGAGCCGGATTTCGGTCCGGGGATTCGCCGTGGCGTCAGCCACCGCGGTCACCACCGTCGGCGCTGTCGTGGGAGTTGCCTCTGGCGACCCCCAGACCTCGAACAGCGACAATTTCGAGGCGACCGCTGCTGACACGACACTCCTCGCAGACATCCCCGTAGGCCAGCAGGCGCAGGTGCAGACCGCGTCGCTGACCCAGCAGGCCGACGCGCAGGCCGCTTCGGCCGACGCGGCGGCACAGAAGTCCGCCGAGGAGGCGGCCCGTATCCAGGCTGCCCACGACGCCAAGGCGAAGAAGGAAGCCGCCGAGGCGAAGAAGGCGAAGGAAGAGCAGGACCGCAAGGACGCGAAGGAGCGTGCGAGCCGTGACTCGGCGCGCGCCGACGCCTCCAGCTTCACGGTCCAGAGCTCCTACTCGGCCTCCGAGGTCCAGGCGATGGCACGGCAGATGATGCCGTCCGACCAGTTCCAGTGCTTCAGCAACATCGTCAGCCACGAGTCCGGCTGGAACTACACGGCGCAGAACGCGTCGTCCGGTGCCTACGGTCTCGTCCAGGCACTGCCCGGGTCGAAGATGGCCTCGGCGGGCGCCGACTGGCGGACCAACCCGGCCACGCAGATAAAGTGGGGCCTGGGTTACATGGACGGCCGCTACGGCAGCCCCTGCGGCGCCTGGTCGTTCTGGCAGGCCAACAGCTGGTACTAGAAGTCAGAGGCAGCGCCGGGCCCCGCTGGCCGCTCAACCTCACGAAGCCCCCCGCCGTCCCTACGGTGGGGGGCTTCGCACGTGTACGGTCAGGTCCGGACGGCTTCGGGGGGAGTGAGTGGGGAGAGATCCGGGGGGAAGAGGGAACATCATGTCAAGAGTGCCAGCGTGGCTCGGTCGGGTAGGCGCGGAACTGACCCAGATGGGGGAGCGCTTGGACCAGCGCAGGGCCGCCGCGGAAGCGGACGACCATCACGACGTTCCCGTGGTGGATCATCCGGCGGAGAGCGTCCCGCCACCGCCCACGTACGCCCCGGCCGTCGCCGCGAGACCCGAGCCGGTCGCCGCCATCCCCTGGGGTATCCGGGTCGCCGGTGAGGCGGCCTGGCGGCTGCTCGTCCTCGCCGGCACCGTATGGGTGCTGATGCGGATCATCAGCGCCGTACAGATCGTCGTCCTCGCCTTTGTCGCCGGGCTGTTGATCACGGCGCTGCTGCAACCCACCGTCGCCCGGCTGAAGCGCGCCGGGCTGCCGCGCGGCCTCGCGACCGCGCTGACCGCACTCCTCGGCTTCATCCTGATGGGGCTGGTCGGCTGGTTCGTGGTCTGGCAGGTCGTGGAGAACATCGACGACGTCTCCAACCGCGTCACCGACGGCATCAACGAACTCAAACGCTGGCTGCTCAACAGCCCGTTCCATGTCACCGAGGACCAGATCAACGATCTCGCGAAGAGTCTGAGCGACGCGATCGGCACCAACACCGAGGAGATCACCTCGGCGGGCATCCAGGGCGTGACGGTGATCGTCGAGCTGCTGACCGGGATGCTGCTGGCGTTCTTCTCGACGCTTTTCCTGCTCTACGACGGCCAGCGGATCTGGCAGTGGGCACTCAAGCTCGTCCCTGCGGCGGCCCGGCCGGGCGTCGCGGGCGCCGGGCCGCGTGCCTGGCGCACCCTCACCGCTTACGTACGCGGCACGGTCATAGTCGCGATGATCGACGCGATCTTCATCGGCGTCGGCATCTACTTCCTCGACGTGCCGCTCGCCGTGCCGCTGGCGGTCTTCATCTTCCTCGGCGCCTTCGTGCCGCTGGTCGGCGCCGTGGTCTCCGGTGCCCTGGCGGTGGTCGTCGCGCTGGTCACCGACGGGGTGTTCACGGCGCTGATGGTGCTGGCCATCGTGCTCGCCGTCCAGCAGATCGAGGGGCACATCCTGCAGCCCTTCATCCTGGGGCGCGCGGTACGGGTCCATCCGCTCGCCGTGGTCCTCTCCGTGGCGGCGGGCAGCCTCGTCGCCGGTATCGGCGGTGCTGTCGTCGCCGTGCCGCTGGTGGCCGTCACCAACACCGTCGTCGGCTATCTGCGCTCGTACAGCAGGGACCAGGCGCTGCGGACCCAGCCGCCGCCGCACGGCGCCACGGCCGCCGGCATCGCGCCGACCCCGGCGCCGGGTGCCTCCGTGCCCGCGGGGGCGCCGCCCGCCGAGCCGCCGGCTGACGACACAGAGCCGCGGGACCGGCCGGAATGATCTCCGAGCCGGAACTGGTGGGCGGGCAGGTCGTTCCGGCGCCCCGCAGAGACGACGACCCGCCGGGGGCCTGGCGGGCCGGCGCACCGGACCCTGCTGCCCCTGACGACCCTGAGGCCCCACCGGAGACGATCGCGGCCGACGGCCTGCCCCCGCACCGCAGGCCCTGGGTGTGGGGGCTCTGCGGGGCGCTCCTGGCCTCGGCGGGCTGGGCGGCCTGGATCCAGCTCGACCACGGCGCGGGACCCGATCTGCGCGGCTACCGGGTCAGCCGCAATCTCTGCCTGGACGCCGAACTGCCCGCGCTGTCGGCCGCGCTCGGCACCGAACGGCTGCCGAAGGCCGTGGTGGACGAGCGGGAGACCGTCGACCGGTCCTTCTGCATGGTCGAGTTGACGCCCGAGGGCAAGAACGGCCGGGAGGCGATCAGCGCGACCACCAAGCACGCCACCGTCGACATCAGTTACGTCCTGCACCGGAAGACCGACCCGGGGCCCGAGTTCGAGGCGATAGCCACCGGGCCCGCGTCCGCCATGGGCCCCACGTACACGGCGAAGCTCGTCCCCGATCTCGGCGAGCGCGCCTACGTGTTGCGGGACGCGGCTGGCAACTCGCTCCAGCTGATGGTCCTCGACGGCCAGGCGGTGATCACGGCCGAGGTCCAGGCGTTCACCGAGTTCGGTACGGGCCCTGGCGCCGGCAACCAGTACGTGCACGAACCACTCGAACCGGACGTGGTCGAGCCCGCACTGGTCGCCGACATCAGGGACTTGATGACGAAGCTCAGCAAGTGAGCGCCGGCTCAGCCCGGTTGGTCGTCCGCTTCCGCCTCTGACGGTTCCGGGGGTTCCGGCGGCCCCGAGGGCCGCGACGGCTCCGGCAGGGCCTTGGGCGGTCTGCCACGGCGCGGGATGGGCCCCGCGCCGCCCGGCAGCCGTCCGTGCTCGGCGAGCGCCCTGCGGAGCAGGAACTCGATCTGCGCGTTGGCGCTGCGCAGTTCGTCGCCCGCCCAGCGCGCCAGCGCCTCGTACACCGCCGGGTCCAGCCGCAGGAGCACCTGCTTGCGTTCGGTCACTGGTAGAGCGTGCCCGTGTTCACGACCGGCTGCGCGGCCCGGTCACCGCACAGCACGACCAGCAGGTTGGAGACCATCGCCGCCTTGCGCTCCGCGTCCAGCTCCACGATGTCCCGCTCGGTGAGCCGGGTGAGCGCGGCCTCGACCATGCCGACGGCGCCGTCCACGATCTGCCGCCTGGCCGCGACGATGGCGCCCGCCTGCTGGCGCTGGAGCATCGCAGAGGCGATCTCGGGCGCGTAGGCGAGGTGGGTGAAGCGGGACTCGACGATGTGCACACCGGCCGCCTCGACCCGGGCGAGCAGTTCGAGGGTGAGCTTCTCGGTGATCTCCTCGGAGCTGCCGCGCAGCGAAAGGCCGCCCTCGTCATGGGCGTCGTACGGGTACTCGATGGCGATGTGCCGCACGGCGGCCTCGGTCTGGGTGGAGACGAACTCCAGGAAGTCGTCCACCTCGAACGTCGCCATCGCCGTGTCCTCGACCTTCCAGACCAGCACGGCGGCCAGCTCGATCGGGTTGCCGTAGGCGTCGTTGACCTTCAGCACGGCCGTCTCGTGGTTCCGTACCCGGGTGGAGATCTTGCGGCGCGAGGTGAGCGGGTTGACCCAGCGCAGCCCGTCGGTGCGGATCGTGCCCCGGTAGCGGCCGAAGAGCTGGACGACGCGGGCCTCGCCCGGCGCGACCATGTTCAGCCCGATCATCGCGAAGACCGCGACGACGATCAGGACGACCCCGACGATGATCAGCGCCGCCTTGACGCCTGCGGAACCGAGCGAGGCGGCGACGACGGTCAGGGCGATACCGGCGGCGAGGCCGATCAGTCCGAGCAGCAGGGCGAGCCCGCCGCCGATGCTGTGGGCCGGGAATTCCCTGACGCGTGGTTTGGGCATCTCGGGCAGTTCGTCGTTCGGTGCGGTGCTGGTGGAAGCCATGTTCGTACCCCGTTCCGATGCCGGTCCGCCGTCCGGCGGGCCCCTATCATTCTGCTATCACATTACTGTGATTGGCAACCCTTCTGCGCTCTCGTGAGTCGGTTCCACTGGAATGGGTGCTGATTGTCACGCTTCAAACGTGCTATCAGCGGTCCGTCCGCATAGGGAGCAGTGTTAGCTTTCTGAGCTGATTCCGACCAGGCGACCCCGAGAGCGGAGCGAGAAACCGATGGGCCGAGCTGATGAACGACGGGCCCGGCAGCAAGGATCACGCCGGGCGAAGAAAGAGACCGGTGGCCGTATACGCCGGCTTTTCACCTGGAAGAAGATCCTCGGCACTTTCTTCGGACTCTGCCTGCTCGCGATGGGCGCTTTCTTCGTCGCGTATCTGCTCGTACCGGTCCCGGACGCCAATGCGCAGGCCGAGATGCAGAGCAACGTGTACAAGTACAGCGACGGCAAGGTGCTGACGCGTACCGGAAAGATCAACCGCGAGATCGTCGGGCTCGAACAGATCCCCAAGCCGGTCCAGCGTGACTTCGTCGCCGCCGAGAACAAGAGCTTCTACCAGGACTCCGGCGTCGACATCAAAGGCACGGCGCGCGGTCTGCTGAACACCCTCTCGGGCAAGGGCAAGCAGGGTGGTTCGACGATCACCCAGCAGTACGTCAAGAACTACTACCTGACCCAGGACCAGACGGTCACCCGCAAGCTCAAGGAGCTGGTGATCTCCCTGAAGGTGGACCGGCAGAAGGACAAGAACGAGATCCTCGCCGGATACATCAACACCAGCTATTACGGGCGCGGCGCCTACGGTATCCAGGCCGCCGCGCAGGCCTATTACGGCATCGACGCGGCCAAGCTGAACGTCTCGCAGGGCGCGTATCTCGCCGCCCTGCTCCAGGCGCCGAACCAGTACGACTGGGGCCAGGCGACGCCCACCGGCAAGCGGCTGGTCACCGAGCGCTGGAACTACGTCCTGGACAACATGGTCGGCCAGCACTGGCTCGACCCGTCGGAGCGCCAGGGCCTGAAGTTCCCCACGCCGCACGCGCCGAAGGCGGCGCCCGGCATGGAGGGCCAGACCGGCTATCTGGTCGAGGCGGCCAACAAGGAACTGGTACGCCAGGGCGTCAGCCAGGAGAAGATCGACGCGGGCGGCTGGACGATCACGCTCAACATCGACGAGAAGAAGCAGAAGGCCCTGCTCGCCTCGGTGAAGAAACAGCTTGAGGACCATCTCGACCGCAAGAAGAACAAGGTCGACGCGACGGTCCAGGCCGGCGCCACCTCCGTGGACACCAAGACCGGCCGGGTGGTCGCCATGTACGGCGGTGTGGGCGCCACCGAGCACTGGATCTCCAACGCGACCCGTGCGGACTACCAGCCGGCCTCGACCTTCAAGGCGGTTGTGCTCGCCTCCGCCCTGCAGAACGGCGCGGAGACGCAGGACGGCCAGCAGATCGGCATCGGCACGATCTACGACGGCACGAGCCAGCGGCCCGTCAAGGGCAGCGACACCCCCTTCGCACCGGAGAACGAGGACGACCGGAGCTACGGCAAGGTCGACGTGCAGAAGGCGATGGACGACTCCATCAACTCCGTCTTCGCGCAGATGGTCGTCGACGTCGGTCCTGCCGATGTGAAGAAGACCGCGCTCAGCCTCGGGATGCCCGACGGCGACGGCTTCCCCGAGCGGCCGGCGATAGCGCTCGGCACGATGGGCGCCTCCACCTGGGACATGGCGGGTGTGTACGCGACGCTCGACAACCACGGCAAGCAGGTCACGCCGTCGATCGTGAAGTCGGCGGAGCACAAGGACTCGAAGGTCGACCTGCCGGACCCGATCGGCAAGCAGGTGCTCACCCGGGAGACCGCCGACACCGTGACCAAGGTCCTGCAAGGGGTCGTCAGCAACGGCTCGGGGTCGGTCGTGAACACGGACGCCTACCACGCGGCGGGCAAGACCGGTACGTCGGAGAACAACAAGTCCGCCTGGTTCGTGGGCTACACACCGCAGATCACCACGGCGGTCGCGCTGTTCGGCGAGTCGCCCAAGGACGGCGGCGGCCAGGTCACCCTGACCGGTACGGCCAACTCGGGCCGCGCCAACGGTGGTGGCTTCCCCGCCAAGATCTGGGCCGACTACACGCTGGCCGCGCTGAACGGCGGCTCGGACGTGGACTTCGACCTGGAGGCCCAGAAGGTCGTACGCGAGGAGCCTTCCGAGTCCCCGTCGACGTCGGCACCGGAGGAGTCGCCGAGCGAGAAGCCGTCCGAGACGCCTTCGGAGGAGGCGCCCTCGCCGAGCATCACCCCGCCCAGCGACTCCCCGAGCGAGTCGGCGTCCGAGGACCCGCAGGAGGACCCGTCCGAGACGGAGTCCACGGATCCGGACGACCCCGGCGATCCCGGTGAGGGCGCGTCGTCGAACGAAGAGGAAGAGGGCCGCCAGCCGGTCAGGCCCAACCTGCTGGGCGGCAACGAGCAGCAGCGGTAGCTGCCGCCGCACGTGAGCGGGGCCCCGGTGGACGCCTGAGGCGTTCACCGGGGCCCCGCTCGTTCGGCTGCGGTCAGCCGCCGTTGACCTTGGCGGCGATCCGGTCACCGACGCCCTTGTCGATGTTGCGCCAGTACTGCAGCGCCCGGTCCAGGACCGGCCGGGAGACGCCCTGGAGCAGGTGTCCCGACACGTTGGAGACGAGCCGGTCGCGCTGGGCGTCGTCCAGCACGGTACGGACCTGGGTGCCCGCCTGGCCCCAGTCGTCGTCCTCGCGGCGCAGCTTGTACGCCTCGCGCACCATCTCGCCCGCCGACGCCCAGCCCGCCGGGTCGCCGAAGCGCTGGAAGTCGGCCGCGGGCCCGCCGTAGGAGTTCGGCGCGTACGGCACGGCGGCGTTCGACGCGGTGTACCGCATCGGTCCGTCCTTCGAGTACGAGTTCACCCCGGAGTGCGGCCGGTTCGGCGGCAGCTGGGTGTAGTTCGGCCCGATCCGGTACCGGTGCGTGTCCGGGTACGAGAAGAGCCGGCCGAGCAGCATCTTGTCCGGCGACGGGCCGATGCCCGGCACCATGTTCGACGGCTCGAACGCGGACTGCTCGATGTGGACGAAGAAGTTGTCCGGGTTCTGGTTCAGGGTCATCCGGCCGACGTCGATCAGCGGGTAGTCGCCGTGCGGCCACACCTTCGTCAGGTCGAACGGGTTGAACCGGTAGTCCGGCGCGTCCTCGAACGGCATGACCTGGACCTTCAGGCTCCAGGTCGGCGCGTTGCCCGACTCGATCGACTCGTACAGGTCACGCCGGTGGTGGTCGGCGTCGGAGCCGGCCATCTCGTCGGCGTCCGCCTGGGTCAGGTAGTCGATGCCCTGGTCGGTCTTGAAGTGGTACTTGACCCAGAACCGCTCGCCGCCCGCGTTCACCCACATGTAGGTGTGCGAGCTGTAGCCGTTCATGTGGCGGAACGACTTCGGGATGCCCCGGTCGCCCATCAGCCAGGTCACCTGGTGCGCCGACTCGGGCGACAGCGTCCAGAAGTCCCACTGCATGTCGTTGTTGCGCAGCCCGGTTGCGGGGTGGCGCTTCTGGCTGCTGATGAAGTCCTGGAACTTGATGGGGTCGCGTACGAAGAAGACCGGCGTGTTGTTGCCGACCATGTCGTAGTTGCCGTGTTCCGTGTAGAACTTCAGCGCGAAGCCACGCGGGTCGCGCCAGGTGTCGGGCGAACCCTGCTCACCTGCGACCGTCGAGAAGCGGGCCAGCATCTCGGTGCGCCGGCCCGGCTGGAAGAGGTCAGCCTTGGTGAACTGGCTGACGTCGTTCGTCACTTCGAACACGCCGTACGCGCCGGCTCCCTTGGCGTGGACCACTCGCTCGGGGACCCGTTCACGGTTGAACTGGGCCATCTTCTCGATGAGGTAGTGGTCCTGCAGCAGGATCGGTCCGTCGGAGCTGACGGTGAGCGAATGCTCGTCGCTCTCCACCGGGATTCCGACGTTGTTGGTCGTGTACGGCGGCACTGTGGGGGATGACTCGGTCACAAGCGGCCTCCTGTCGAAAGAAGGCCCGGGGGTCCGGGGACTGCCCCGGGTATGGCAGCGGGTACGGAACCCGCCTGCCCCAGTGAACCCCTACGACACCCCTTCGGCAACACTTGGATTTGGTCCAACCCTGGGACCGGTAGAAATCAGGCAGGCGTCGCGATCTCGAACCAGACCACCTTGCCGGTGGAAAGCCGGGTGGCGCCCCAGCGCCGCGCCAACCGGTTGACCAGGAACAATCCCCGGCCGCCCTCGTCCGTGTCCCGTGCGCGCCGCTGCCTCGGCAGCTGCGGCGAGTCGTCGCCGACCTCGCACCGCACCACGTCGGTACGCAGCAGCCGCAGCGTCACGGGCCGCTCGGCGTACCGTACGGCGTTGGTCACAACCTCACTGATCAGCAGCTCCACCGAGTCGCTGATCTCCTCCAGGTCCCAGGCCGCGATGGCCTGTCTGGCCAGCCGTCTGGCCTTGCGCGGCGCCTCGTCCCCGGGCTCCAGGTCCCAGAAGGCGACGTCGCTCGGCGCGATCCCGTCGAAGCGGGCGGCGAGCAGCGCGATGTCGTCGTCCCGGTCACCAGGGCCGAGCACGTCCAGCACGTCGTCGCACAGCGCCTCCAGCGGCGGCGCGTGGTCCGAACCGGTGATCTGGGCCGTCGCCGCCAGCCGCTCGCGCAGCTGTTCGATACCGGTCCAGACGTCACGCAGCCGCGACTCCACGAGGCCGTCCGTGTAGAGCAGCAGCGTCGCCCCGGCGGGCGCGTCCAGCTCGACCGCCTCGAAGTCGACCCCGCCGACGCCGATCGGCGCGCCCGGCGGCACCTTGAGCACTTCGGCCCGGCCGCCGAGATGGAGCAGTATGGGCGGCGGATGGCCGGCGTTGGCGATGGTGATCCGGTGCGCGACCGGGTCGTACACCGCGTAGACGCAGGTCGCCATGCGGTCCGTACCGAGCCGCTGCGCCTGCTCGTCCAGATGGTGCAGCACCTCCTGCGGCGGCAGGTCGAGGCCCGCGAGGGTCTGTGCCGTCGTGCGGAGCTGGCCCATGATCGCGGCCGAGGTCATCGAATGGCCCATGACGTCGCCGACGACCAGGGCCACCCGGCTGCCCGGCAGCGGGATCGCGTCGTACCAGTCGCCGCCGACCCGGGCCGTCTCGGCGGCCGGCAGATAGCGGGAGGCGAGCCGTACGCCGGTCGGCTGGGGCAGGTTCTCGGGCAGCATCGTGCGCTGCAGCTCGTCGGCGATGTACGCCTCGCGCCCGTACAGCACCGCCTTGTCGATGCCGAGCGCCGTGTGCGTCGCCAGCTGGGCCGCGACCAGCAGGTCGTTCGGCTCGAAGGGCGCGCGGTCGCTCCTGCGCAGGAAGACGGCGGCGCCGATGACCCGCCGTCTGCCGCGCAGCGGAGCGAGGATCGCACGGTGCCCGCTCGGGACGATCCGGCCGGCGCCGAGCAGTTCCGGCAGCGCCACCCGGGCGGCGGCGGAGTCGCCGAAGACGGGGCGCACCCCGCGCAGCACCTCGTTGAGCGCGCCGCCGTTCAGCACCTCGCACAGCTCGGCCGCCGGCATCACGTCGGACTGCGCGTCGAGGATCTGCGCGGGTCCGTCCGGCAGTTGCGGTACGAGCCCGATCGCCGCCTCGGTGTCCTCGTCGGACAGCCGCAGCCGGTCCGTGCGCCGCAGCCGCAGCACGAACGGCGCGACGGGCCGCTCGTCGCCGACGGGCAGCGGGTCGCGCAGATAGACGAGTATCGCGTCGGAGAACGTGGGGACCGTCGCCCTGCACAGCCCGAGCACGATCTCGTCCAGGTCTATGCCGCGGGCGATACGCCGGGTCGCCGCGCCCACGAACCGCAGCCGGTCACCCTCGCGGCGCGCCGTGACCGCGGGGTCGGCGGCCACGGGCCCTGCCGGACCCGGGACGGTGCCGGCCGCCGCCTCCTGGCGCGGCCGGGTACGTTCCTGCGGCCGGGCAACCAGGGGCTGCCGGCCTTCGTGGGAGGTGGGATGCTCCGTCACGCGTGGGATTCCGTCCGTCCGGGCCGGTGATGCGCTGCGATCGTCGCTTCGGCTGGGGCAGGGTGGCGGCCTTCGCGCACGGCTCCACCTACCCCCTCGTGGTGACTTGCTTACGGTTGACTTTAGGTCAGGTCGTGCGCGGCGCTCCTCCGTTGGCCAGGTGAGACCCTGCGGAGGACGATCCTACGGTTGGACCCGGTGGGCACAGCAAGGGTCTCACGGCCCCGATCGCTGTGACCCGGTGATCCAGAGCCCGGTCCTGAGCCCGTCGCGGAGCCCGTTCCCGGGCCCGCTCTCGGGCCGCGCCTGCCCGCCGCGCCCGGCCGGCCCGCGCGGCGGTGCGCGGACCGGCCCGTACGCCCGGTCATCCGGCCGCCACCTCGGACCGCGCCGGCATCCGGTCCCAGTCGTCCGGCAGGCCCGGCACCGGCCACCGCGGGTCGGGCCGCCACTGCTCCCAGCCGTCGGCGAACGGCGCCGACCAGGCCGAGATCGTCTCGATCGCCGCCCGGCCCGCCGCCCTGACCCGGCGCGCCTGCTCCCGGTCCATCAGCCCGTCCTGCTGCGCCTGCGCGAACTCGTCCTCGTCCCGCCAGCGCCAGCTGCGGTCCTCGTAGACGTCGATGTCGAGGAAGTGGTCCTCCGAGTCGATACCGCCCGACCAGCGGGTGCGCGGGCTTTCGAGGTTCACGTACCAGCTCTGGAAGCGCCAGCCCGTGCTCCACCACACCCACACCGACCACGGCTCGCCGGGACGGGCCAGCTTCAGCACCCCCATGCCGTACCACTCGTCGCGCACCACCGTGCGCGGCGCCGTGTAGCGGGTGGCGAGCGGTTCGAGATGGACGGGCCTGCCGTCGGCGAGAGCCGGGCGTACGCACTCGGTGCCGGGGGCGAGCCACACGGCGAGCAGGTCGTCCGTGTCCCGGACGACCGTGACGGGACGGCAGATGTGTATGCGATCGCCACCGTTCTCGCGGTAGCGCCACAGGATCTGCGTGCCGGGCGGCCATTTCCGCCCTTCCGTCTCCGTCATGCACAGATCCTAGAGGTGAGGCTCACTCAGCGCTGCGGTGCGCGTCACCCATTCACGGCCGCGTCATCCTCAGCACGTCCAGCGCCTCGTCCAACTGCTCCAGCGTGAGATCGCCGCGCTCGACGTATCCCGAGGCCAGCACCACCTCGCGGATGGTCTTCTCCTCGGCGAGCGACTTCTTGGCGACCTTCGCCGCCTCCTCGTACCCGATGTACTTGTTCAGGGGTGTCACGACGGACGGGGACGACTCGGCGTACGCGCGCGCCCGCTCCACGTTCGCGGTGATCCCGTCGACCGTCCGGTCCGCGAGCAGCCGGCTCACATTGGCCAGCAGCCGCACGGACTCCAGCAGGTTCTTGGCGATCACCGGAAGCATCACGTTCAGCTCGAAGTTCCCCGCCGCGCCCGCGGCGGCGACCGTCGCGTCGTTCCCCGTGACCTGCGCCGCCACCATCACCACGGCCTCGGGGATCACCGGGTTGACCTTGCCCGGCATGATCGAGGAGCCGGGCTGGAGGTCGGGGAGCGTGATCTCGGCGAGGCCGGTGCGCGGGCCCGACGCCATCCAGCGCAGATCGTTCGCGATCTTCGTCAGCGAGACACCGAGCGTGCGGAGCTGGCCCGAGGTCTCCACGAGCCCGTCGCGCGCGCCCTGCGCCTCGAAGTGGTTGCGGGCCTCCGTCAGCGGCAGCCCGGTCGTCCGGGCCACCTCCTCGATCACGGCCGCCGAGAACCCGGCCGGCGTGTTGATGCCGGTGCCCACCGCCGTGCCGCCCAGCGGCAGCTCCGCGAGGCGCGGCAGCGAGGCGGTCAGCCGCTCCACCGCGTACCGGATCTGCGCCGCGTAGCCGCCGAACTCCTGGCCGAGTGTGACGGGCGTCGCGTCCATGAGGTGCGTCCGGCCCGACTTCACGACCTCGGAGAATTCGTCCGCCTTCCGCTCCAGGGACTGCGCCAGATGGTCCAGCGCCGGCATCAGCTCGCCGGTGACGGCCGCCGTCGCCGCGATATGGATGCTGGAGGGGAAGACATCGTTGGAGCTCTGCGACGCGTTGACGTGGTCGTTGGGGTGGACGTCCCTGCCGAGCCGTTCGGTGGCCAGCGTGGCCAGCACCTCGTTGGTGTTCATGTTGGACGACGTGCCCGACCCCGTCTGGAAGACGTCCACGGGGAAGTGCTCGTCCCAGCGGCCCGCCGCGACCTCGGCCGCCGCTTCCTGGATCGCCCCCGCGATGTCCTTGTCGATCACCCCGAGGTCGGCGTTGACCTTGGCCGCAGCTGCCTTGATCCGCGCCAGGGCCTCGATGTGCGCCCGTTCCAGGTGCTGGCCCGAGATCGGGAAGTTCTCCACGGCGCGCTGGGTCTGGGCGCGCCATTTGGCCGCCGCCGGCACCCGCACCTCACCCATGGAGTCGTGCTCGGTCCGGTAACCGCCCTGGGCAGGGTTCGGGCTCCCGCCGCGCGGGCTCTCGTCGTTCGTCATCGTCGGTCGTACCTCCTACGGGCAACAGCATCCTGGTCATGGGATGTGTTCCCCGTGGCGGCCCGGCCACCTCGGAGCGATGGCGCGGTATACCCCCGTGGCACCGCGACACCCTCCGACATTCGCGACCGAGCGCCGCCCACTCATCGTGGCTGACCGGCAGCTCTGCGGGACACCGGCACAGGACGTACAAATGTAATCTGCATGATTGTGAAGGACGATCAATCCACCCCATGGGCATGCGATTGCCGCGAATCGTCCCAGGGCCGGCCGTGCGAAACGGCGCTGGCCGTGTACCGGCACGGCCTGGAGGCGGGGCGCGTCCGGCGCGACGAGGTGCCGGGCTGTCTGCACGCGCTGGGACTCGTCGTGGACGACGGCGAATCGGCCGAGTTCCTGAGCCTCATCCCGCCCGGGGCCGCCGCGCTCACCGCGCTCGGCCCGGTCGAGGAGGAGATCGCCGAACGGCACAGCAGACTGCGTTCCCTGCGGTCGGCGCTCGCGGTCTTCGAGGGGCTCTACGACGACAAGCACCGGCTGGACCCGCCGGTGCTCACCAGGATCGTCGGTCTCTCCGTCATCAACGCGGCGATCGACACCGCCGTGGCCGACTGCCGGGACGAGATCCTCACCATCCAGCCGGGCGGCGCACGGCCCGCCGTCGCGCTGGCCGACGGACTCGCGCGCTCCAGGGACCTGCTGGCGCGCGGGGTGCGCCAGCGGACCATCTACCAGCACACGGTGCGCTCGCACGGGCCGACGCTCTCGTACATCGAGGAGGTGACGGCGGCGGGCGCGGAGGTCAGGACGATCGCCGACGTCTTCGACCGGATGCTGATATTCGACCGCGAGGTGGCGTTCATCCCGTCGGACGAGGTGTCGACGGCGAGCACCGCCGTACGGGTCCAGCACCCGGCCCTGATCCGCTTCCTGCTGAACCACTTCAACAGCTCGTGGGCCAGGGCGGTTCCGGTACGTCCCGCGGTCGGGTCGCCGCGTACGCCCGTCATCACCTCGGACCTCCAGCGGACCATCCTGCTGGCCGTCGTCAACGGCGAGACGGACGCGTCGATCGCGCGCCGGATCGGGATGAGCAGGCGCAGCGTCGCGGAGCACATGCGGAAGGTCTCGGAGCAGCTCGGCAGTAACAGCCGGGCCCAACTCGGCTTTCTGCTGGCGACTTCGGGGCTGCTGGAGGCGCCGCTCGACGGGACGGACGACAGCCCGCTCGACAGCGCCTGAACGGGCGGCTGTCGAGCGGGCTGTCCGGAGTGCTCAGCCCAGTCCCGGGCCCCTGACGGGGATGCTGGTGAAGGTGGGCGCGGGGGCCGGCTCGGTGAAGAAGTCGTTGCCCTTGTCGTCCACGACGACGAACGCGGGGAAGTCCTCCACCTCGATCTTCCAGACCGCCTCCATGCCCAGCTCCTCGTACTCGACGACCTCGACCTTCTTGATGCAGTCCTGGGCCAGCCGCGCGGCGGGACCGCCGATCGAGCCCAGGTAGAAGCCGCCGTGCGCGTCGCAGGCGTCAGTGACCTGCCGGGAGCGGTTGCCCTTCGCCAGCATGACCTTGGAGCCGCCG
The DNA here is from genome assembly GCF_036084755.1 of Streptomyces sp. NBC_00370. Taxonomy (NCBI): domain Bacteria; kingdom Bacillati; phylum Actinomycetota; class Actinomycetes; order Kitasatosporales; family Streptomycetaceae; genus Streptomyces; species Streptomyces sp. NBC_00370. Next base: position 5,545,456 of record NZ_CP107968.1, read on the forward strand.
GCCGCCTGGAACTGCTCGACGTAACTGTCCATCCGGCCCGCCGTCGTCGGGCCGAAGGAGCCCGAGGCGTAGCCCTCGGGGGTCTTCGCCGGACCCGCGTAGTAGACGGGGTGGTCCTTCAGGTACTGCGGCATCTGCTCGCCCGCGTCGAGCCGTTCCTTGATCTTCGCGTGCGCGATGTCCCGGGCCACCACGAGCGGGCCGGTCAGTGAAAGCCGGGTCTTGACCGGGTACTTGGTCAGCTCGGCGAGGACGTCGTCCATCGGCCGGTTGAGGTCGATCCGTACGACCTCGGTCTCGTCCAGGTGCTCGTCCGTGGTCTCCGGCAGGAAGCGCGCGGGGTCGGTCTCCAGCTGTTCGAGGAAGACGCCCTCGGCCGTGATCTTCGCCACCGCCTGGCGGTCGGCCGAGCAGGACACGGCGATGGCGACGGGCAGCGAGGCGCCGTGCCGCGGCAGCCGGACGACCCGTACGTCGTGGCAGAAGTACTTGCCGCCGAACTGGGCGCCGATACCGATCCGTTGGGTCAGCTCGAAGACCTTCTGCTCCAGCTCCTTGTCGCGGAAGCCGTGCCCGGTGGGGGAGCCCTCGGCCGGCAGCTCGTCCAGGTAGTGCGCCGAGGCGTACTTGGCGGTCTTGAGCGCGAACTCCGCCGACGTACCGCCGACGACGATCGCCAGGTGGTACGGCGGGCAGGCCGCCGTGCCGAGCGAACGGATCTTCTCCTCAAGGAACTTCATCATGGCGCCCTCGTTGAGGATCGCCTTCGTCTCCTGGTAGAGGAACGACTTGTTGGCCGAGCCGCCGCCCTTGGCCATGAAGAGGAACTTGTACGCGCCGCCGTCCGTCGCGTACAGCTCCACCTGCGCGGGCAGGTTCGAGCCGGTGTTCTTCTCCTCCCACATGGTGAGCGGAGCCATCTGCGAGTAGCGCAGGTTGAGCTTCGTGTACGCGTCGTAGATGCCGTGCGACAGGGCCTCTTCGTCACCGCCGCCGGTCAGCACCTGCTGACCGCGCTTGCCCATCACGATCGCCGTACCGGTGTCCTGGCACATCGGCAGCACGCCCGCTGCCGCGATGTTCGCGTTCTTCAGCAGGTCGAGCGCCACGAACTTGTCGTTCGACGACGCCTCGGGGTCGTCGATGATGCGGCGCAGCTGGCTGAGGTGGGCGGGGCGCAGATAGTGCGAGATGTCGTGCATGGCCTCGGCGGCGAGGATGCGCAGCGCCTCCGGCTCGACCTTCAGGAACGTACGCCCGTCGGCCTCGAAGGTGGAGACGCCTTCGGCGGTCACCAGTCGGTAGGGCGTGGTGTCCTCTCCGACGGGAAGCAGATCGGAGTACGCAAAATCCGGCATTACGGCCATTCCTCACTCGACGGGCGGCGGCGCGGCCTCCATTGGCCGAGCGCCCTCCAGCGTAGGACGCGGCGCGGGTGCCCGGACCGTGAGGTACGGCTCACCCGCCCCGGCTTCTCCGCCTCCGGGGCCGCGGTGCCGATCCGCCTCTGGGTCCGCGTCTCCGACGCGCCGCCCGGCAACTACCCCTAGTCGCGATCTATCGCGTTTCGCTACATTGGTTTCGTGGACCTCGAAAAGCACCCCCAGAAGCCCGTCGCGTCGGCGGAGCCCCCAGGTATCCGGGCCTCGGACATCCGGGCCTCCGACGCGGACAGGGACCGGACCGCCGACATCCTCAGGGAGGCGCTGGCGGAGGGCCGTCTGGACGCCGAGGAGCATGCCGAGCGGATCGATTCCGTCTACCGGGCCAAGACCGTCGCCGAGCTGGCGCCGCTGGTACGGGACTTGCCGTCCGGCGGCCAGGGGGCGCGGGGCGCGGCTCCCGGAGCTTCCGGGGCGCCGGGGTCGTACCCGTACGGGCCCGACGACCCGAACGCGACGGCCGAGAGCATGATCGCGGTCTTCAGCAGCAATACCCGCAAGGGGCGTTGGCGGATCGGCGCGCGCACCAACGCGTTCGCGCTGTTCGGCAACATCGAGATCGACCTCACCGAAGCCCTCTTCGGCCAGCGGACCACCGTGATCAACGCGACGTCGATCTTCGGCAACGTGGAGGTCAGGGTCCCGGAGAACATCTCACTGCGCGGCAGCGGCACCGGCGTCTTCGGCAACTTCGAGGTCCACACGCTGGAAGCGCCGGAGCCGGACGCGCCGGTGGTCGTGGTCAACGGCTACTCGGTGTTCGGCAACATCGAGGCCAAGCCGAAGCGCGGGAAGTTCGTCGCCAACCTCCAGGACTTGCTGCGCAAGCACCTCCGTCAGTGACCGCGGGCCGTCTTCGCGCGACTGCGGACCGTGTCCCGAGTGCCACTCAGTGCATAGGAGCACGCACAGCGGGTAGGGAGAGCTGCATCGTCTCTCGCTCGCGAAGCCGTCGTCAGGAGTAGACCGTGCTGCATCCGCCGCATCAGCCCCTGCAGGTCGCTGCCGTTCCCGCCCAGCGGAGTCCCGCTCGGGAGGATCAGGCCGGCCCGTGGCATTCGGAGGCTGTGTGCCGCCGGGACGAGGCCGGGTTGTTCTTCGCCCCCTCCAAGGAGCCGACAGCCGCGAGGCTGTCGCGTGAGGAGGCCGCGAAGCGGGTCTGTGCCCGGTGCCCCGTGATGGTGGAGTGCCGGGAGCACGCCTTGGTCCAGCCCGAACCGTACGGCGTCTGGGGCGGCCTGACCGCAGCCGAGCGCCGGGTGGTGCTGGCGCGGCGCAGGCGGCGCGAGGTGGAGCTGCGCAAGGCGGCGCCGGCGGGCAGGATCGCGGCGGCCGGCTGAGCGGCGGCGGTTCCTGATCGCGTACGGACTTGATCGCGTACGGACTTGATCGCGTACGGAAGGGGTGCCCCGCCGCACAACGGGACACCCCTTCCGATGCGACTCGTCCTGCTACGTCCTACTTCGCGCGGTCGAAGTCGATGGTGCTGTAGGCGCGCAGCTTCGACAGCCGGTGCGTCGAGTCGATCTGCCGGATCGTGCCCGACTTCGAGCGCATCACGAGCGACTGGGTCGTCGCCGTCTCCGAGCGGTAGCGCACACCGCGCAGCAGCTCGCCGTCGGTGATGCCGGTGGCGACGAAGAAGACGTTGTCGCCGCTGACGAGATCGTCCGTGGACAGCACCCGGTCGAGATCGTGACCCGCGTCGATCGCGCGCTGCCGCTCGTCGTCGTCCTTGGGCCAGAGCTTGCCCTGGATGACTCCGCCGAGGCACTTTATGGCGCACGCCGAGATGATGCCCTCGGGTGTACCGCCGATGCCCATCAGCAGGTCGACGCCGGTGCCTTCGCGCGCCGCCATGATGGAGCCGGCCACGTCGCCGTCGGAGATGAACTTGATCCGGGCGCCGGTCTCCCGGATCTCCTTGACGATGCCGTCGTGCCGAGGCCGGTCCAGGACGACGACCGTGACGTCCTCGGGGGACGAGTGCTTCGCCTTGGCGACCCGGCGGATGTTGACGGCGACCGGGGCGTTGATGTCGACGAAGTCCGCCGCCTCGGGGCCGGTGACCAGCTTGTCCATGTAGAAGACGGCCGACGGGTCGAACATGGCGCCCCGGTCGGCCGCCGCCAGCACGGCGATGGCGTTCGGCATGCCCTTGGCGTTGAGGGTCGTGCCGTCGATCGGGTCGACGGCGATGTCGACCTCGGCGCCGGTGCCGTCACCGACGTGCTCGCCGTTGAACAGCATCGGCGCTTCGTCCTTCTCACCTTCGCCGATGACGACGACGCCGTTCATCGAGACGGTGGAGACGAGGGTCCGCATGGCGTTCACGGCGGCGCCGTCGGCGCCGTTCTTGTCGCCCCTGCCGACCCAGCGGCCGGCCGCCATCGCGGCGGCCTCCGTGACCCGGACGAGTTCGAGGGCGAGGTTGCGGTCAGGTGCCTCGGGAGACACCTCAAGAGGGGGAGGTAGTTGATGCTCGGTCATCGGAACGCACCTTTCTGTACGGCGACGGCCGGAAAAGAGGGTGATACGACTCTATCCGTACATCGACAACTTGAGCAGAGGGGTCCACGGATGAGCGCGAAACGCTGATGCGACGATGGGGGAGTGGCAGGCGAGCGAGGCAGACAGACGGTGCGGGACATGTTGCTGTCGATGGTGGTCATCGGGATCATCGTCGCGGTCATCTATGTGTTCATCCCCCATGACGACAAGGCGGACCCGGTCAAGAAGGTCGACTACCGGGTCGAACTCCTGACGGCGCGCCGCGCGGCGCCGTACCCCGTAGCGGCCCCCACGGGCCTGACGGGCAAGTGGAAGGCCACCTCCGTCACGTACGACGGTGCGAACGGCAACTCCTGGCACCTCGGCTTCCTGGACCCGGAGGGCGAGTACGTCGCGATCGAGCAGTCGACGTCGCCGACGAAGCGGTACGTCTCCGACGTGACGCAGGAGGCCAAGAACACCGGCAAGACCCAAGAGGTCGCCGGCCAACCCTGGCAACGCTGGAAGGGCCCGCGCTACGACGCCCTGGTCCGCACGGAGAACGGCGCGACGACGGTGGTGACGGGCACGGCGTCGTACGAGCGCCTGGGCGCGATGGCGGCGGCGCTGGAGTTCAAGAAAACGGCGGTACAGGCGGGCGCGTAAGGGCTGGGCGCGGGCGCGCGGGCGTGTTGGGGGCGTCGCGTCATCGACGGGCGTCGGCGTCGCGAGGCGCGGTGCCAGGGCAGCACGCCAGCCCTGCCGGATCCGACCGGAACACTTTCGGCCGTCAGCTCCCACGCAGCGGTCGTACGTCCGCGCGGCCGCCATGTCCTGCCACGCTCGCTGTCGTGCGCCGGCAGAGCCGGGCGGCACCGGCCGTCGGCTCGGTGGCGATGCGGCAGGGTGCCGGGCTGAGCCGGGGGATACCGGCCTTCGCCGGGTTCCGGGTCCCGTGTCCGGGTGTCCGGTGCTGACCGGCGGCAGCGCCGCACGGCGCAGTGTTGGCTCGGGGTGGCGCGGATACCGCATCGCGTCACGCTCAGCGCTCATACGCCGGTGGAACCGGGATGCCCGGCCGTCGGGCGCAGTGGCCACGGTGCGTACCCGTGCGGGCGCCTCACGGCGACCGACGGCAACGCCTGCCGGATCCGAACGTGAGGACCCCTGGCCCTGGGGCCGGCATCCAACGGCTCCCGAGGGCGCGTCCGGAAAACTTGACCCGAGAGCGTGCCCAGGGGCCCGAGGTCGGGGGCCGGTCGGCGACCGACGGCGACGCCGTGCGGGGAGGTGCCAGGGCATGCGAGTCCTGCCGGATCCGAACGGGAGGCCCCGGGCCGTGGGCCCGGGATCCAGCGGCTTCCGAGGGCGCGCCCGGAGACGTCGCCCCGAGAGCGTGCCCGCAAGGGCCCGAGGCCGGGGGCCGGTCGGCTACTCCTCCGCTGCCGGCTCGTCGCGGTCCGGGGTGGCCAGGGAGGCGTCCAGGCGGGCGCGGGCGCCCTCCAGCCAGCGGCGGCAGACCTTGGCCAGCTCCTCGCCGCGCTCCCACAGGGCCAGCGACTCCTCCAGCGTCGTGCCGCCCGTCTCCAGCCGGCGGACGACCTCGATCAGTTCGTCGCGCGCTTGCTCGTAGCCGAGCGGCTCACCGGCCGTGGCCGCTGATGTTTCCGTGTCTGTCTTGGCCATGGCATCCACCCTACGAGCGCTCTCCGACAACAACCGCGCACTTCACCGCGCCTGACACCTTCGTCCTCACTCCGTCACCCGCACCGTGAACTCCCCGTCCGCCACCCTCGCCCGCAGTTCCTCCGCGCCCGCGAGCCCTTCAGGGGACCTGACGACCGACCCGTCCTCGCGCTGCAGCACCGCGTACCCCCGCTCCAGCGTCGCGGCGGGCGACAGCGCGACCACCCGCGCCAGCGTGTGCGACAGCTCCGAGTCGGCACGGTCCAGCTGGTGCCGCAGCACCCGGCGGCCCCGGTCGGCCAGCGCCGTCACCTCGGCCGCGCGCTCCTCCAGCATCCGGTGGGGCCGTTCCAACACCGGCCTGGCCAGCGCGTGCGCGAGCCCGCGCTCCTCCCTGTCCAGCAGCCCCTGTACGGTCCGCAGCGCCCGGTCCCGCAGCGCCTGCACCCGGTCCAGCTCCTCCCCGACGTCCGGCACGATCCGCTTCGCCGCGTCCGTCGGCGTGGACGCCCGTACGTCCGCCACCAGATCCAGCAGCGGCGAGTCCGGCTCGTGCCCGATCGCGGACACCACGGGCGTACGGCACTCCGCGACCGCCCGGATCAACTGCTCGTCCGAGAACGGCAGCAGATCCTCCACGCTGCCGCCGCCGCGTGCGACCACGATCACGTCGACCTCCGGCAGCTCGTCCAGCTCCCGCACCGCCTCGACGACCTGCGAGACCGCGTTGACGCCCTGCACCGCCGTGTTGCGCACCTCGAAGCGGACGGCGGGCCACCGGCGGCGGGCGTTCTCCAGGACGTCGCGCTCGGCCGCCGAGGCACGGCCGCAGACCAGACCGATCAGCTGCGGCAGGAACGGCAGGGGCCGCTTGCGATCGAGCGCGAACAGCCCCTCGGCGGCCAGCGCCTTCTTCAACTGCTCCAGCCGCACGAGCAGTTCGCCCATCCCGACCGGCCTTATCTCCGTGGCCCGCAGCGAAAGCTGCCCGCGCGGCGCGTACCACTCCGGCTTGGCGCGCACCACGACGCGCGCGCCCTCGGAGACCACATCGGCGATCGCGTCGAAGACCTGCCGGTAGCAGGTGACGCCCACGGAGATGTCGTACGACGGGTCGCGCAGCGTCAGAAAGACGACCCCGGCGCCGGGCCTGCGCGAGAGCTGTGTGATCTGCCCCTCGACCCAGACGGCCCCGAGCCGGTCGATCCACCCACCGATGAGCCGCGAGACCTCCCCGACGGGCAGCGGAGCCTCGGCTGACGTGTTGAGAGCCATGCGCCGAGCGTATCCGCCACGTACGACATCCCCAGGAAACCGCCGGCCTGGCCGGGTCCTCGGCCCGGAGCGAGACCGTTGGAGAGCCTTAGCCGGGCCGGTAAGCCCGCCACTTACGTCGGTCGACGACCCGGATGCGCACCAGGAGCCCGCCGGAGCCGTACCGGGTGCCGGGTCCGGGTCGGGGTCAGGAACCCGCGTCCGACCCCGTCCCCGACCCGGAGCCGGATGCCGACCCCGACCCCGACCCGGACCCGGCACCCGCCTTCGGCGACCCCGGTCCCATCCGTCCTCGCCACTGCACCAGCAGCACCACCAGCCCGATGACGAACCACACCGCGCCCACCAGCTGCGCCGAGTCCGCCGCCTCCACGATCACCGCGATCAGAATCCCCGCGCCGATCACCGGTACCACCACCTGCGTGAACCAGTTCGGGTTGCGGCCCGGACGGCGGACCGCGAACCAGCCGACCACCGACGCGTGCAGCAGCACGAACGCCGTCAGGGCGCCGATGTTGACCACCGACACCAGCCGGTCGAGGCCGTCGTCCCGCCGCGCTGCCCAGACCGCCGCCAGCAGCGTCACCACGGCGGCCAGCAGCAGGGCGACGCGCGGGACGCCCGAGTCCGTACGGGCCAGTGCGCGCGGCAGTCTGCGTTCCCTGCCCATGGCGAAGAGCAGCCGTCCCGCCGCCGCCTGACCCGCCAGCGCCGCGAACGCCGCGCCGATCGCCTTGCTCGAAGCGACCAGGTCGTGCAGCCACCTGCCGACCGACGCGTCCACCGCGTCGTAGAACGCCGAGCCCTGCGCCACCGGATCGGCGGCGAGCTGGGCCGAGGTCTGCGGCTCCAGCAGCGCCACCAGATACGTCTGCGCCACGAACAGCACCCCCGCCAGCGCCAGACAGAGCAGCACCGCCCGTGCCACCTGCCGCGAACCGCCCGTCACCTCCTCGGCGAACGAGGCGATCGCGTCGAAGCCGAGGTACGACAGCACGGCGACCGACACCGCGCCGAGCACGGCGGCGGCCGAAAAACTCGTATCGCTGGTGAACGGCGTGGACCAGCCACGCTCCGCGCCGTCCCGTGCGAGCACCACGATCGCCGACACCACGAACACCAGCAGCACGACGATCTCCAGGGCGAGGACGGCGAAGCCCACCCGGGCCGCGGCCCGTACCCCGGTCAGATTGAGCAGTGTCGTGATCACGACGGCGATCGCGGTCCACACCCACCGGTCGACGGACGGCACCAGCGCCTCCATCGCGATCCCCGCGAAGAGATAGGCGACGGCCGGGATCAGCAGGTAGTCCAGCATCGCCATCCACCCGGCGATGAACCCGGGCGCCTCGCCCAGCCCCTTCCGGGCGTACGCGAAGACCGAACCCGCCTGCGGCGCCACCCGCACCATCTGGGCGTAACTGAAGGCGGTGAAGCCCATCGCGACGGTCGACACCACATAGACCAGCGCCACCGAGCCGTGCGACTTCGCGTCGAGGGTGCCGAAGACACCGACGGGGGCCATCGGGGCGATGAAGAGGAGCCCGTACACGACGAGATCGCGGAAGCGCAGCGTCCGCCGCAACCCGCTGTGCGCGGGCGCCTGCCCCTCAGCCGTCATCGCATGAGTCCGATCGTCGTCGTTCATTCATGTCCGGCGTGTACGTCCGGTCATGCCGAGCACGTACGCCCGTCATGCCGAGCACGTACGCCCGTCATGCCGAGCACGTATGCCGGTCACGCCGAGCGTGTACGCCCGTCATGCCCGGCATGTATGCCCCGTCCGTACCTGCTCAGTCTCACCGGTACGGGCGATCTCGCGCCTGTTCTGGGCGGCCTTACGATGGGACGCATGACTGCTACGTCCCGCAAACGCGTCCTGCTCGCCGCCCCCCGTGGTTACTGCGCGGGCGTGGACCGCGCGGTGATCGCCGTCGAGAAAGCCCTGGAGCAGTACGGCGCGCCGATCTATGTCCGACACGAGATCGTCCACAACAAGTACGTCGTGCAGACCCTGGAGCGGAAGGGCGCCATCTTCGTCGAGGAGACGGCCGAGGTCCCCGAGGGATCCATCGTCATGTTCTCGGCGCACGGCGTGGCTCCCGTCGTCCACGACGAGGCCGCGGGCCGCAACCTCGCCACGATCGACGCGACCTGCCCGCTGGTCACCAAGGTCCACAAGGAAGCCGTCCGGTTCGCGAACGACGACTACGACATCCTGCTGATCGGCCACGACGGCCATGAAGAGGTCATCGGCACATCGGGCGAGGCCCCGGACCACATCACGCTGGTCGACGGCCCCGACGACGTGGCGAACGTGGAGGTGCGCGACGAGTCGAGGGTCGTCTGGCTCTCCCAGACCACGCTCTCCGTGGACGAGACGATGGAGACGGTCGACAAGCTCAAGGAGAAGTTCCCGCTGCTGATCTCGCCCCCGAGCGACGACATCTGCTACGCCACACAGAACCGGCAGATCGCGGTCAAGCAGATGGGCTCCGACGCCGATCTGGTCATCGTCGTCGGGTCCAAGAACTCGTCCAACTCGGTACGGCTGGTCGAGGTCGCGCTCGGCGCCGGCGCCGGCGCCGCCCATCTGGTCGACGCGGCGGACGAGATCGACGAGACGTGGCTCGACGGGGTGTCGTCGGTCGGCGTGACGTCGGGGGCCTCCGTACCGGAGGTTCTGGTGGAAGGCGTGCTGGAGTGGCTGGCCGCGCGTGGTTTCGAGGACGTCGAGATCGTCAAGGCCGCCGAGGAGTCCATCACCTTCTCGCTGCCGAAGGAACTGCGCCGCGATCTGCGGGCCGAAGCCGCTGCGATGACACAGAAGTAACTCCTTGTCAGCGTCTGGCCGTAACGTGTCGTCCATGAACGTCTTCGGAGTGGACATCGGCGGCTCGGGTATCAAAGGCGCGCCCGTGGACCTGGAGCGCGGCGACCTGGCGGAGCCGCGCCACAAAGTACTGACCCCGCACCCCGCGACGCCCGAGAGCATGACGGACGGCGTCGTGGAGGTCGTGGAGCACTTCGGCTGGTCGGGACCGGTCGGCATCACCTTCCCTGGGGTGGTGACCGGTTCCGTCATCCGTACGGCGGCCAATGTCGACAAGTCATGGATCGACGTGGACGCGGGCGAGCTGCTCGGCGAGCGGCTGAGCATGCCGGTCACGGTGCTGAACGACGCGGACGCGGCGGGCGTGGCCGAGATGGCCTTCGGCGCGGGGCGTGGCCGTAAGGGCACGGTCTTCCTGCTCACGTTCGGCACGGGCATCGGCAGCGCGCTCTTCATCGACGGCACGCTCGTGCCCAACACGGAGCTGGGCCATCTGGAGCTGCACGGCCATGACGCGGAGAAGCACGCGTCGACCAAGGCCAAGGACGACGAGGAACTGAGCTGGCACCACTGGGCGCATCGCGTCCAGAAGTATCTGAAGCATGTGGAGATGCTGTTCTCGCCGGAGCTGTTCATCATCGGCGGAGGCGTCAGCCGCAAGGCGGACAAGTTCCTGCCGCTGATCGAGGGCGTCAGGGCGGAGATGGTCCCGGCGCAGCTGCAGAACAACGCGGGGATCGTGGGAGCGGCGATGGCGGCGGCGAGGCGCTGAGGGGAGCGGTCCGGCGACCGCGACGCCGCCGAAGGGCGGACGCGGACCTGCACCGGACCTGACCTCTGCTGACCCAGCCGCGATCGGCGCGGGACCCGTACCTGCGCTGACCCGGCTAGCGACGCGGAAGCCGGGTCCCGGTGCCGATGGAGGCGGCTGCGGCGGTGTCACGTGCCAGCTGCCGCCGCCCCATCTGCCGTACCTTCCGTACGGACGCGATGACGCCGGCGACGAGCGTGCCGCCGTACAACCAGCCGGCGTGCACGGCGAGGGTGGTGATCACGGCCATCGTCTGGCCGCCGAGACCGCCGGAGCCGCCCGAGATCGGTACGGTGCCGACGGCGAAGGCGATCGGCACGCTGATCGGCGCCGTGACCAGGTCGGCCGTCCGCACCCAGAGCGCCGTGGCGGCGCTGAGCGGCAGGAACAGCAGCCCGTACGCGAGCGGCGCCCCGTCGAGGATCAGCTCGTCGAGGAAGCCGACGCAGAGCATCGCGGCGACGGCGAAGAGCCCGGCGCCGAGCCCGGTGAACCGGGGATTGGGCAGTCTGCGCAACGTGAGCACGACGGGCGGCACCCGCCGGCCGCCCGGAGCGGGCACCCGGTAGGAGCCCGCGGCCTCCGAGACCGCGCCGCGCGTCGGAGCCGGGAGGGTGGTCTGCGGCCGCTGCCGGCGCTGGGGGGGACGTGTCCTGGGCTGCTCCACCCGAACAACGTAGGTGGCCCGGGGGTCCCGATCGGGGGTGGGACACGCCCTTTGAATGACCTTGGGGTTGCGTTCGAGGCCTTCGGCCGCGTCGCACCAGGCCCCGACCGTGACGTCGAACCCGTCGTCGAGCCCGCCGGGGCGCCCGTAAACTGGGAAATCGCCAGTCCCCGCTCAGCCCCTCACTTCAGGAAGTCGCCAACGTGTCGCTCACGATCGGAATCGTCGGCCTGCCGAATGTCGGCAAGTCGACCCTGTTCAACGCCCTGACCAAGAACGACGTGCTGGCGGCCAACTACCCGTTCGCCACGATCGAGCCCAACGTCGGCGTCGTCGGCGTACCCGACCCACGCCTGGACAAGCTCGCTGAGCTGTTCAGCTCGCAGAAGATCCTCCCGGCGACGGTCGACTTCGTCGACATCGCGGGCATCGTGCGCGGTGCGTCGGAGGGCGAGGGCCTGGGCAACAAGTTCCTGGCGAACATCCGCGAGTCCGACGCGATCTGCCAGGTCATCCGGGCCTTCAAGGACGAGAACGTCGTCCATGTCGACGGCAAGGTCTCGCCCAAGAGCGACATCGAGACGATCAACACCGAGCTGATCCTCGCGGACCTCCAGACCATCGAGAAGGTCCTGCCGCGCCTCCAGCGCGAGTCCCGCATCAAGAAGGACGTGGGCCCGAAGGTCAAGGCGATCGAGGAGGCCCAGGCCATCCTGGAGACCGGCCAGACCCTCTTCGCCGCGGGCATCGTCCAGGGCACCGACCGCGTCGAGCTGCTGCACGACCTGCACCTGCTGACGACGAAGCCGTTCCTCTACGTCTTCAACGTGGACGAGGACGAGCTGACGGACGACACCTTCAAGGACGAACAGCGCGCCCTGGTGGCCCCCGCCGAGGCGATCTTCCTCGACGCGAAGCTGGAGTCCGAGCTGGTCGAACTGGACGACGACGAGGCCCTGGAACTCCTCCAGTCGGTGGGCCAGGAAGCCCCGGGCCTGGCCACCCTCGCCCACGTCGGCTTCCGCACCCTGGGCCTGCAGACCTACCTGACGGCCGGCCCGAAGGAATCCCGGGCCTGGACCATCAAAACGGGCGCGACGGCCCCGGAAGCGGCGGGCGTCATCCACACCGACTTCCAGAAGGGCTTCATCAAGGCCGAGGTCATCTCCTTCGACGACCTGGTCACCACAGGCTCGGTAGCCGAAGCCCGCGCAGCCGGCAAGGCCCGCATGGAGGGCAAGGACTACGTGATGCAGGACGGCGACGTGGTCGAGTTCCGCTTCAACGTGTAGGCGCGGTAGGTCGCGGCGGACAGGGCACGTCGGGCGGGGTCAGCTGGCGGTGGTCAGGGCGCTTTCGGCGGCTGCCGTTATCGTGCGGGTCTGGTGTTCCACCTGTTTGGCTATCGGGACGCGGCGCAGCCGCAGGTCTCTTTCGAAGTCCGTGCACCACGTGGTGAAGAGTGCGTTCAGTTCGCGGTGCAGTCGCGGGGCGGCTGGGTCGTCCGCCGTTTTCAGCAGCCGCAGCAGGAGGCCTGCTGCGCGCAGGGGTTGGCGGCGGGCGACGACGTCCAGGGCCGTTACCTGGGCCGTTGTCAGGCGGTTCGGGTCGTCGGGGTGCGTGGCGGCGGCTGCCTGGTGGGTCAGGGGGGTCCAGGAGGCGGCGACCACGTCGTACAGGTCGGCGGTCATCCACTCCAGCACCCGCCTGAGCGGGCTGGTTCGGGCCGGGGGCAGGAAGCCGCGTGCCTTGTCGAGGACGGCGGTCACCTGCCGGCCGCCGTCCAGTACGAGCGCGGTCAGGTCGTGGAGTGCGGCGAGGGCGCTCGGGTGGGGGGACGAGTCCTCGGCCAGGTCCGTTGCCCACAGGGGTACTTCGATGATCGCCGTCACGCCGCCGTACCCGGCGGGGGCGCACCAGGTGGACCGGCCGATGTTCTCCGACCCGGCCGCCAGCCGGCTAGTGCTGTCCTCCGGCGGCAGGACGTAGATGCCGGCGGCCGGGTTCTCCCAGTACAGGGCGTCGTAGCTGCCGTGTTGCAGCGGAATGGCGTGCTCTTTGGCCGACGCGTGGAAGGGGACCGTCAGTTCGGGCAGGTCGCGGGTCAACTGGACCCAGCTGCCGCCCGCGTCCACGCTGTGCAGGGAGCACTGCAGGATCGGCCGCAGTTCGTCGATCACGCCGAAGAGCGCGCGGCTCTCCGGGAGCGACTGCCCGATGATCGGTGCCCACTCGGGCTGTTCGGCCGCCATCGGGCGGAAGGCGGAGCCGAAGTAGTCCTTCAGGGTGTGGGGCGCCGTCGCGTCGTTCGTTCCGTACGCGCTCACTCCGTACGTGCTCAGTGTGGCGCCGTCCGGGTCGATGCACAGAATGATGTCCCAGGTGACGGCCGAGAGGTCGGTCACCGTCGACGGGGCGTCGCCGAGCGCCACGCGCTCCGCGAGTGCGAGCGCGCTCACGCCGCTGACCGGTTCGTCGGGGTGGGCTCCCGCGACCACCAGGATGTGGTGCGGCCCGTGGCCCAGGGACAGCATCAGGATCGGTCGGCCCGCGCGTGATGTCCCGATCCGGCGCAGCCGGCTCGCCCCCGGGAACCGGGAGACCAACCGCCGCGCCGAATCGGTGACTTCAGCGACCGTGAGGTAACGGTCCATCATTCGCGTCCGGTCAGGACCCGCCGTTGCCGCCGCTGTCGCCGGTGGTTTCCTTCTTGTCCAGCGGACGGATCTCGATCTTGTTCGCCATGCCGTCTCCCTTCCGGTGACTGCGCGGTGCAGCCGTTTGATGCCCTTGCAAGACTTCGCGTGTCCGGTCAGTGTTGTCAATGACTGCTGTCACAGGGGGAGTTGGGGCTGACGAGATTGGCGCAAAGATGACGGCGGGCATGATGCGACTGCCCAGGGTCAAGCCGGAGCACCGGGCCTATCGGACGGTGGACGGTCACGTACGGATCGGCAGTGTCGTCCACGGCATCGGGTCCGAGGTCAAGGATCCCGACGGCTGGGTGTGGACGCTGGTCGAGGCCATGGACGGCACACGGGACGGCGGGGAGATCGTCGCCGAGGTGCACAAGCACCACCCCCAACTGCGGCTGCCGGAAGCGGACATCGTCCAGGCGCTGACCGATCTGACCACGGCGGGATTCGTGGAGGACGCCGGTGCCGCGCCGCCGGCGGAGCTCTCCGAACGGGAGCGGGAGCGCTACGGGCGGGGGATGACCCTGCTGCGCTGGATGGACCTGGCGCCGCGGGAGAGCGTCTGGGAGCCGCAGGTACGGCTGAGCCGCGCCCGGGTGCTGCTGGTCGGCGTCGGCGGTACGGGCGGCGCCGCCGCACGGGACCTGGTGGCCTCGGGAGTGGGGCGGCTGCACTGCGTCGAGCCGGATCTCGTTGAACTGTCCAACCTCAACCGGCAGACGCTCTTCCGCGAGCAGGACATCGGTACGCCCAAGATCGACGCGGCGCTGGCGGCGCTGCGCGCCCTGAACTCGCATGCGACGGTCACCGGCGAGGGGCGGGAGATACGCGGGCCCGCCGATCTGGAAGCTCTGTTGGCGGGCGGCCCCAGCGGGCTCGATGGCCCCAGCGGGCCCGGTGGCCTCGGTGACGGCGCGGGGTACGACGTGCTGCTGCTGGCCGCCGACAGCCCCGCCGTCATCCGCAGATGGGCCAACACGGCCTGTCTGGCGAGCGGTACGCCGTGGGCCGAAGCCGGTTACCGGGGCCCGCTGGTGAGCGTCGGGGTCTTCGCGCCGGGCCGTGGCGCGTGCTGGGAATGCCTGCGCCTCGCCGAGGCCGAGCGGCGCGATCTGCGCCTCGCGCCCGGCCAGGACGAGGACGCCGCATCGCCCCGTATGCCCTGGCAGCCGGCCAACGCGGTGACCGCGGGACTGTCCGGGAGCCTGCTGGCCCATGCCGCCATCGCGCTGCTGTGCGGCGTCCCGCCGATCGAACCCGGCTACCGGTTCGGGCTGAACCTCATGCTGCCCGGCGACCCGGTCATGCAGCGCTCGGAGCGACGGCCCGACTGCCCGGCCTGCGGGGCGGAATCGGTCAACGGTCCGCGTCCGGCCGCTCCCTTGGCCCCCGCATGACGGACACCGCCGCCGAGGACCGTCGCCGGATCAGGCCGTCCACCCGGGTCCTGCTGCACGACCTGGCGGTGCGCCGCGACCGGGACGAGTGGATCGTCGGCCGCATGGCCACCCGAACCTTCGTCGCGCTGCCCGCCGTCGGGGCGCGGGCCGTGGAACTCCTGGGCGAGGGAATGAGCGTCGGGCGTACGGCGGAGACGCTGCGCGCCGAGACCGGCGAGGAGTTCGAGGTCAGCGACTTCGTCGACGACCTCGCCGCTCTGGGGTTCGTCGCCCGGATCGGGGACTGTCCGGTCCCGGACGTGGAGCCGCCGCGCGCGTCCCTGCCGCGACTGCGCCCCCACCACGTCCGGTTCGCCCTGCGTCCCGCGCTGCCGGTACTGGTCGGACTGGTGCTGGCGGCCGCCGTGGCCGTCCTCGTCCGCCGCCCGGATCTCCTCCCCACCTATCGCGACCTGCTGTGGAGCCCGCACGGCAGCCTGGTCCTGCTCTCCGGGACGGCGGCCGGATGGACGCTGCTGCTGGCCCACGAGCTGGCGCATCTGGTGACCGCGCGCGCCGCGGGCGTACCGGGCCGGATGCGGCTGGGCACGCGGCTGCAGTTCCTCGTCATGCAGACGGACATCAGCGGCATCGAACTGGCCCCCCGCCGGCATCGGTTGACCGCCTATCTGGCCGGGATCGCGCTCAACCTGTCCGTCGCTTCGTCCCTCGTCCTGGTGCTCGCCCTGACCGACACCGGGACGACGGCCCACCGGCTGCTGGGCGCCGCTCTGTTGCTGGCCCTGTTGCCGCTGCCCTTCCAACTCATGGTGTTCACCCGCACCGACCTGTACTTCGTCCTCCAAGACCTCACCGGCTGCCGGGACTTGTACGGGGACGGGCTCGCCTACGCGCGCTACGCGTTCCGCCGGGCGGTGCGCTTCGGCCGCACGGGCGGCCCGGGAACGGCAGCCGACCCGAGCAGCAGGCTGCCGGCCCACGAGCGCCGGGCCGTCCGCGTCTACAGTGTCGTCCTGGTGGTGGGTACGGCGGCGTGCCTGACGTTCCTGGCCGCCGTCACCCTCCCCGTCGACATCACCCTGTTGGTCCGCGCTGCGCGCGGGCTCGGCCCTGACCACGGCGTCGCGGGCAACGCCGACTCCGCGGTGGTGCTGATCATCCTGGGCGGCGTCAACGTCCTGTGGCTGGTGACCCGTTGGCGCAACCGCCGCGCGAAGCGCACCAAGCCCTGATCGCCCGGCCCTGACGGCTCTGCCCCGACCGCCCGGCGACCGCGACTCAGTACGCGAAGCGCCGCACCGTCTCCGGGTGGATGACGATACGGAACTGGTCGCCGGCCAGCATCCCGGCGAGGTCGGCGGCCCGGGTCGGGTCGTCGAGGTCCCAGTAGCGGGCGGCGAGGCGCGAGCACAGGTCGTGCGCCCCTTCGGACTCCAGGGTCACGCGGCCGACGACGGAGATCCAGCGCTCCCGCTCACCCACCGGGGCGGCGACGACGATCGACGCACGCGGGTCGGTGCGCAGGCGCCGTACCTTCAGCGCGTCCGGCTCCGTGATGAGCTGGATCGTGCCCTCGGCCGTCGCCTCGAACCAGACGGGCCGGGGCTGTGACGGCGGCGGGGAGCCGGCCACGGTCAGGAACCCGTGCAGCGGGCGGGCGAGGAACTCGCGGTCCTCGGCGGTCAGGTGGTTGACGGTGTCACTCATCGTGCCCCTTTCGAAAGATGGTGCCGGGGGAGCGGGAACGGCGCTTCCCGTACAACCTACTGACCCGCCGGTGCGTCTTTCTGGTGTGGCACTGCCTGTCGTGGGTGCCTGATTCGGCACCGCCGGTGCCTCGTCCCTGACCGTTTCCGACGCGTCAGAGGGGTGGTCGGTGCCGCTGCGAGCTGCCGCTTTGCGGGTCTGCTCGAATTAAACGTCGCGTCGATATCTCCGCTCCCGCAGTTTGTTGCAGTCGCGCCTGCATGAAGCTGCGACTGATGGCCTTGCGCCGTCCGGTGGTCTCCTGCAAATATTCACGCCGTCACACGAAGTTGTGAACGGGGAGAATGTTGAACTACTCGATATTGATGCCTTTCCTGCCGCGCCGTCCTGAGCAGGTTCTGCCTTATGCGGCGTTGGTGCAATGGACAGGCGCTGCGCGGTTGTGGCAAGGGCAGAGTCTTTTGATGGAGCCCTTCCAGGCTTTTTCGACGGCTGCCGGTGCCGGATTCCGGGTGCCGACCGGGCTCGGTGTGGCCCTGATGCCGCTGCGGCATCCCTTCGAAGCCGCCCACCAGGTGAAGTCCCTGGCGATGGCGACCGGCGAGAGTGTGGTCGCCGGGTTCGGGCCCGGGGCCAAGGTGTTCCAGCAGAGTCTGCTCGGCGCTCCGTACAAGAGCCAGCTCACCGCCGTCCGCGAATACCTGACGGTCGTACGCGGGCTGCTCAGCGGCGAAGTGGTCGATGTCGACGGGGAGTACTTCTCCTGTCACGCGCAGATGGGGCCGGCCATGGCGCCCCCTGTTCACCTGGGGCTCGGTGTGCTGCGGCCCGGTATGGCGCGGCTCGCCGGTGAGGTGGCCGACGTGGCCGTCACCTGGCTGACGCCCGCCGCCTATCTCGACGGGACCGTGCGGCCCGCGCTGCGGGAGGGTGCGCAGGCCGCGGGGCGGCCCGTGCCCCGCATCTCGGCGATGGTGCCCGTGGCGATCGAGCGGCCTGGGCGCGATGTCTCCGAGTTCGTCATGGCGAGTAATGCGGCCCATATGCAGGCCCCGCACTATATTGACATGCTGGGAAAAGCGGGCGTTGATATAGCTGGTCTCGACCCGCGGTCCGCAGGGCGGCTGATGGCAGAATCCGGCTCCTTCGTATTCGGCAGTCTTGACGAGATAGTCAAGCGCTTCGACGAATACCGGGACGCCGGCGTCGACGAGATCGTGCTCAATCTCACGGGCGTGTGCAATCTGTACGGCCCCAAAGCCGCAATGGACGACTTGAAAAAGATTCTCGCTGCGGTAGGCGCGGATCGGAGGGAATCCGGTGAATGAGGAACTGATCGGCCGGGTAGGCCGGCACCTGCGTTCCTGGGTCACGGGACGTCCGCCGCTCGGCGACACGGCGGGCCCCGGCGTGGCCACCGTCGTACTGGAGGACCCCGGACATCTCACCGCCGTACTCGGCTCGGATGTCGTCGGGCCGCGCACGCTCGTCCTGGTCCCCGGGGAGCAGGACGGCGAGGAGCACGCGTCCGGTGCCACCGTCATCGGGTACGAGGGTTCGCTGAGCGAGCCGGGCGACGACGCCTCGGTCGGTGACGTCCTCTTCCTCCAGGTGCAGGACTACAGCACGAGCCCCTACATGTCGCTGCTCGGCACGACGCTCGTACGGGTCGCGGGGGAGACGGACTTCGAGACGTTCCTCGCCGATGCCGACACAGCGAAGACGGAAGGGACGTTCGCCGCGTTCGCGGTCAGCCCCGCCGTGCAACTCGCCGATCTGCCCGCGCTCGGCGGCCGTGAGCCCGGCGACGGGCCCGGCACCCGGCTCTACGTCAACCGCGAGGGCGACGTCTCCATCTCGCCGCAGGGCGTGCGCCTCGGAACCGCCGGCGACTCGGCCGCCGCCCTGGGCGCCGAGTGGGACCGGTTGAACTCCGAGTCCCCGGCGGACGGTTCGGTGGCGCTGGGCGCCGCACTGCCGGAAGAGGTACGCGGCCCCGCCGTGCGCCAACGGCCGTGGCTCGCCCGCTACCTGGCCGCCCTGGACGTGCAGCGCGACCTGCAGGGGCACGGGGTCACCGACGCCCGGGTCTCCGGTTTCGGCCGGCGGCTGGTGCCCGCGCTCGACGCGGTCACCGACGCGCACGACGCCGTGGACCCCGGAGCGCCGTTCCTCTCCTGGACCCCGGAGAAGGCGTACGTACGGGTGCCGGGCCTCGACCGGACCTTCCAACTCGGCAGGCGCGCAGCGCAGATCACCGAGATGCTGCTGGTCCACGGCAGTGTCGAGGGCGTACTCGACCAGCCGGCGCAGCCGGACACGCAGCCGGACACCCCGCCCGTCGACCGCGCCGCCGTCGACCAGGTGCTGGCCTTCTTCGCCGCCAAGGGCGTGCCACTCGTGCCCGACACCTCAGCGGTGGCGGTGACGGCATGACCACAACAGCGGCAGCCGTCCCGGGACTTGCCGGGCAGGTCCTGGCGGAATACGGGGACCGGGTCTCTCTGCACGACCTGTACGACGAGGAAGGCGCGCCGGTCTATCACGACCTGGCCGCCGGCGACACCAGCGAGATCAGGGAACTGCTGCGCGTGGTGCGCGCGTTCCGCGGCCCGGTGCTGGAACTCGCCTCGGGGTCCGGCCGGTTGACGCTGCCGCTGCTCGCCCTCGGCCGTGAGGTCACGGCGCTGGAGCTCAAGGAGAGCATGCTGGACCTGCTGCGGGCCAGGCTCGCCGCCGCTCCCGCAGGGGCCGGACGCCGCTGCGTACCCGTACTGGGCGACATGTCCGCGTTCAGCCTCGGCCGGACGTTCGCCGTCGTCGTCCTCGGCACCACATCGGTGTCGCTGCTCGACGAAGCTGGCAGGGCCGGCCTCTACGCAGCCGTGCGGTCCCATCTGGCCCCCGGCGGGCGGTTCGTGCTCTCCACCGTCGATGTCACGCCCGTCACGGCTGTCATGGCGAGCGGCGATTCGACCGACGAAGCCGACCTCGACTTCGAGGCGGCCGGCGCCAGCGGCCGGCGGTACCGCATGATCGAACACTGGCCGGCCGGCGATCCGGTGCGCCGCGTCACCATCCTGCCGCCCGCGCCGGAGGCGGCGACGGCCGAGCGCATCGACGTGCTCACCACGTCGATCCGGGTCCTGCCCGCCGACGCACTGACGCGGGAGCTGGCCGATGCCGGACTGCGCGTCGTCGCCCGGCACCAACTGCCCCACGGCGGACCCCGGCACACCGACGTGCTGCTCGAAGTGGAGGCCGTCTGATGGCGAACGAACTGTGGCCCTCCCTGCTGGAGCCCGGTCTGCACGGCGCCGACGAACTGTGCGCGGTGTCGGCGGAAGGCGTCCGGATCCGCTTTCTCGACGGCCGTGAACTGCTCTGCGGGGCAAGCGGGTTGTGGAACGCGAACCTCGGATACGGCAACGAGGCCATCGCCGGCGCCTGCGCCGACGCCCTGCGCGAGGCCTCCTACCTGTCGGTGTTCCGCTACGAGAACGTCTACGCCCGGCGCGCCGCGCAGGCACTCGTCCAGGTGGCGGGCGCCGGACACTACGGCCGGGTGCTGTTCTCCACATCCGGCGGCGCGGCCAACGACCTGGTGATGAAACTGGCCCGGCACCACCACGCACTGCGCGGCGACGGCGCGCGCAAGCTCGTCGTGGGACTGCGGGACAGCTATCACGGCCTGACCTTCGGCGGGTTCGCGCTCACCGGCGAGAATCTGGGCCAGGCCGTCTACGGGGTCGACCAGCGTCTGGTGCGGCATGTGACACCGAACGCGGTCGACGAGATCGTCGCCCTCGCCGAGCGCCAGGGCAGCAGGATCGCCGCCGTGGTCGTGGAGCCCGTACTCGGCAGCGGCGCGGTGCCGCTCGTACCCGCATACATCGAGACGTTGCTCGAACTGCGCGACCGGCACGGCTTCCTGCTCGTCGCCGACGAGGTGGCCACCGGCTTCGGCCGCACCGGCGACTTCTTCGCCTCGCAGCGCTGGCCGGCGCCCCCGGACCTGCTGATCACGTCGAAGGGCCTGACCAACGGTACGAGCGCGGCGGCGGCCGTGCTGGTGTCGCAGCCGATCGCCGCGCAGTTCGACACGGCGGGGGACGTGTTCGTGCACGGCGAGACCCAGGCCGGAACTCCCGTCACCTGCGCGGCGATCCTCGCCACCATCGACGAGATGCGGCGGCTCGGCGCTGTCGCTTCGGCGCGACGGCTCTCCGCGCTCCTCGACACGGCGCTCGCCGAGCTGGTCGAGACCGAACCGTCCGTCGCCGGCACCACCGGCATCGGCTGCTTCCGCTCCGTGCGGCTGTGCACGGATCAGGGAGAGCCGCTGCCGCAGGACGAGGTCCCGGCGGTCGTCGCCGCGATCCGGCAGGCCGGCGCCGTCGTCCACCCCAGCGTCAACGGCGTACAGCTGCTTCCCGCGCTCACCTACACGGACGCCGAACTCGCCGAGCTGATCGGCTGTGTACGGGCCGGGGTCGCCGCGCACGCCGAGGCCCGTGGCCGCTCCTTCGGCGCCACAGGGACGAGGGCGGTCTGATGGACGCGGTGTGGAACCTCAGCAGGCGTCCGCTCACCCAAGTCGCCTACGGCATCGGCGGGCTGGCCAAATGGCTGCCGCTGCAAGGCGGCCGGAGCCTGACGATCCTGGCTGACCCGGCGGTCGCCGAGTCGCAGGCCGTGGCCCGGGTGCGGGAGTGCGCGGCGTGGGCCGGCCGTACGGTCGAGTGTCTGGTGCCCTCCGGCCCCGGGACGCTGGAGAGCGTCACGGCCCTGGCCGAGCGGCTGCGCGAGAGCGAACTCGTCGTGGCCGTCGGCGGCGGCACCATCCTCGACCAGGCCAAGCTCGCGGTGCTGCTCGGTTCCCACCCCGCCGTACGGGACCGGCTCGCGGTACGGCACCGCAGCGGCCTGGTGCTCCTGCCGGCCGAGGCGGAGCCGCGGATACCCGTGGTGACCGTACCGACGACGGTGGGCACCGGCAGCGAGCTGAGCGGCGGCGCCTGTCTGAGTACCGCGCAGGGCAAGCGACTTGTGCTCGGCAGCGGACTCCAGCCCGACGTGGCCGTACTCGATCCCGTCGCCACCAGCACCCTGCCGGTGGAACTCCTCGCCGAGGGCGTACTCGAAGTCCTGTTCCGGGTCGCCGGGATGTACACCGGAGACCCGCAGGAGCTGCCGACGGAGGACGCCTTCGTGCTGACCCTCGTCGACCGGATGGTGCGGCTCGGCACCGAGTTGGCGCGGACCCGGCGGGCCGGCCTGGCGCCGGGCGACCAGCTTCGCCTGGAGATAGCCAAGTTGAGCGGAGTGAGCCACAGCCAGTGGTTCAACCTCGGCCGCGACCCCTGCGCCTGCAAGGGCTGGTACCTGGGCAACGAGCTCTCGTCCGGTCTCGGGCGCCGCAAGATGACGGCCGCAGCCGCGGTCCTGGGGCCGCTCTGGCAGCGCGTCGTCGAGGGCGACGCGCGCTGGGGCTCGGCCCCCCGGCTGCACCGGCTGTGGCGGACGGTCACCGAGGCCCACCAGGCGCAGAGCGGCGGGGCTCCGCTGCCCGCCGACCCCGTCGAGGGCGTCGCGGCCCTGCTGGACGACTGGCAGATCGAGCACCGCGTCGAGGCGACAGCGGAGCAGATCGACCGGATCGCCCGGGCCACCACACGGGCCTGGGGGGACGGACTGCCGACCCTCGGCGCGCTCACCCTCGCCGATGTGCGCCACGTGATGGCCCAGGCCGTCCGGGTGCCGCAGCCGGCGGCCGCGCTGTGACACACCGCTGACGGGCGGCGTCACCGCGCACCACAGATTTCCGTCGGTGTCCGCCGACGGATACACCAACAGAACACTCAACGGGGAGGGGGAAAGAAAAATGCAGACTGCGAACAAGAACACCGTCGCGCCTCTCGAGCTGGCTCTTCAGGAGCTGGAGGCTCAGGAGCTGGACATGCAGGAGCTGGAGGCGCTCGACGCGCCGTTCGGCTGGAGCGACGCGCTGAGCTTCATCGGCGGCCTGAGCGCCGGAGGAGTTGTCTCGTACATCTCCATCGTCACGCTGGCGACCTGAGACCTCCCGGAGCCGGCTCTTCTCGGAGCGCCGCATTCGTGGAGCCCACACCGACACGTTCTGGAAGGAGGTGAAAACAATGGAGAACAACAGCCTCGAACTGGCCATGCAGGAGCTGGACATGGAGGAGCTGGAAGGCATGGAGGCCCCCGACTGGTGGAGCAGCTTCCTCGCGAGCTTCGCCGTCTCGGCGGGCGTGAGCGCCGCCTACAGCACCATCGCCGTCACCTCGGTTATCGCGACCTGATCGGGTCCCGAAACTGATGACGAAGCCCTGTTCCGGATGCTGGCCAAGAGCATCCGGGACAGGGCCGCACCAGTGAATATACGCGCGGCTCCACGCCGCAGAGGAGAGATACGCGATGCCTCAATCAGCATCCCGCGGTGTCATCTGGGCCCTTGCGACCTTCGCTTTGGTCGTCGTCATCGCGGCTCCCGGCACTGTCTACGCTCTCACCCAAGGCCAGGAACGCACGAGAGGTCTTCTCATCTGCGTCGGGGTGGAGCTTGTGATCATCGTCTGTGTCGGTCTGTACCTCCGTACGAGGGCGAGGACCGGAACATGACAGATGTCGTCCACATCAACGGTCTGACCAAACGCTACGGCGAACTCACCGCGGTCGAGGACGTCACCTTCACGGTCGGCTCCGGCCGCGTCGTCGGACTCCTCGGACGCAACGGCGCCGGCAAGACGACGACCCTGCGCATCCTGCTGGGTCTCGCCCGCCCGACCTCGGGCAGCGCCACCGTCTTCGGCCACCCGTACGCCGAACTGCCCGACGCCGCACACCGCGTCGGCGTCAGCATCGACGGCATCGGCCCGTCCAACGCCGCCACCGGCCGGGGCGACCTGCGCATCTGGGCGAAGACCCTGGGCATCTCGCGCGCCAGGGTCGACGACGTCCTGGAGCGCGTTGGGCTCGCCTCCGACGCCCATCGCAAGCTGAAGGGCTACTCGACGGGCATGAAGCAGCGGCACGCGCTGGCGACCGCGCTGCTCGCCGATCCCGAGCTGCTCATCCTGGACGAGCCCGCCAACGGCCTTGACCCGGACGGCATCCGGTGGCTGCGCGAGCTGTTGCGTTCTCTCGCCGACGAAGGACGCACCGTACTCGTCTCCAGTCATCTCCTCGCCGAGGTCGAGCAGATGGCCGACGACATCGTCATCCTCCAGCACTCGCTGCGCTACAGCGGCACAGCGGCCGACCTCACCCACAACGGCAGCGTCAGCCTGGAGAGCCGCTTCTTCGAACTGGCGGGTCCGGCGCCGAAGGAGAACGTCCATGCGTGACCTCGTCGGCGCCGAGTGGCGCAAGATCTGGACCGGGAAGGCCTGGTGGAGCCTGGCCGTCACGGCGTTCCTGCTGTGTGTGCTCGCCGACGCCGGCTACCTCCAGCAGGAACTCGACAAGGGCGCTGCGGCCGGCACGGACGGCCAGCTCACCAACACCCTGGTGCAGGGCTGGTTCATGGTCGAACTGGCCGCGGCGCTCGTCGGCATGCTGTTGGTGACCAGGGAGTTCGGCAGCGGCGCGATCTGCAGGTCCGTCCTCCTCGGCGGCAGCAGGGCCCGGCTGCTGACGGCGAAGCTGCTGGCGGGGGCCGCCAGCGGTGCGGTGTTCGCCATCGGTACGGGCGTGGTCGCCGCCGTCAGCCCCTGGGTCTTCCTCGCCGGACGCGACCAGCGGCCCGACTGGTCCATGACCACCACCTGGACCCTGTTCGGGGTGATGCTGGTCGTGCTGGCCGGCGCCCTGTGGGGGATCCTGCTCGGCATGGTGATCCGCCAGCAGGTGGTCGCCGTCGTCGTCCTGCTGCTGAGCACCTGGCTGGTCAGCGGCGGACTGCTCCGACTCGCCCCGGACGTCGGCAAGTTCACCATCGACGAGGCCATGGCCGCGGTGTACCGCAGCGGTGACGCCGGTGTGCTGTCGATCCCGTGGGCCCTCGTCGTGATCGCGGCCTGGATCGTCGCGGCGGGCGTCGCCGCCCGTGGTCTGTTCCTGCGCAGGGACCTGCCGTGAAACTGACACTGAACCGTCCTGAAGCCGTCAAGACACCGCTGCCGCTGCCCGAACGCCCGCGCCTGGCGCCGGACGTGAAGGTGCACGCGCCGGTCGAGGACGGTGCCCCCTGGATCGTTCAGTTCGGCGCGCAGCGCTATCTGCGGGTGGGCGCCGGCATGGCGAGGCTGCTCAGCCTCGCCGACGGCGCCCACACCGCCCACGACATCGCGGGCGAACTCGGCAGGCCCTGGACCCCCGAACTGGTCAACCAGGGGCTGCTGCGCGCCCAGAAGACCGAACTGCTCCAGGACACCGAACGCAAGACGCGCAAGCCCCGAAGATGGGCGTTCGTACCGCCGCTCACCGTGCAGTTCACGGTCGTACGGCCCGAACACGTCCTGGGCAGGTTCCGGCCGCTCATGGCGCGGCTCGCCAACCGCGGCTGGGCCGTCGCGCTCGCCGTCGTCGCCGCGGCCGGGCTGCTGTGCGTCCTCGCGCAGGGCTCGGCGGCCAAGAGCGCGCTGGAGAGCCCCATTTCCATCGAGGCGCTGCTCGCCCTGATGGTCGTCACCTACCTCGGCACCGTCCTGCACGAGCTGGCGCACGGCATGGTGCTGAGCCATTACGGCGGCGCGCCGAGCCGGATGGGCGTCATGCTCTTCTATCTGACGCCCGCCTTCTTCTGTGACGTCTCCGACGGCTGGCGGCTGCCCCGCAGCACCCAGCGGGTACGGATCGCGCTGGCCGGGATCACCACCCAGGCGGCCATCGGCGGTGTCGCCGCCATCGCCTCGGCCGTCGCGGCGGCCGAAGGCAACGACGGGCTGCGCGACCTGCTGCTGCTCCTCGCGGTCACCAACTACGCCTCCGGCGTCTTCAACGCCGTTCCGTTCGTCAAACTCGACGGCTACCTGGCGCTCATGAGCCATCTGGACATCTCGCACCTGCGGGACCGGTCCATGACGGACGCGCGCCGGCTGTTCGCCAAGGTGCTGTTCGGCGGGCGCTACGAGCGCGCGCTGCCCGACGTCGGCTGGGCGCCGCTGTTCGGCTTCGCCTGCATCCTCTTCCCGCTCTACGTCGTCAGCATGGCCTTCACCGTGTGGGGCCAGGTCCTTGAGGACATGGGCATGGTCGGCGCGGCCATCGTCTCCGTCGTCGTCGGATACCTGCTGCTGCGGCTGTACGGCGGCGCGCTCAAGCTGGGCGCCGAGGCCCGTACGGCGGGGGCCTCGCGGCTGCGCCGGATCACCGTCTCCACGGCGGCACTTGGCGCCCTGGCGGCCGTCATGCTGGGCGTCACGCTGCCGTACACCGTCTCCGGCGGCTTCGTCGAGCAGCACGGCCGGCTGGTGTTCGTCTCGACCGGCGCGACGGACCAGGCGGCGATCGAACGCGGCGCCACGGTACGGCTCGAAAGCGGCGGCGTCCTGCTGCACCGCCGGCTGGGCGAGGCAACGGTCGCCTCCGTCGAGCCCGTCGACCTGTCGGCCCCGCTGGCCGCCTTCGTACCGGTCAAGGGCATCGACTCGGTGCGCATCCCGGCCTCCGGGATCGTCCTGGACAGCGACCGGCTGCCCGCCGACACCACGGGGCTCGCCTCCGTCGAGGCCGGCCGGCGCACCCTGGCCGGCTGGCTCTACCAGAAGTACCTGGCACCCTTCTGGCGCTGATTCCCCCCGCCGCCCCCATCCGTTCTCCTACGTGCCCCGCAAGGCGGTTGATTTGTCATGGACGCATTTCGGCATGTGATGTTCCTTCCCCCGGGCACGCCCTTCTTCGACCGGGACGACTCCGACGTCGCCACGGACGAGGGCTTCGCCGCCCTGCCGGCCGAGGCGCCGGAGGGCTGGGTGCGCAACACCGGGCCCGACTGGACGATGCTGACGCCGCCCGAGGCGCGGATGCCCCAGCAGGGCTGGAAGATCCATGTGTCCGCGACACCGGACAACGCGGAGAGCGTCCTCGTCAGGTCGTACGACTGGCTGGTGGCGCGCCGGATACCGTTCAAGTTCATCCGCAGCAAGAAGGTGCTGCTGCGACGCAACGGCAAGTACGGGGACCGGGGCGCGAGCGGGAAGTTCATCACGGTCTACCCGGCGGACGAGGCCGCGCTCGCCGCCGTGCTCGAAGGGCTCGGCGGCGTCCTCGACGGGGAGCCGGGACCGTACATCCTGAGCGACCTCCGGTGGCGTTCAGGCCCGCTGTACGTGCGCTACGGCGGTTTCGTCGCCCGGACGATGAAGACGGAGCGCGGCGAGACCGTCCCCTGCGTCGAGGCTCCCGACGGCCGGCTCGTGCCGGACCGGCGCGGGCCCTCCTTCAAGCCGCCGGAGTGGGTGAGCATCCCGGACTGTCTGGCCGAGGCGGTCGAGGCGCGCAACGCGGGCACCCTGCGCGACTTCCCGTACCGCGCCGAGCAGGCACTGCACTTCTCCAACGGCGGCGGGGTCTACCGGGGCACCGACCTGCGCGACGGCAAGCCGGTGCTGCTGCGCGAGGCGCGCCCGCTCTCCGGACTGGACACGAACGGCGAGGACGCCGTCTCCCGGCTGGTCAGGGAGCACGAGTGCCTGCTGAAGCTCGCCGGACTGCCGTGGATCCCGGCGCTCGTCGAGGCCCGGGTCGGCCACGAACACCACTTCCTCATCAGGGAGTACGTGGCGGGCGAGACTCTCGCCGTACGCACCACCAAGGACAACCCGCCCTCACCGGGGGGCGATCCGCGCAGGACCGCCGAATACACCGAGTGGGCCCTCGGCGTGCTCGACCAGATCGAGCAGGGACTCGCGGCCATGCACGGGCGCGGCGTCGCCTTCGGTGACCTGCACCCGGGCAACGTCATGGTCAGGGAGGACGGCTCCGTCGTCTTCATCGACCTGGAGACCGCTTCGACCGACCCCGCGGCCCGGCAGGTCCACGCCGCTCCCGGGTTCGCGGCGCCGGCCACCCACCGGGGCAAGGACGTGGACAGGTACGCGCTCGGCTGTCTGCGGATCGCCCTGTTCGCCCCGCTCACCAGCCTGCTGCCGTGGGACCAGGGCAAGGTGGACCGGATCATCGAGCACATCGAGTCCCGCTACCCCGTGCCCGCCGACTACGCGGCCAAGGTCCGGGCCGACCTCGCGCCCGTCGCCGCACCCGCGGAGCCCGCCGGGCCCGTGGACGCCGCGCGCAACGAGCTGAGCGCCGAGGAGGCGGCGGCGCTCGGCGAGCCGCCGCGGCCGGCCACCGAGCCGGCGCCCCGGCCCTTCTCCGGCTGGCGGGACCCGGCCGCCGTCGCCGACGGCATCCTCGTCACGGCCACGCCGAAGCGCGAGGACCGGCTCTTCCCCGGCGACGCGACGCAGTTCCTGCTGCCGGAAGGCGGCGTCTGCCTCGCCTACGGGGCGGCGGGCGTGCTGTGGGCGCTCGCCGAGGCGGGCGTCGAGGTGTCCGCCGCGCACATCGACTGGCTGGAGGCCGCAGCGGGCCGGCTCACCGACCCGGCGCCCGGCCTGTACACCGGCATCGCGGGCATCGCGACCACACTCCACCGCCTCGGCCGCGGCGAAGCGGCTGCGGCGCTGCTCAAGGAAGCGGCCAAGGCCGAGCCCGGTAACGACAGCCTCTTCGACGGCAGGGCCGGACTCGGCCTCGCCCAGCTGCACTTCGCCCGTACGACGGGTGACGACGACGCCCTGAAGCACGCGACGGCCCTGGCCGAACAGATCGTCGAGCGGACCGCGGCCCAGCCGCCCCGCCGGGGCGAGGCAGGGCTGTTGCGCGGCAGGGCGGGCGGCGCGCTGCTGCTGCTGCGGCTCCACGAACAGAGCCCGGACACCGGCCTCCTCGACGCGGCGCGGCTGCTGCTCGACACGGACCTGCGGGCCCTCGGCTGGGCGGCGGCGCCGGAGGCGGCCACGCTCACCGGCGGTGTCGCTCCGGACGAGGACTGGGCCGAAGGCGCCTACGGCGCGCGGCCGTTGCTCGCATCCGGCGGTGGCGGTACGGCCATGGTGCTGGCCGACTACCTGGCGCATCGCGCCGAGCCGCGCTTCGCCCTGGCCCACGACACCGTCCTGCGCACGGCCCGCGACAGCGTGCCGCACACCGCCGGTCTCTTCCACGGCTGGGCGGGCGTGATGGTGGTGCTCAGCAGGCTCGGCCGTACCGGCGGCGCGGCGGGGGACACCCCCGCGGTCGACCCGGCGGCGGCCCTCGACCTGTACGGGGTCGGCTACCAGGGCAAGCCCGCGTTCCTCGGCGTCGAGAACGTACGGCTGTCGACGGACCTGGCGACGGGCGCCGCCGGTGTGCTGCTCGCGCTGCGCGCGACGGCCGGCGCTCCGACCGCCCTGCCGTTCCTGTGAGCCGGCCCGGCGTGCGGGTGTCCGTGATCTGCCCGACCTACAACAGGTCGCGGAAGATCACGGACACCATCGACTCCGTACGCGCGCAGTCGGTGGCCGACTGGGAGCTGCTGGTCGTCTCGGACGGCTGCGACGACGACACCGAGGACTGGGTACGCGGGTCGGCGGCGCGCGACGGCCGCGTCCGGCTGCACAGGATCGAGCGCAGCGGCCATCCCAGCGGGCCGCGCAACGCCGGACTGGCCCTCGCACGGGGTGAGTTCATCGCCTATCTGGACCATGACGACCGCTGGCGCCCCGACCATCTGCGGGTGCTGCTCGGCCTGCTGGAGGCGGGCGCCGAGCTGGCGGCGACGGGTGTCGCGTACCACGACGCGACGGGCGGCGAAGTCGCCCCGTTCCCGGCGCTGTCCGCCTGGTGGCACCCGCAACTCCAGCTGATGGGACCGATGTTCGAGCCCTCCCGGGTCGGTCACCGGCGCGGTCTCGCCGAGGCGGCCGGCGGCTGGCGGACCGGGGCGGGGCTTGAGGACTGGGACCTGTGGCTGCGGATGGCCGACGCGGGACACGCGTTCCGTACCGTCGTGGAGCCGACCGTCGACCTGCTGGTCGACGGCGGCACGCGGCGCAACCGGATGGCGCGCCCGCACCGGCTGCCGCTGGTCGTCCTGGACGACGCGAAGGCCGCCCACACACTGCTGGGCGACCTCCGCGCGGGACGGCACGACGAGCCCTTCCGCGCCGCGTGTCTGGCCGACATGCGGGAGTGGTACGGGCAGATGGCCGACACCGGGGAGCTGGTGCGGCCGCAGGACTGGGACGGGGATCTGCACGCCGAGATCGAACGGGTCGTGCTCGGCGAGGAGAAGCTGTTCGGCGAGCTGGTCCTCGTACCGGAGCGCGGCCGGTTCGCCATCGCCAGGAACCTGCTGTGCGCGCGTACCGAACACGCGCGCCGCGCCGCCCGGTTGCTGCCCGGCATCCAGCCGCGCGAGATGCGGCTGCTGCGGGAGCTGGCGGACGGCGTACAGGCCGGCGCGGGTGCGCGGCCCTGCGCCGGCGCAGAGGCCGGGGAAGGTGTGCCCGCCGGGGCGGGCACACCGCTCAGATAAGCCCCTTCTCCCTGGCTCTCAGCGCCGCCTGGAAGCGGGTGGTGGCGTTGAGGTGCTTCAGCAGCCCGGCGACATGTCCGCGGTACGTGCGTACGGAGATGCCCAGTTCACGCGCCCCGACCTCGTCCTTCTCCGCGCGCGCCATGGCATGGAGCACCTGGATCTGGACGGCGTCGAGCTGGGTGCGGGTGTGCCCGGGGAGCAGCAGGGGCGCCGCGTCGACCGCTTGTGACCAGCAGCGGTCGAAGAACGAGTAGAGCGTGCGGACCAGCCCCTCCTGACGCACCAGGAGCGCGCTGCGCGGAGTGGCCTCGCGGTCCGACTGCACCAGGGCCGCCTTCCTGTCGAAGATCAGCATCCGTTCGAACCGGTCGTCCAGCAGCCTGACCTGCGCGCCGTGTTCGATCATGGTGGTGAGATGCGCCGCCGTCGCCTTGTCCTCCAGAGCGCCTCGGTGCAGCAGGGCGCGCAGGGCGATCCCGCGGCGCAGGCAGCGCAGTTCGGACTGGCGGGTGGCGGCTATGCCGTCGGGCGGCGAGGGGCGGCTGGGCCGCATCGTCAGCACCTCGCGCCGGGAGAGCACGGTGAGTTCCTCGGCGGTGTCCTGCACCGGCTCACTGCCGGTGAGTTGTTCGACGTTGTCGTGGCTGTCGTGCACCTGCTCCCGCATCCGCCAGAGCAGCGCCTGGTTGATCAACGAGTGGCCTTGCGTCAGTACCTCCTGTTCTTCCGCGTGCAGTGTCCGGAGCCGCTGTTCCACGAGTCTTCCGACGCTGATGCCGGGATCGAGTGCGGTGGCGTCTCCGCTTACGTCGTACCTGACCATTCCTTGCGTACTGAGCCGCTGCAACGATTCGCGCACACACGCTTCGTCAAGACCGAGAGCCATGCTCAAGCCGGCTGTGCCAAGTCCTGGTTGCTGCAAAAGCTTTCTGTACACGGATTCGTCGAGAGGCAGTACGCCCAGTGTGATCAGTGTTGATTCCCCCATGATGCGTATTCGAACACCCTGGAATGAACCTGTCAATGGATCACGGATTAACCCGAGGTTGTGCTATTTCACCGGTTATTTGAGGGAACCGCCGGACTCCCCGGGACGCATTCCCCCGAGCCATGCGCGAGGTTCCCGCCGGCCGGTGAACCGGCGGGAAACTCTCCCTTGCCGTGTATTGAACGTGTCCTACAGTCCGGAGACGGCGATGACCGCGGTGAGCGCGGCGACCGCGGTGCGTACGGCCTCGCCGAGCGTGGCAGCGGGCCCCTGGCCCGCGTCGATCGCGGCGAACCCGGCCTCGGCCGCCCCGGCCTGCTCGTCGGGGACGAGAACGGCCCGCAGACCCGCGTGGTGCAGGACGGTGACCAGCGCCGCCGTCCGCTCGTCGGGCTCCTGGCCCGCCAGCACCACGGCGGCCAGCCGTGCGCGCAGCGTCTCGGCGGTCGCGGTGTCCTTGACCGGGTATGTGACCGACCCGAAGATCCCGAGCACCTTGCGGCCCTCCTCGCGGACCAGGCCCTTCGCCAGCAGCCCGTCGTACGCGGCGGTGAGCGCCTGCTCCCTGACCGCCAGCAGCCAGGCCTGCGGCTTCGCCTCGGGGTGGCTGCGCAGCTGCTCGGCCATGGCCGCCTCGACCGGGTCGGCGGGCGGCGGGAGCGGCGCCGCGGCCAGCGCCCCGTCGCGTACCACCACATGCCCGGAGAACGTCAGCCCCAGCAGGGTGGCCGCGGACACCGCGAGCCCCACCCGCAGCGGCGGCTCGCGCAGCTCTCCACTCCGCCCGTCCAGTGCGAGGAGCACGA
Organism: Streptomyces sp. NBC_00370; assembly: GCF_036084755.1. Lineage (NCBI taxonomy): Bacteria > Bacillati > Actinomycetota > Actinomycetes > Kitasatosporales > Streptomycetaceae > Streptomyces > Streptomyces sp. NBC_00370. The sequence continues at coordinate 5,577,809 of NZ_CP107968.1, forward strand.
TCTGCTCGCCCATGGTCAGTTGTGAATCCATAGATCCCCCTTTCCCCATGAACACGCGCGACAGACGTGCGTAGTTCCCGGAGTTCGCCCGGCGGCAATTCGCGCGCGCCGGTGAAACCGGTTATTCATAAACTTCCTGACATTTCGCCGATCACACGACGGCGGCCGGGCCCGGCCCCGGGGAGGGGGCAGGACCCGGCCGCCGTCGTGGCGTTCCGGTTACGGACGGGTCAGGGGAACGACACCACGTTCGACGGGACCGTCGAGGTGCCGGAGGTGCCGTCTCCGGTGTTGTTGATCACGTGGTTGTACTGGCCGACGCCGCCGAGGGAGACCACGAGCAGGTCGTGGAACTTGACGCCGTCCTTCACCGGGGCCTCGAAACCCGCGTCCTGACGGATCGTCGGGTCGGAGCTGAAGTTGCAGTAGCTGCCGAGCCCCCAGCCCTCATGGGTGTTGACGGAGTCGTCGACCTTGTACGCCGCCCAGCCCAGCCGGTCGCCGTTCTGGATGGCTGCCTGGTTCGGCGGGTCGTACGCGATCTCGTTCTGGAAGAAGATCGTCCGGCCGCCCTCGCCGCTCCACTCCACGTCGTACTTCTGGAAGTGCTCGACGAAGAGACCGGTCGCCAGCACGTTGTCGCCCTTGACCAGCAGCCCGTAGTCGGACGGGTTGGTGGTCCAGCCGACGCCCGCGCCGTGGTCGGCGCGCCAGATCCAGGTGTGGTCGATGATCGTGTCGTTGCTGTTGACCTCGACGGCCGTGGTGACGAGGCCGGGGCCCGCGCCGCCGACCCTGGCGAACACGTCCTGCACCGAGGTCGGGTTGGACGCGTGGCCCGCGGAGGCTCCCGAGGGGCCGACCTGGAGCAGGTACGGCGAGTTCTGGGCGCCCGCGTCCAGCAGCAGGCCGGCGAGCTTGATGCCGTCCACGTCGGCGGTCCGGATCGCCGTCACGCCGCCGTCGGGGATGATCGTCGGGAAGCCGATGCCGAGGACGACGGTGTCGGCCCTGGTGATGTTGATCGTCTGGTCCACGTGGTAGACGCCCGGCGTGAACAGCAGGTTCAGGCCCTGGCTGAGGGCCTGGTTGATGGTGGCCGCCGTCGCGCCCGCCTTGACCACGTAGAACTGGTCGAGCGGGATGGACGTACCGGGCGTGGAGCCGTTGGCCCACGAGGCGCCGGACGCGTTCGTGCGCAACGACGGTACGAACACCGCGTAGTTGTCGCCGTCCAGGTAGAGGTACGGCTTCTCGCGCGAGACGGGCGTGGTGCCCAGCACCGTGTACGGCGGGTTCGGGAAAGACTGTCCAGGGGCGCCCTGGACGCCCGAGAACACCATGTTCCAGACGCCGTTGCCCCAGCCGCCGATGTTGCTGTCGCGGGTGTACCACTGCTGCTGGGAGTACGGGGAGATCGTCCCGTCGACCTTGCTGTCGGCGATGTAGCCGCCACTGGCCCAACCGTAGCCGTTCGGCGCCAGGTTGAGGCCGCCCTGCACATGCATACGGCGGAACGGCGCGGCCTGGGCCACGGCCCACCGGTTCTCGCCGCTGACCGGGGTGAGTGACAGGTTCTCGGCGGAGCGCCAGAAGTTCTGCGTGGCGTTCCCGTTGAACCAGCCGGCGTCCACGGTGACATCGCCGTTGATGTGGGTGTCGTCGGGGTTCTTCCCGAGCCCGGCGATGGAGGTGTAGAAGCCGATCTGCGCGTTGAGACCGTTGTAGGTGCCCGGCTTGAAGAGCAGCGCGAAGCGGCGGGTGTCGAACTGCGCCGACTCCTGCTGGCTGAAGACGCTGTCCAACTGCCCCTGGATATTGGCCGTCGAGGGATCGAAGACGATCACATTGGGACCGAGGTCGCCACCGCCCACGACCGGGTCGGCGGCAGCCCTCGACGGTGCGGCGGGAGCGGCACTGGCGGAGGAGCCGAGGGCGGGCAGGAACACCGCGCCGAGCACGGCCGATGTCACCGAAGCGGCGAAACCGCGCCGGCTGATGTGGGGGTTGTTGCCCGGCTGTGGGGAGCCGAGCGGAGGTGTCTGCATGGGGGGATGACCTCCTGAGCGTGTACGTATGTACGGACAGGGAGCACGGGAGGCCGCTGGGAACGGCCCTCTGAGAGCGCTCTCCGAGTAGGGAAGATGCTTCCTCCATGTTTCGTACACGTCAATACTTGTGCGGTGAAGAAGTGTGGCCCCTGTTGTTGGTTCAGTTCGTGAAGACGGCCCGGGGCGCGGCGCGTTCGGGCGGGTGAAGCTCAGCGCTCGCGCGGTGCCGCCAGGCCTGTCTTGGCTCCCGCGCCGCACAGCGGTACGACGGCGGAGCGGTCGGTCCAGCTGCCGGCCGCCGCCCAGCAGGCGACGCCCGTGGACTCCACGAAGAGGCCGCGGGAGGCCAGGTCCAGCTGGGCCGCGCGGAGCTGGTCCTCGGTCACCGTGAGGAACGTACCGCCGGACTCCCGTACGGCGGCCAGGATCTGGGCCGCGCGCGGCGGGTTCGGGATGGCGATGCCCTCAGCCAGCGTGGGGGCCTGTTCGGCGGGGGCGAGCAGATCCCCGGCGCCCGCGCGGAAGGCGGTCGCCAGGGGCGACACCGCTTCGGCCTGGACGGCGATCAGCGCGGGGCGTTCGTCGATCAGTCCGTGCGCGTGCAGTTCGCCGACGGCGAGCGCGGCGCCCAGCAGCAGGGTGCCGTTGCCGACGGGCACGACGATCGCCTCGGGCAGCCGGCCGCCCAGGTCCTCCCACAGCTCGTAGACGTAGGTCTTCGTGCCGTGCAGGAAGTACGGGTTGTACACATGGCTCGCGTAGAAGGTGCCCGGCTCGTCGGCGGCCGCGCGCGCCGCGACGGCCGTCGCCTCGCGGTCGCCCGCGACGCGCTCCAAGTGGCCGCCGTGCGCGCGGATCTGCTCGGTCTTCTTGGGCGACGTGGTCTCGGGGACGTACACCGTGCAGGGCAGCCCGGCGCGTGCGCAGTAGGCGGCGACGGCCGTGCCCGCGTTGCCGCTGCTGTCCGCGACGACCCGCTCGGGCCGCAGCCGCAGGGCGAGTTCGGCGAGCAGCACGGCGCCCCTGTCCTTGAAGGAGAGCGTCGGCATCAGGTAGTCGAGCTTCGCCGCCACGTGCGGGGTCAGCTGGACGAGCGGCGTACGGCCCTCGCCGAGCGTCGTGACGGGCGCTTCGAGCGGCAGCGCCTCCGCGTACCGCCAGAGGGAGTTGACCCGCCCCGGCAGGGCCTCGCGCGGCACGGGAGCGGTGTCGAGGTCGAGGTCCCAGGGGCCGCGGCAGACGGGGCAGCACCAGGCGGCCGAGGTGACGGGGGAGCGGGTGCCGTCGGCCGGGCAACGGTACGTCGTGGTCATGGCGCCAGCATGTCAGCCGGGTCGCCGTCCGGCGCGGTCGCGTGGGCGGGTCCGGGGTGCGGTGGTCGTCGTCCGTACGGGGTCCGGGGCCTGTGGAGCGGCCCCGGACCCCTCCCCTCGGGGGGCCCGGCGGTCGGGACCGGTCAGTGGCCGTTCAGGCCGCGGTCGATCGCCGTCGTCAGCTCGCCGTCGGCCGTGTCGCCGTCCAGCGACCAGATCATCGCGCCGCCGAGCCGCTGGTCGCGGACGTACCGCGCCTTGGTGCGCAGCACCTGCGGGTCGTCGTACGTCCAGAGCGTGGTGCCGTCGAAGAGCCAGGCGTCGCCCGCCGCGCGGTCCCGGTAGACCTTGTACGTACCGGAGTCGGCGAGCTGCTTGAGCACCTTGTAGTCCTCGGTGCCCGGCGCCCAGGTGCCGGGTCCCGGCGCCGCGGCCGGCTGGCCGAGCCCGTCGCCGCCGCCGGTGACACCGGTCCAGCCCTGCCCGTAGAACGGCATGCCGACCACGAGCTTGCGGGCGGGCGCGCCGCGGCGCTCCCAGTCGCGCACCGTCCGGTCGACGCTGAAGTCGGTGCGTCCGTAGAGCGCCGACTGCTGGGCGGTCGTCGCCTCGCCCGAGACGTGGAAGTCGTAGCCCTGGAGGTTCACGAAGTCGAAGTCCCGCATGATCTTGGGGACGTCGAAGCCCGCGTCGATCTTGGCGGGCGCGGCCGGGACGAAGGCCGACAGGTCGTAGTGCTTGGGCGCGGGCGCCGGATGGTGCCTGCCGTGCGCCGCCGCCTTGGCCTGGGACTTCGCGTAGGCGTCGAGCTGGGTGCGGAACTCGTGGACCAGCGCGGCGTAGTTCTTCTTGTCCTCGGGACGGAAGACCGTGCCGGTGTTGGCCTCGGAGCCCGGCCACTCCCAGTCGATGTCCACGCCGTCGAAGAGGCCCGCCGCGGCGCCCGCACCGCCCCTGGCTCCGTCGACGGGCAGATTGCCCTTGATGTAGAGGTCGATGCAGGAGGAGACGAACGCCTTGCGGGAGGCGGGCGTCCGGGCGGCGTCGGAGAAGTTGGTCGACCAGCTCCAGCCGCCCAGTGAGATCAGCACCTTCAGGCCGGGGTGCTTCGCCTTGAGTTCGCGCAGCTGGTTGAAGCTGCCGGCGAGGGGCTGCTCGGCGGTGTCGGCCGTGCCGTCGACCGATCCGGCGGCGTCGACCGGGCGTTGGTAGTCGGCCCAGGCGTCGGCCTGGCCGGCGACATTGCCGGTGAAGCACGTGCCGTCGGCGCCGACATTGCCGAACGCGTAGTTGAGATGGGTCAGTTTGGCTGCCTGACCGCTCGTGTCCAGATCCTTGACCTGGTAGTTCCGGCCGTAGATACCCCACTGGGTGAAGTAGCCGACGTTCTTCAGGGCGGGCGCCGGTGCGTGGTGGCCGCCGCCGTGGTCATGGCCGCCGCTGTGGCCGCCGGCCGTCGCGGCGGGGGCGGCGGTGGCGACGAGGGCGAGGGAGCAGACGGCAACGGCGAGTCTGCCCAGGGTTCTTCGGGCCGGGATGCTGCGGTGCGTGAGGCTCATGGCCGGAAAGGTATTGGTCTGGACCAATGGGGTCAAGAGGGCGGACCAACAGTGGGGGTCCGGAGGGCCCCGGGCGGGATACCTGCTGCGTAAACGCAAGTCATCACTTCGGGTGAAACCCTGGCCCACGCTTGCGGTGATCAACCCACGGTTGCCAGGCTGTTGCTGTCTGTCAACCTGAGAGGGCTGGCGGAAAAGCCTGATGGGGACGGTCGATGGGGAATGGGAGTGGCCCGTGGCATTCGGTGAGCAGCCGGCCTACCTGCGTGTGGCGAGTGACCTTCGCCGGAAGATCGTCGACGGAGCGCTGCCACCCCACACCCGTCTGCCCTCACAGGCGCGGATCCGTGAGGAGTACGGCGTTTCGGACACCGTCGCCCTGGAGGCGCGCAAGGTCCTGATGGCCGAGGGGCTCGTCGAAGGCAGGTCGGGCTCCGGCACCTATGTGCGCGAGCGCCCCGTGCCGCGCCGCATCTCCCGCTCCGGCTACCGCCCTTCGGCGGGCTCCAACCCCTTCCGTCAGGAGCAGACGGACGAGGAGGCCAGGGGTACGTGGGAGTCGCGCAGTGAACAGGAGGCGGCGGGGCCGGAGATCGCCGTGCGGCTCGGGATCTCCCCGGACGACCGGGTGATGCGCACGCGCTACGTCTTCCGGGACGGCGGCGAGCCGATGATGCTCTCCACCTCCTGGGAGCCGCTGGCCGTCACGGGCCGTACGCCGGTGATGCTGCCCGAGGAGGGGCCGCTCGGCGGCTGCGGGGTGGTCGAGCGGATGGCGGCCATCGACCTCGTCGTGGACAACGTGCTGGAGGAGGTCGGCGCCCGCCCCGGGCTCGCCGAGGAACTGCTGGCGCTGGGCGGGGTGCCCGGCCATGTGGTGATGGTCCTGGAGCGGACCTTCTACGCGTCGGGGCGCGCGGTGGAGACCGCCGATGTGGTCGTCCCCGCCGACCGCTACCGCGTCGCGTACCACCTTTCTGTCAAGTGACCGGTATCCGGACGGGCCGTACGGCGGTCGTGACGGCGAGTTAACTCCTCAGGTCGTGCCGTAACGGCCAGGCAACGCGCCGCAGTTGGGCCTTGTCATGTCCGCCTCCTACCTTCCCCTCCTACCGGTGCACCGCCCACCGGTCCACAGTCGGCGAAGGGGAAGCCACCTCATGACGGACACAGCCGCACCAGCCCCGCCCCCCGCCCCCGTCCCCGACCCGGCGTCGGACGTCGTCCCGCCCGGGGCGCCACCGCGCAGTTACGCCAAACTCGCCGCCGACGAGAGCCGCGAGGACTTCTCGCTCCGCTACGCCCCGCACTCCTTCCGCCGCTGGTCGCCCTCGATGGTCGCGGGCACGGCGCTCGGCGGGATCGCCTATCTGGCCGACTTCGCCATCGGCGCTTCGATCGTCTTCACGTATGGCTTCACCAGCGGGTTCGCCTCCATCCTCACCGCCGCCACGATCATCTTCGTCACGGGCATCCCGATCGCCCGCGCCTGCGCCAAGTACGGCCTGGACATGGACCTCATCACCCGCGGCGCCGGCTTCGGCTACTTCGGCTCGACCCTGACCTCGCTGATCTACGCCTCGTTCACCTTCATCTTCTTCGCGCTCGAAGGCTCGATCATGGCGCAGGCCATGCACCAGGCGATCGGGCTGCCGGTCCAGTTCGGCTATCTGCTGACCACGCTGATCGTCATCCCGATCGTCTTCCGCGGGATGGGCGCGCTGGCGAAGGTGCAGGCGTGGACCCAGCCGATCTGGCTCATCGGACTCGTCCTGCCGTTCGTGGTGCTGGCGTTCAACGCCCCTGGTTCCTGGGGTGCCTTCACCTCCTTCGGCGGCACGGAGGGCGCGGGCTCCGGCTTCGACTGGATCGGCTTCGGACTCGGTACGGGCGTGGCGCTCTCGCTCATCGCCCAGATCGGCGAGCAGGCCGACTACCTGCGCTTCATGCCGGCCAAGACCGAGCAGAACAAGCGCCGCTGGAACATCGCCGTACTGGCTGCCGGGCCCGGCTGGGTCATCATCGGCGCTGCCAAGCAGCTCGGCGGCGCCTTCCTCGCCTTCGTCGCGCTGGAGGCCGTCGGCAAGACGCACGCGCTGGAGCCGATCGCACCGCAGATCGAGGCGCTCAAGCCGTGGCTCGGCTCGTTCGCGCTGCCGGCCGCCGCGATCTTCGTGATCGTCTCCCAGGTGAAGATCAACGTGACCAACGCGTACAGCGGTTCGCTCTCCTGGTCGAACTTCTTCTCCCGGCTGACGCACAAGCACCCGGGGCGGGTCTGGTACATCTTCCTCAACCTCGCCATCGCGCTGACGCTGATGGAGATGGACATGTTCGCCGCGCTGAACAAGCTCCTCGGCTTCTACTCCAACGTCGGGATCGCCTGGATCACCGCCGTCGCCGCCGACCTCGTCATCAACAAGCGGGTCGGACTGAGCCCCAAGTACATCGAGTTCAAACGGGCCTACCTGTACGCGGTCAACCCGGCCGGCTTCGGCTCGATGGTGATCGCCTCCGTCGTCTCGATCCTCGCCTTCTTCGGACTCTTCGGCGCGTACGCGGAGGCGTTCTCGACCTTCATCGCCGCCGGACTCGCCCTGGTGCTCTGCCCGTTGATCGCCTGGGCGACGAAGGGGAAGTACTACCTGGCCCGGCCGAACCCGGTCAACGGCCCGGACGCCGACGTCCCCGACATCACCGCCACCCATCTCTGCGCGGTCTGCGAGACGGCGTACGAGCTGCCGGACATCGCCGACTGCCCTGTCCGGTCGGGCCCGATCTGCTCGCTCTGCTGTTCGCTGGACTCCGAGTGCGGGGACGCCTGCCAGCAGGAGACGACGGCGGGTCCAGTGCTGATGCCGATGCCGACGGTGCGCACCGGCTGACCGAGCGGGCAGCCGAGGGGCGCGCGAACGGCGCGCGCCCCTCGGTTTTCGGCGCATTGTTGGCCGGATGCGTGTCTCTTTGTGTAAACACGTATCCGCTGAGTAAAGGTCAGGCGTAGGCTCGGGCATATGCGGATTGCGGTTTCCCGGAGATCTTCAGTGAGCGGCAGGCCGGCGGCGGGAGGGGCTCGGTGACGGACAGCGGAGCCGTACTCCCATGGCTGGTGATACGGCAGGACGACAACGGCAACCGCTATCGCGTCGCCCGATACGCCACCAGGGACGAGGCGCAGCAGATCGCCGACACCCTCGACGGGCGCGGCCAGCGAAAGCTCTACTGGGTCGAGCGCGTGAGCCAGCCCGCCCACTGAGCCCCGCCCGCTCCTCCCCCCGTACGGCGCGCCGCTGTCCCGCGCGCCGCCGCGCGTTACGCTCCGGCGCATGAGTGATCGAGTCGTGGTGGCCGGTGCCGTGTGCGACCGGGGGCGGCTGCTGGCCGCACGGCGCAGTGCGCCGCCCGAGCTGGCGGGCCGCTGGGAGCTGCCCGGCGGCAAGGTCGAACCGGGGGAGCTGCCCGAGCAGGCGCTGGCGCGTGAGCTGCGCGAGGAGCTGGGCGTGGAGAGCGAGCCGCTGGAGCGGATCCCCGGTGCGTGGCCGCTGAAGCCCGGCTATGTGCTGCACGCGTGGACGGTCCGGCTGCTCTCCGGCGACCCGCGGCCACTTGAGGACCACGACGAGCTGCGCTGGCTCGGCCCCGACGAGATCCATACGGTCGACTGGCTGGACCAGGACCGCCCCGCCGTCGCCGAGGCCGCCCGCCGGCTGCGCACGCCCTCGTAGCACCTGCCCCGGCCGTTGCCCCTGCCTGACCTGAACCCTGCCCCGGCCCTGCTCCGCCGTGCGCCCCCGTCAGGTCACTCCGTACGCCGTTCGTGCCACAGTGCGCCCGCCCCGAAGGTAGGCCGGGCGGAAAGCGGGGTATGCCCCACATTGACCCCACTCAGAAGATGCGGGTCTGCCGCCTGTTGTGGGAAGTGGTCGGCTTGATCGTTGCCGAGGGTGCCTGTGCCGAGTGGACCTTCCCTGCCGAGGTGAGTTCGGTGCGCCGGGCGCGGCACGAGGTCCGCGACACTCTTCGCCGCTGGCGGATCCCTTCCTCGGTCGGTGATGTGGCCGTGCTGCTGGTCAGCGAGCTGGTGACCAATTCCCAGCGCTACGCCTCCGGCCCGATCGGAGTGCGGCTGGACGTCCGGCCGCTCTCTTCGGGCCCTGACGGGGCGGCGGTTGACACCGCTTCGGCGCGCTGCGCACTGGTGGTCGAAATCTCCGATCCGGTCCCCGAGGCACCGACCGAACGGGCCGCGGGACCGGACGACGAAGGAGGGCGCGGACTGCAGCTCGTGGCCTGTTCCGCGAGGCGCTGGGGGACGCGGCGCGGCAAGACGGGTAAGACGGTGTGGTTCGAGCTGCCGCTGCTTGGTTAGAAGTGTGGGGGGACAACGATCACGTCCTGTCCGGCTCAAACAGACCGAGACCGTGATGTGATCGTGAACGGCGTGTCGGCCGGGGCCGTAGTGCTGAATACTGCGGGCAAGGCCGGTCCGGTGCGTGAGCTGGAGGGGACGGTCGCGTGAGCGAGATACCAGAGACGACGGGCGACGTCGTTTGGCAGAGCAGCCCGCCCGGCTCCATCTATGACTACATCCGGGTGGCTTCCTTCTCGATCGGCCCCGACGGGCTGGTCGACCAGTGGAGCGAGCGTGCCGCCGAACTCTTCGGCGTCACGGCGCCGCAGGTCAGGGGCAAGGACCCGATCGAGGTCTTCCTCCCGGACGAGCTGCGTCCGCACGGTCACCGCAGGGTCGACGAGATTCTGGACGGCAAGGAGTGGACGGGACTCGTGCCGTTCCGGCTCCCCGGACAGGACGCCGAGCAAGGTCTCGCCGAGATCTATGTGATGCCCAGTGAGACCGACGACGGCAGGCGCGGCGCGCTCTGCATCGTCGTGGACGTCCGGGCCTTGCGCCATATTGAGACGGACCTCGCCTCCTCGCAGGCGATTTTCGGCCAATCTCCTTTCGGGTTCCTGCTCTTCGACCTCGATCTGAAGATCCGGCGGGCCAACCAGCGCTTCGTGACCGTCTTCGGCGGAACGCCCGCAGGCCACCGCGGCCGGAGCGCCCACGACTATCTCTCGCCGCCCCAGGCCGACCGGCTGGTCGACGCGCTGCGCCGGGTCCTGGAGACCGGCGACCCGGTGACCGAACTCCAGCTCGTGGGCAGCGTGGACGGCTCCGCCGACCGCAGGTTCTGGTCCATCAACCTCTACCGCGTCAACAGCGGCTCGGGACGCGTCCTCGGCGTCGCCGCGATCGGCACCGACGTCACGCACCGTCAGATCGCCGCCCGTGAGGCCGCCAGCGCCCGCCGCAATCTCGCCCTGCTGAACGAGGCGAGCGCCAGGATCGGCAACTCGCTCGATTTGGAGACCACCGCACGCGAACTGCTCGACGTCGCCGTCCCCGGCTTCTGCGACCTCGCCTCGGTCGATCTCTACCAGAACCTGCTCACCGGCGAGGAGGCGCCGCCGGGACGCTGGAGCTCGACCGGCGCCGAATCCGGCGACGGCAGCGCCCGGCTGCGCAGGGTCGCCTTCGCCAGCGCCGTCTCCGACGCCCCGCTGGGCGCGGCGGGCGCCGTGCCGCACGACGGGTACGTGATGCCCGAGGTCGGCGCCGTGCACCGCTTCCCGTTCAGCTCGCTCAGCGCCGCCGCGCTGCGTACCGCCCGGGTGCAGACCGTCCCCGGCGAGACCGGCAGCCTGATCCAGTCGACGTTCGCGGTGCCGATGGTGGCGCACGACGCGGTCGTCGGGCTCGCCCAGTTCTCCCGTACGAAGGGCAGTGAGCCCTTCGGCGACCGGGACCGCGCGCTCGCCGTCGAACTCGCAGCGCGCGCCGCCGTCTGTATCGACAACGCCCGCCTCTACCGCAGGGAGCACGAACGCGCGCTGATCCTCCAGCGCAGCCTGCTGCCGCCCGGCGACCCCGAGGCGGCCGGACTGGACATCGCCTGCCGCTATCTGCCGGGCAACACGGCGACCGAGGTGGGCGGTGACTGGTTCGACGTTATCGAGCTGCCGGGACACCGCACGGCCCTGGTCGTCGGCGACGTGATGGGCCGCGGGCTACGGGCCGCTGTCGCCATGGGCGAACTGCGCACCGCCGTGAGGACGCTGGCGCTGCTCGACCTGGAACCCGCCGAGGTGCTGTCCGCGCTCGACGAGATCGCGCGCGGCCTCGGCACCCCCAGCGGCGCCCAGCAGGCCTCCCGGGTCGCGCACAAATCGCGGGACGCGGACCTCTCCGAGGTCTATCTCGCCACCTGTGTCTACGCGGTCTACGACCCGGTCACCCGGCGCTGCACCTTCGCCAACGCCGGCCATCTGCCGCCGGTCGTGGTGGAGCCGGGCGAGGCGGCCCTGCTGCTCGACGTACCGCCGGGGATGCCGCTCGGCGTCGGCGGCGAGCCCTTCGAGCAGGTGGAGGTCGAGCTGGCCGAGGACGCGCTGCTCGCCCTGTACACGGACGGTCTCGTCGAGTCCCGCGACCAGCCGCTCGACGAGGGCCTGAGCGCCTTCCGCGCCGCGCTCAGCAATCCCGTACGCCCGCTGGAGGACGTCTGCGACCACGTCCTGAGCACCCTCGACACCGGGCACGGCGAAGACGACATCGCACTGCTGATGGCCCGGATCCAGGGGCTCCAGCAGGACGCGGTGGGCGACTGGCGGCTGCCGCGCGAACCGCGCTCGGTCGGCCGCGCCAGGGAGCGCGCCCGCGCGCAGCTGCTCGCCTGGGATCTCGAACCGCTCGTGGACACCGTCGAGTTGCTGGTCAGCGAGCTGGTCACCAACGCCATGCGGTACGGCGAGGGCGAGATCAGGCTACGGCTGCTGCGCGATCGCACGCTCGTCTGCGAGGTGTGGGACGCGGGGCTCGTCCAGCCGCGCAGGCGGCGCGCCCGCGACACCGACGAGGGCGGGCGCGGACTGCAGCTGGTCGGGCTGCTGAGCGCCGCCTGGGGCTCGCGCCGCACGCCGCGCGGCAAGACCGTCTGGTTCGAACTGGCCCTGCCCGACGGGGACTCGTCGTCGGAACCGTCGGTGGAACAGCTCCTCAGCATGTTCTGAGCCGGCCGCTCAGCCCCGGTGGCCCTCATGGGGACGTCCCTCGTGGGACGCGACCCGGACCGTACGGGCCCTGGCCCGCCGTCTGCGCCTGCGGTACGTGTACGCGGCGCCGACGACGACGGCGAGCAGGACGGCGATGGGCAGGACGAGATTGGCCGATGCGCCGGGTGACCCGCCGCCGTCGGGGGCCGGGGTCGCCGCCGCGAGCGCGGGTACGGCCGGCCACCACGCGGTGACCAGCAGTACGGTCAGCGCGCTCGTCGCGACCCGGTACGTACGGGTTCTGTCACGGCGACCGATGAGAGACGTCACCTTTCGGACAGTATGTCCGGCAATACGCCCCCGCGACCGGAGAGAGTCCCGCTTAGTCTGTGGCCCTTCCGGGGGAGGGGGCGGACGGTGCGTACACAGCTGCGTGGATTCGGGTGGGGGCTGGCGCGGGGCTGGCGCGGCAGGCGGGCGCGGTGGCCCAAGAGAATCGCGCTGGCGCTCGCGGTGGTGATCGTCGTGCCGCTGCTGTCGGCGGCGGCCGCGCTGCGGATGAACTACGCGGGCGACCTCCAGGACGGCACCCGCACCCGCGGCCGGGACGCCATCTGGCTCGGCCATGCCTGGGTGGACGGACGCAAGAAGGACGCCGATCTCGCCGCGTTCGCCCGGCGGATCGACGGGACGGGGATCAAGGACCTGTACGTGCACGCGGGGCCGCTGGAGCACGACGGCACCCTGCCCGCCGACCGCTACGCACGCGCCGGGTGGCTGATCGCCGCCGTGCACCGCACGATGCCCGGGGTGCGCGTACACGCCTGGCTCGGGGACGTGCTGGCCACCGAGACCCCGGACGGGCTGCGCCTGGAGCGCGCGGCGACCCGCGCCGCCGTCGTGCGGTCGGCGGCGCAGGTGCTGGACGACGGGTTCGACGGGGTCCACTTCGACCTGGAGCCGCTGCACTCGGGCGACCGGCACTACCTCTCCCTGCTGGACGATCTGCGCGCCGTCACCGGGAAGCGGCACAAGCCCCTCTCCGTCGCCGCCCACCAGATCGACCCGCTGCCCGCCCAGCACACGGTCGCCGGCTTCTTCACCCGCCACCCCAAGTGGTGGTCGCAGGCGTTCTTCGCCCAGGTGGCCCGCAGGGTCGACCAGATCGCCGTCATGTCGTACGACACGGCGATGCCGGTGCAGAGCCTGTACGGGGGCTACGTGGCCCAGCAGACCACGCTCGCCCTGGAGGTGACGCCCACGTCGACGGACCTGCTGATGGGGCTGCCCTTCTACTACGAGGACGACATGAGCCACCACGGCCACGCGGAGACGACGGCGGCGGCCGTGCGCGGCGTACGGCTCGGCCTCGGCCGCACCGACCGCGACCGGCAGCGGTTCGGGGTCGCCCTGTACGTCGACTTCGCGGCGAGCGAGCAGGACTGGGCGTCGTACCGCGAGGGCTGGTGCGACCCGGTCTGAGGCCGGGCGCGGGCGAGGTCGCGTGCGACGGCGCCGGCTGATCCGGCGCCGCACCAAGAAAAACAGGCAAACTTGCAAGGCGGCCTGTCGATCTCGTACGGTGAAGCCATGTCCGAAAGCCACCCGAACCCGACGCCCGAGCAGGTCGCCGCCGAGGTGGCCGCCGTGGTCAGCACGTTGATGCGACGGCTGCGGACGACCTCCCCGGACAGTCTGCTCACCCCCTCCCAGCGGTCCGTGCTGTCCCGGCTGGACACCGAGGGCCCGGCCACCACGGCGGCGCTGGCCCGCGCGGAGTTCGTCAGGCCGCAGTCCATGCGGCTGACGCTCGGCTCCCTGGAGGAGCAGGGCATGGTCGAGCGGACACCGGACCCCGACGACGGCCGTCAGTCGGTCGTCTCGGCCACGGACAGCGGGCGGCACACCCTCGCCGGCGTGCGCGCCGCCAAACGGGACTGGCTGGCCGAGGCCATCGCCGGTGAACTGGACGCGGCCGAGCGGCGCACGCTCGCCGAGGCCGCGGCGCTGCTGCGGCGGCTGGTCGAGAAGTGAGCGACGCGACGACCGGCATACCGGCGGGCACGCTGCCCGAGCCAGGGAGTGCGGAGTCAGCGAGCCCCGAGCCGAGGAGTCCTGAAGAGAGCACCCCCGGCGGTCCCGCGCCGAAAGGCTTCAGCGGCCGGCTCACCGCCCCGCTGCTCATCGGCTCCCTGCTCAACCCGCTCAACACGACCATGATCTCCACGGCGCTGGTGTCGATCGGCGACAGCTTCGGGATCGGCGCCGCCGACACCGCCTGGCTCATCTCCGTCCTCTACCTCGCCAGCGCCGTAGGCCAGCCCGTACTCGGCAAACTCGCCGACGCCCTCGGCCCGCGCCGGATCTTCCTCGCCGGCCTGGTCCTGGTCTTCGCCTCCGGCCTGGTCGGCACCCTCGCGCCCATTTTCGGCTGGCTCATCGTCTCCCGGCTGCTGCTCGGCGTCGGCACCTCGGCCGCGTACCCCGCCGCCATGTCCGTACTGCGCGACGAGGGCCGCCGGGTCGGCCGTACGCCTCCCCGCACGGTCCTGGCGCGGGTCTCCATGGCGGCGCTCGGCAGCGCTGCCGTCGGACCGAGCCTCGGCGGGCTGCTGGTCGCCCTGGTCGGCTGGCGCGGCATCTTCGCGGTGAACCTGCCGGTGGCGCTGGTCGCCTTCGTCGCCGCGCTGATCTGGATCCCCGTCGACCCGCCGCGTGGCGCCGTGACGGCCGACAACTCGCTGCGCCGCTCGCTCGACCCGCTCGGCATCGGACTGTTCTCGACGGCGCTGACCCTGCTGGTCTTCTTCCTGCTCGACCTGTCCCACCCCCTGTGGTGGCTGCTGGCCCCGTTCGCCGCCGTCTCCGCCGTCCTGGTGTGGTGGCAGCTGCGCAGGCCGCGGCCCTTCATCGACCTGCGGATGCTCGCAGGCAACGCCCCGCTCGCCCGCACCTACCTGCGGCACGGCCTCAGCTATCTGCTGATCTACTGCGTGATGTACGGCTACACCCAGTGGCTGGAGGAGGGCCGCGGCTTCTCCTCCGGGTACACCGGGCTGCTGATGCTGCCGATGTCGGTGGCCGCGCTGGTCTGCTCGCTGCTCGGCGCCCGTACCAAGGGCATCCGGGGTCCGCTGGCGCTCGCCGCCGTCCTGCTCGCCGTCGGCGCGAGCGTGCTGGCCTTCGTCGGCGGACAGACACCGCTCGCCGTGCTGCTGCTGGTGGGCGCCTGCTTCGGCGTTCCGCAGGGGCTGATCGGTACGAGCAACCAGGCGGCCGTGCAGGCGTACGCCCCGCCGGAGGAGATCGGCTCGGCGGCCGGGCTCCAGCGCACCGCGCAGTACATCGGCGCCATCGCCGCATCCAGTCTGATCGCTCTCGCCTACGGCCGGCGGGCGAGCGACAGCGGTCTGCACCTCATGGCCGGTGTCTCCGCCGGTCTCGGGGTGCTGCTGATCATCCTGACCTTCACCGACCGGGCGCTACGAGCCCGTCGCTGACCCCCCATCGCAAGGAGCACCACCCATGACCGCCACCATCCTCGATCCCACCACCGCCCTGGTCGTCGTCGACCTGCAGAAGGGCATCGTCGGCCTGCCGACCGTCCACCCGGCCGCCGAGGTCGTCGAGCGCTCGGCGAAGCTCGCCGCCGCCTTCCGGGCCAAGGGCCTGCCGGTCGTCCTCGTCCGCGTCACCGGCGGCGCCCCCGGCCGTACCGAGGGCCCCGGCGGCTCCGGCCAGCAGCCGCCCGCCGACTGGGCCGACCTGGCCGAGGGGCTCGGCCGCGAGGACAGCGACATCGTCGTCACCAAGCAGGTCTGGGGCGCCTTCCACGGCACCGACCTCGACCTCCAGCTGCGCCGCAAGGGCGTCACCCAGGTCGTGCTGACCGGCATCGCGACCAGCATCGGCGTCGAGAACACCGCGCGCGCCGCCTACGAGCACGGCTACCACGTCACCGTC